>NZ_CP108025.1:6176737-6865106 GCF_041435095.1 Kitasatospora sp. NBC_00315 | reverse complement strand
TGGCCCCCTCATCCGTGGCCGCCCTGCGACTGGGGCGACAGGCATCCGCTCTCCGGCTGGGCGCCGGCGGACAGGTAGTTCCGCGGGACGAGCCCGCACAGGTAGCTGTCGAACCAGCGCCCGTTGCCGACCGTGTTGCCCACCAGGCGGTAGTACGGGCCGGCCAGCGCGAGCACCTGGTCCAGGTTGCTCTGGTTCGCCCGCAGCACGGTGGTGACCCGGTCCAGCGCGTCCAGGGTCGGTGCGAGCCGCTGGTTCTCGTCCTGGATCAGTCCGCTGAGCTGGGTGCTGAGATCCCGGGTGCCGGTGAGCAGCGCGTGGACGGCGTCGCGCCGCCTGCTCAGTTCGCCGAGCAGCAGGTCGCCGTCCGACACCAGCGACGCGACCCGGCCGTTCTGGTCGGCCAGTGTCGTGGTCAGCTGCTTGCTGCCCGCCAGGAGTTGGGCGAGCTGGGTGTCGCGGCTCGCGACCGTCCTCGACAGTGCGGTGAGGCCGTCCACGGCGCTGCGCACCGAGGCGGGGGTGTCCTTGAAGGTGTCGGCGATCGCCTCGAAGCTCTGCGCGAGCTGCCGGGTGTCGAGCGCGCCGAGCGTGGTGCCGAGGCCGTCGAGCGCCTTCGTGACGTCGTAGGGCGAGGTGGTCCGGGTGAGCGGGATCCGGACGTCCGGGTTCTGCGCCGCGCCGCCCAGCGGGTCGAGGGCGAGGTACTTCTCCCCCAGCAGGGTCTTGATGCCGATGGCGGCGGTGCTGGCGTCACCGATCCAGGTGTCGCGGACCTCGAAGGTGACCTTGACGCGGTTGCCGTCCAGCGCGACGCCGGTGACCTTGCCGACCTTGACGCCGGCCACCCGTACCTCGTTGCCGGTCCGCAGGCCGGCGGCCTCGGTGAAGTCGGCGCGGTAGGTGGTGCCGCCGCCGATCAGCGGCAGCGAGTCGGCGCGGTAGGCACCGAGGGCGACGAGCGCGAGCAGCAGCAGGCCGATCGCGCCGACCAGGACGGGATTGCGATCGCGCAGCGGCCTGAAGAGCGGCCTGCGTCGGACGGCTGTCATCCGCCGCACCTCCCTTCGTCGGCCAGGATGCCGGTGGGGGCCTTGCTGCCGTCCGAGGTGGTCACGCCGGAGACGGTGGCCTGGCAGAGGTAGAGGTTGAACCAGGAGCCGTAGCTGGCGGCGCGGCCCAGCGCCCGCATCTTCTCGGGGGTGTTGCGCAGGAAGCTCTCCAGTTGCGGGGTTCCGTCGGCGAGGTTGGTGGAGAGCCGGCCGAGCTGGTCGATGCTGTCCTTGAGCGGCTCCCGGCCCGCCTGGAGGAGTCCGGCGGTGCTGGTGGTCAGCTGGGCGATCGCGGTGATGGACCGGCCGATGGGCTCCCGGTCCCCGGCGAAGCCGGTGACCAGTTGCTGCAGGGTGGCGACCAGGTCGCGGAAGCCGCTCTCCCGGTCGTTGACGGTGGTGAGCACGGAGTTCAGGTTGTCGACGACCTGGCCGATCACCTGGTCCTTGCCCGCCAGCGTGCCGGTCAGCGAGCCCATGCTCCGCAACAGGCTGTCGACGGTGCCGCCCTCGCCCTGCAGCACCTGGATGATCTCGCCGGCCAGCTTGTTGACGTCCTGGGGCGAGAGCCCCTGGAAGAGCGGCTGGAAGCCGTCGAAGAGCTGGGTGAGGTCGAGCGCGGGGGTGGTGCGCTCCAGCGGGATGGTGGTGCCGGGGGCGAGGCTGCGGTCCACCGGGCCGGCGCCCTGAGCGAGTTCCACGTACCGCTGGCCGACCAGGTTGAGGTACTTGACGGAGGCGGTGACCGAGGCGGGCAGCGGCCGGTCCTTGGCCACCGAGAAGTGCACCTCGGCGATCCGGTGGTCGACCACGCGGATGCTGTCCACCTGGCCGACCCGGACACCGGCGATCCGCACGCTGTCACCGGCGGTGAGCCCGGTGGTGTCGGAGAAGCGGGCGTCGTAGCCGTAGGTGTCGCCGACACCGGTGCCGGCGATGCCGAAGGCCAGGGCCGTGGTGGCCAGGGCGGTCACCGCGACGAAGGCGACGGATTTGGCGAGCGGGCCCGCGATGCTTCGGCGCTTCACCGCAGCGTCACCTCCGCCCCGCGCAGGAGCGGCCCGGCCAGCAGGCTGGTCCAGTCCGGCAGGGCCGGCCCGGCGGCGTTCGTACCGGGCGCCAGCAACTCGGTCACCAGGGCGTTCTCCTGCGGTGAGTTGGGCAGGCCGGTGGCGTCGGACCGGCCCGTGGACGGCGTGGCGGGGACGGGGCTGGTCGCCGAGTCGGTCGGCCGCAGCGCCGTTGCGGTGTAGGGGACGGCGTAGCAGGCCGGGCCGCCGCTCGCCCGGTAGTCGGGGGTGTCCCGGCCGGGCAGGTACGCGCCGCGCGAGGGCACGGTGGTCACGGTGACGTGCAGGCCGGGCTGGTCGGTGCCCTTGCCGAGCGCCTTGTCCATCACCGGCACGAAGGCGGCGAGGGTGCTGAGCGTGCAGGGGAACGACGGCGCGTACTCGGCCAGCAGCCCGAGGGTGGCGGTGCTGTCGGTGCTGAGCCTGATCAGGTTCTCCTTGTTCTGCTGCAGGAAGGTGGTGAGGTCCTGGGAGGTGGCGGTCGCCGCGCCGTAGAGCGTGGCCAGGCCGGTCTGCTGCTCGGCGATCGTCCGGCTGGTGCTGGTGAAGTCGGTCAGCGCCTGGACGACGTCCGGCGCGGCCTGGTCGTAGATCCGGCTGACCTCCACCAGGCGGGTGATGTCGTCGGTGAGGACGGGCAGTTCGGGGTTGAGGCCGGTCAGGTAGGTGTTCAGCCGGGTGAGCGTGCCGCCGAGCTGGGTGCCGCGGCCGCTGAGCGCGGTGGCGACGGCGTCGAGGGTGGCGGCGAGCTTCTCCGGCTGGACGGCGGTGAGCAGCGGCAGCAGGTGGTCGAGCACCTGCTGCAGCTCGACGGCGCTGCCGGAGCGGTCGCGCGGGATGACGTCCCCCGCGGCGAGGGCGCGCCCGCTGGGCCGGGCGGCGGGCACCAGGGCCACGAATCGTTCACCGAACAGCGTGGTCGGCAGCATCTGCGCGGACACGTCGCCGGGGATCTGCCGCAGCCGCGCGGGGTCGATGTCCAGGGTGAGGCGGGCGCCGTCCGGGACGGCCCGGATGGCCCGGACCCGGCCGACGACCACACCGCGCAGCTTCACGTCGGCGTTGACGTGCATCTCGTGGCCGACGCTGCCGGCGTCCACGGTGACGGTGGCACTGGTGGTGAACTTCTTGTCGTAGACCGCGACGGCGAACCAGGCCAGCAGGACGGGCGCCATCAGGAAGGCCACGCCCGCGAGCCGCCGCCGGGTGGCGAGGGTGCGCCGGGATCGGGCGGCGGACGGTGCCGGGGTGACGGATGCCGGGGTGACGGGTGGCGGGGCTGCGGCCGACGGCAGGGCGGCGGGCGGGTTCATCCGGCCACCCGCACCGTCGTGGTCGCGCCCCAGATCGCCAGGCTGAGGAAGAAGTCGCTCACACTGATGATGACGATCGCGTTGCGTACCGAGCGCCCCACGGCGATGCCGACCCCGGCCGGTCCGCCCTTGGCGTGGAAGCCGTAGTAGCAGTGCGCGAGGATCACGATCACGCTGAAGATCAGCACCTTGAGTGTGGAGAGCAGGACGTCCACCGGTGAGAGGAACAGGTTGAAGTAGTGGTCGTAGGTGCCGGCCGACTGGCCGTTGACGAGGACGGTGACGGCCCGTGAGGCGACGAACGAGCTGAGCAGGCCGACGCCGTAGAGCGGCACGATCGCGGTCACGCCCGCGATGATCCGGGTGGAGACGAGGTAGGGCACGCTGCGCACGCCCATGCCCTCCAGCGCGTCGATCTCCTCGTTGATCCGCATGGCGCCGAGCTGGGCGGTGAATCCGGCGCCGACGGTCGCGGAGAGTGCGAGGCCGGCCACCAGCGGGGCGATCTCCCGGGTGTTGAAGTACGCGGAGATGAAGCCGGTGAACGCGGTCGTGCCGAGCTCGTTCATCGCGGCGTAGCCCTGGAGGCCGACGACGGTCCCGGTGAAGAGGGTCATCCCGGCCATCACGCCGACGGTGCCGCCGACGACGCCGAGGCCGCCACTGCCGAACGCCACCTCCGCGAGCAGGCGTTGGACCTCGGTGAGGTAGCGGCGCAGGGTGCGCGGGATCCACAGCACCGCGGCGATGTGGAAGATCAGGTGGTCGCCGGTCTCCTCCAGGAGGGCGAGCCGGCGGCCGGGCGGCTTCCCGGCGGGGTTCTTGTCGACGAGGGCCACGGGTCAGGCTCCCTTCTGCGGGATGATCTGCAGGTAGATCGCCGTGAGCACCATGTTCAGGAAGAACAGCAGCAGGAACGTGATGACGACCGACTGGTTGACGGCGTCCCCCACCCCCTTCGGTCCGCCCCGGGGGTTGAGCCCCCGGTAGGCGGCGACCACCCCGGCGACGAAGCCGAACACCAGCGCCTTGAACTCGCTGATGTACAGATCGGGCAGCTGGGCGAGCGCGGAGAAGCTGGAGAGGTAGGCGCCGGGAGTGCCGTGCTGCAGGACGACGTTGAAGAAGTAGCCGCCGAGCGTGCCGACCACCGAGACCAGGCCGTTGAGCAGGACGGCGACCAGCATGGTCGCCAGCACCCGGGGGACGACCAGGCGTTGGACGGGCGAGACGCCCATCACCTCCATCGCGTCGAGCTCCTCGCGGATCGTGCGCGAGCCGAGGTCGGCGCAGATCGCGGAGCCGCCGGCGCCCGCGATCAGCAGCGCGACGATCAGCGGGCTGGCCTGCTGGATGACGGCCAGCACGCTCGCCCCGCCGGTGAACGACTGCGCGCCCAACTGCTGGGCCAGCGAGCCGACCTGGAGCGCGATGACGGCGCCGAACGGGATCGAGACCAGCGCGGCGGGCAGGATCGTCACGCTGGCGACGAACCAGAACTGCTCGATCAGCTCCCGTACCTGGAACGGACGGCGGAAGGTCTCGCGGACGGTGGTGGCGGAGAGCGCGAAGAGCCGGCCGCTCTGGCGCAGCGGCCCGGCCAGCCGGGCGGCGGCGGTCATGCCGGCTCCCCCCGGACCGGCACGGGGGTGGTGCGCAGCGCGTCCCGGGCGGCGGCGGGCAGTTGCTCCCACATGTCCAGGACGCGCGCCCGGCGGCGCTGCACTGCGGAGCGCGCCGGTAGCCCGGGCGAGGGTTCGAGTTGCGGCGCGAGGGCCCTGGGCGCGTGCGGCAGGTCGCCCGCCTCGCGGCGTTCGTCGGCCAGGGTGGCCTCGTCCTTCTCCTCGGACATCCCGATCGGGCCCTGCCGGCGGCCGCTGAGGAACTGCCGCACCACCGGCTCCTCGCTGGTCAGCAGCAGCTCCCGGGGGCCGAAGGCGACCAGGCCGCGGCGGAACAGCATGCCCATGTTGTCGGGCACGGTGGCGGCGATGTCGAGGTTGTGGGTGACGATCAGCATGGTCGCGTCGGTCTGCGCGTTGAGGTCGATCAGGAGTTGGGAGAGGTAGGAGGTGCGTACCGGGTCGAGGCCGGAGTCCGGCTCGTCGCAGAGGATGATCTGCGGGTCGAGGACGAGCGCCCGTGCGAGGCCGGCCCGCTTGCGCATGCCGCCGGAGATCTCGCCGGGGAGCTTGCCCTCGGCGCCGAGCAGGCCGACCATGTCCATCCGCTCCATCACGATGCGGCGGATGTCGGACTCCCTGGTCCGGGTGTGCTCGCGCAGCGGGAAGGCGATGTTGTCGAAGAGGCTCATCGAGCCGAACAGGGCGCCGTCCTGGAACATCAGGCCGAACAGCTTGCGGGCCTCGTAGATGTCGCGCTCGGGGCTGTTCACCATGTCGACGCCGTTGACCAGTACCCGGCCCTGCTCGGGCTTGAGCAGCCCGATGACGGATTTCAGGAACACCGTCTTGCCGGTGCCCGAGGGGCCGAGCAGGACGCTGACCTCGCCGGGGGGCAGCGTGAGCGAGACGTCCTGCCAGACGGTCTGTTGGCCGAAGGACTTTGTCAGACCTTCGACGATCACTTCGATTCCCATGACACCTCCCGGGGGTGCGAGCGGCTGTGGTTGCGGGTGCGGGCGGGGTGGAGCGGCGGAGCCGGGCGGTGCGGGCCGGCGATGCGGGTCAGGGGCACGGGCAGGGGCAGGCGATGCGGGTCAGGGGCACGGGCAGGGGCAGGCGATGCGGGTCAGCGGTGCGGGTCAGCGGTGCGGGGGGCTGGGCATCTCGATCTCCGGCAGGCAGCCGTTGGGCTGGTCGCTGGTGGGGGTGCACAGGGCGCCCTGGATGAAGTTGAGGGAGTTGCCGGCCCCGGAGACGGCGGCGGTGAACAGCGGGCTGAGGTCCTCCCCGCCGGTGCCGCAGCCGGTGAACGCCGGGATGACCAGGTTCTCGGCGGCGAGGGGTCCGCCCGTCTGGACGGTGTAGTCCGGCTTGCCGTCGTCGGAGCTGATCCCGGCGTCCTGCCGTCCCCTGAGCGTGAGGTCGACCGGATCGACCGTGTGGCAGTTCGGCCCGACGTCCAGCGGCGTGCCGTTGACCTCGACGTCGTACAGCCTGAGCGACTGGTAGCCGCCGACGGCGGTGAGCACCGGCTGGTCCCAGTCGGTGTTGCCGACCACGGTGAAGGTCAGCGGGCCGACCGGGGTCAGCTTCATCTTGGCGGTGGTCGGCATGAACCCGAAGGTCAGGAAGGTGGACTCGGCCGGCGGGAGGTCGAGTGCGCCGATGCCGTCCGCCTCGATGTAGCCGGGGCTGCCGTCGTCGGTCCAGAGCATGACGATCCGCTTGTGCATGTCGACCCGCACCATGGCGGGCTGCTTGCGCGGGTCGTTGACCAGGGCCGCCCCGCCGAGCTTGCCGACGTTCGCGTAGCCGACGGCGAAGGCGCAGGCCGGTACCGGTTCGAAGGGGTCGGCGCCGGGCATCGGCAGCACGATCGCGCCGTCCGGCACCGGGGGCAGCCGCGTGGGGTCGAGGTCGCCGGTGGGGGCGTCCGGGCACGCGTCGACGCCCGAGTGGACGGGTTCGTCGACCGTGATGGTGCCGTCGGCGGGCCGTCGGCCCCGGGGCACCACCAGCTCCGACGGGGCCGGCGAGGTCGAACCGGTCGCTGCCGAGGGGCCGGTGGCTCCGGCGGCCGGGGCTGCCGTCGCACTGGGCCCGGTACTCGGAGACGCACTCGCGGAACCGGTCGCGTCTCCGGGCGAGGGCGAGGAGGCGGGCGACGGCGACAGCGACGGCGACGGCGAGACGGTGGGCGACGCGGAGTCCGGGGCCGGCACCGCCACGGTGCCCAGCCGGGCGCTCCGGCCGGCCGGCTGCGTGCAGCTCAGCAGGACGGCCGTCGCCGGGCCCGGACCGCCGGTGGTCAGCGCGAGTGCGAGGTCGCCGGCGGTGAAGGTGACCTCCCCCGGGGCGGACACCGTCACCGCCGGGACCGGACCGGTGAAGGTGAGGAGGACGTCGGCCGTCCCGGTCAGCGGGACGGCCGGGGCCGCCAGGGCGTCCCAGTGCGCCTCGGCCGTGGAACTTCCTTGGGAGACAAGGGTGGTGAGCCGCCCGGTGCCCCCGACGGTCTCGGCCGCCGCCGGGAGCAGGGCGGCCGCGGCCGCGCGGGGCACCGTGATCGTCGCGGTCGGCGGGCCCGGCTGGACGGGCCGGCCGACCGCGCCCTCGGCCGGGTAGGACTGCGTGACGGCGACCGTCACCCGCTGCGGTGCGCCCTGGGCGGAGCGGCAGTCGTACGCCAGGCTCACCGGGCCGGCCGGCCCGTCGGCCGACCAGGCCGCGGCCGGCAGCAGACCGGCCAGCAGGGCCGCGGTACTGATCGCCGCCGGCCGCCACGTTCGGCGCCGGCCCACTGCTTCGCCCATGGCGATGGCTCCTCGGACTGGCTCGTAGGGTCGGACCGGCGGACCCGCCGGCGGGGCACGGCCGAATTCCCGGACCGCGGGAGGGGAAATGCCGCGGAACAGACCACGGCGCGGACGATTGCGGACACTTGCGGCGCGAACTTCTCCGGGCACTGGACAGTACGGGCCGGTAACAAGCAGCGACAAGTGATCGAACCGGGGAATGTCGAGCGATCCGACCCGAGGCCGGTTTCTTGTCACGGATTGACAAATCCGCAGCGGAATATTGTCCTCCGTTGAGTGCCGCGAGCGTCCGCGGCGCCCCACGGACCGGGGGGTGTCCGGCCGTGGGGCGCCGCGGCGGTACCCGGGGCCCGGAAGGACGGCGGGCCCGGGTGCCGGATCAGGGGGAGGTGATCGTCTGCGCCGAGGACAGGACGTACGCGGCGCTGTAGGTGGCCGCGTCACCGCCGTTGATCAGCCCGAGGCAGCTGCCCGACACGTTGTACGCGTGCAGGTCGCCGCCGCTGAGGGTGAGGGTGTGGCTGGAGTTGACGTACGTGCCGGTGAGGGTGGCCGTGCTGGTGCTGGTCGGGCCGGCGAAGTCGGCGGTGCAGCCGGCGCCGCTGATGTGGGCCTTGACACCGGTCAGGGTCCCGGTGGTGGTGCCGGTGCCGGCGACGTAGGAGACCGCGTTGAGGCTCCACGGCAGGCCCTGGGCGGTGACGGTGAAGGTGATGCCGAGCGGGCCCGAGCAGCTGACCCAGCCGACCGAGGTGATGGAGGAGATGCCGGTGCCCGACAGGCCGGTGCCGCTCGCCAGCGTGCCCGCCGCACTGGAGGAGGTGCAGGTGAGCTTGGTACCGGTCTTGGTGTCGGTGAGCTTCGGCGAGGCGGCGCTGGCCTTCCAGGCGCCACCGGGGGTGACGGTCCAGGTGGGGGCGGCGAATGCGGGGCTCGCGGCGAGGCCGGCCGCCGCGGTGAATGCGGCGGCGATGACCATCGCGCTCGTGGTGAGCTTGCGCACGGTAGATCCTTTCGGGAGAGGGTCGCTGGGCCTACTGAAAAGCGGTGACCCGGACCGCCGGCCGTGGAATTCGGCTGCTCCCGAATTCCTCCGGCGGCCTGATGAACAGGGACGTTACGCATGGGTAACCCAGCGGTGCAACAGCCTCGCCATACTTTCTTCGGCGTTACCTACCGGCTGGTATTCCTTTGTCATCCGGACAGCAAATGGCCCCGCTCTTTTATAAACAAGCGAGTGGTTTCGGCGGCGTTCCGGCGGCCCTCCCCGCACGGGACCGGCCCGCCCCACCGCCGACGCCCCGGCCGGCCGCCGGGCCGGGGGCGCCGCCCGGAGGTGAGGTTTCTGTGTCCGGGGTGCTGCGCTCCGCATACACCGTGGTCTATCTTTCACGCAGCCGCACTGAGTTGTACGCGATCCGCTGCCACCGCCTCGGCCGCTCCCCACCAGCGCGCCGGAGCCGGGCCATCGACCGAAGCTCCGCACCTGCACCGTCACCCGCGGGCCCCGGCACGCCCGGGGCCACGCACCGTCAGGCATCGGAGAGTCAGGGGGACAGGTATGGCCGTAGCCAGACAGTCGACCGAGCGCGGCGAGCCGATGGGGCCGATGCCGCGCGAGCTCGCCGTGATCATGCGACCCGAACTCCCCGGCCTACTGCGGGAGATGGCTGCCGAGATCGTCAGCGCGATACCGGAGTACAAGCCGCTGATGGACGGTCCCAACGCCCGGGTCATCCGGCTCGGCATCGAGCAGAACATCGCCGCCTTCGTCGACCAGATCGCCGTGCCCACCGCGACGACGGTGCTGCGTGACGACATCTGCCGCCGCTTCGGCCGCTTCGAGGCGTACGAGGGCCGCAGCCTGGACATGCTGCAGGAGGCGTACCGGATCGGCTGTCAGACCGCGCTGCGCAGGGCCAGGACGCTCGGCAAGCGCTACAACCTCTCCGCCACCGTCATGCTGGCGTTCGCCGACGCCCTCTTCGCCTACATGGGCGATCTCGCCGCGCTCTCCCGGGAGGGCTACCTTCAGGCGATGGCGGAGCTGGGCGAGGAGCCGGACAACCGGCGCCGACAACTGCTACGGCGGATCCTCACCGGGTCGTCGGTGGCCCGCAGCGCGCTCGCGGAGCTGGCCGAGCACGCGGCCTGGCCGTTACCGGCCGAGGTCACCCTGGTCGCCGTCGACGCCGGGACGAAGCCGTCGACCGTTGCTCTGGACAAGGACGTCCTGCTCGATCTGACGGTGCCCGAGCCGCACCTGCTGGTGCCGGGACCGCTCACCGCCGAGCGGCGCGCCCGCCTCGACCGGGCGCTGGCGGGCTGCCGCGCGGCGTACGGCCTCACCACCCCGCTGGCCGAGGCGGCGGACTCGCTGCGCTGGGCCCGGCACGCCCTCGCCCTCGCGGCGGCCGGCATCATCGACGACAGCCCGGTGCTGGCCTGCGAGGACCACCTGCTCTCGCTCTGGCTGCTGGGCGATCCGGCCCTGGTCGAGCAGCTCGCGAAGAAGTACCTCGGCCCGCTCTCCGCGCTCACCGCCGCCCAGCGGGGGCGGCTGGTCGACACGCTGCTGACCTGGCTCACCACCCGGGGCACGGCCGCCCAGATGGCGGACCTGCTCGGCGTGCACCCGCAGACCGTGCGCTACCGGATGCGCATCCTCGACCGCGCCTTCGGCGAGCAACTCGTCGACCCCGACGACCGGTTCGCGACCGAGGTGGCGCTCCGGGCCCTGCACGTGCGGCACCGCGGCCAGTCCCCCGCCTGAGCGGGGGCCGGCCGAAGCGCCGCACGGACGGCCCGGACGGACGTGCGCGTACGGGTCGGACGGGTCGGACCGGACGGACGTGCGCGTACGGGTCGGACGGGTCGGACGGGTCGATCCGGACCGGACCGGACGGACCAGGTCGGACGGACCGGACCGATCAGGCCGTACGGCGCAGCAGCGCGAGGTACATCGCGTCGGTACCGTGCAGGTGCGGCCAGAGCTGCACGTCGGGCCCGTCCCCGAGGGCGGGCACCCCGGGCAGCAGCGGGCGGGCGTCGATCCACTCCAGCCGGCCGCCCTCGTCGCGCAGCACGTCGTCCACCACGGCCCGGGTCTCGGCCAGGTGCGGGGAGCAGGTGGCGTAGCCGACCACCCCGCCGATCCGGGTGGCGGCGATGGCGCCGCGCAACAGGTCGCGCTGGAGCGGGCCGACGGCGGCGATGTCCTCGGGCCGGCGGCGCCAGCGTGCCTCCGGGCGGCGGCGCAGCGCGCCGAGGCCGGAGCAGGGGACGTCGACCAGGACGCGGTCGAAGGCGCCCGGCCGCCAGGCCGGGTTGGTGCCGTCGGCCGCGATCACGGTGTACGGGCCGGGGTTGCCCTCCAGCGCGCGGGCCACCAGCCGGGCCCGGTGCGGCTGCTTCTCGCTGGCCACCAGGGCCGCACCCCGCTGGGCGGCGAGCGCGGCGAGCAGGGCGGCCTTGCCACCGGGGCCGGCGCAGCCGTCCAGCCAGAGCCGGTCGGGGCCGTCCAGCGGCGCGGCGGCGAGCGCGAGGGCGACCAGCTGGCTGCCCTCGTCCTGGACGCCGACCCGGTTCTCCTTCACCGGCTCCAGGGTGCCCGGGTCGCCGCCCTCGGCGAGCCGCACCGCGTAGGGCGACCAGCGCCCGGGCGTGGACTCGGGAAGCGCCCGGCCGAGCTCCTCCGCGGTGGCCCGGCCGGGGCGCGCCACCAGGGTCACCTCCGGGCGCTCGTTGTCGGCGCTCAGCAGCTCCTCCATCGCGGTCCGCCCGGAGGCGTCCGGCTGCCAGCGGCCGAGCGAGTCCCAGAGCGCGGAGACGACCCAGCGCGGGTGGGAGTGGACGACCGCGAGGTGGTCCTCGGCGTCCTTCTCGTACGGCGGGGCGACCTGGGCGATCCAGGCGTCGAGGTCCTGGGCGCTGATCCGGCGCAGGACGGCGTTGACGAACTTGGCCTTGCCGTCCCCGAGGACGCCGCGGGCCAGCTCGACCGTCGCGGAGACGGCGGCGTGGCTGGGGATCCGGGTGGTGAGCAGCTGGTGCGCTCCGAGCGAGAGCACGTCCAGGACCGGCGGGTCGACCTCGCGCAGCGGCCGGTCGATGCAGGCGGCGATGATCGCGTCGTAGGTGCCCCGCAGCCGCAGGGTTCCGTAGACCAGCTCGGTGGCCAGGGCCGCGTCGCGGCGGTCCATGGCGTGCTTCTGCTCGGCCTCGCGGAGCAGCGAGGGGAGGATCAGGTTGGCGTACGCGTCGCGCTCGTCCACGGCGCGCAGGGCGCGGAAGGCGACGGTGCGGGCCGGGTCCTTCTTGGGGCGGCGGTGCGGGCGAGGGGGGCGCTTGGCGCTGGGGGTGGTCACGAGGTGCCTCAATGTGCTGCGGATGTGTGGGACTGCGGATGTGTGGAACGTCAGGTGCGTGGGACTGCGGGTGCGTGGGACTGCGGGTGCGTGGAACGTCAGGTGCGTGGAGCTGCGGGC
Organism: Kitasatospora sp. NBC_00315; assembly: GCF_041435095.1. Lineage (NCBI taxonomy): Bacteria > Bacillati > Actinomycetota > Actinomycetes > Kitasatosporales > Streptomycetaceae > Kitasatospora > Kitasatospora sp. NBC_00315. The sequence goes on along the minus strand of NZ_CP108025.1, from coordinate 6,852,743 downwards.
GGGTACGACCGCGGGTGCGGGGCCGTCGGGGCCCGGCCGGTGGGCCCGGGGCGGGCCGCGCCGGCGGTCAGAGTCCGAGCTGCTCGCCGGACTCGATCCGGGCCCCCCTCGCCCAGTCTGCCGCGCGCATCGGCTTCTTGCCCTGCGGCTGCACCTCGCCGAACTCGACGTCGTGGCTGCCGGTGCCGACCCGCAGGCTGTTCTTGCCGACCGCGAGCACGCCCGGGGCGAGCTCGGCGCTGTCGGTGAGCAGCTTCACCGGGCCGGAGACCTTGAGGCGCTCGCCCCGGAAGGTCGTCCAGGCGCCGGGCGCCGGGGAGCAGCCGCGGACCACCCGGTCGATCCGCAGCGCGGGGTGGCTCCAGTCGATCCTGGCGTCCTCGACGCTGATCTTCGGGGCCAGCGAGATGCCGTCGGCGGGCTGCGGCACGGCGTACAGGCCGCCGTCCGCGATGCCGTCCATGGTCGCGGCCAGCAGCCGCGCGCCGGAGTGGGCCAGCCGGTCGAGCAGCTCGCCGCTGGTGTCGGCGGGGCGGATCTCCTCGGTGATCACGCCGAAGACCGGACCGGAGTCCAGGCCCTGCTCGATCAGGAAGGTGGACGCGCCGGTCACCTCGTCCCCGGCCATCACGGCGTGCTGCACGGGGGCCGCGCCACGCCAGGCGGGCAGCAGCGAGAAGTGCAGGTTGACCCAGCCGTACGTGGGGATCTCCAGCGCGCCGGGGCGGATCAGCGCGCCGTAGGCGACCACCGGGCAGCAGTCCGGCGCGAGCTCGGCGAGCCTGGCCAGGAACTCCGGGTCGCTCGGCTTCGCGGGCTTGAGGATCTCGATCCCGGCCTCCTCGGCGCGCTGCGCGACGGGGCTGGCGACCAGCTTGCGCCCGCGCCCGGCGGGGGCGTCGGGGCGGGTGACCACCGCGACGACCTCGTGCCGGTCGGAGGCGAGCAGGGCGTCCAGGGCGGGAACGGCGACCTCGGGGGTGCCGGCGAAGACGAGGCGCATCAAGGGCCTTCCGGGGAGGGGACTGGGCGGTGGTGGTGACGGCGGGTCAGCGGGCGCTGCCGAAGGTGCTGTGCGGCGAGATCCGGACGGTCGGGGCCGGACCCTCGCCCCAGTCGGCCTCCCGGACCGCCTTGAGCGCGGCCTTGCGGCGCTCGCGGTCGAGGCGGTCGATGAAGATGATCCCGTCCAGGTGGTCGGTCTCGTGCTGGATGCAGCGGGCGAGCAGCTCAGTGCCCTCGACGGTCACGGGGTCGCCGTACATGGTGAAGCCCCTGGCGACCACGCCGTACGCACGGCGGGTGTCGAAGCGCAGGCCGGGCAGCGAGAGGCAGCCCTCGGGGCCGTCCTGCTCCTCGTCCGTCAGGCTGAGTTCGGGGTTGACCAGGTGCCCGGTCACGCCGTCCACGTGGTAGGTGAACACCCGGAGTGAGACGCCGAGTTGGGGAGCGGCGAGGCCGGCTCCGGGAGCGGCGAGCATGGTCTCGGTGAGATCCCGGACCAGCGTGCGCAGTTCCTTGTCGAAGGTGGTCACCGGCCTGGCGGTGGCCCGTAGGACGGGGTCACCGAAGATCCGGATCGGCTGGATCGGCACGGTGGCGCTCTCCTGTCGGGTCGGGCTCGCGGTCTGCTGGACGGTGACAAGTCTATGCAATCCGACCGGCGCGCCCGGCCGCCCTCGCAAGCCCGTACGGGAGAGCGCCGGGTGTTCGTCCGAGCCGGTTGGGTCCGGCTGCGTGACCCCGGCCCCGCTCGGGCGTTGGTCAAGTGAGATTGACCGAGTGGGATTGACCGAGTGGGACCGGCCGGGGCACGGGTAGCCGCCCGGCCGGGCTGACCGTACGGAAGGTGGCACGTAGGCCATGGCCGAGCAGATCAATCACGACGCCCGGGCTCGGGCGAGCCTGCACCTGCTGGTGCGGGACATCGAGCGGGTGAGGCGGCAGGTCGACGCGCTGCGGACGCTCACCGCCCAACTGGGCAACGTCTACCGCCCCCGGCGGCCGAGCACCTCGGCCGGCTTCGTGGTGTACGGGCGCGCTCCGGCTCCGACCGTACGGCTGGCGCAGGAACTGCGCGAGAGCGTGGAGACGCTGGTGGCGGCGGCGGTCGAGTTCGACCGCGCGCTGGGCTTCTCCTGGGATTCGGTGGGCTCCGCGCTGGGTGTCACCAAGCAGGCCGTGCACCGCCGTTACGGCATGCGGCGGCCGGCCGGCGAGTTGCTCGCGGCGGGCACCGTCCCGCCGCCCGCGGGGCCGGGCCGGGGCGAGCGGGCCGAGGAGATCGCCGTCGCGGGGGTGCCGGCGCACGCGACGGCCGGCCTGGGTGCCACCGTGCCGGGGCAGGCCGCCGTGGGCCCGTCCGGGCTGGCCACGACCGTCCCGGCGGCCCGCCAGGGCGGCCTCAGCAGGCCGGGCCTGCCGATCCGCGGCTGACCCGCCGCCCGTCACCGACACCGCCGGCGGGCCGGGGCGGGTGCCCCCGGCCCGGCCGGCGGCGGGCGCCCCGGGCCGACCGGCGCACGGCGGGCCGTCTCAACCGATGTCGAGCGGATCGATCCGCACCTTGACCGGGTCCGGCGTGCGCAGCGCGATCCGCGCGATCTGCGCCGCCTTCAGCGCGGCGGCGAGGGCCGAGCCCTGGCCCGGCGGCACCCGCAGCAGGGCTCGCTCGACCTCCTCGCCCCGGCCGCCGGGCACCGGCACCGGGCCGAGCACGTCCGCGCCCTCCGGCAGCCGGACCAACCCGAGCAGGTCCTCCACGGCGGCCGGCGAACCGGTCAGGGAGGCCATCCGGGAGACCGGTGGGAAGTGCAGCTGGGCCCGCTCGGCCAGCTCCGTCGCCGCGTGGCCCGCCGGGTCCCAGCGCACCAGCGCCTGGACCGGACGGGTGGTCGGTTCGGCGACCACCACCACCGTGCCGCCCTCGGCGGCCGGCCGGACCAGCCCGGCCGCCGTCAGCCAGATCCGCAGGGTCTCCTCCCCCGCGCGCAGGTCGGGGCGGCTGAGCAGCGCCCAGCCGTCGAGCAGCAACGCGGCCGCGTAGCCGCCCTCGGCGACCGGTTCGGCGCCCGGTGTGGAGATCACCAGGGCGGGTTCGGCCGGCACCGAGGCCAGCACCGCGTCCCGCCCGGAGGTGCGGACCGGGATCCGCGGGAAGGCCTTGCCCAGTTCCTCCGCCGTGCGCCGGGCACCCACCACCTGGGCCCGGAGTCGGAACGAGCCGCACTCGGCGCAGTGCCAGGAGGGCTCCGCCTCCCCGCACCAGGCGCAGCGCAGCGGCTCGGCCGAGGAGGCGGCCTCCAGCGGCCCCTCGCAGCGCCGGCAGCGGGCGGCCGTGCGGCAGCGCCCGCAGGCCAGCCGGGGTACGTAGCCGCGCCGGGGCACCTGGATCAGCACCGGCCCCGAGGCCAGCGCCTCCTGGGCGACCTTCCAGGCGAGGCTGGGCAGCCGGGCGGCCTGCGCGGCGGCGTCCCTGGCCTGGTCCAGGTCGGTGACGGTACGGACCCGGGGGGCCACCTCGCGGACGGTCGCCCGGTCCGCGGCCAGCGACCTGGCCCAGCCCGTGCTGACCAGCTGCGCGCCCTCCACGGTGACCGTGAGCCCCCCAAGCAGCACGCCCGCGCCCTCCTCGGCGGCCCGGAGCAGCGCCACCTCCCGCACGTGCGGGTGGGGCGCGCGGGGGTCGGAGTGGCTGCCGTCGCCGTCCGACCAGACCACCACCAGGCCCAGATCCCGGACGGGGGCGAACATCGTCGCCCGGGTGCCGACGGCGGCGCGCACCGAGCCCCGGCTGACCGCCAGCCAGCGGCGGTAGCGCTCCTTGGGGCCGAGGTCGGCGGCGAGGGTGGCGTGGTGGCCGCCACCGAGCAGCTCGGTCAGCGCCTCGTCGACCCGGGCCGTGCTGCGTCCGTCGGGCAGGACCACCAGGGCGCCGCGCCCGCCCGCCAGGGTGGCGGCGACCGCCCGGGCGATCTCCTGCGGCCAGTCGGGGCCGGGCAGCGCGGTCCACACCGCGCGGGGCGCGTGCCGCTCGGCGAGCGCCGTCAGATACTCCGGCCCCTGCGGGTAGCGGCTCCAGCTGCCCGGTCCGGGGGCGGCGGGCGGCGGCAGCGGCGGCGGCGAGGGCTCGGCCTCGGCCTTGGCGTGCCGGGGCGGCACCGCGAGCTGGAGGACGTCCGCCAGCGTGCCCGCGTAGCGGTCGGCGACCGTCCGGCACAGCCGCAGCAGCTCCGGTCCGAGCACCTGCTCGGACGAGAGCACCTGGGCGAGCGGCGCGAGCGGCCCGGCGTAGTCGCTGTCGGCACGGCGCTCGACGATGAAGCCGTCGTGCAGCTCCCCGCCCTCGCGCCGCCCGTTCACCACCCGCGCACCGAAACGCACCCGCACCCGGACGCCGGGCAACGCGTCGTCGGCGAGGTTGGCGGGCACGGCGTAGTCGAAGAACTGGTCGAGGTGGAGCAGCCCCTTGTCCACCAGGACCCGGGCCACCGGCAGCTCGGCCGCCCGCTGGGCGCCCAGCCAGGTGCGCGGCTTGGCACGGCGGACCGTCTCGCGGATGAAGGCGAGCTGCTCCGGCGCCCCGCTCCCCCCACCCTCGTCTGCGCTGCTCATCGCTCCAGTAGTACCACTCGGGTGCGACACAACGCCGCAGGCGGCGGCCGCCCCGGTGCTCCGGGGCGGCCGCCGCCTGGCGGTGTCGTGCTGCGGGTCGGGACCGGATCAGGCCTGGACGGCCTTCTTCAGCTGCTCCACCCGGTCGGTGCGCTCCCAGGTGAAGTCCGGCAGCTCACGGCCGAAGTGGCCGTACGCGGCGGTCTGGGAGTAGATCGGGCGCAGCAGGTCCAGGTCACGGATGATCGCGGCCGGACGCAGGTCGAAGACCTTGGCCACGGCCTCCTGGATCTTGAGGACCGGGACGCTCTCGGTGCCGAAGGTCTCGACGAACAGACCCACCGGCTCGGCCTTGCCGATCGCGTACGCGACCTGGACCTCGGCGCGACGGGCCAGGCCGGCCGCGACGATGTTCTTGGCCACCCAGCGCATCGCGTACGCGGCGGAACGGTCGACCTTGGACGGGTCCTTGCCGGAGAAGGCGCCGCCGCCGTGCCGGGCCATGCCGCCGTAGGTGTCGATGATGATCTTGCGGCCGGTGAGGCCGGCGTCGCCCATCGGGCCGCCGATCTCGAAACGGCCGGTCGGGTTCACCAGCAGACGGTAACCGTCGGTGACCAGCTTGATGCCCTCGTCGGCGAGTGCCTTGAGCTCGGGCTCCACGACGAACTCGCGGATGTCCGGAGTCAGCAGCGAGTCGAGGTCGATGTCGCTGGCGTGCTGCGAGGAGACCACGACGGTGTCCAGGCGCACGGCCTTGTCACCGTCGTACTCGATGGTGACCTGGGTCTTGCCGTCCGGGCGCAGGTACGGGATGGTCCCGTTCTTGCGGACCTCGGAGAGCCGCTTGGCCAGGCGGTGCGCCAGGGTGATCGGCAGCGGCATCAGCTCGGGGGTCTCGTCGCTGGCGTAGCCGAACATCAGGCCCTGGTCGCCGGCGCCCTGCTTGTCCAGGTCGTCGGTCTCGTCGCCCTGGGCGGAGCCCTCGACCCGGGCCTCGTACGCGGTGTCGACGCCCTGCGCGATGTCGGGCGACTGGGAGCCGATGGAGACCGAGACGCCGCAGGACGCGCCGTCGAAGCCCTTCTTGGAGCTGTCGTACCCGATTTCGAGGATCTTGTCCCGGACGAGCTGGGCGATCGGCGCGTACGCCTTCGTGGTCACCTCACCGGCGATGTGGACCTGGCCGGTGGTGATGAGCGTCTCCACGGCGACCCGGGAGGTCGGGTCCTCCTTGAGGAGAGCGTCCAGGATGGTGTCGCTGATCTGGTCAGCGATCTTGTCGGGGTGTCCCTCGGTCACGGACTCCGAGGTGAACAGGCGGCGAGACACAGCGCTCCCTGGGGTTGCAGCGGCTGCTGACTGAAGGCCCCCGGCGGACCGGGGACATCCGGAAAGACTTGATGCCTGGAGTGTAACGGGCAGCTACCGGCAACCGGCACTCAGTCCGACAGAAAAGACGCGGTTGTCACCGATTCCGGTCAACCTGCGATCACGGTTGGGCCGACCGGCTCAGGGGCCGCCGGGCCGCCCCCCGCGGTCAGCCGAGCGGGCCCCCGCGGTCAGCCGAGCGGGCCCCCAACCGCGCCGCGACCAGGTCCCAGACCACGTCGGCCAGCGCCTCCTTCGGTCCGACCGGTACGTCCGTCCGGGTGCCGTCGGCGCCCAGCACGACGGCCTCGTTGACGTCGGAGCCGAAGCCCTTGCGCTCGCCGACCTCGTTGACCACCAGCAGGTCGCAGCCCTTGCGGGCGAGCTTGGCCCGGCCGTTGTCGAGCACGTGGTCGGTCTCGGCGGCGAATCCCACCACCAGCTGCCCGGGCCGGGCGCGGTCGGCCGAGACTTCGGCGAGGATGTCCGGGTTCCGCACCAGGGCGACCGGCGCCGGGTCCACCCCCTCGACCTTCTTGATCTTCCCGGTGACGTACTCGGCCGGCCGGAAGTCCGCGACGGCGGCGGCCATCACCACGGCGTCCGCGTCGCCGGCCGCCGCGATCGCGGCCTCGCGCAGCTGGAGCGCGGTGGAGACGTGCACCACATCCACCCCGGCCGGGTCGGGGAGCTCGGCGTTGGCCGAGAGCAGCGTGACCCTCGCGCCGCGCGCGGCGGCGGTCACGGCCAGCGCGTACCCCTGCTTGCCCGAGGAGCGGTTGCCGAGGAAGCGCACCGGGTCCAGCGGTTCCCGGGTGCCCCCGGCGGAGACCACGACGTGCCGGCCGGCCAGGTCGGCGGTGGCGGTGCCGCGCCGCAGCAGCGCCCGGCAGGCCTCGAAGATCGCGGACGGGTCGGGCAGCCGGCCCTTGCCGGTGTCGACCCCGGTGAGCCGGCCGACGGCGGGCTCCAGCACGATCGCACCGCGCCGGCGCAGCGTGGCGACGTTCTCCCGGGTCGCGGGGTGCTCCCACATCTCGGTGTGCATCGCGGGCGCGAAGACCACCGGACAGCGGGCGGTGAGCAGGGTGTTGGTGAGCAGGTCGTCGGCCAGCCCGTGGGCGGCCTTCGCCATCAGGTCCGCGGTGGCGGGCGCGACCACGACCAGGTCGGCCCGCTGGCCGATCCGTACGTGCGGGACCTCGTGCACGCTCTCCCAGGTCTCGGTGGCGGCCGGCCGGCCGGAGAGCGCGGCCCAGGTGGCCTCGCCGACGAAGTGCAGGGCGGCGGCGGTCGGCACCACGGTGACCCGGTGGCCGGACTCGGTCAGTCTGCGCAGCAGCTCGCAGGCCTTGTACGCGGCGATGCCGCCGCTGACGCCGAGGACGACGCGCGGGGCGTCGGACCGGTCCGTGGTCGCGTTCATGCTGCTGCTCTCTCCGTCCGTTCGGGGCGTGCCGGGTCGGGCTTCACCCTATGACCCGCCGGATCGGCGCCGCACTGTGGCGCGGGGCACAACGGGAAGGGCCCGCCGGAGGCATCCGGCGGGCCCTTCACAACGCTGTGCGAGGAGACGGGTGCTGCTCAGGCAGCCTCGATCGCCTCGGCGGTCAGCATGCCGGCGTTGATCTCGCGGAGCGCGATCGACAGCGGCTTCTCGTGCACGTGGGTGTCGACCAGGGGGCCGACGTACTCCAGGAGGCCCTCACCGAGCTGCGAGTAGTACGCGTTGATCTGACGCGCGCGCTTGGCGGCGTAGATGACCAGGCTGTACTTGGAGTCGGTCGCCTCCAGCAGCTCGTCGATCGGCGGGTTGATGATGCCCTCGGGCGCGGTCATCGAAGAGGACACGCTGAAACCTTCCGAAAGGTGGAAAAGACAAGATGCTGATCAGACAGCGTCACGGGGACGAATCCGGTCAGGCCACACCGAGCAAGGCTAGCAGTTCGACCGCTACCTGCTCGACCGAGGTGTTGACAAGGGTCGTGTCGAACTCCGACTCCGCCGCCAACTCGACCTTGGCCGCCTCCAGCCGCCGCTCGATCACGTCCTGCGGCTCGGTGCCCCGACCGGTGAGCCGGCGGACCAGCTCGTCCCAGCTCGGCGGGGCCAGGAAGATCAACAGCGCCTCGGCCATCGACTCCCGCACCTGGCGGGCGCCCTGCAGATCGATCTCCAGCAGGACGGGCACTCCGTTGTCCAGCTTCTCCAGCACCGCCGCGCGCGGCGTGCCGTACCGGTTGCCGGCGAAAACGGCCCACTCCAGCAGCTCGCCGTTGGCGATCAGCTTGTCGAACTCGTCGTTGTCGACGAAGTAGTAGTGGATCCCGTTCTGCTCGCCGGGCCTCGGGTGCCTGGTGGTCACCGACACCGAGAGCCAGACCTCGGGGTGCTGCTTCCTCATATGAGCGACGACCGTGCTCTTGCCGACCCCCGAGGGGCCGGAGAGCACGGTCAGCCGCGGACGCTCACTCATGCACCGATTATCCCGGATCGCGGAGGATCCGGAGACCACCGGGCACACTCGGCGTATGACACGCTTTGATGATCAGGTGCGTACAGGGGTGATCGGATCACCGCACCCGGCCGAGGTCAGGAGACGGCGCCGCCGAACTCCCGCTCCAGCGAGGCGATCTGGTTCGTGCCGAGGCCGCGCACGCGGCGGCTCTCACTGATGCCGAGACGCTCCATGATCTGCTTGGCACGAACCTTGCCGACACCCGGCAGGCTCTCCAGCAGTGCGGAGACCTTCATCTTGCCGATGACCTCGTTGTCGGCCTTGCCGGCCTTGATCACCTCGTGCAGCGAAGCACCGGAGTGCTTGAGCCGGTTCTTCACCTCGGCGCGCTCACGCCGAGCCTCGGCGGCCTTGGCGAGCGCGGCGGTGCGCTGTTCAGGGGTAAGGGGCGGAAGAGCCACGCCGTTCACCTCAGGGTGTGGAAGGAAGGGATGAGCCAGGACGGTGGAACGGGCCCCCGCCGCAAGCGAACCCGAGGGCTCTGACCTGCGAGAGCGACGGGAATCGCCGCTCCGTGGTGACCTACCGCCGGACACTACCCGGATTGCGGCGCCGCGTCAGGAAAAGAACACGAAAAGTCCTGGTCAGCCCAGGCCGACCAGGACTTTTCCGGGCAAAACAGCCGGGAATCCGGCCCCTCTCCACGCGAGTGTGACGGCGCTCACTTCCCGGTGACGCGCCCGCCCGGTGCTCCGCACCACCACGGGCGCCGCACCTGCGGCCCGGCTACTTCACCGCGGCCGCGAACTCCTCGACGAAACGCCGGGCCGCCTCGCGCAGTGCGGGGACGGACGGGCCGTGCCGGAGAACGTCACGGCTGACGCTCGGCACCACGTTCAGGACGGCGTCGCCGAAGACCCGTGGCAGGTCCGCCATGGTCGCGCCCTGCGCGCCGATGCCGGGGGCCAGCAGCGGCCCGTTGATCGCGAGGTCCACGCCCGCGTCGGCGAGCGTCGCGCCGACCACCGCGCCGAACGAGCCGAGCGGCTCGGCACCGGCGTTCTCCGCAGCCAGCCGGCGCAGCACCGAGGCCGCCACCGTCTCGCCGCCGGCCCCGACCGCGCGCTGCACCTCGGCGCCCTCCGGGTTGGAGGTCAGGGCCAGGGCGAACACCCCGCCGCCGTTGGCCCGGGCCACCTCCAGTGCCGGGTTCAGCGAGCCGAAGCCCAGGAAGGGGCTGACCGTGACCGCGTCCGAGAACAGCGGGCTGGAGGGGCTGAGGAAGGCGTCCGCGTAGGCCGCCATGGTGGAGCCGATGTCGCCGCGCTTGGCGTCCATCAGCACCAGCGCGCCGGCCGAGCGGGCGTCGGCGACGGCCCGCTCCAGCACGGCCACGCCCCGGCTGCCGAAGCGCTCGAAGAACGCGGCCTGCGGCTTGAGCACGGCGACCCGGTCGGCCAGCGCCTCGACGACCGTGCGGCTGAAGGTCTCCAGCCCGGCGACGTCGTCGCCCAGGCCCCAGGCGGCGAGCAGGGAGGCGTGCGGGTCGATCCCCACGCACAGCTGGCCACGGGTGTCGAGCGCGTGCCGCAAGCGGGCACCGAAGGGGGCGAGGGTCATGACGGCCTTTCGACGGAGGGGGTGGGGGTCGGATGGGGGCGGTGGGCGAGGCCGACCGCGTCGATGAACCTGGCGATGCCCCGGGCGGCCAGCTCGGTGCGCAGCTCGTCGAGGATGCGCAGCGGGGCGACCGGGTCGTGGAACAGGGCGGTGCCGACGGCGAAGCCGGCGGCGCCCGCCAGCGCGAACTCCAGGGCGTCCCGGCCGGAGCGGATGCCGCCCATGCCGAGGATCGGCACCGGCGGGATCCGCCCGGCCGCCATCTGGGCGTGCACCTGGTAGACGCAGCGGACGGCGATCGGCCGGATCGCCGGACCGGACAGGCCGCCGACGGTGCCGGAGAGCGCGGGACGCATGGTGTCGAGGTCGATGGCCATCCCGAGGGTGGTGTTGATCATCGACAGGCCGTCGGCGCCGGCCTGGACGCAGGCGGCGGCGATCTCGGTGATCGCGCCGACGTCGGGCGTGAGCTTGGCGTACACCGGCAGCCCGGGGTCGGCCACCTCGCGCACGGCCCGCACCACGTCGTACGAGGTGGCCGGGTTGCCCGCGAAGAGCAGGCCCCGGCCGGCCGCGTTGGGGCAGGACATGTTGAGCTCGATGCCCGTCACGCCCGGCCGGCCGGTCAGCCGGGCGGCGAGCGCGGCGTACTCCTCCAGCCGCTCGCCCGCGATCGAGACCAGCACCCGGGCGCCGCGCTCCGCCAGCCAGGGCAGCTCCTGCTCGACGAACGCGTCGATCCCGGCGCCGGGCAGGCCGATGCCGTTGAGCAGCCCGGAGGGCGTCTCGACCGTCCTGGGCGTGGCCAGGCCCGCCCGGACGGCCGGCATGATCGTCTTGGTGGTGACGGTGCCCAGCTCGTCCAGCGGGACGAACCGGGCCAGCTCCCGTCCGTACCCGGCGCAGCCGGAGGCGGTGGTGAGCGGGTTGGGCAGGGTCAGGCCGCCCAGCGGGGCACTGAGATCGACGTCCTCGGGCCGCATCAGCGCACTCCCCCCGCGGGTGCGCCGTCCGGCTCGCCCGGCGCGCCCTCCAGGTCGGCGGGAACGGCGCCGATGTCGGCCCAGCGGACCTTGGCGCCGTCGAACACCGGGCCGTCGGTGCAGGCCCGGACGAACCGGCTGACACCGTCCGCCCCGACGACCGGCAGGACGCAGCCGGCGCACAGGCCGCTGCCGCAGGCCATCGGCGTCTCGACGGCAGTCCAGCTGCGGGCGCCCCGGCGGGCGGCGATCGCGCTGACCTCCCGGAGCACCGCCGCCGGGCCGCAGGCGTGCACGACGGTCGCGTCGATCGCCTCGACGGCCTGTGCGACCGGCCCGGTGACCGGGCCGGCCAGGCCGGCCGAGCCGTCCGCGGTGACCACCAGGACGTCCGGGGTGAGCTCCCGGGCCCGGTCCGCCCCGTACAGCAGCGCGGCGGTGGGCGCGCCGAGGATGAACCCGATCTGGCCGCCGCGCCGTCTGATCTCGGCGCCGAGGGCGAGCAGCGGCACGCTGCCGTGGCCCTCGGCCACCAGCAGGGCGCTGACAGGGCCGTCGGGCAGGGGGAAGGGCGTGCCCAGCGGCGCGATCAGGTCCAGGACGTCGCCGGGACGGCTGCGGGCGAGCTCGCGGGTGCCGGGGCCGCGTTCGGCGATCACCAGCTCGACGGTCTCCGCCTCCGGGTCGGCCCGGTGCACGAAGAAGGCGCGGCGCGTCGGCAGCGCCGACGCGGGGCCGCCCACCGCCAGGGTGGCGAAGTGGCCGGGCCGGACCCGGGCGGCCACGCCGGGGGCGCGCAGCACCAGTCGGTGGTACGCGCCCTCGGTGGTGCGGGAGAGCACCTCGGCGTCGGTCTTCAGGGGGTGGGCCATGCGGGGGGACCTTTCGGCTGCCCGGGACACGGGGGGATCACGGAGTGCTCTGAACTCTCCCAAAGGCGGGCGGTCACTGTCATTTCGTGCCCGTACCGGCCCGCCCGAGCGAGCGGGTCAGTTCGCCTTCGCGGTGCCGACGGCCTCGGCGACGGTGCGGAACCCGGAGGCCCGCAGGCGGGCGGAGAGGCCCCGGTGGACGCGGCGCATCCAGAACGGACCCTCGTAGACGAAGGCACTGTAGCCCTGCACCAGGTCGGCGCCGTGCACGATGCGCTGCCAGGCGTCCTCGGCGGTCTCGATGCCGCCGACCGAGACGATCGTCAGCCTGCCCTCGGTGCGGGCGCGCAGGCGCTGCAGCACCTCCAGCGAGCGGGCCTTGATCGGGGCGCCGGAGAGGCCGCCGGCGCCGATCGCCTCGACCTGCGCGGCGGGGGCCACCAGGGCCTCGCGGCCGATGGTGGTGTTGTTGGCGATGATGCCGTCCAGGCCGAGTTCGATCGCGAGGTCCGCGACCGCGTCGATGTCCTCGTCGGCGAGGTCGGGGGCGATCTTGACCAGCAGCGGGACGTGGTGCGGGGTCGACCGGTCGGCGGCCACGCGCACCTCGTGCAGCAGCGGGCCGAGGTGCGAGACGGCCTGGAGGTTGCGCAGTCCGGGGGTGTTCGGCGAGCTGACGTTGACCACCAGGTAGTCGGCGTGCCTGGCGAGCCGCTCGGTGCTCTTGACGTAGTCGGCGACCGCGTCGGCCTCCTCGACGACCTTGGTCTTGCCGATGTTGACGCCGACCACCGGGGTCGAGGTGGTGTGCGGGCGGCCCGCCAGCCGGGCGGCGACCCGGGCCGAGCCCTGGTTGTTGAAGCCCATCCGGTTGACCAGCGCGCGGTCGTCGACCAGCCGGAACAGCCGCGGCGCCGGGTTGCCGGGCTGCGGCTCACCGGTGACGGTGCCGATCTCGACGAAGTCGAAGCCGAGCATCGCCAGGCCGTCGATGCCGATGCCGTCCTTGTCGAAGCCGGCCGCCAGCCCGAACGGACCGGGCAGGTCCAGACCGAGCGCGGTGGTGCGCAGCGCCCGGTCCCGGGGGGCCAGCACCAGCTGCACCAGCTGTCGCAGGCCCGGCACCGAGGCGGCCAGCCGGATCCAGAAGAAGGCCAGGTGATGGGCCTTCTCCGGGTCCATCTTCCGGAAGACGAGGTTGAACAGGGTCTTGTACAAGGCGTGCTCCTCCTGGCATGGAAGTGGGGGGCACCCGGCCTGCGGTGCCCCCCACTGCGGCAGTGCTACTTGCGGCCGGCGTTGATCAGCTCGGCGTGCTCCTGGAGCGACATGACCCCGACCTCGTCGCGCAGCAGCGCGTCGATGCCCTGGACGGCCGCGCCCATCGCCTGGACGGTGGTCAGGCACGGCACGCCGCGCGAGACGGCCGCGGTGCGGATCTCGTAGCCGTCGAGGCGCCCGCCGGTGCCGTACGGCGTGTTGATGATGAGGTCGACCTCGCCGTCGTGGATCAGCTGGACGATGGTCTTCTCGCCGTTCGGGCCCTCGCCGTCGCTGTGCTTGCGCACCACGGTGGCGGGGATGCCACCGCGCTGGAGCACCTCGGCGGTGCCGGAGGTGGCGAGCACCTCGAAGCCGAGCTCGACCAGCGCGCGGGCCGGGAAGACCAGGTTGCGCTTGTCGCGGTTGGCGACCGAGACGAAGACCTTGCCCTTGGTCGGCAGCGCGCCGTACGCACCGGCCTGCGACTTGGCGTACGCCGTGCCGAAGACCTTGTCGATGCCCATGACCTCGCCGGTGGAGCGCATCTCCGGGCCGAGCACGGTGTCGACGCCGCGACCGTGCACGTCGCGGAAGCGGCTCCACGGCATCACGGCCTCCTTGACGGAGATCGGCGCGTCGGCGGGCAGGGTGCCGCCGTCGCCCTCGGCCGGCAGCATGCCCTCGGCGCGCAGCTCGGCGATGGTGGCGCCGAGCGAGATCCGGGCGGCGGCCTTGGCCAGCGGGACGGCCGTCGCCTTGGAGGTGAAGGGCACCGTCCGCGAGGCGCGCGGGTTGGCCTCCAGGACGTAGAGGATGTCGCCGGAGAGCGCGAACTGGATGTTGATCAGGCCGCGGACGCCCACGCCCTTGGCGATGCCCTCGGTGGAGGTCCGCAGGCGCTTGATGTCGTAGCCGCCCAGGGTGATCGGGGGCAGCGCGCAGGCGGAGTCGCCGGAGTGGATGCCGGCCTCCTCGATGTGCTCCATCACGCCGCCGAGGTAGAGCTCGGTGCCGTCGTAGAGGGCGTCGACGTCGATCTCCACCGCGTCGTCCAGGAAGCGGTCGATGAGCACCGGGTGCTCGGAGATCAGGCCGGCGTGCCGCTCCAGGTAGGAGGCCAGCGAGGGCTCGTCGTAGACGATCTCCATGCCGCGGCCGCCGAGCACGTAGGACGGGCGGGCCAGCACGGGGTAGCCGATCTCGTCCGCGATGGCCTTGGCCTCGTCGAAGGAGAAGGCGGTGCCGTGCTTGGGAGCCGGCAGGCCGGCCTCCTTGAGGACGCGGCCGAAGGCGCCGCGCTCCTCGGCGAGGTCGATCGCCTCGGGCTGGGTGCCGACGATCGGCACGCCGTTGTCCTTGAGCGCCTGGGCCAGGCCGAGCGGCGTCTGACCGCCGAGCTGGACGATGACGCCCGCGAGCGGGCCGGCCTGCTGCTCGGCGTGGACGATCTCCAGCACGTCCTCCAGGGTGAGCGGCTCGAAGTAGAGCCGGTCGGAGGTGTCGTAGTCGGTGGAGACGGTCTCCGGGTTGCAGTTGACCATGACGGTCTCGTACCCGGCGTCGGAGAGCGCGAAGGACGCGTGCACGCAGGAGTAGTCGAACTCGATGCCCTGGCCGATCCGGTTCGGGCCCGAGCCGAGGATGATCACGGCGGGCTTGGTGCGCGGCGCGACCTCGTTCTCCTCGTCGTAGGACGAGTAGAAGTACGGGGTCTTGGCGGCGAACTCGGCGGCGCAGGTGTCCACGGTCTTGAAGACCGGACGGATGCCCAGCGCGTGCCGGACCTCGCGGACGACGTCCGGCTTGAGCCCGCGGATCTCGCCGACCTGCTGGTCGGAGAAGCCGTGCCGCTTGGCGTGGCGCAGCAGCTCCGGGGTGAGCTCGGCGGCCTCGGCCAGCTCGGCGGCGATCTCGTCCAGCAGGAAGAGCTGGTCGACGAACCACGGGTCGATCTTCGTGGCCTCGAACACCTCCTCCTGGGTGGCGCCGGCCCGGATGGCCTCCATGACGGTGTTGATCCGGCCGTCGGTGGGGACCTGGGCCTTCGTCAGCAGGGCGGCCTTGTCGCCGGGCTCGCCGGCCCAGGAGAACTGCGAGCCCTTCTTCTCCAGCGAGCGCAGCGCCTTGTTGAGCGCCTCGGGGAAGTTGCGGCCCATGGCCATGGCCTCGCCGACCGACTTCATGGTGGTGGTCAGGGTGGCGTCGGCCGACGGGAACTTCTCGAAGGCGAACCGCGGGACCTTGACGACGACGTAGTCGAGGGACGGCTCGAAGGAGGCCGGCGTCTTCTCGGTGATGTCGTTGGGGATCTCGTCGAGCGTGTAGCCGACGGCCAGCTTGGCGGCGATCTTGGCGATCGGGAAGCCGGTGGCCTTGGAGGCGAGCGCCGAGGAGCGGGAGACGCGCGGGTTCATCTCGATCACGATGATCCGGCCGTCGGCCGGGTTGATCGCGAACTGGATGTTGCAGCCGCCGGTGTCGACGCCGACCTCGCGGATGATCGCGATGCCGATGTCGCGCAGCGTCTGGTACTCGCGGTCGGTGAGCGTCATCGAGGGCGCCACCGTGATGGAGTCGCCGGTGTGCACGCCCATCGGGTCGAAGTTCTCGATGGAGCAGACGACCACGACGTTGTCGTTCTTGTCGCGCATCAGCTCCAGCTCGTACTCCTTCCAGCCGAGGATGGACTCCTCCAGGAGCACCTCGGTGGTCGGCGAGAGGGCCAGGCCCTGGCCGGCGATGCGCCGCAGGTCCTCCTCGTCGTGGGCGAAGCCGGAGCCGGCGCCGCCCATGGTGAAGGAGGGGCGCACCACGACGGGGTAGCCGCCGAGGGTGTCGACGCCCGCCATGATCTCGTCCATGGTGTGGCAGATCACCGAGCGGGCGGACTCGCCGTGGCCGATCTTGGCGTGGACCGCCTCGACGACGCCCTTGAAGAGCTGGCGGTCCTCGCCCTTGTGGATCGCCTCGACGTTGGCGCCGATCAGCTCGACGCCGTACTTGTCGAGGGTGCCGTTCTCGTGCAGCGAGATGGCGGTGTTGAGCGCGGTCTGGCCGCCGAGGGTCGGCAGCAGGACGTCGGGGCGCTCCTTGGCGATGATCTTCTCGACGAACTCCGGGGTGATCGGCTCGACGTAGGTGGCGTCGGCGATCTCCGGGTCGGTCATGATCGTGGCCGGGTTGGAGTTGACCAGGACGACCCGCAGGCCCTCGGACCGCAGGACGCGGCAGGCCTGGGTGCCCGAGTAGTCGAACTCGGCGGCCTGGCCGATGACGATCGGGCCGGAGCCGATCACCAGGACGGACTTGATGTCAGTGCGCTTCGGCACGGGTCAGCTCCCTGCGGTGGTACGGGCCGGGGCGCCGGCCATCAGGTCGACAAAGCGATCGAAGAGGTACGCGGCGTCGTGCGGGCCCGCGGCGGCCTCCGGGTGGTACTGCACCGAGAAAGCGGGGGTGTCCAGGCACTGCAGGCCCTCGACCACGTCGTCGTTCAGGCAGACGTGGGAGACCTCGGCGCGCCCGTAGGGGGTGTCGCTGACCCTGTCCAGCGGCGCGTTCACGGCGAAGCCGTGGTTGTGCGCGGTGACCTCCACCTTGCCGGTGGTGCGGTCCTGGACGGGCTGGTTGATGCCGCGGTGACCGTACTTCAGCTTGTAGGTGCCGAAACCCAGCGCGCGGCCGAGGATCTGGTTGCCGAAGCAGATGCCGAACAGCGGGGTCCTGCGCTCCAGGACACTGCGCATGACCGCGACCTGGTGGTCGGCGGTGGCCGGGTCGCCGGGGCCGTTGGAGAAGAACACGCCGTCCGGGTTCACCGCGTAGACGTCCTCGACGGTGGAGTTCGCGGGCAGCACGTGCACCTCGATGCCGCGCTCGGCCATCCGCTGCGGGGTCATCCCCTTGATACCGAGGTCCACGGCGGCGACGGTGAAGCGCTTCTCGCCCACGGCCGGCACGACGTACGGCTCGGTGGTGGCGACCTCGGCGCAGAGGTCGGCGCCCTTCATCTCCGGAGCCTGGTTGACCCGGGCCAGCAGCGCGGCCTCGTCCGCCAGCGCGGGGCCGGAGAAGATGCCGACCCGCATCGCGCCGCGCTCGCGCAGGTGGCGGGTGAGCGCGCGGGTGTCGATGCCGCTGATGCCGACGACGCCCTGGTTGCTGAGCTCCTCGTCCAGCGAGCGCTGCGAGCGCCAGTTGGACGGCACCCGGGCGGGGTCGCGCACGACGTACCCGGCGACCCAGATCCGCTTCGACTCCGGGTCCTCGTCGTTGACGCCGGTGTTGCCGATGTGCGGGAAGGTCATCACGACCACCTGGCGGTGGTACGAGGGGTCGGTCAGGGTCTCCTGGTAGCCGGACATGCCGGTGTTGAAGACCGCTTCGCCGAAGGTCTCGCCGACGGCGCCGTAGGCCTGTCCGCGGAAGGTCCGGCCGTCCTCCAGGACGAGCACGGCGGGCACGCGCTCCCGCCTCGATCGCGGTGTGGTGGGGGCAGGTGCGGTCATGGTGCGGCCTCTTCCGTCTTCTTCGTCTTCGTCGTACGTGTGGCGAGTTCGTTGACCGCCTCGACCCAGGCGGCGTGCTCGTCGGGGTGGTCGGCCCGGAAGCCGGAGTCCAGCTCGGTGCCCTGGAGCGACCAGGTGACGACCAGCAGGCCGGCGGGGACCACCTTGCCGGCGATCCCGGAGTCCTTCCGGGCGCCGGTGAGCCGCTCGGCCGGGATCCACAGGTCGACGTCACCCGGACGCACGACCAGCAGGCCCCGCTCGCCGAGGGTCAGGTCGGCGCGGCTGCGGGTGCCGAGGCCGTGCGCGACGACCCGGTCCAGCCAGTTCCCGGCGGTGGTGGTGCCGTGGTACCGGCCGCCGGTCTCCAGGATGACCGGGCCGGCGTCGGGCGGCACGGCGGGCAGCGCGGGCAGGCCGGACTGGAGGGTCCGGCGCCAGTTCCAGCCCTGGCGCATCAGCCAGTAGACCAGCGCGATGAGCACCAGCAGGCCGACGGCCCAGCCGATGTACCCGGGCCAGTCGGTGACCTTGGCCTTTTCCTGGGCGAGGTGTGCGAGGTGCTGCCGTGCGGTGGTCGGGGCGCTCACGCGAGCCCGCCCCGCTCGGCCAGCTCGCCCGCGAGCACCGTGGCGACGCCGCGCAGGAAGGTGGCGTGCACCCGTCCCGGCAGGTCAAGGCCACGATAGGGGCTGTTGCGGCTGCGGGTGGCGAAGCTGTCGGGGTTCACGGTCCCACGGTACGCGGGATCGAAGAGCACCAGGTTGGCCGGCTCACCGACCGAGACGGGGCGCCCGTGGCCGCTCAGGCGGCCGATCCGCGCGGGGCGGTGGGACATCCGGTCGGCGACGCCCTCCCACTTGAGCAGGCCGGTCTCGACCATGGTCTGCTGGACGACCGACAGCGCGGTCTCCAGGCCGACCATGCCCATCGCGGCGACCGCCCACTCGCAGTCCTTGTCCTCGGCCGGGTGCGGCGCGTGGTCGGTGGCGACGGCGTCGATCGTGCCGTCCGCGAGCGCCTTGCGCAGCGCCATCACGTCGGCCGCGGTGCGCAGCGGCGGGTTGACCTTGTACACCGGGTCGTAGCTGCGGACCAGCTCGTCGGTGAGCAGCAGGTGGTGCGGGGTGACCTCGGCGGTCACGTCCCAGCCCTTGGCCTTGGCCCAGCGGATGATCTCCACCGAGCCGGCCGTGGAGACGTGGCAGACGTGCAGGCGCGAGCCGACGTGCGCGGCGAGCAGCACGTCGCGGGCGATGATCGACTCCTCCGCCACGGCAGGCCAGCCGCCGAGCCCGAGCTCGCCGGAGACCTGGCCCTCGTTCATCTGGGCGCCCTCGGTCAGCCGGGGCTCCTGGGCGTGCTGGGCGACGACCCCGTCGAAGGCCTTCACGTACTCCAGCGCGCGGCGCATGATCACCGCGTCGTCGACGCACTTGCCGTCGTCCGAGAACACCCGGACGCCGGCCGCCGAGTCGTGCATCGCGCCGAGCTCGGCGAGCTGCTTGCCCTCCAGGCCGACGGTGACGGCGCCGACCGGCTGCACGTCGCAGTAGCCGGACTCCTGGCCGAGCCGCCAGACCTGCTCGACGACACCGGCGGTGTCGGCGACCGGGAAGGTGTTGGCCATCGCGTGGACGGCGGTGAAGCCGCCCCGGGCCGCCGCCTGGGTGCCGGTGAGCACCGTCTCGGCGTCCTCGCGCCCGGGCTCGCGCAGGTGGGTGTGCAGGTCGACCAGGCCCGGCAGGACGACCAGGCCGTGGGCGTCGATGTCGATGTCGGCGGCCGCCTCCAGGCCGGCGCCGATCGCCTTGATGACGCCGTCGGCGATGTGGATGTCCTGCGGTGCGGCGCCGTCGAGGATCTGGGCGTTGCGGATCAGGTAGCTGACCATGATGGTTCCCTCGCTGAGCTCGCTCACAGGGCGGCCCCACTGGAGTCGGTACGGACGTCGGTACGGGCGGGGTCGGTGGCGCCGTCGCCGAAGACGGCCCCGCCGAGGAGGAGGTAGAGCACGGCCATCCGGACCGAGACGCCGTTGGCGACCTGCTCGACCACGGTGCAGCGCGGGGAGTCGGCCACCTCGGCGGTGATCTCCATGCCGCGCACCATCGGGCCGGGGTGCATCACGATGGCGTGCTCGGGCAGCTTCGCCAGCCGGGCGCCGTCCAGGCCGTAGCGGCGGGAGTACTCGCGCTCGGTCGGGAAGAACGCGGCGTTCATCCGCTCGCGCTGCACCCGCAGCATCATCAGCGCGTCGGTACCGGGCAGCACGCTCTCCAGGTCGTAGCTCACCTCGCAGGGCCAGTTCTCGATGCCGATCGGCACCAGCGTCGGCGGGGCGACGAAGGTGACCTGGGCGCCGAGGGTGGTCAGCAGGTGCACGTTGGAGCGGGCGACCCGGCTGTGCAGGATGTCGCCGACGATGGTGATCCGGCGGCCGGCGAGGTCCCGGCCGGTGCCGGCGTTGAGGTGGCGGCGCATGGTGAAGGCGTCGAGCAGGGCCTGGGTCGGGTGCTCGTGGGTGCCGTCACCGGCGTTGATGACGCTGCCGTGCAGCCAGTCGGACTGCGCGAGCCGGGCCGGCGCGCCGGAGGCGTGGTGGCGGATGACCACCGCGTCGGCGCCCATCGCCTGGAGGGTCAGCGCGGTGTCCTTGAGGCTCTCGCCCTTGGAGACCGAGGAGCCCTTGGCGGAGAAGTTGATGACGTCGGCGGAGAGCCGCTTCTCGGCGACCTCGAAGGAGGTCTTGGTCCGGGTGGAGTCCTCGAAGAAGAGGTTGACGACGGTGCGCCCGCGCAGGGTGGGCAGCTTCTTGACGGCGCGTCCGGAGAGCTGGGCCAGCTCCTCGGCGGTGTCGAGGATCAGCAGCGCGTCGTCGCGGGTGAGGTCGGCGGCGGAGACGAGGTGGCGCATCACGCGATTACTCCGGGAGGTGCGGGTCGGCGGGCGGCTGGGCGGCGAGCGCCTGCGAGGAGCGGGCCGCGTAGTCGCGGTCCCCGACCAGGACGGCGTCGCGGCCGTCGCTGTCGGAGAGCTGCACCTGGACGGCCTCGCGCAGCGAGGTGGGCAGGTTCTTGCCCACGTAGTCGGCGCGGATCGGCAGCTCCCGGTGGCCCCGGTCGACCAGGACGGCGAGCTGGACGGCGCGCGGGCGCCCGATGTCGCCGAGCGCGTCGAGCGCGGCGCGGATGGTGCGGCCGGAGAAGAGCACGTCGTCCACGAGGATGACGAGCCGGCCGTCGATGCCGCCGGGCGGGATCTCGGTGTGCTCCAGGGCGCGGGCGGGCTTGAGCCGCAGGTCGTCCCGGTACATCGTGATGTCCAGCGTGCCGAGCGGGATGTCCCGGCCGGTGATCTGGGTGAGCCTGGCGTGCAGCCGGCGGGCGAGGTGGACACCGCGGGTGTGGATGCCGAGCAGGACGACGTCCTCGGCACCCTTCGCGCGCTCCACGATCTCGTGGGCGATCCGGGTGACGACCCGGGCGATGTCGGTGCCGTCGAGCACCTGGTGCGGCGGACGCGGGGCGGACGACGATTCTCTTACTGTGGTCATGCCGAAGCCGACCTCCTTCCCCGCCTCACGGGACGGGTCTTAAAGGATGTCTGATGGTGGGCCCCCCGGTCGCGGCGAAGGCCTCGGCCATCCTATCAGCGTGGTCGCGGCGCATCCGGAGGTGGTTCGTTCCGCTTTGTGACACCGCAGGTCAACCAATGCGTACCGGCGTGGTTCATGCCGCTGATGCGGGCCATTCGCACGACTGCCCCATTCGGCTTGACGCAACTACCTCACTCTACGTAACCTCACAGTGAGTTACGGGACGCACGTCGAACCCACCGGTAGGGCGTGCCGGGAGTTGCCGGCCGCACAGCCGGCGGCCGGTCGTGGCTCACCACTCAACGCGAAGCAACATCGTCCGGGGAGATCAATGTCCAGCGACTACGCGAAGCAACTCGGGGGCAAGCTCCGAGCGATCCGCACCCAGCAGGGGCTCTCCCTGCACGGTGTCGAGGAGAAGTCCCAGGGGCGCTGGAAGGCCGTCGTCGTCGGCTCGTACGAGCGCGGCGACCGTGCCGTCACCGTGCAGCGCCTGGCCGAGCTGGCGGAGTTCTACGGCGTCCCGGTCCAGGAACTGCTGCCCGGCGGCACGCCCGGCGGTGCGGCCGAGCCGCCGCCGCGCCTGGTGCTCGACCTGGAGAGACTGACCCAGGTGCCGTCCGAGAAGGCCGGCCCGCTGCAGCGGTACGCGGCGACCATCCAGAGCCAGCGCGGCGACTACAACGGCAAGGTGCTGTCGATCCGCCAGGACGACCTGCGCACCCTGGCCGTGATCTACGACCAGTCGCCGTCGATCCTCACCGAGCAGCTCATCTCCTGGGGCGTCCTGAACCCCGACGCGCGCCGGGCGGTGCGCGAGGAGGACGCGAGCTGACCGCTCCCCGCCTGCAGAATCGTCACGGCGCGGCGCTCCGGCCTTCCGGGGAGCCGCGCCGTTTCGCGTGCCCGCGCCCCCTGCCGCGCCGACGGTCAGCACATCGTGCCGAGACCGAAGCCCGGGCGCGCCGCCGGGGCCCCGCCGGTCGCCGAGGTCCAGTCCCGGCCGCCGCTGCGCCAGGCCCAGGCGGCCTCCGCGCACTCCCCGCCCTGCGCCGCCGGGCCCCGCGAGCCGGTCAGCAGGGCGCTGCCGGGCAGCTCCCGGGCCAGTCCCGCACAGAGCACCGCGCAGACCAGGTCGAGGTCCTCGTCGTTGATCCGCACCACACCGTCCTCCCAGTGCAGGATGCGGGCCGCGGCCTCCAGCCGTCCGCCCGGCGCGTCCACCGCGCAGCGGAACTCGAACACCCCGGGACCGGCGGTCACCAGCATCCGGCGGAAGATCTCACCGGCCCGCCGGTGGGCGTCACGGACCGCTCGCACCGACCCGGCGCGGTCGTCGCCGTCCTCGGCGGGCGGACCGTCCGGCCGCAGCGCGCCGTCGAGCAGCAGGTCGATGTGACAGAGCGTCAGTCCGTTGTCCCGGGCCCGGACCAGGCGCGGGATGAAGTCACCGGTGAGCTCCTCACCCTGGTAGGGCAGCAGCTGGGCCCGCAGCGGCGGGTTGACCAGGTAGCGGTCCCGGGCGGCCGGCTCGGCGGGGTCGAGCCGGTGCAGGAGGCAGAACTCCTCGAAGTCGCCCGGGTGGAACATCCGGGCCCGGACCACGTCGAACCCACGGTGCGCCTCGGCGAGCAGGAGCGCGGTGTCGAGCAGGTAGCTGTCGTAGTCGCCCGCGTCGCTGAGGTTCCACCGGCGGGCCCGCTCGAAGTCCTCGCGGCTGGTGAGGATCCCCGTGATGCAGACCCGGCCCGGCCGGGCCGGGTCGCCGGCGGGGGCCTGGCCGGGGCTCGGCCGTGCACCCGGCCGGGCCTGCGCGCGCACCCGCCGGTCCAGGCCCGCCGGTCCCGTCGCCCGGCAGGAGGGGAGGGCGGTGCGGCGGGGGCGGCCGTTGCGGGGCATCGCGGGCTCCTGGGGGCGGAGGGGGATCGGGAGCGGCGGGGGGCCGCCACTGCTCCTCTTCCTCCCCCTCCCCGGCGGTCGCACACGCACGGCGTGTCACAGGCGTGTAACCGCGCGTGAGGTCGGCACCCGCCGGGCCGGGCGGTCACACCGTCGGCCCGTCGTCGCGGCCGGTCACCCCGCCGGCCCGTCGCGGCGGGCGGTCAGACCGGGCGCGGGGCGCGGGCGAGCTGGCGGGACTGCGCCACCAGCCGGCCCGACTCGTCCCAGATCTCCGCGTCCTCCTCGAAGTGGCCGTCGGCCAGGTTCCGGGTGGAGTGGGTGACCCGCAGCCAGCCCGGGACCGGCCTGGCCCGCAGGTGGACGGTCAGTTCGATGGTCGGCGCCCAGCCGGGCATGCCGAGGTCGAAGGTGACCGGCGGCAGCGCGTCGGCGACCAGCAGGAGCAGCAGCGGATCCGGGTCGCGGCCGTCGGCGAGCCGGAACCAGCCCTGGATGCGTCCCTTCTTCGAGGGTTCGCCGAGGGCCCAGCCGACGGTGGCCGGGTCGAGCCGCAGGTCCAGCCGCTCCAACAGGGCCGCCTGCTCGATCAGTTGCCGGGGGGCGTGCTCCATGCCGATGCACCGTTCGGGCGGCGGCATCTGCGGCGGCAGCGCGGTGGTGTGCACCTCACCGGCGGCGGCGGCCAGGTCGCCGAACCCGGCGAGCACGCGCAGTCGCTCCACCGGCAGGCCGTCCTCGCCGGTCTGCACCAGGGAGGCGGTGCTGGTGGTCAGACTGCGCCCGCTGCGGATCACCTCGGTGCTGACGGTGGCCGGGCCGGGACGCGAGGCGGAGAGGTAGTAGCCGCTGATCGACACCGGGTCGGGGTGCTCGGCGTGCTCCAGTGAGAGCGCGTGCCCGGCCATCGCGAGCAGCAGGCCGCCGTTGATTCCGCCGCCGATCTGCCACCCGGCGCCCAGCTCGCCGTCGTACAGGCCCGGCCCGCCGGGGCGCGGAGTCAGGGCGATGCCCTGGTCGAACTCGCTGCGAATCGCCGTGGTCATGGGGGGAACGCCCTCCGGTGCTCGGTGGACCGACTGCCTGGTTACCTACCAGTAGCAAAACCCTACTCCACCGGCCCCGGGGCGCGCGGGCGCACGCACGACGGCCGCCGGACCAGGTCGGTCCGGCGGCCGTCGGGGGCGTCGTCGTCAGTCGCGGCGGATCGTGGGCTTGAGCTCCATGAACCGCGCGAGCAGACCGTTCACGAACGCCGGGGAGTCGTCGGTGGAGAACTCCTTGGCGATCTCGACGGACTCGTCCAGGACGACCGCGTCCGGGACGCCGTCCTCCCAGATCAGCTCGTACGCGCCGAGCCGCAGGACGTTGCGGTCCGCGATCGGCATCCGGTCGAGGGTCCAGCCCACCGAGTAGGTGGAGATCAGCTCGTCGATGCGACGCGCGTGCCGGCAGTACCCCTCGATCAGCTGCATGGTGTACTCGCCGATCTGCGGCGTACCCTCGTCCGGCTTGGGCTCCCGGGCGCGGGCAACCCAGTCGGCGAGGACGCGCTGGGGGTCCACATCCCGGTGGTCGGCCTCGAAGAGGATCTGGAAGGCCCGCGTACGGGCCTTACTGCGTGCGGCCGACACTGTTACTTGACCCGCCCGAGGTAGCTGCCGTCGCGGGTGTCGACCTTGATCTTCTCGCCGGTGGTGAGGAAGAGCGGGACGGCGATCTCGGCGCCGGTCTCCAGCGTGGCCGGCTTGGAGCCACCGGTCGAGCGGTCGCCCTGGACGCCCGGCTCGGTGTGCGAGATGAGCAGCTCGACCGAGGCCGGGAGCTCGATGTACAGGGGTGCGCCCTCGTACATCGCCACGACCGCGTCGAAGCCCTCGAGCAGGTACTTGGCGGCGTCGCCGACCACGGCGGGCTCGATGGTCACCTGGTCGTAGGTGTCCGTGTCCATGAACACGAAGTTCGAGCCGTCCTTGTACGAGAACTGCATGCCGCGCTTGTCGACGTTCGCGGTCTCGACCTTGGTGCCGGCGTTGAAGGTCTTGTCGACGACCTTGCCGCTCAGGACCTCCTTGAGCTTGGTGCGCACGAAGGCCGGGCCCTTGCCGGGCTTGACGTGCTGGAACTCTACGACGGACCAGAGCTTGCCACCGTCGAGCTTGAGGACCATGCCGTTCTTGAGATCGTTCGTGGAAGCCACGGGCGCACTTACTCCTGGATATAGCTGTCAAGGAACCAAGGGGACGCGTCCTGGCCCCGGCGCCGCGCGGGTGCGCAGCAGCGGGACTACAGGGCGAGGAGCTCCTTGGTGGTGATGGTGAGCAGCTCGGGCCCGCCCTCTTCGAGGGGGCGCACCACGAGCGTGTCCTCGATCCGGACCCCGCCCCGCCCCGGGAGATGGACCCCCGGGCCGACGGTGACCGGCACGCGATTGTCCAGTTTACCCATGTCTGCCGGGCCGAGGCGCGGCGCCTCCCGGATCTCCAGACCGATGCCGTGGCCGACCGGGTGCGGAGAACTCTCGGAGTGGCCGGCCGCCTGCAGGATCTCCCGCGCGGCAAGGTCGGGTACGCAGCTCTCGACGCCCGGCCCGAGCGCCTCGCGCCCGGCCCGCTGGGCCCGGAACACCAGGCGGTGGAGCTCCACCTGCCAGGGCGCGGGGGACGCGCCGATCACGAACGTCCGGGCGGTGGAGACCCCGTAGCCCCGGTACTGGGCGCCCAGCACGACCGTCAGGAAGTCGCCCTCCTCGACCCGGCGGTCCGAGGGCTGGTGGTCCCGCCGGCCGGAGTGACTGCCGGTGCCGACCGAGACCGGGAAGGCCGCGCGGTCCGCGCCGTGGTCGATCATGCGGCGTTCCAGCTCCATCGCCAGGTGCCGCTCGGTTCGGCCGACCAGGATCGATTCGAGCAGTTCACTGAGCGCCTGGTCGGCGATCTCGGCGGCGATCCGCAGGTCGGCGATCTCGTGCTCGTCCTTCACCACCCGCATCCGCTCGACCGCCCGGCGGACGTCGGCCAGCCGGACGCCCTCGGCGGCGGCGGCGACCGCCCGGTGGCGGCTGACGGTCAGGTCGTGCTCCTCGACGGCGAGATCGCCCACCCGCAGCCGGGTGGCGGCCTCGGCCGCGGCGAGCGCGGTGTCCGCCCCGCCCGCCACCGGGAGCAACGTGAGGTCCTCCCCGAGCAGGTGCTCACCGGTGTCGTCCGGCGGCAGGTCGTCGGGCAGCGCCAGCACCGCCCGCTCCCGGGTGAGCAGCAGCGCCGCCCCACAGGGCGCGCTGCCCGTGAGGTAGCGGACGTTGGACGATCGGGTGATCAGCGCCGCGTCGGTGCCCGAGGCGCTGCAGTTCTCCCTCAGACGCTCCCGCCGGCCCGCGTACGCATCAGACATGCTTCGAGCCTACGGAGGCAGGCGCCGCTCCGCCCGCCGAGCAGGGCGAACGGCGCACGCCCCGGGCCCGCCGGGGCTCGGGGCCGTCCCGCCGGGGGCCCGGGGCGCTCCCACCGGGGGCTCGGGGCGGGCCGTGTCAGCGCGGCGGGGGCACCGAGACCACCATGGTGAGGCGGACCGGCTCGGCGCCGGCGTTGCGGTAGCCGTGCGGGTGCGAGGCGTCGAAGGAGGCGGTGCTGCCGGCCGGTACGAGATGGTCGTCCTCGCCGTGGGAGAGCGTCAGCTCGCCGCTCTCGACCCGGACGATCTCGACCGTGCCGGCGGGGTGCGGTTCGGAGGTGTAGCCCTCGCCCGGCTGCAGGTGCCAGGCCCAGAGTTCGAGCGGCCCGGGGGCCTCCACCCCGCTCAGCAGGGTGCCGCTGCCGCCGTCCGGGCCGGTCCAGAGGGGGACGGCCTGCTCGGCGGTGACGATCCGGACGGCGTCGCCCTCGTCGTAGTCGAGCAGCCGGGCGACTGAGACGCCGAGGGCGTCGGCCAGGCGGACCACGGTGGCGACGCTGGGATTGGTCCTGGCCTGCTCGATCTGGACGATCATGCCCCGGCTGACGCCGGACCGGGCCGCCAGCGCGTCCAGGGTGTGGCCGCGCTCGGCGCGCAGCCGCTTGAGGTTCCGGGCGAGCGCCTGGGAGACGAGATCGGGGTCCGGCACGTGGAGAGTCCAATATATTGGTTCGGATAGTCCACTCAAGTGAACTACGCTGCGATCCGGGCGACGAGTCCGACCGACTTTACTGCGGAGGCCATGGTGCTGTCCCTCATCGATCCGACGGCCGTGGCCCGGTGAGCGTGCTGCTCGCGCTCAGCGCCAGCCTGCTCTGGGGGCTCGCCGACTTCGGCGGCGGCGCCCTCACCCGCCGGCTGCCCGCGCTCGCCGTGGTGGTCTCCTCCCAGCTGGCGGCCGCCGTGCTGCTGGTCGTCGCGGTGCTCGCCACCGGCGGGCTCGGCGACGCCTCGTCCGACCTCTGGTACGCGGTGGCGGCCGGGGTGATCGGGCCGTTCGCGATGCTGGCCTTCTACCGGGCGCTCGCGCTCGGCCCGATGGGGGTGGTCTCGCCGCTGGCCACCGTCGGCGTCGCGGTACCGGTGGGTGTCGGCCTGGCGCTCGGCGAGCGGCCCGGTCTCGGCCAGGCGGCCGGGATCGCGATCGCCGTCGTCGGCGTCGCGCTGGCCGGCGGGCCCCGGCGCGGCGGCTCCCGGGCCGCCGCCCGGGTCCTGGCGCTGACCCTCGGCGCCGCCTTCGGCTTCGGCGCCGTGATGGCCCTGATCGCCCACGCGTCGGCCGGCGGCGGACTGCTGCTCGCCCTCTGCGTCCAGCGGGTCTGCAACGTCGCGGTCGGCGGGGCGGCGCTCGCTCCGACGCTGCGCCGGGCCGGGGCGGCGCCCGGCCTGGCCCGGGGCCTGCGCGGACGACTGCCGGCGCTCACCGCGGTGGGCGTCGCCGACGTGGCCGCGAACGGCACCTACGCGATGGCCGCGCACGGCAGCTCGGCGGCCGTGGCCGCCGTCCTCGCCTCCCTCTACCCCGTGGTGACCGCCCTGATGGCCCGCGGAGTGCTCAAGGAACGGCTGCGCCGGGTGCAGGTGATCGGCGCGGGCCTGGCGGTGGCGGGCACACTGCTGCTCGCGGCGGCCTGAGCCCGCGCCGCCGCCGGGCCGCGGCCCGCGTCGCGGAAGTGTCCAGGATCACAGTGCCGCTGCTGCGACAATGATCCGCATGCATCTCGTACCGGCCGAGCGCGCGGGCCACCGGACCATCGACGGGCACCGGGTCTGCGAAGCCATCGCCGCGATCGGCGACACCGCGCACGTCCGCACCTGGGCGGACCGCTTCTCACTGCTCGCCGACCCCGGGCGCCTGGCCCTGCTGCTCGCCCTGCACCGGGCCGGCCCGCTCGCCGTCAGCGACCTCGCCGTGGCCACCGGCATGCGCGACCCCGCCGTGTCGCAGGCGCTGCGACTGCTGCGCACGGCGGGCGTGGTCGCCGGCGAGAAGGACGGGCGGGTGGTGCGCTACCGCCTGGTCGACGAGCAGCTCGCCGCGATGCTGACGCCGTGCGTGGCGGCCGAGCACCGGGAGCCGGAGTCGGAGTCGGCAGTCGGCTGACCCCGGCGGCCCCCGGCAGGGCCGGGGGCTCGGCACCGCCGGACGCGAGGACCCCACCCCCCGGCGCCACCCGCCCCACCCGCGCCCCCGGCGCCACCCGCCGGGCGGCTCGCCGCGCCGGCCCTCCCGCGCCGGCCCTCCCGCGTCAGCCCTCCCGCACCAGGCGTTCGAAGCGGCGCAGGGAGCGCTGCGCCAGCGGGTCGGTGACGGGGGCGAGGGCCGCGCCGAGGAGTGCCGCGGCGGGCAGCCGGAAGGCGCCGAGGAAGGCGAAACGGGTGCCGTCCGGTTCGGCGCGG
Organism: Kitasatospora sp. NBC_00315; assembly: GCF_041435095.1. NCBI lineage: Bacteria > Bacillati > Actinomycetota > Actinomycetes > Kitasatosporales > Streptomycetaceae > Kitasatospora > Kitasatospora sp. NBC_00315. Next base: position 6,823,704 of record NZ_CP108025.1, on the reverse strand, counting down.
GCGGCCATGCCGCCGAGCAGGAAGCGGCTGCGCATCAGGCACCAGCCGGGGCGCAGCTCCACGTCGAAGCGGGCGCGCAGGCGGCTGTGGCCGGTCACCAGGGCTTCCCGCCGACAGGTGGCGGCGCCGTCGTCCGGCCCGGGGGCCAGCCGGACCGAGCGGATGTCCGGCAGCCAGCGCGGCAGCCGGCCCTCCAGGTCCTCGGCGACGGCCCAGACCGCCTCGAAGGGTGCGTCGATCAGCGCCTCGTGGACGGTGGCGCCGGGGGTCGCCGCCGCGACGACGTGCAGCCGGCGCACGGGGTCGAAGTCCGCGACGGGCCAGGGGATCTGCTCGGTCACTGCTGCCACGCCCTTCGGAAGCCGAGTCGGGCCCGGGACAACCGGGACTTGACGGTGCCGGCCGCCACGCCGAGGAGTTCGGCGGTGGCCCGCTCGTCCAGGCCCTCCAGGTCCCGCAGGACCAGGACGGCCCGGTGCTCGGGCGAGAGCCGGGCGAGCACGTCCCGGACGTCGCTGGCCAGTTGTGGGTCGTCCGGGCTCGGCAGCTCCGAGAGGTCCGCGGGGACGCAGCGCGCGACCCGGCGCACGTACCGGACGGCCTCCCGGACGGCGATCGACCGCACCCAGCCGAACAGGGCCGCCGGCTCGTGGAGTTGGCGCAGATGGCGGAAGACCGCGATCAGCGCCTCCTGGGTGGCGTCCGCGCCGTCGGCCAGCGCGATCGGGCCGCAGAGCCGCCGGACGTACGGCGTGAGCAGCTCCAGCAGCTCGCTGACCGCCAGCTGGTCGCCGCGCTGGGCGGCCCGCACCAGCGCGGCGGTACGGCCCGGATCGGCGTCACGAGCGTCACGAGCGTCACGGACGACGTCGCCGGTACGGGCGGGCGGTGGCTCGGCGGCTTCGCCGGCCTGACGGGTTTCGGGACCATCCACGTCCACACCAGAGGCGCCGCGGGCGGCAGAGGTTCCCTGCGGACGGCGGATCGCCCACGTGACGCTCGTCACAGGAACGGAACGCGCCCGCCCCGGCTCCTGCTGTCCGACAGACCGGCCCGAGACCACCCGAGGTGGACCATGAACCAGAACACCGCCGCCCGTACGACCGGCGGCGCGGCCCGCCCGCCCGCTGCCGGGGCCCGGGGCGCGGCGGGCACGCGCCGCGCCGCCGCCCGCGCCGTCGCGGCACTGCTGGCGGCCGACGGCCTGCTGCACGTCTACTGGGCCACCGGCCGGACCTGGCCGGCCCCGGACACCGCCACGCTCTCCCGGGTCGTGCTCAACGCCGACGTCCCGTTCACCGCGCCGGTGGTGCTGCCGCTCGCCGCCACGCTGTTCGCCGGGGCGACGCTCGTGCTCGCCGCCGGGGGTGGGTGGGAGGGGGCCGCGGGCCGGCTCCCGGCCGTCGCGCTGCGCTGGGCGCCACGGATGGTGGCCGCCGGGTTCCTCGCGCGCGGGCTGGCCGGGCTGGTGTGGGCGGCCGGGATCGGCGCGGACAGCGGTTCGGCCTTCCACCGGCTCAACCTGGCGCTCTACACCCCGCTCTGCCTGGCCGGCGCCGCGGCCGCCTGGACAGTGGCACGGGGCGCCGCCCAGCGCTGCACGGCGACGGGCGTCGCCGTGCAGCGCTGAACGGCGACGGGCGGCAAGCGGCAGTGCGGCGGGCGGCGGCGGACGGCGGGCGGGGCGGGGCCGGTGGCGCCGGGCGGGCGGCTACGTCTGCTGGCAGCCGGGGCACCAGAAGAGGTTGCGCGCGGCGTGCTGCTCCGTCCGGATGTCGGTGCCGCAGACCAGGCAGGGCATCGCGGCCCGCCGGTAGACGTAGACCTCGCCGCCGTGATCGTCCACCCGGGGCGGGCGGCCCATCGCCTCGGGGGTGTGCTCGGGGCGGACGGTGTCGATCCGCCCGGCGCCGACGCCGTCCCGCATCAGGGCGACCAGATCGGCCCAGACGGCGTCCCACTCGGTCCGGGTCAGATCGCGCCCCGCCCGGTGCGGGCTGATGCCGAGCCGGAAGAGCACCTCCGCGCGGTAGACGTTGCCGACCCCGGCCAGCACCTTCTGGTCCATCAGCAGGGCCGCCACGGTCGTCCGGCTGTTCGAGATCCGGCGCCAGGCGGCGGCCGGGTCGGCGTCCGCCCGCAGCGGATCGGGCCCGAGCCGGGCGTCGACGGCGGACTTCTCCGCGGCGGTGAGCAGCTCGCAGGTGGTGGGGCCGCGCAGGTCGGCGTACGCGTCGTCGTTCTGCAGGCGCAGCCGCACCAGGCCGACGGGCGCGGGCGCCGGGCCCGCACCGAAGGTGAATCCGCCGTAGAGGCCGAGGTGGATGTGCAGCCAGGCACCCTCCTCGAAGCCGAGGAAGAGGTGCTTGCCCCTGGCCTCGGCCCCCGCCAGCAGCTGTCCGTCGATCAGCCGGGCGCCGTCGGCGAACCGCCCCTGGGGGCTGGAGACCCGGACGGGGCGCCCGCCGAAGCTCGTGAGGTTCTCGGCGGCCAGGCGGTGGATGATGTGGCCTTCGGGCACGGCGGCGGCTCCCCCGGTGGTTCAGCAGGACGGTTCCATCATCCCAGCCGGCGCCGACAGCCCCGGGCCTCGCGGGCTCAGCGCACCGGGTGGCCGAGCAGGCGGGCGAGGATCACCCGGTCCAGCGCGGCGGCGGTGGCGCCCACGTCCAGCTGGGAGTTGTCGATGATCGGCAGCCCGGAGTTGTACCAGCCGGCCATCCGCCCGTGGATCCGGGCGACCTCCTCGTCGCTGAGCCGCCGGTTGCCGCTGCGGCGGGCGTTGCGGGCCAGGACCGAGTCCAGTCCGGGCAGCAGCACCACCGGGATCATGCCGGGGCCGATGTGACGCTTCCAGCCGCCGAGGCCGATCGCCGGGCGGTCCGGGAAGACGGCGTCGTCGATGATGCAGGAGATGCCGTTGGCGAGGTAGTTGCGGCAGGCGAAGCCACAGGTGCGGCGGGCCAGCCGGTACTGCGCCTCGGAGGCGTTGTTCCAGCCGGACTGGGGGTTTGCGAACCCGGACTGCACCCATTCGCGGACGTCGTCGAGGCTGATGTGCGCGGTCGGGGAGGGCCGGCGCTCGGCCCAGTGCCGGGCCACGGTCGTCTTGCCGGCCCCGGCGGGCCCGATCAGCAGCACCGCGATCGGCCCGGTGGGCGCGTGCTGCTGCTGAGCGTGCGCCGGCAACTGGACCGGAGCACCGGACGGCAGCAGGAAGTGACCGGTGGCACCGGGCGGCAGTGCGGCGGGCGCGGGCCCGGCGGCAGGGGCGGGGGCCTGGCCGGGCCCCGGTCCGCCGTACGGGGGCCGGCCGGGCGGGCGGCCCGCCAGGGTCGCGGACGGCGTCGGCGAGGGGGGCGTAGGCGAGGGCGCGGGCGGCGCCGACGGCGGGGCGGTGAGCACCGGAAGGATCGTCAGACCGATCGGCGCGGACGACGGGGGCGACACCGTCGGCGCGGCGGCGGGTGCGCCCGGCGGAGCGGCCACGGCGTCCGGCGGACCGGCCGGATTCGGCGGAGCCACCGGGCGGGGCGGCACCTGACCTCCCCCTGCGTACTGAGTCACGGTCACCTCCCGACACCGTCCCGTCCCGACGGGGACACTACACGGCGGCCCGGGGGCGGGCACAGTCCGCCACCCGGGCCGCCGGCCCCGCCTCAGCGCGTGGTCAGCTGCTCGGCGAGGGCGCGCAGCGCCAGTTCGTAGGAGCCCAGGCCGAACCCCGCGACGGTGCCGGAGGCGACCGCCGCGATCACCGAGTTGTGCCGGAACACCTCGCGCGCGTACGGGTTGGAGATGTGCACCTCGATCAGCGGGGCGGTCCGCTGGGCGGCGGCGTCGCGCATCGCGTACGAGTAGTGCGTGAAGGCGCCCGGGTTGATCACCACGGGCACCTGGCCGTCGGCCGCCTCGTGCAGCCATTCGACCATCTGCTGCTCGGAGTTGGTCTCGTGCACCTCGACCTCGAAGCCGAACTCCTTGCCGAGTGCGGTGCAGCGCTCGACCAGGCCGGCGTACGAGGTGGCGCCGTAGACGTCGGGCTCCCGGCTGCCGAGGCGGCCCAGGTTGGGGCCGTTCAGCACCATCACCCGGGTCACGGGGGCGCCGGTCATGCCGACACCTCCGCGTAGGCGGCCGCCAGCAGCGACGGGTCGGGGCCCTCCAGCACGGAGGTCCTGGCCAGGCCGTCGAGGACGATGAAGCGCAGCAGGTCGCCGCGCGACTTCTTGTCGATCTTCATCGCGTCCAGCAGCTTGGGCCAGGCGTCGGCGCGGTAGGTCAGCGGCAGGCCGACCGAGGCGAGGACGGTGCGGTGGCGGTCGGCCGTCGCGTCGTCGAGCCGCCCGGCGAGCCGGCCGAGTTCGGCGGCGAAGACCATGCCGACGGAGACCGCCGCGCCGTGCCGCCACTTGTAGCGCTCGTTGCGCTCGATGGCGTGCGCGAGGGTGTGGCCGTAGTTGAGGATCTCGCGCCGGCCGGCCTCCTTGAGATCTCCGGAGACCACGTCGGCCTTGACCTGGATGGCCCGCCGGATGAGCTCCAGGGTGTGCGCTCCGGCGGGGCTCTTGGCACCCTCGGGGTCGGCCTCGACCAGGTCGAGGATCTCCGGGTCGGCGATGAAGCCCGCCTTGATCACCTCGGCGAGACCGGAGACGTAGTCGTGCTTGGGCACCGTCTCCAGGGTGTCGAGGTCGGCCAGCACGCCGGCCGGCGGGTGGAAGGCCCCGACCATGTTCTTGCCCTCGGCGATGTTGATGCCGGTCTTGCCGCCCACGGCCGCGTCGACCATGCCGAGCAGCGTGGTGGGCATCGAGATCCAGCGCACCCCGCGCAGCCAGGTCGCGGCGACGAAGCCGGCCAGGTCGGTGGTCGCCCCGCCGCCCAGACCGACGATCACGTCGCTGCGGGTGAAGCCGGTCTGCCCGAGAACGGACCAGCAGTACGCGGCGACCTCCGCGCTCTTGGCCTCCTCCGCGTTGGGCACCTGGAGGGCGATCGCCTCGTAGCCCTCGGCCGCGAGGTCCTCGCGGATCGCCTCGCCGGTGGCCTCCAGCGCCTCCGGGTGGATGATCGCGACCCGCCTGGCCCTGGTGCCGATGAGCCGGCCGAGCTCGCCGAGCAGCTGGCGGCCGATCAGCACGTCGTACGGGTCGTGGCCGGCGCTGCCGCCGACCGAGATGGTGACGATGTCACTCATGCTGCCTTCTCACTCCTCGGGCGTCCCATCGGAAGTCTCACTCCTCGGGCTTCAGTTCCAGTGCTTCGAGCACCGCGTCGGCGACCTGCTCCGGGCTGCGCCCCTCGGTGCTGACGACGGCGGTCGCCACCTCCAGGTAGAGCGGGCGGCGGGCGTCCATCAGCTCCCGCCAGCGGGCGCGCGGGTTGACCGCGAGCAGCGGTCGGGGCGCGTCCAGGCCGACCCGCTTGACCGCGTCGGCCAGCGGGACCTCCAGGAACACCACGGGCAGGTCGGCCAGCAGCGCGCGGGTGGCCTCGGCCATCACCGCGCCGCCGCCCAGCGCCAGCACGCCGCGGTGCCCGGTCGCCGCCTCGCGGACGGCGCGCGCCTCCAGCTCGCGGAAGTACGGCTCGCCCTCGTCGATGAAGATCTCGGCGATCGGCTTGCCGGCCAGCTCCACGACGTCCGCGTCGGTGTCCCGCAGCTCGACGCCGAGGCGCTCGGCCAGCGCCCGCCCGACCGTGGTCTTGCCACTGCCGGGCGGGCCGACCAGCACGAGGACCGGAGCGGTCATCGGACGATCAGGTGGTCGAGGTAGCCCTGCACGTTGCGGCGGGTCTCGGAGACGTTGTCGCCGCCGAACTTCTCGCTCACCGCGTCGGCCAGCACCAGGGCCACCATCGCCTCGGCGACGATGCCCGCCGCCGGGACGGCACAGACGTCGGAGCGCTGGTGGTGCGCCTTGGCCGGCTCACCGGTGCGCACGTCCAGGGTCTGCAGCGCGCGCGGCACGGTCGCGATCGGCTTCATCGCGGCGCGCACCCGCAGCAGCTCACCGGTGGAGAGACCGCCCTCGGTGCCGCCGGAGCGGCCGGTGGCGCGCTTGACGCCCTCCGCGGTCGGGATGATCTCGTCGTGCGCCTGCGAGCCCGGGATGCGGGCCAGCTCGAAGCCGTCGCCGACCTCGACGCCCTTGATCGCCTGAATGCCCATCAGCGCGGCGGCGAGCCGTGCGTCCAGCCGGCGGTCCCAGTGCACGTGCGAGCCGAGGCCCGGCGGCAGGCCGTACGCGAGCACCTCGACGACGCCGCCCAGGGTGTCGCCGTCCTTGTGGGCCTGGTCGATCTCGGCCACCATCCGCTTGGAGGCGTCCGCGTCCAGGCAGCGCACCGGGTCCTCGTCGAGGCGGGCCTCGTCCGAGGGCAGCGGCAGCACACCGGCCGGGGCCTTGGCGGCGGCCAGCTCCACCACGTGCGAGACCAGCTCGATGCCGCAGGTCTCCTTGAGGTAGGAGCGGGCGACGGCGCCCAGCGCGACCCGGGCGGCCGTCTCCCGGGCGCTGGCGCGCTCCAGGATCGGGCGGGCCTCGTCGATCGAGTACTTCTGCATGCCGGCCAGGTCGGCGTGGCCGGGCCGGGGGCGGGTCAGCGCCTCGTTGCGGGCCAGGCCCGCCAGGATCTCGGCGTCGACCGGGTCGGCCGACATCACCTGCTCCCACTTGGGCCACTCGGTGTTGCCCACCATGACTGCGACCGGGCTGCCCATCGTCAGGCCGTGCCGGACACCGCCGAGGAAGGTCACCTCGTCCTGCTCGAACTTCATCCGGGCGCCGCGGCCGTAGCCCAGCCGGCGGCGCGCCAGTGCGTCGGCCACCAGCTCGGTGGTCACCGGCACGCCTGCGGGCAGGCCCTCCAGCGTCGCGACGAGTGCGGGGCCGTGCGACTCCCCCGCCGTCAGCCAGCGCAACGTACCCAACGGAGCTCCTTCGTCAGCGGACCGGCCGGAGCGCTCACCGCGCGGCCGACCGGGCATTCCTACCGAGGGCCCCCAGGTCGGACCGGCCCCGCGTTCACCCCCGAATCCTTTCATGCCGGGGCGACCACCGGGTGCACGGTCCGCGTGACGGACAGCGGTACGGCACGGGTCGGGACGGTCGCCCCGGTGTGACGGGAGGAGGACGCGGGTGCGCCGGGCGGAGCGGTTCAGGCCGCGGCGAGCGCCGCCTCGCCGGCCGTACGGATCGCCGCGAGCGGGCCCTCGGCGACGCCGGTGAACAGCTCGCACTGCAGGACGGCCTGGTGGACCAGCAGGTCGAGGCCGCCGAGCACGGTGGCGCCGCGATCAGCGCAGGCCCGCACCAGCTCGGTCGGCCAGGGGTGGTACAGCACGTCGAAGAGCGCGCCGGGCGCCGGGGGCAGCCCGGCGGTGAACACGTCGGTGGCCCCGGCCGGGGTGGTGGAGACGGTCAGCGGACACTCCAGCGCCCGGGCCCCCAGCTCCCAGTCGGCGGTGCGCAGGACGAGGCCCAGCCGCTCGCCGAGCGCGGCCATCTCACGGGCCCGCTCGGGACTGCGGACGTACACGGTCACCTCGCCCGTGCAGACCTGGGCGAGCGCGGCCAGCGCGGAGGAGGCGGTGGCCCCCGCGCCCAGCACGGCGGCCGCCGGGACACTCTTGATGCCCCGCTCGTGCAACGCGTTGACCAGGCCGGGGACGTCGGTGTTGTGACCCGTGCGGCGACCGTCCGCGGTGAACACCAGGGTGTTCACCGCGTCCACCGACACGGCGGTGTCGCTGACCTCGTCGAGCAGCGGCACGACCGCCCGCTTGAGCGGCATGGTGAGCGACAGCCCGGCCCACTCGGCCTCGTCCAGCCCGGCGACGAAGCCGGGCAGCCCGGCCTCGTCGACCTCGAAGCGGTCGTAGCTCCACCGCTCCAGGCCGAGTGCCCGGAAGGCGGCCCGGTGCAGCGCGGGCGAGAGCGAGTGCGCGATGGGCGAACCGAGTACCGCGGCCCTGTGCTTGCTCGTCACGATCCTTCGTCCTTGCTCTTTCCGGCGGCCGCTACTTGGTGGTGCAGTGCCCGCGTACCTTGTCGAAACCCTGGCCGGCGTTGGTGCAGTACTCCTGCACGTTCACCAGATGCTCCGCGTAGGTCTCCGCGAAGCGGGTGTTCGAGGGCGACATCGCGATGAAGAACAGCCACTTGCCGTCCGCCGGGTGGAGCACCGCGTTGATCGCGTCCTCGCCCGGGTTGGAGATCGGCGTCGGCGGCAGGCCCGGGTTGATGTAGGTGTTGTACTTGTTGGAGGCGTCGTCCATCTCCTTCTGGGTCAGCTCCTTGCGACCCAGCGAGTACTGGAGGGTGGTGTCCATTCCGAGCCGGTGCTGCGTCTGCGCGTCGTTCGCCAGGCGGTTCTGGATCGTGCGGGCCATCTTGCCGAAGTCCTGCGAGTTGTTGCCCTCCTTCTGGAGGATGCTGGCCTCGATGACCACCTCGTAGGCGTTCTTGAGCCCGACCTGCTTCGCGGCGTCGTCCAGCTTCAGCCCGTTGTACTCCGCCGAGGCCTTCTGGACCATCTGCTTCAGCAGGTCCAGCGGCTTCATGCCCTCGGCCACACCGTAGCGGGTCGGGAAGAGGAAGCCCTCGGGGTTGCCGTTGGCGAAGGCGGGCAGCCCGAGATCGGCCACCTGGGCCTTGGCGACGGCCGCGGTGGTGCCGTTGGGCTGCTTCAGCTTGGCGTCGATCTTGGCGTAGATCTCGGCCGCGCTGAGACCCTCCTGAAGGATCAGGGTGTCGCCGCCGGCCGAGTCGACCAGCAGCTTGACGGCGGCCTCGGCGGACATCCCGCGCTTCATCGTGTAGAAGCCCTCCTGGATGCCGCCGGACTTGGGGTTCTTCCCGAAGGCGGTGGAGAAGGCCTCGACGCTCTTGACCACGCCCGCGGCCTTCAGCGCGACGCCCATCTGGCCGCCCGAGGAACCCGACTTGATCTCCACGTTCACCGAACCGGAGCCGTCGCCCTGGTAGTCGGGCGGCGGCCCGAAGTGGCTCTGGTAGAAGCCGTAGCCCCACCAGCCGCCGCCCGCGACGCCGCCCATCAGCACGAGCGCGACCAGCAGGCAGGCGCCGCCGTTGCGGCGGCCGGACTTCTTGCCCTTCTCCTTGCGCTTGCGCTGGGCCTCGCGGGAGGTGTCCTCCTCGCCGAGGAAGCCACCGGCGTGCTCGTCCTCGTGCTCGTCCTGGTAGCCGTCGTCGTGCCCGGCCCAGTCCTCCTCGGCGGGCGCGGCCTCGACGGGGGCGCCGGCCTCCAGCGCGGCGGCCTCGGCCTCCCAGTCGATGCCGTCCGGGCCCGGGCCTGCGGACACCGGCTCCGCCGCCTGCGCGCGGGCCTGCGGGACGGGACGCTGCTGCTGGCCGAACTGCGGCCGGCCGGGCTGCGCCGGGGGCTGCTGCGCCGGGTTCGGTGCCGTGCCCTGCTGCCCGAACTGCTGCGGGCCCTGGCCGTAGGGCCGGCCGGCCTGCTGCATCGGGTTCGGCTGCACGGGAGGCTGCTGGCGGCCCTGCTGCTGCGGGTAGCCCTGCTGCACCGGATTCGGCTGCTGCGGGTAGCCCTGCTGCCCGTACTGCTGCTGCCCCTGCCCGTACTGCTGCTGGCCCTGCTGCGGGTAGCCCTGCTGGCCGTACTGCTGCTGATGCGCCTGCCCGTACTGCTGCTGCCCCTGCTGCTGGCCCTGCTGCTGGGGGCTCGGCTGCTGCGGGTAGCCCTGCTGGCCGTACTGCTGCTGCGCCTGCCCGTACTGCTGGCCCTGCTGCTGCGGGTAGCCCTGCTGCACCGGGTCGGGCTGCTGCTGCCAGGCACCGTCCTGCGGGGTGGGGGGCGGCTGCTGCTGACCGCCGTACGCCGGATCACCGGGGAGCCACGGCTCGGATCCCTGGGAGCCGTAGCCCCGACCAAGATCAGTCATCGATCCCCTTATACCGACGGAGACGACCGATGGTTCCGATCGGCCGTCCGGGACGGCGTCCCGGCAAAATTCTCGAACCGGCGTGCTAGCGCAGCGCCTGAAGGGAGACGTTACCGTACCGCAGACGCCTCACCGGCTGGCCGCTGACCCCCTCAGTGCTGCCCGCCGCTCGGGGACGCGCTGCCCTGCGCGGCCCGGATCGCGTTGAACTCGGCCACGTTGCGCTGCTGTTGCTCCAGACTGTCGGTGAAGCGGGTGTCGCCCGGCCGGACGGTGACGAAGTAGAGCCAGTCCCCGGCGGCCGGCTCCGCGGCGGCCCGGATCGCCTGCCGGCCGGGGTTGGAGATCGGCGTGGGCGGCAGTCCCGGGTGCAGGTAGGTGTTGTACGGGGAGTCCAGCTTGGTGTCCGTCACGGTGGTGTCCAGGGTGCTGCGGCCGAGCGCGTAGTTGATGGTCGAGTCGAGCTGCAGCGGCATGTTCTGGGCCAGCCGGTTGTAGATCACCCGGGCGACCTTGGCCATGTCCTCGGAGTTGTCGGCCTCGCCCTGGACCAGGCTGGCGACGGTCAGCACCGCGTAGGACGTCCGGCCCAGGGTCGTGGCGACCGTCTCGATGTCCTCGCTGGCGAAGTCCTTGCCGGCCTGCTGGACCATCTCCTTGAGCAGGTCCACCGCCGTGGTGTCGCTGGTCACACTGTAGGTGGCGGGGAAGAGGTAGCCCTCGGGACTGCCGTTGGCGGTGTCCGGCAGACCCAGCTCACCGAGGTGCTCCTGCGCGGTGTGCTCGGTGGTGCCCTTGTCGAGCTTCAGCTTCTGGTCGATCGCCGCGTACACCTGCCCGACCCGCCAGCCCTCCGGGATGGTCAGGCCGTTGGCGTTGGCCGGGTCGACCAGGACGGCCAGCGCGGCGGCCGCCGACATCTTCGGGTGCAGGGTGTACGTGCCGGGCTGGATCCGCCCGGCCGCCCCCGAACTGGTGGCCGCCGCCCTGCTGAACGCCTGGGTGCTGGCCACCACCCCGTCCCGGACCAGCGCGCCGGCGATCTGGATCAGGCCCGCGCCCTGCGGGACGGAGACCTCGACGACGCTGCTCTCCACCCCGCCGCCCGCGTAGTCGGCGGCGGGCGGCTTGTGCTGGCCCTGCAGCCACGAGTAGCCGGCCAGCCCGATCCCGCCGAAGACCGCGACCAGGGCCAGGGCGGTCAGCCCGCAGGCGAGCCCGGTTCGCAGCCGTTCCGGGTCCGGGGGCTCGTGCGCGGGGCCCTGGCCCGGCGGACGGCCCTCCGGCTCGACCGGGGGCGCGCCGAGGTGGCCGGGGGTGAGCCCGGGGGTGAAGTCCTGATCGGTCATGGCGGTGGCCCCCTCGGCTGTCCCGGACGAGCAGGTGGGAGAGCCGGCGGCCTCTCACGTGCCGGAAGAGATCGAGGGGCCCGTGCGGACGCGTCCGCACGGGCCCCTCGTCAGGGACGCTAGACCAGCCCGATCAGATGACCGGCACGACGCTCTCGCCGGGCGGCCTGCCGCTCACCCGTTCGGCCTCAAGAGCGCTCTGCAGGATCACCACGGCGGCGGCCTGGTCGACCACCGAGCGGCCCTTCCTGGCCTTCACGCCGGAGGCGCGCAGCCCCTGGGTCGCGGTGACGGTCGACATCCGCTCGTCGACCAGCCGCACCGGCACCGGGGCCAGCCTGGCGGCGAGCTGCCCGGCGTACAGCCGGACCTTGGCCGCCGCCGGCCCCTCCTTGCCGCTGAGCGAGCGGGGCAGGCCGACGATGACCTCCACCGCGTCGTACTCCTCGGCGATGGCCGCGATCCTCGCCTGCGAGCGGCCCCCGGCCGGGACCGTCTCGACCGGGGTGGCGATCAGCCCGTCGGGGTCGCAGGAGGCGACCCCGATCCGGGCGTCGCCGACGTCGACGGAGATCCGCCGGCCCCGGCGCCAGGGCGGACGCTCGTCCAGGGGCTGCTCGGTCATCAGGAGGCGCGCTCCGCGACCAGCCCGCGCACCGCGGCGATGGCCTGGTCCACGGCGGCCGGGTCGGTACCGCCGCCCTGGGCGACGTCGTCCTTGCCGCCACCGCCGCCGCCGAGGGTCTTGGCCGCGACCCGGACCAGCTCGCCGGCCTTGACGCCGCGCGTGCGGGCGTCCTCGTTGGTGGCGATCACGGTCAGCGGGCGGTCGTTCACCACGGTGAAGGCGGCGACCACGGCCGGACGCGAACCCAGCCGGGCCCGGACGTCCAGGACGAGCTTGCGCAGGTCGTCGGCGCCGGTGCCGTCGGAGACCCGGGCGGCCACCACCGAGACGCCGTTCACGTCCTGGGCGGAGTCGGCCAGGCCGGCGGCCGCGGCGAGGACCTTCTCGGCGCGGAAGCGCTCGATCTCCTTCTCCGCGTCCTTCAGCTTGGCGAGCATGCCGGAGATCTTCTCCGGCAGCTCCTCCGGGCGGCCCTTGACCAGCTCGGTGAGCTGGGAGACCACGGTGTGCTCCCGGGCCAGGAACTTGTACGCGTCGACGCCGACCAGCGCCTCGACCCGGCGCACACCGGCACCGATCGAGGACTCGCCGAGCAGCTTCACCAGGCCCAGCTGGGCGGTGTTGCCGACGTGCGTGCCTCCGCACAGCTCCTTGGAGAAGTCGCCGATGGTGACCACGCGCACGGCGTCGCCGTACTTCTCGCCGAACATCGCGATGGCGCCGGACTTGCGGGCCTGGTCCATCGTCATGACCTCGGCGGTGACGTCCAGCTCGCGGACCAGCACCTCGTTGATCTTCTGCTCGACGTCGACCAGCACGCTGCCGGGCACGGCGGCGGGCGATCCGAAGTCGAAGCGGAAGCGGCCGGGGGCGTTCTCGGAGCCGGCCTGGGCGGCCGTCGGACCGAGCGCGTCACGCAGCGCCTGGTGGGTCAGGTGGGTGGCCGAGTGCGCGCGGGCGATGGACCGGCGGCGCTCCAGGTCGATCTGGGTGAAGGCGCCGGCACCGACCAGCACCTCGCCGACCACGACCCGGCCCTTGTGCACGACCACGCCGGGCACCGGGGTCTGGACGTCGCGGACCTCGACCACCGCGCCGGAGTCCAGCCGGATCCGGCCCTGGTCGGCGAGCTGGCCGCCGCCCTCGGCGTAGAACGGGGTGCGGTCCAGCACGAGTTCGATGTCGTCGCCCTCGTGCGCGGCCGGCGCCGGGACGCCGTCGACCAGCAGGCCGACCACGGTGGCCTCGCCGTGCGACTCGGTGTAGCCGGTGAAGACGGTGGCGCCGGAGCGGTCGGCCACGGCGCGGTAGGCGGAGACGTCCGCGTGGCCGTGCTTCTTGGCCCGGGCGTCGGCCTTGGCGCGGTCCCGCTGCTCCTTCATCAGGCTGCGGAAGCCGTCCTCGTCCACCGAGAGGCCCTGCTCGGCGGCCATCTCCAGGGTGAGGTCGATCGGGAAGCCGTAGGTGTCGTGCAGCTGGAAGGCCTTGTCGCCGGCGATCACGACGGAACCGGTCGACTTGGTCTCGGCGACCGCCGTGTCCAGGATCGTGGTGCCGCTGCGCAGCGTCTGGAGGAAGGAGGCCTCCTCGGCGACGATGACGGTCACGATCCGGTTCTTCTCGGCGAACAGCTCCGGGTACTGCGGGCCCATCGCCTCGATGGTCACCTCGGCCAGCGACCTGGCGACCGGCTCGGTGGCGCCCAGCAGGCGCATGTTGCGGATCGCGCGGCGCAGGATGCGGCGCAGCACGTAGCCGCGGCCCTCGTTGCCGGGGGTGACGCCGTCGCCGACCAGCATCACCGAGGTGCGGATGTGGTCGGAGACCACCCGGAGCGAGACGTCGGCCTTCTCGCCGGCGCCGTAGCTGTGGCCGGTCAGATCGGCGGCACGGCCGAGGATCATCCGGGTGGTGTCGATCTCGAAGAGGTTGTCGACGCCCTGAAGGATGGTGGCCAGGCGCTCCAGGCCGAGACCGGTGTCGATGTTCTGGTTCGGCAGGTCGCCCAGGATCGGGAAGTCGTCCTTGCCGGTGCCGGCGCCGCGCTCGTACTGCATGAAGACCAGGTTCCAGATCTCCATGTAACGCTCGCCGTTGACGGCCGGGCCGCCCTCCTCGCCGTAGGCGGGGCCGCGGTCGTAGTTGATCTCCGAGCACGGGCCGCAGGGGCCGGGCACGCCCATCGACCAGAAGTTGTCGGCCTTGCCCAGGCGCTGGATGCGCTCGGAGGGGACGCCGATCTTGTCCCGCCAGATCTTCTCGGCCTCGTCGTCGTCCTGGTAGACGGTGATCCAGAGCTTCTCGGGCTCCAGGCCGTAACCGCCCTCGGCGACGGAGGAGGTCAGCAGCTCCCACGCATAGGTGATCGCCCCCTCCTTGAAGTAGTCGCCGAAGGAGAAGTTGCCGCACATCTGGAAGAACGTGCCGTGGCGGGTGGTCTTGCCGACCTCTTCGATGTCCGGGGTGCGGACGCACTTCTGCACGCTGGTGGCGCGGCTGTAGGAGGGCTTGACCTCGCCCAGGAAGTACGGCTTGAAGGGCACCATGCCGGCGTTGACCAGCAGCAGGGTGGGGTCGTCGGCGACCAGGGACGCCGACGGAACGACGGTGTGTCCGCGCTCCTCGAAGAAGCGCAGCCAGCGGCGGCGGATCTCAGCCGACTCCATTATTGGTCCTTCCGGTCGCTGCCCCGCGGCGGTAGCGCGCGTCGGGGCGTCTGTTCGATGGCTGATCGGGTGGTACGGGCACTGCTGGACGGAGGCAGGGCGGCGGCCGGGCTGCCGGGCGCCGCCGAGATAGCTCGGTACTCGGGCTCGCCGCGCCGTGCGCGGCGGCGCGGCTCGACGACGGCGGTGCCGTCCAGCCCGAGGTCACCGCGCAGCTGCTCCTCGCGCTCCGCCATGCCCGCCCGGACGTCACCGGCGAAGCGCCGGGCCGCGTCACCCAGATGCAGGGCGCCGCGCGCGGCCGTACCGGAGAGACTGTCCGGGGTGAGCCGGTGCACGGCCTCGTTGGCCTTGTTCATGGCCCAGACGGTGGCGCCGGCGCCGACCGCCATCCAGAAGATGCGTCGCACCATGGTCGTCAGCCCCTCACCGCGCGCCGGACCCTGGCGAGCAGGCCGCCGCGCGGCGCCGTGGCCGCCCGTACCTCGGCCCTGACCAGCCGGGCCAGTGCCTCGCGCTCGCTCTGCTGCTGCGGGAGGGCGGCGGCGCCGTTGTGCCGGGCCACGGCCTTGCGCACGCCGTAGCTGAAGGCGGCGACCTTGACCAGCGGGCCGCCGAAGGTGGCGGCGACGGTGGAGGAGAGGGCGTTGGCGTTGGCGGCGGCGTCCTGCACGTTGGCGGTGATCTCGTCCACCCGCTCCAGCTGCTCGTTCGCGCTGCGGACGGCGGCTCCGGCCTCGGCCAGCAGCGGCACCGCCTGCTCGGTCACGGCGGAGACCAGCGCGGTGGCCTCCTTGAGCACCCGGGCGAGACGTACCAGGACGACCGCGAGCAGGGTGACCAGGACGGCCCAGAACACGGCCACGAGCAGGCCGGCCAGCTCTCCCACGGACACCTTGCGCGCTCCCTCGCCTTGCTGCTTCCCCGCTGCTTGCCCTCAAGGGGGAACCCTATCGCGACCATGGCCGGTTTCCGGACCGGTTTGTCGGGGGGCGCGCGTCGGCCGGCTCCCGGCCACCCCGTCGCCCCCGCGGGTCGCCGCGGGCCGCTGCGGGCGGCGTGCGGGGCCGCCGGACGGCGCGGCCGCGGGCGGGCCGGAGGGGTCCCGAGGGGCCGGACGGGCCGACGGGGCCGGCGGGGCTGAAACAGTCACGGCGGTCGGTTGTGCGCTCCGCCGGGCGTAACCTACCGGCCGGTCACCTCGTTGGGCCCGCTGGGCGGGCCGGTGTCCGCCCGGCGCGAGTGGCCGGCTGCCGCGCGTGCGGCCTTCAGACACGGGGAGCGGCGGGTTGTCCAGCGAGTCAACGACAGCGGGGCGGCGGGACACGACGATCGGCAGCCTGCCGGCGGAGGTCACCAGCTTCGTCGGGCGGCAGGAGGAACTCACCACCCTCGCCGGTCTCCTGGGCAGAGCCCGGCTGGTGACGGTGACCGGCCCCGGGGGTGTCGGCAAGAGCCGGCTGGCCGTCCGCGCGGCGGCCGGCGCCGCCGACCGGTTCCCGGACGGCGTCTGGCTGGTCGAGGTCGCCGAGGTCCAGGATTCGCTGCTGCTCGGCCATGCCGTGCTGGAGGCCCTGCGGCTGACCGACTCGACGGCCCGGCCGCCGCTGGACGTCCTGATCGAGCAACTGGCCGGCCGGCGGCTGCTGCTGGTGCTGGACGGCTGCGAGCACCTGGTGGCGGCCTGCGCCGAGCTGGCCAACGGGCTGCTCCAGGCGGTGCCGGGGCTGCGGGTGCTGGCGACCAGCAGGGAGTCGCTGCAGACCGCGGGCGAGCACCTGCTGCCGGTGGCGCCGCTTCCCGTCGGTCCCTGCCCGGCCGACCGGACCGCGCCGAACGCACCGGGCGGCCGGTGCCGGCCGGGGCGGCGGCCCGACGCGGTGCTGCTGTTCGTCGACCGCGCC
This sequence comes from Kitasatospora sp. NBC_00315, assembly GCF_041435095.1. Lineage (NCBI taxonomy): Bacteria > Bacillati > Actinomycetota > Actinomycetes > Kitasatosporales > Streptomycetaceae > Kitasatospora > Kitasatospora sp. NBC_00315. Next base: position 6,807,226 of record NZ_CP108025.1, on the reverse strand, counting down.
CGGGCCGTGCTGCCCACGTTCACGCTGACCGCCGCCAACGAGGCGGAGATCACCCAGCTCTGCCGCCGGCTGGACGGCATCCCGCTGGCCGTGGAGCTGGCGGCCGGCCGGCTGCGGGCCCTGTCGGTGGAGCAGATCACCGCCCGTCTGGACGACCGCTTCCGGCTGCTCACCGGGGGCTCGCGCAGCGCGCTGCCGCGCCACCAGACGCTCCGGACGACCATCGGCTGGAGTCACGAGCTCTGCACGGTGCAGGAACGTTTACTCTGGGCCCGCCTCTCGGTCTTCGCGGGCGGCTTCGAGCTGGAGGCCGCCGAGTACGTCTGCGCGGGGGACGGCATCGAGGCCGAGGAGATGCTGGAGCTCGTCGCCGATCTGGTGGCCAAGTCGGTGGTGCTCCGCGAGGACAGCCGCTTCGGCGTGCGGTACCGCATGCTGGACACCCTGCGCGAGTACGGCGGCCAATGGCTGCGTGCCACCGGCGACGAGCAGCGGCTGCTGCGGCGCCACCGCGACTGGTACCTGGGCGTGGCCACCTGGGGAGAGGTCGAGTGGTTCGGCCCCCGTCAGCCGGAGACCGCCGAGCGCACCCGGCTCGCCCACCCCAATCTGCGCGCGGCGCTGGAGTTCTGCCTGGCCGAGCCGGGCGAGGAGCAGATCGCCCTGCTGCTGGCCGGCACCCTGTGGTTCTACTGGGTCGGCTGCGGACACCTGGGCGAGGGCCGGCACTGGCTCGACCGGGCGCTCGCGCTCGCGCCCGAACCGACCGAGGCCAGGGCGAAGGCCCTCTGGGTGACCGGCTACATGGCCACCCTGCAGGGCGATCTGCACCGGGCCGGGCCCGCCCTGGAGGAGTGCCGGCGCCAGGCGCTGGAGACCGGCGACGACCGCGCCCTCGCGTACGCCGTCCACCGGCAGGGCTGCGCGGCGCTGATCGGCGACGAGCCGGCCCGCGCCGCCGAGCTGTTCGAGGAGGCGCTCTGGCACTACAACGCACTCGGCGAGCTCAACAGCAACGTGCTGATGGCGATGTTCGAGCTGGGCATCGCCCACCTCTTCCAGGGCGAGACCGAGACCGGCGAGCTCTGGATCGGCCGCGTCCGGGAGCTGTGCGAGGAGCACGGCGAGCAGTGGGCGTACGCGTACGGGCTCTACGCGATGGCGTACGGGCAGTGGCTGGACGGGGACGTGCGGCTGGCGCGGGCCTACGCGCGCGAGTGTGTGCGGCTCAACTACACCTTCCGCGACCTGCTGGGGATCGTGCTGGGCATGGAGGTGCTGGCCCTGCTGGAGACGGAGCCGGCCGGGCCCGGGGAGGAGTACGACCTGGTGGAGGCCCGGGTGCTGCAGGGCGCGGCGCACCGGATCTGGCAGGGCGTGGGCAAGCCGTTCTTCGGCTCGCACACGTTCAACGGCGCGCACCTGGAGTGCGAGGCCCGGGCCAGGGCCGGGCTGACCGAGCAGGAGTTCAGCGAGGCCTTCGAGCACGGCAGCGGGCTGAACCTGGCGGAGGCGGTCCGCCGGGCCCTGGGCGGCGAGGACCGCCCCGGCGGCCCGGGGCACCTGCCGTGCCCGCGCCCGGCGCCGTGCTCGCCCTCACCGGCGCCGGCCTGCCGGCCGTGAGCGGCGCACCGCCGGAATAGTTGAAGATTGATCATTGCTCTCTCCGGCAGTACCGGAAAGGAGCCCCGCCATGACCACCACACGCGGCAGCGCCGAGGAGTACACCCGCGCGCAGTTCTACTTCGACTCGAAGGCGTACGCGGACGCCGCCCGGATCCTCGACCCACTGGTGGCCGAGGAGCCGGCGAACCTCGCGGCCCGCCTGCTCCTCGCCCGCAGCCTGTACCACTCCGCCCAGCTGTCCAGGGCCGCCGGGCAACTGCGCCGGATCCTGGAGCAGGACCCGGCGGAGGACTACGCGCAGCTGATGCTCGGCCGCACCCTCCAGCGCCAGGGCCGGCCCGCCGAGGCGCGGGCGCACCTGCGCCTGGCCGCCGCGATGGGCGCCGAGACGGCCTGAGCGCCGGCCCGCCCGGGCGGATCCGCGCGGGCGGGCCGGCGGGGCGCGGGTTCACGCAGGTCCGGGAGCCCGCGACGCCCGGAGAACGGAACGAGCCCCTGCCGCCTCGAAAGGCGGCAGGGGCTCGTCGGGTCCTGCAGGTACTGCCCGCGGGTCAGCGCGAGTAGTACTCGACGACCAGCTGCTCGTCACAGATCACGGGGACCTCACGACGCTGCGGGGCGCGGTCCAGGCGGAACGCCAGGGCCTTGAGGTTGACCTCGAGGTACTTCGGGGTCTGGCCCTCGCCCGCGTAGCCACCCTCACGGGCGACCTGGAACGGGACCTTCTCCTTGCTACGGTCGCGAACGGTCACGACGAAGCCCGGCTTCAGCTGGTACGACGGCTTGTTGACCTTGCCGCCGTTGACCTCGATGTGGCCGTGGACGACCATCTGACGGGCCTGGTAGATGGTGCGGGCGATACCCGAACGCATCACCAGCGAGTCGAGGCGCACCTCCAGGTCGGCGACAAGCGCCTCACCGGTCTTGCCCTCGGCCTTCTTCGCGCGGTCGAACGCGCGGGCCATCTGCTTCTCGCTCAGGTCGTACTGGGCGCGCAGACGCTGCTTCTCGAGCAGACGGACCTTGTAGTCCGAGTTCTGCTTGCGGCCACGGCCGTGCTGGCCGGGCGGGTACGGGCGGGCCTCGAAGTACTTGACGGACTTCGGGGTCAGCGGAATGCCCAGGGCACGGGCAATCTTGACCTTGGGGCGCTTCTGGTTCGCCATGAACCAAACCTTCCTTGCTTTCGACTACGGCTTCACCAGGTGTTGACGGAGGTCGCTCCTCGCGACCCGGAGAAAAACCACCCCGAGGGGTGATCAGCCGCTCTCCGGAGCCGGGCACGGAAGTGCTTGCACACGAGTGGCCCGCCGACCGCGAAGGTGGTGGGCTGCTCGCGACACCGAAACGGTGCGCGACGCTCCTGGAGGCTCCGTGAGGAGCCTCGGGCCGGTGCCCCGCTGGTGCGGCCGGTCAGATCAGGGAGACCCTGCTGCCGATCCCGGGACATGGCACTCCGAGCGAGTATACCCGCCGATCAGCCACTCGTTTCCCGCTCACCGTTCAGCCGGGCCCGGGTCCACTCCACCACGTCGGCGTACCGGGCCTCGCCGCCGTGCCTGGTCGGCCGGTAGTAGGCCCTGCCGTGCACCGTGTCGGGCGCGTACTGCTGCGCGGCGATGCCGCCCGGCAGGTCGTGCGGGTACTGGTAGCCCTGGCCGTGGCCGAGCTTGCCCGCCCCGCCGTAGTGCGCGTCCCGCAGGTGCGGCGGCACGGCGCCCGCCAGCCCCTGCCGGACGTCCGCCAGCGCCGCGTCGATGGCGAGGTACGCCGCGTTCGACTTGGGCGCCAGCGCGAGCGCGATGGCGGCCTGGGAGAGGATGATCCGTGCCTCCGGGAAGCCGATCAGGGCCACCGCCTGGGCGGCCGCCACCGCCGTCTGCAGGGCGGTCGGATCGGCGAGGCCGATGTCCTCGCTGGCCGAGATCATCAGCCGCCGGGCGATGAAGCGCGGGTCCTCCCCCGCCTCGATCATCCGCGCCAGGTAGTGCAGCGTGGCGTCCACGTCGCTGCCCCGGATCGACTTGATCAGCGCGCTGGCCACGTCGTAGTGCTGGTCGCCGTCCTTGTCGTACCGCACCGCGGCCTGGTTGACGGCCGTCTCGGTGGTCGCCAGGGTGATCTCGGCCTCGCCCTTCTCCAGCGCCGCGCCGGCCGCCGCCTCCAGCGTCGTCAGCGCCCGCCGGGCGTCGCCGCCGGCGAGGCGGACCAGGTGGTCCTCGGCCTCGGCGGTCAGCGCCACCGCGTGGTTCAGGCCCCGCTCGTCCGCCACCGCGCGGTGCAGCAGGGCGCGCACGTCCTCGTCGGTGAGCGATTCGAGGGTGAGCAGCAGCGAACGGGAGAGCAGCGGCGAGATCACCGAGAAGTACGGGTTCTCGGTGGTGGCGGCGATCAGGGTGACCCAGCGGTTCTCGACCGCCGGGAGCAGCGAGTCCTGCTGGGCCTTGGAGAAGCGGTGGATCTCGTCCAGGAAGAGCACCGTCTCCCGGCCGCTCATGCCGACCGCGCGGCGCGCGCCCTCGATGACGGCGCGCACCTCCTTGACCCCGGCGGTGATCGCGGACAGCTCGACGAAGCGGCCCTCGACGGCCTGGCTGATCACGTGAGCCAGGGTGGTCTTGCCGGTGCCGGGCGGGCCCCAGAGGATCACCGAGCTGGTCGCGGCCGGGCCGTGCGAGCCGGTGACCAGGCGGCGCAGGGGTGAGCCGTCCTTGAGCAGCTGCCGCTGCCCGGCCACCTCGTCCAGGGTGCGCGGGCGCATCCGTACGGCGAGCGGGGCGCGTCCTGGCTCCTTGGCCTGGAGATCCTCGGCGGCTGCGGTGAAGAGGTCCGGTTCGTCCACACCGGAAGCCTATGCGAGCGCGCCGACACCTCCCCGCGCCCGGGGAGCACCGCCGCTCCCCGCGAGGGCTCCGCCCGCCCCCGGACGCGCTCCCCCGGCCACTCCCTTGGCCACTCGCCCGGCCACTCCCGCGCCCGCGCCCGCGCCGCCGCTAGGCCCGCCCGCGCCGCCCGCCGCGCTCCAGGCCGGCGGCGTGGTCGGGCACGTACTTCTGCAGGTCGCGCGGGGGCCGCTGGTAGCCCGCGGACGGCGGCCGGGGCGGCAGCTCGATCCCGGGCACGGCGACGTCGGAGTACGGGACGCCCGCGAGCAGGTCGGCGATCATGTTGATCCGCGCGCGGCGCTTGTCGTCGCTCTCGACCACGTGCCAGGGCGCGTCCGGGGTGTCGGTGTAGACGAACATCTCGTCCTTGGCCCGGGAGTAGTCCTCCCACCGGGTGATCGACTCCACGTCCATCGGCGAGAGCTTCCAGCGCCTCATCGGGTCCTTCAGGCGGCCGCGGAAGCGGCGCTCCTGCTCGGTGTCGCTGACCGAGAACCAGTACTTGCGCAGCAGGACGCCGGATTCGATCAGCATCCGCTCGAAGGTCGGGCACTGGTGCAGGAACTGCCAGTACTCCTCACGGCTGCAGAAGCCCATCACCTTCTCGACGCCGGCCCGGTTGTACCAGCTGCGGTCGAACAGCACGATCTCCCCGGCGGCCGGCAGCTGCTCGACGTACCGCTGGAAGTACCACTGGCCGCGCTGGCGCTCGGTCGGGGTGGGCAGCGCCACGACCCGGGCGATACGGGGGTTGAGGTACTCCGTCACCCGCTTGATGGCGCCGCCCTTGCCGGCCGCGTCCCGTCCCTCGAAGACGACCACCAGCCGGGCGCCCTCGGTGCGCACCCATTCCTGGAGCTTCACCAGCTCGTGCTGCAGGCGCAGCAGTTCGCGCTCGTACGGTTCCTTCGCGAGCCGCTTGCGTTCGGCCTTGGCTGCCACCGGGTGCCCTCCGTACGGGGGTACGCCCCCGGCTCTCGGCCGAGGAGTGCTGATGAGCACTCACGCTAGGCCGGATCGCGGGCGTCCGCAGGTCGTGGCAGGCGGCCGTTCGCGGACGGGGGGCGGTGGTCCGCCGTCGGCGGCCCGGGCGGGGCCTCCGGGTGCATGGCCCGGTGCCGGGGCCTCCGGGTGCATGGCCCGGTGCCGGGGCCTCCGGGTGCATGGCCTGGTGCCGGGGCCTCCGGATGCGCGGCCCGGTGCCGGGCGTTGGAGGCCGACGAGGACCGCGGCCCCCGCCGACCTCCAACGCGGCCGCCCCCCTACCGCGCGGCGCACACCCCCGCGGCGCCCCGCGCGTCCGGACCGCCGGCCCCGTGGATCCCCCGTTGATCCCCCGTTGATCCCCCGGCGCCGCCGTCCCCCGTGTCCGGCCGCTCAACCTTGGCCCAGACCTGCCCGACGGGTCCAATTCCCTGTTCCATAACCTGACGGCATGGATATCGACACCCGTCTGCTGCGCCACTTCGCCGCGGTCTGCGAGGAGGGGCAGCTCACCGCGGCGGCCGCCCGGCTGCGGGTGTCCCAGCCCGCGCTCAGCAAGCAGATCCTGCTGCTGGAGGAGCGTCTGGGTGTGGAGCTCTTCCGGCGCTCACGCGGGGGCATGACCCCCACGGCGGCCGGGAACGCGCTGGCGGCGCACACCACCGCCGTACTCGGATCCTGGGACGGCGCGCTGCGCGCCACCCGGGACGCCGCGGCGCTCGGCGGCGCCACCCTGCGGGTGGGCTTCGAGGGCGGCACGATCAACCTGGTCGACCACCGCACCGTGACCGACTTCGTCCGGCGGATGCCCGGCTGGCAGGTCGAGATCAGGCAGAACAGCTGGTTCGACCCGGCCGCCGGCCTGACCGCGGGTGAGGTCGACCTCGCCCTGTGGCACGCCCCGCACTGGATGGCGCAGCGGTACGCGATGAGCCCGCTGGGGGTCGACGACCGCTGCGTGGCGCTGTCCGCCGGGCACCGGCTGGCCGGGCGCGGCGTCATCGACTTCGCCGACCTGCTGGAGGAGCCCTTCGTGGCGATGCCGCAGGAGGCGGGCCACTGGCGGGACTACTGGCTGGCCACCGAGGAGCGCGGGGGCGCCCCCGCGCGGATCGGGGCGGTCGCGCACAACGCGGACGAGTGGCTGGCGGCGGTGGCCTGCGGGCAGGGCGTCGGCATCTCGCCGACGACCGTCAGCAGGCTGAGCACCCGGCCCGGCGTGGTGTTCCGGCCGGTCCGGGGGCTCGGCCCCAGCCAGGTCGGCTTGTACTGGCCGCGCGAGCGGGCCTGCACCCCGGCGATGACGGCCTTCGTGCGCAGTTGCCTGGCCACGGTGGAGTTCGCCGGTCCGCACGGTGGCGCCACCCGGGACGTCCCGGATCGGGCCGTCCCGGGTCGGAGCGCCGTGGATCGGGGCGTCCCGGCTCAGACCGTCTCGAACGGCGCGGGGTAGTCGCACCGCCCGCGCGGGCCGCCGTCGTAGGCGGGCAGGACGAGCGCCTGGAAGTAGGCCTCCGGAACCTCGAACGGGCCGGTGATGTCGTACTCGCCCGCCGCCACGAACCCGAACCTGCCGTAGTAGTCCGGATCGCCGAGGACGACGACCAGTCGCTCCCCGGCCTCGGCCGCGGCCGCGAGGGCGGCCCGTACGACCAGTTCGCCGACGCCCTTGCGCTGCCACTCGGGGGCCACCGCGACCGGTGCGAGCGCCAGGCCCTGCCCGTCGCCGATCCGCAGACGCGTCAGAAGGGCGTGCCCGAGGACGAGTCCGGCGCCGTTGACGGCGACCACGGACAGTTCGGGCAGCCAGGCCGGGTCACCTCGCAGCGCGTCCACCAGATCGGCCTCGTCGGGCCCCGGGAAGGCGGCCATGTGGACCCGTCTTGTCGCCGGGACGTCCGCAGGGGTCTCAACTCTCGTGCGCAGGGCCATCCCCGCTCCTTCGGTGTCTCACGCCATTGTGGACCGGCCCCGGCCCGGGCGCGGAGTCCGCGCCCGTACCGGGGCCGTGAAGGTATATCAGACCGGGCGTCAGGCCTGCTGCTCGGTCTCGCCCTTGAGCCTGGGCTTGGAGTCCACGCCCGCCTCGCGCCGCTGGGCCACCGTGATCGGCGTGGGCGCGCCGGTCAGCGGGTCACCGCCGGTGGACGTCTTCGGGAAGGCGATGACGTCCCGGATGGTGTCGTACCCACCCAGCAGGGTGACGATGCGGTCCAGGCCGAACGCGACACCACCGTGCGGCGGCGGGCCGTAGTTGAAGGCGTCCAGCAGGAAGCCGAACTGCGACTGCGCCTCCTCCTCGGAGAGACCGATCGCGTCGAACGCCCGCTTCTGCACGTCGCGCTGGTGGATACGGATCGAACCGCCGCCCAGCTCCGAGCCGTTGAGCACCAGGTCGTACGCGTTGGAGAGCGCGTTGCCCGGGTCGGTGTCGAAGGTGGCCAGCGACTCGGCGGTCGGGGCGGTGAAGGGGTGGTGGACGGCGTGCCAGCCCTGGAACTGCCCCTTGTCGTCCTCGATCGGCTCGAACATCGGGAAGTCGACCACCCAGAGGAAGGCCCACTGCGACTCGTCGATCAGCTCGCAGCGGCGGCCGATCTCCAGGCGGGCGGCGCCGAGCAGCTCCTGCGAGGGGGTCTTCTTGCCGGCCGCGAAGAAGATCGCGTCGCCGTTCTTGGCCCCGGCGGCGGCGGCGAGGCCGGCCAGGTGCTCCTCGTTGAGGTTCTTGGCGACCGGGCCGCGCAGCTCGCCGGTCTCGGCGTCGATGACGACGTAGGCGAGACCGCGGGCACCGCGGGCCTTGGCCCAGTCCTGCCAGGCGTCGAGCTGCTTGCGCGGCTGCGAGGCGCCGCCGGGCATGACGACCGCGCCGACGTACGGGGCCTGGAAGACCCGGAACTCGGTGCCCTTGAAGTACTCGGTGAGGTCGGTCAGTTCCTGGCCGAAGCGGACGTCCGGCTTGTCGGAGCCGTAGCGGTTCATGGCGTCCGCGTAGGTCATCCGGGGCAGCGGGTTCGGGATCTCGTACCCGTGCACCTCGCGCCAGATGGCGGCGACGGTCTTCTCGCCGAGGGCCAGGATGTCCTCCTGGTCGACGAAGGACGCCTCGATGTCCAGCTGGGTGAACTCCGGCTGCCGGTCGGCGCGGAAGTCCTCGTCCCGGAAGCAGCGGGCGATCTGGTAGTACTTCTCCATCCCGGCCACCATCAGCAGCTGCTTGAACAGCTGGGGCGACTGCGGCAGGGCGTACCAGTGGCCCGGCTGCAGGCGGACCGGGACGAGGAAGTCGCGGGCGCCCTCGGGGGTGGAGCGGGTGAGGTACGGCGTCTCGATGTCGAGGAAGCCGTTCTCCTCCATCACCGTGCGGATGACGTGGTTCACCTTGGAGCGCAGGCGCAGCGCGCGGGCCGGGCCCTCGCGGCGCAGGTCCAGGTAGCGGTACCGGAGGCGGACCTCCTCGTTGACCGTGCCCGGCTCGTACTCGGCGACCGGGAACGGCAGCGGGGCGGCCTCGGAGAGCACCTCGATGGCGCTGACCACGACCTCGACGGCGCCGGTCGGGATCTCGGTGTTCTCGTTGCCCTCCGGGCGGACCCGGACGTCGCCGGTGACCTTGACGCAGTACTCGGCGCGCAGGCCGTGCACGGAGTCCAGATCGCGCACCACGATCTGCACGGTGCCGGAGGCGTCGCGCAGATCGATGAAGGCGACGCCGCCGTGGTCGCGGCGGCGGGCGACCCAGCCGGCCAGGGTGACGGTGGTGCCGGCGTGCTCCGCGCGGAGCGTGCCCGCGTCGTGCGTGCGGATCACTGCTGCTTCTCCTTCAGGGTGGTGACGAGTGCGTCCAGGGCGACGGGGTTCTGCTCGCCGGTGGTCATGTCCTTGAGCTGGACGACGCCTTCGGCGAGGTCGCGGTCGCCGGCGACCAGGGCCCAGCGGGCACCCGACCGGTCGGCGGACTTCATGGCGTTCTTGATGCCCTTGACGCCGAATGCCAGGTCCGTGGCGACGCCGGCCCGGCGCAGCTCGGTGACCTTGGCGAACAGGACGTTCTTGGCCTCCTCGCCGAGCGCGACGGCGTAGACGGAGGTGGTGGCGGGCAGGTCGAGGACGATCTCCTCGGCCTCCATCGCCAGGTAGGTGCGGTCCACCCCGAGGCCCCAGCCGACGGACGGCAGCGCGGGGCCGCCGAGCATCTCGGAGAGGCCGTCGTAGCGACCGCCGCCGCCGATCGCGGACTGGGCGCCGAGGCCGTTGTGCACGAACTCGAAGGTGGTGCGGGTGTAGTAGTCCAGGCCGCGGACCAGCTTGGGGTCGTCCACGAAGGCGACGCCGGCGGCGGTGAGCAGCTCGCGCACCTGCTCGTCGTACGCCTTGCAGTCCTCGCAGAGGAAGTCGCGCAGCCTGGGCGCGTCGGTGAGCTGGGCCTGCACGCTCTCGCGCTTGTCGTCCAGCACGCGCAGCGGGTTGATCGCGGCCCGGCGGCGGGTGTCCTCGTCCAGGTCCAGGCCGGCCAGGAACTCGACCAGGGCGGTGCGGTAGACCGGACGGCACTGCTTGTCGCCGAGGCTGTTGAGGAGCAGCGAGTAGCCGCGCAGGCCGAGCGAGCGGAAGGCGTCGTCGGCGAGGATGATCACCTCGGCGTCGAGCGCCGGGTCCTCGGTGCCGATCGCCTCGGCGCCGATCTGGGCGAACTGGCGGTAGCGGCCCTTCTGGGCCCGCTCGTAGCGGTAGAAGGAGCCCGAGTACCAGAGCTTGACCGGCAGGTTGCCGAGCTTGTGCAGGTTGGCCTGGAGGGTGGCCCGCACGACCGAGGCGGTGCCCTCGGGCCGCAGCGCGAGCTCGTCGCCGCCCTTGGTGGTGAGGGTGTACATCTCCTTGTTGACGATGTCGGTGGACTCGCCCACACCGCGGGAGAAGAGCTTGACGTCCTCGAAGACCGGGGTCTCGATGTAGCCGTAGCCGGCCCGGCGCAGTGGCGCGCTCAGGCGCTCGCGGATCGCCAGGTAGGTCGCGGAGCTCGGCGGCAGCAGGTCGTAGGTGCCCTTGGGGGCGTTGAAGGTGCTCAACTTCTCTTCCGTCACATTCCTCGTCGCGGGAAGCCGGGCGCGCCCTGCGCACCGGCTGCCTGCTGGAGGTAGGGGTTGGTGGCGCGCTCGCGGCCGATGGTGGTCTGGGTGCCGTGGCCGGAGAGGACCACGGTCGCGTCGTCGAGGGGCAGGCAGACCCGGGCCAGCGACCGCATGATCGCTTCGCTGGAGCCGCCCGGCAGATCCGTGCGCCCGATGGAGCCGGCGAAGAGCAGGTCGCCCGAGAACAGCACCGGCGGGACGTCCGCCGCCGCCGGCGTCCTGAAGGTCACCGACCCCCCGGTATGGCCGGGGGCGTGGTCCACCGTGAGGCTCAGCCCGGCCAGCTCCAGGACGCTGCCGTCCTTGAGCTCGTGGACCTCGTCCGGCTCGCCGACGGTGATCGAGCCCATCAGCTGCTGCCCGAGCGAGCGGCCGAGCGCGCGCTCCGGGTCAGCCAGCATGTAGCGGTCCTCGGGATGGATCCAGGCCGGGACCCCGCGGGCGCCGCAGATCGGCATCACGGAGGCGACGTGGTCGATGTGCCCGTGGGTGAGGACGACCGCGACCGGCCTGAGCCGGTGCTCGCGGATGAGATCCTCGACGCCCTGGGTGGCCTCGTGCCCCGGGTCGACGATGACGCACTCCTCGCCGGGAGCGGGCGCCACCAGGTAGCAGTTGGTACCCCAGGCGCCCGCGGGGAATCCGGCGATGAACACGCGAGTCCTCCGTGGTCGGTCGTCGATCGGATGGCGGCTGCCGCGGTGATGGCGGGAGTGCGGCGGTTCCACCTGCAGCCTACCGGCGCCGCGGCACCGGTTGCGAACCAGATAGCACGCCGCCGTGCCCGCGCCTCACCCCGCTCTTACGTACGAGGTCCCTACACTTGGCCGCCGATGGGTGCGATGATCCGCAGCAACACCCTCGGAGCAGCACCCCCAGAACCCCGACCCGCCCGGCACGGACAGGACGGGGCCCCAGCTCATGTGTAGGAGACACGGCCGGTGGTCACCAGCGAACAGCGGCGGCGGCAGCTCGCCCGCGAGAAGTACGAGCGTCAGGCCGAGCGCCGCGCCGAGGCACAGAAGCACACCCGGCGCCGCAACGCGATCATCGGCGCCGCGCTCGCGGTCGTCGTGCTCGCCGGCGGCGGCGCCCTGATCGGCGGCGTCTTCGACTCGGACGCCAAGAAGACCCCGTCCGCGCAGGCGGCCCCCACCCCGGCCGCCACCGCGACCACCCCGGCGGTGCGCAAGGCCGTGGACGGCTGCGCCGCCCCGGCCGACGGCAAGCCGAACGCCAAGCAGTGGGCGGCGGAGCCGGCCATGACGGTGGACGCCAAGGCCGCCTACACCGCGACCCTGGACACCAACTGCGGCAAGGTGACGATCGCGCTGGACGCCGCCAAGGCGCCGCACACCGTGAACTCCTTCGCCTTCCTCTCCGGCGAGCAGTACTTCGACCACGTGAAGTGCCACCGCCTCACCACCGACGGCATCTTCGTGCTGCAGTGCGGTGACCCGACCGGCTCCGGCTCGGGCGGCCCGGGCTACCAGTTCGCCGACGAGAACCTGACCGGTGCGACCTACCCGGCGGGCACCGTCGCGATGGCCAACGCCGGTGCGGGCACCAACGGCAGCCAGTTCTTCCTGGTCTACAAGGACACCCAGCTGCCGCCGAGCTACACCCCGTTCGGCAAGATCACCGGTGGCCTGGACGTGCTCACGAAGATCGCCGCGGCCGGCACCCTGGACGGCGGCACGGACGGCGCCCCGATGGCCGACGTCACGCTCAACGCGGTGACCACCGCGAAGGGTTGATCGACCCCGGCGCCGGGCGGCGGACACCTGCGGGTGGCCGCCGCCCGGCTTCGGGCCGAAATCGCCCGGCCGGGGATGCGGACAGCACCGGCACTGGTCGCCTATGTTGGCGTTGTGTAGGGTGCCCAGACCCGTCGGCCGTCACCCTCGGCTGGTCGTACGGCGGGCGGGACGGCGGACTCATCGGTCCGCCGCACATCAACTGTGGACGACGGACGCGTGCCGCCCCGGCGCGGGCGCGACGTCATGTGGAGGACGCGCTATGAGCAGCGACCCGTGGGGCCGTGTCGACGAGCAGGGGACGGTCTACGTCAGGACGGCGGACGGCGAACGCGTCGTCGGCTCCTGGCAGGCCGGCTCGCCCGAGGAGGCCCTGGCCTACTTCGAGCGCAAGTACCAGGGCATCGCCGTGGAGATCGGCCTGCTGGAGAAGCGGGTACGGACCACCGACCTGGCTGCCAAGGACGCCCAGGCGGCACTGGAGCACCTGCGTGCGCAGGTCGTCGAGGCGCACGCGGTCGGTGACCTGGACGCGCTGGCCAAGCGGCTGGACGCGCTGAGCGCCGACATCGAGACCCGCCGCGAGGAGCGCAAGATCGCCCGCGCCAAGGCGCAGGACGAGACCCGCGTGGCCAAGGACAAGCTGGTGGCCGAGGCCGAGCAGCTCGCCGAGTCGACCCAGTGGCGGGAGGCCGGCGACCGGCTGCGCGCCCTGGTGGACACCTGGAAGGCGCTGCCGCGCCTGGACCGCAAGAGCGACGACGAGCTGTGGCACCGCTTCTCGCACGCCCGCTCGGTCTTCTCCAAGCACCGCAAGGCGCACTTCGCGACCCTGGACGCCGAGCGCGACCACGCCCGCGCGGCCAAGGAGAAGCTGGTCACCGAGGCGGAGGCGCTGTCCTCCTCCACCGAGTGGGGCGACACCGCGGCCCGCTACCGCGACCTGATGACCCGTTGGAAGGCCGCCGGCCGCGCCCAGCGCGACGTCGAGGACGAGCTGTGGGCGCGGTTCCGCGGCGCGCAGGACGTGTTCTTCCAGGCGCGCTCCGCCGTGTTCAGCGAGCGCGACGCCGAGCAGGTCGAGAACCAGAAGCTCAAGGAGGTGCTGGCGGCCGAGGCGGAGACGATCCTGCCGATCACCGACCTCAAGGCGGCCAAGGCGGCGCTGCGCGACGTCAGCGAGCGCTGGGAGGCCATCGGCCACGTCCCCCGTGACGCGCGTCCGAAGCTGGACGGCCGCCTCGGTGTGGTCGAGCGGGCGATCCGCGAGGCCGAGGAGGCCGAGTGGCAGCGCTCCAACCCGGAGGCCCGGGCCCGCGCGGCCGGCATGGCCGGTCTGCTCCAGGGCAAGGCCGACAAGCTGAACGCCGACCTGGCGAAGGCCCGCGCGGCCGGCAACGCCTCCCGGACCGCCAAGCTGGAGGGCGAGCTGGCGGGCCTGCAGACCCTGCTGGACCAGGCCCAGAAGAGCCTGGAGGAGTTCAGCGGCTGACACCGCCGCCGAACGCGGGCGAGGGCCCCACCGCCGCGGCGGTGGGGCCCTCGCCCGTACGGCTACTTGTTGCGGGCCGAGGTGACCCGGTAGACGTCGTACACGCCCTCGACGCCGCGGACCGCCTTGAGCACGTGCCCCAGGTGCTTGGGGTCGCCCATCTCGAAGGTGAAGCGGCTCATCGCGACCCGGTCCCGGGAGGTCTGCACCGCCGCCGACAGGATGTTGACGTGCTGGTCCGAGAGCACCCGGGTGACGTCCGAGAGCAGCCGCGAGCGGTCCAGCGCCTCGACCTGGATGGCCACCAGGAAGACCGAGGACTGGGTGGCGGCCCACTCGACCTCGATCATCCGCTCCGGCTGCTGGTTGAGCGACTCCACGTTGACGCAGTCCGCACGGTGCACCGACACCCCGTTGCCGCGCGTCACGAAGCCGATGATCGGGTCGCCCGGCACCGGCGTGCAGCAGCGCGAGAGCTTGACCCAGAGATCCTCCACGCCCTTGACGGTCACGCCCGGATCGCCCTTGGCCCGGCGCCGCGCGGCGCGGCCGCCGTCCTGCGTCGGGGTCGCCGTCTCGGCGAGGTCCTCGGTGGCCCCGTCCTCGCCGCCGAGCGCCTGTACCAGCTTCTGGACGATGTTCTGGGCCGAGACGTGGCCCTCACCGATCGCCGCGTACAGCGAGGAGATGTCGGGGTAACGCATCTCGTGCGCCAGCGTGACCAGCGAGTCCCCGGTGAGGATCCGCTGGATCGGCAGCCCCTGCTTGCGCATCGCGCGGGCGATCGAGTCCTTGCCCTGCTCGATGGCCTCCTCGCGGCGCTCCTTGGAGAACCAGGCCTTGATCTTGTTCCGGGCGCGCGGTGACTTGACGAAGCCCAGCCAGTCCCGGGACGGGCCGGCGTTCTCGGCCTTGGAGGTGAACACCTCGACGGTGTCGCCGTTCTCCAGGGTGGACTCCAGTGGCACCAGCCGGCCGTTGACCCGGGCCCCGATGCAGCGGTACCCGACCTCGGTGTGCACCGCGAAGGCGAAGTCCACCGGCGTCGCGGCGGCCGGCAGCGCTATCACGTCGCCCTTGGGCGTGAAGACGAAGACCTCGTTGTTGGAGAGGTCGAAGCGCAGCGACTCCAGGAACTCGCTCGGGTCCTCGGTCTCCTTCTGCCAGTCCAGCAGCTGCCGCAGCCAGGCCATCTCGTTGACGGCGCCGGCCTTGTCGTCCTTACGGGTCTGCGAGGGGGTGTCCGTACGGACCTTGGAGGCGCCGGCCACCGCGCGCTGCTTGTACTTCCAGTGCGCCGCGATGCCGTACTCGGCCCGGCGGTGCATGTCGAAGGTGCGGATCTGCAGCTCGACCGGCTTGCCGCCGGGGCCGATCACCGTGGTGTGCAGCGACTGGTACATGTTGAACTTGGGCATCGCGATGTAGTCCTTGAACCGCCCCGGCACCGGGTTCCACCGCGCGTGGATGGTGCCCAGCGCCGCGTAGCAGTCGCGGACGGTGTCGACCAGGACCCGGATGCCCACCAGGTCGTAGATCTCGGCGAAGTCGCGGCCCCGCACGATCATCTTCTGGTAGACCGAGTAGTAGTGCTTCGGCCGGCCGGTGACGGAGGCGGTGATCCGCGCCCCGCGCAGATCGCCCTGGACCTGGTCGATGACGGTGGCCAGGTACTCGTCCCGCTTGGGGGCGCGCTCGGCGACCAGCCGCACGATCTCGTCGTACATCTTGGGGTAGAGGATCGCGAAGGCGAGGTCCTCCAGCTCCCACTTGATGGTGTTCATGCCCAGGCGGTGCGCCAGCGGAGCGTAGATCTCCAGCGTCTCGCGGGCCTTGGCCTCCTGCTTCTCCCGCTTGAGGTAGCGCATGGTGCGCATGTTGTGCAGGCGGTCGGCGAGCTTGATCACCAGGACCCGCGGGTCCTTGGCCATCGCCACGACCATCTTGCGCACCGTCTCGGCCTGCGCCGCCTCGCCGAACTTCACCCGGTCGAGCTTGGTGACGCCGTCGACCAGCAGGGCGACCGAGTCGCCGAAGTCCTTGCGCAGGGTCTCCAGGCCGTAGTCGGTGTCCTCCACCGTGTCGTGCAGCAGGCCGGCCATCAGGGTGGCGGCGTCCATGCCCAGCTCGGCCAGGATGGTGGAGACGGCCAGCGGGTGGGTGATGTACGGGTCGCCGCTCTTGCGCTTCTGGCCGCGGTGCCACTTCTCGGCCACCGCGTACGCCCGCTCGATGTCGCGCAGCAGCGCCGGGTCGGCCTTGGCGTCGTTGGCCCTGATGCTGCGGAACAGCGGCTCCAGCACCGGGTTGAGCACCGTGCTGCGCTGACCGCCGAGCCGGGCCAGCCGGGCCCGCATGCCGCTCGCGGAGGACGGGCGGTGCGCGGGAGCCACCGCACGCGAGGCGGCCGGGGCGGGACGCGCCGGGACGGCCCCCGTGGGCGCGGGCTCGCTGTCGGGGGCGGCCGGTGCGGCCGTGGGCACAACCTCGTCGGGCAAGGACACTCCTCGGGGGCGCGGGGCCGGTTCCCCGGCGTCTGCGGCAAGGGATGAACCTCCATCGTACCGAGCCCGGCGGGCCGGTGTTCCGCCGCGTCCCCGGCCGCGTCGGGCGCACACGCGTCGGGGGCGGTGGCCGCGACCTGCGACCACCGCCCCCGACGGCTCCTGCGACGTTCTCTCAGACCTCGACGAGCGTCTCCAGCGGAGCGCCGTCCAGGTGCGGCGCCAGGGCCGCGCGGCCCTCCAGGAAGCCGAGCTCCATCAGGACGACCACGCCCGCCGGCACACCGCCGGCCCGCCGGACGAGGTCCAGCGAGGCGCCGATGGTGCCGCCGGTGGCGAGCACGTCGTCGACCACCAGGACCCGCTCACCCGGGGTGAACGCGTCGCACTGGACCTCCAGCGTCGCCGAACCGTACTCCAGCTCGTAGGACTGCGCGTGCACCTCGCCGGGCAGCTTGCCCTTCTTGCGGATCGGCACGAAGCCGAGGCCGGCCGCGAAGGCCGCCGGCGCCGCCAGCACGAACCCGCGCGCCTCCAGGCCCACCACCTTGGTCGCCCCGAGCGCCCTGGCACGCTCGGCCAGCGCCCTGGTGAGGGCCGCGAAGGCCTCGGCGTCGGCGAGCAGCGGCGCGATGTCCTTGAACAGCACGCCGGGCTTCGGGTAGTCCGGAACGTCCCGGATCCTGCTGGTCAGCAGGTCGGCGAGTTCCACGGCGGGGGAGGTCACGAGAGGTCCTATCGGTGGGGAGCGGGTCAGCGCTTGGTGGACGGACGGCCCTTGTTACGGGACCGGCCGGCCCCCTGGGCGCGCTGTCCGACCATACCCGCAGGCAGGTCCTCGTCGGCGAACTCCTCGCCCTCGGGGACCGCCTCGCCGTTCGCCTCGGCCTCGGCCTTCGCCTTGGCCTCGGAGGCCCGGCGCTGGGCGACGCGCTTGGCGAGCGCCTTCATCTCCGGCTGCTCCTCCTTGAGCTGCGCGAGCAGCGGGGTGGCGACGCAGATCGAGGAGTACGCACCGGCCGCGAGGCCGATGAACAGCGCGAGCGAGATGTCGTTCAGCGTGCCCGCGCCCAGCAGGCCGCCGCCGATGAACAGCAGCGCCGCGACCGGGAGCAGTGCGACCACTGTGGTGTTGATCGAGCGCACCAGCGTCTGGTTCAGGCCGGCGTTGGCCGCCTCGCTGTAGGTGAGCTTGCTCTGCTTGGTGAGCCCCTTGGTGTTCTCCTTCACGGTGTCGAAGACGACGACCGTGTCGTAGAGCGAGTACCCGAGGATGGTCAGGAAGCCGATCACCGTACCGGGCGTGACCTCGAAGCCGACCAGCGCGTAGACGCCGATGGTGATCAGGAGGTCGTGGATGAGGGCGACCAGGGCGGCCGCCGCCATTCGCCACTCGAAGGCGATGGCCAGGTAGATCGTCACCAGCA
Organism: Kitasatospora sp. NBC_00315; assembly: GCF_041435095.1. Classification (NCBI taxonomy): domain Bacteria; kingdom Bacillati; phylum Actinomycetota; class Actinomycetes; order Kitasatosporales; family Streptomycetaceae; genus Kitasatospora; species Kitasatospora sp. NBC_00315. The sequence goes on along the minus strand of NZ_CP108025.1, from coordinate 6,789,419 downwards.
CCATGAAGATCACCAGGCCGAGCAGGGCCTTCTGGGAGATCTGGTGCCCCCAGCTGGGGCCGATGACCTGGCTGTCGATCTCCTGGACCGGGATGTCCAGCGCCTTGGAGAGCCCGTTGCGGATGCTGTCCGGGCTCTGCGTCTCCTCGGAGCTGATCTGGACCCGGATCTTGCCCTTGTCGGTCGACTGGACCAGCGCGCTGCTGCCGTGCGTGACGTCGTTGGCCGCCGTCTGGACCTGGGCGACCGACAGTCCGGGCTTCTGCACGGTGTAGACCGAGCCGCCCTTGAACTCGATGCCCAGGTGCAGGCCCATGGCCAGACCGATGGCCGCGACCAGCACGATGACGCCGGAGATGCTGTACCAGAGCTTGCGGCGCCCGACGAAGTCGAAGCTGACCTCGCCCTGGTAGAGCCGGTGGCCCAGATTGGAGAAGCGAGACATGGAGTCAGGCCTCCTTCGTGGCGGACGGGGCGGAGGTCCGGCGACGGGTGCCGCGGATCGGCGGGCGGGCGCCCAGGCGCTTCGGGTCCAGGCCGGACCACGGGTGGCCGTCCGAGAAGAACTTCTTCCGGGCGAGCAGCGTGATCAGCGGCTTGGTGAAGAGGAAGATCACCACGACGTCGAGCGCGGTGGTCAGGCCGAGGGTGAAGGCGAAGCCCTGCACCTTGCCGACCGAGACCAGGTAGAGCACCGCGGCGCAGAGGAACGACACGAAGTCCGACACCAGGATGGTGCGCCGGGCACGCGGCCAGGCGCGCTGGACCGCCGGGCGCAGCGGGGCGCCCTCGCGGACCTCGTCCCGGATGCGCTCGAAGTACACGATGAAGGAGTCGGCGGTGATACCGATCGCGACGATGGCACCGCAGACCGCCGGGAGGTTCAGCGCGAACCCGATTCCGGCGCCCAGCAGGCTCATGATCGAGTAGGTCAGCGCGGCCGAGACCAGCAGACCGCCGATGGAGACCAGGCCGAGACCGCGGTAGTAGATCAGCGAGTAGATGATCACCAGGACCATGCCGATCAGGCCGGCGATCAGGCCCGCCTTCAGCTGGTCGCCGCCGAGCTGCGGGGAGACCGTGACGACGTCGCTCTGGGCGAAGCTGAGCGGCAGCGCACCGAAGCTCAGCACGTTGGCGAGCTGCTGGGCGTCACTCTGGGTGAAGCTGCCGGAGATGACCGCCGAGCCGCCGGAGATCGTCTCGTTGACCTGCGGGTGGGAGACCACACCGCCGTCGAGCACGATGGCGAACTGGTTGGCCGGGGAGGCCTGGGTGGAGAGCGCGCCGGTGGTGGTGGCGAACGCCTTCGAGCCCTTGTCGTTGAACTGCAGCTGGACCTGCCAGCCGGCGGCGTTCTGGGTGTCGATGACGGCCTGCGCCTTGGAGACGTCCGAGCCGTTCACCTGGACGGGGCCGAGGGCGAACTTGTCGTAGTAGCCCTGCTCCGGGTCGGAGCTGCACGCGACCGTGGTCTTGGTGATGTCGGTGGACTGGTAGTCCTTGCGCTGCGCCGGGTCCGAGCAGTCCATGGCGGCGAACTGCGCCTGGAGCTCGGCCGGGACGGTGCCCTGGGTCAGCGCGGCGGTCATCTCGGCCTCGGTGGGCGCGGTGGCCGCGGCGCTGGGGCTCGCCGCCGCGGCGGAGGCGCTGGGCGAGGCGGCCGGGGCGGAGGCGGACGCGGTCGGGTCGGCCAGCAGCGCCTCACCGACGGCGCGACCGGCCTTGCTCGCGCTGGGCGAGGCGGCGGCCGCCGTGGAGCCGGCCGTGGCCGTCGGGGACGGGGTGGGAGCCGCCGCCGGGCTGCCGCTCGTGGTGGCGCTCGGGCTCGCCGTGGGCGCCGTGGCCTTCACGCCGCTGGGGGCGTAGGCGAGGACCGGGCGGAAGAAGAGCTTGGCCGTCGTACCGACCTGGTCGGCCGCAGACTGCCTGTCCCCGCCCTTGGGGATGTTGACGACGATGTTCTTGTCGCCCTCGGTCTGCACCTCCGCCTCGGAGACACCCATCCCGTTGACACGCTTCTGGATGATGCCGACGGCGATGTTCATGTTGGACTTGTTGATCGCCTTGGGATCGTCCGACTTGGCGGTCAGCGTGATGCTGGTGCCGCCGGCGAGGTCGATACCGAGGCGGGGCTTGGTGTTGCCCGTCCCGAACATGAGGGCGACCAGTCCGACGGTGACCACCAGGATGAGGGCCAGGGCCCGTCCCGGGTAACCGTCGCGCGGGCGCGACTTGGGTGTTGCCACCTTGCTCGTTTCTCCCTGTCCATGCCGTCGCCCGCCGGACCCCCGTCCGGCGTGGGGCGGGACGGGGGGAAGACGTGGCGGAGCGACGGCCCTGAGGTCCTGTGGGCTCGCGGCACGGTGCCGCAGCGGCCGGGTTGGGGCCCGACCGTACTACTTGCTTGCGGGAGCCCCGCCCTCGGCGTCGTCCTTGTCGGAACCGTCCTTCGAGAGCGAGAGGGGCTTGTCGCCGTCCTCCTCCGCGGCCACGGCCTCGACCGACTCGTCCAGCTCGGCGAGCTCGTCGTCGACCGGGCGACCGTTGATGATCGCGTCGTACTCCTGCGGCTCCAGGACCGCGGCGATCGCGCTCTTGGTGAAGTGGGTGACCACACCCGGAGCGATCTCCAGCTCGACGGTCTCGTCGTTGACCGCCTTCACCTGGGCGTACAGGCCACCGATGGTGCGCACGCCAGCGCCCGGTTCGAGTGCCGTCTGCGTGGACTGCTGCTGCTGCTGGCGCTTCTTCTGCGACCGGAACATCACGAACATGAGAAGAAGCGGGACAACAAGGATGATCATCGACACTGCAGTCAGGGTCCTAACGGGCCGCTACCGGGCGGCCTTCGGTGTTGGTCGGCCCTTCGGGTGAGAGGGGCGGTCCGGCGGAGTCTAGGCGACCCGAACTGATCGGACAACGCCAAGCATCGCATCCTGCCGCCGAAAGTGGCGACCCTGCGCCTGCACGGATTTCCCACCTTCCGTCCTCACTCCTGCGAGGGGGCCTCCGAGGCGCGGAACAGCTCGGGCTGGGCGGGCACGGCGGCGGCCGGGCCCTGGCCGGGCCCCGTCCGGGGCGCGGACGCCCACGCGGCACCGGTCTGGACCGGTGGGGTCATCCCGAGGTGTTCCCAGGCGGCGGCGGTGGCGATCCGGCCGCGCGGAGTCCGCGCCAGCAGGCCCTCCCGGACCAGGAAGGGCTCGGCCACCTCCTCGACCGTCTCGGCCTCCTCCCCCACCGCGACGGCCAGTGTCGACAAGCCGACCGGACCGCCGCCGAACAGCCGCAGCAGCGCGGTCAGCACCGCACGGTCGAGGCGGTCCAGGCCGCGGGCGTCCACCTCGTAGACCTGCAGGGCCTGGGCGGCGATCCCCCGGTCGACCACGCCGTCGTGCTTGACCTGCGCGTAGTCCCGTACCCGGCGCAGCAGCCGGTTGGCGATTCGCGGCGTGCCCCGGGACCGGCCGGCGATCTCGGCGGCGCCGGCCGCGTCGATCTCCACGTCCAGCAGCGCGGCCGAGCGGTGCACCACCCGCTCCAGCTCGGCGGGGGCGTAGAACTCCATGTGGCCGGTGAAGCCGAAGCGGTCGCGCAGCGGGGGCGGCAGCAGCCCGGCCCGGGTGGTGGCGCCGACCAGGGTGAAGGGCGGCAGCTCCAGCGGGATGGCGGTGGCACCCGGGCCCTTGCCGACGATCACGTCGACGCGGTAGTCCTCCATCGCCATGTAGAGCATCTCCTCGGCGGGCCGGGACATCCGGTGGATCTCGTCGAGGAACAGCACCTCGCCCTCGGTCAGCGAGGACAGGATGGCCGCGAGGTCGCCCGCGTGCTGGATGGCCGGGCCGGAGGTGATCCGGATCGGGGCGTTCAGCTCGGCGGCGATGATCATCGACAGGGTGGTCTTGCCCAGCCCGGGCGGCCCGCTGAGCAGGACGTGGTCCGGCGCGCTGCCGCGCTGACGGGCGGCCTGCAGCACCAGCGAGAGCTGCTCGCGGACACGCTCCTGCCCGATGAACTCGTCCAGCAGCTTGGGGCGCAGCGCCGCCTCGACCGCCTGGTCCTCGCCGTCGGCGGCCGCGGTCACCAGCCGGTCCGCCGGGTCGGAGTCGTAGGGGGTCATCGGGGCGGGCTCCAGTCGTCAGCGAGGCGGTGGGTCGGCGAGGCGGTGGGTCGGCGAGGCGGCGAAGCGGTGGGGCGGTGGGGCGGTGGCGGGTCAGGTCCGGTGCCGGGTCGGTCCGGACGCCGGTGCGGGCCGCCGACCCGCCGGGGTCGACAAATCCGCAAGTCAGCGGGTCAGCGGGTGCGGTTGAGCGTCCGCAGGGCGGCCTTGAGCAGGGCGCCGACGTCCGGCACGCTCTGGCTCTCGGCCTCGGGGGTGACGGCGGCGACCGCGTCCTCCGCCTCGCGCGGCGCGTAGCCGAGGCCGACCAGCGCGGCCTGCAGCTGCTCGCTCCACGGCGCCGGCCCGGCGGCCAGCGGCTTCTGGGCCGGGACGATGCCGTGCGGGGCGCCGAGCTTGTCCTTGTACTCCAGGAGCAGCTTCTGCGCGCCGCGCTTGCCGATGCCCGGCACCGTCATCAGCGCCTTCTCGTCCCCGTTGGCGACCGCGAGGCGCAGCGCGTCCGGGCTGTGCACGCCGAGCATCGCCTGGGCGAGCCGGGGGCCGACGCCGCTGGCGCTCTGCAGCAGCTCGAAGGTCGCGCGCTCGTCCTCGTCGACAAAACCGTAAAGCGTCAGGGAGTCCTCGCGGACCACCAGCGAGGTGGCGAGACGGGCCGGCTCGCCCAGGCGCAGCGCGGCCAGCGTGGTGGGGGTGCACTGGAGGGCGAGGCCGACGCCGCCGACCTCGACCACGGCGGTGCCGGCGGAGAGGGCGGCGACCGGGCCCTGCACGAACGCGATCACGGGCGGTACTCCTGACGAGCGGCGGGACGGGCGGCGGGACGGGTGGCGGCGCCGGCGGCGGGGCGGGCGGCCGAGCGGGCGGCCGTCTGGGCGGCGACGGCCTCGGCCAGCGCGGCCTGGGCCTTGGTGGCGGTGGCGACGGCGGCGGCGATCCGGCCGGCGGCGGTGCCGCGCCAGATGTGGCAGATGGCGAGGGCGAGGGCGTCGGCGGCGTCGGCGGGCTTGGGCGGGGCGTCGAGCCGCAGCAGGCGGGTGACCATCGAGGTGACCTGTGCCTTGTCGGCCCGGCCGGAGCCGGTGACCGCCGCCTTGACCTCGCTCGGGGTGTGCAGCGTGACGGGGATGCCGCGTCGGGTGGCGCAGAGCATCGCGACGGCGCTGGCCTGGGCGGTTCCCATCACGGTGCGGACGTTGTGCTGGGCGAAGACCCGCTCGACGGCCACCATGTCGGGCCGGTGCTCGTCCAGCCAGAGTTCCAGGCCCTGCTCGATGAGGAGCAGCCGGGGCCCGATCTCCGCCTCGGCCGGCGTACGCACCACGCCGACGCCGACCATCCGCAACGGCCGGCCCGGGCCGCCGTCGACCACGCCGACGCCGCACCTGGTCAGCCCGGGGTCAACACCGAGTACCCGCACCCTGCACCTGCCTCTCCTCCGATCCCCGAAGGCTATCGGGCGGGTCCGACAAGCGGACCGACGACACCGGCCCGGTGGTCCTGGGGACCACCGGGCCGGGGATCGAGCCTGGTCACTCGGCGTCGAGCTCGGCACCGACCTCGTCGCTGATGTCGAAGTTGGCGAAGACGTTCTGCACGTCGTCGCTGTCCTCCAGGGCGTCGATCAGCTTGAAGATCTTGCGGGCGCCGTCGGCGTCCAGCGGGATCTGGAGGTCCGCCACGAAGTTGGCGTCGGCCGAGTCGTAGTCGATCCCGGCCTCCACCAGCGCGGTGCGGACGGCGACCATGTCGGTGGCCGCACTGATCACCTCGAAGGACTCGCCGAGGTCGTTGACCTCCTCGGCGCCGGCGTCGAGGACGACCTCGAACACCTTGTCCTCGTCCACGCCGTCCGCCTTGGGGACGATCACGACGCCCTTGCGGTTGAACAGGTACGACACCGAGCCCGGGTCGGCCATGTTGCCGCCGTTGCGGGTCATCGCGACGCGCACGTCGGAGGCGGCCCGGTTGCGGTTGTCGGTGAGGCACTCGATGAGCACCGCGACGCCGTTGGGGCCGTAACCCTCGTACATGATGGTCGAGTAGTCGGCCCCGCCGGCCTCGGCGCCGTCGCCGCGCTTGACGGCGCGGTTGATGTTGTCGATCGGGACCGAGCTCTTCTTCGCCTTCTGGATGGCGTCGTAGAGCGTCGGGTTGCCTGCCGGGTCACTGCCGCCGGTGCGCGCCGCCACCTCGATGTTCTTGATCATCTTGGCGAAGAGCTTGCCGCGCTTGGCGTCGACCACGGCCTTCTTGTGCTTGGTGGTAGCCCACTTAGAGTGGCCGGACATCGCCAGCTCCTTTACGTCGCCAAAAGGGAAATGAACAGGAGAGATCTTACCGGTGCCGCACCCTGACGGGGGCACCGGACCGGTGCGCGCCGGAGGCCGGCGCCCGGTGGCGGCGGTCGGAGGGGCTCAGGAGGCGGCGTTCTCGACCATCCGTACGAAGTACGCGTGCACCCGGTGGTCACCGGTCAGCTCCGGGTGGAACGAGGTGGCCAGCAGGCCGCCCTGACGGACCGCCACGATCCGGCTCTCGGAGCCGTCGGCGGCCGGCAGCTCGGCCAGCACCTCGACGCCCGCGCCCACCGACTCGACCCAGGGCGCCCGGATGAAGACGCCGTGCACCGGCTCCCCGCCCGGCGTCTCCCCGCCCAGGCCCTTGAAGGCGATCGCGGACTCGAAGGACTCGTTCTGCCGGCCGAAGGCGTTGCGCCGCACCGTCATGTCGATCCCGCCGACGGTCTCCTGGTCGTCCCGCCCGTCGAGGATCTTGTCCGCCAGCATGATCATGCCCGCGCAGGAGCCGTACACCGGCATTCCGGCGGCGACCCGGTCGCGCAGCGGCGCCATCATCCCGAAGGCCAGCGCCAGCTTGGACATGGTGGTGGACTCCCCGCCGGGGATCACCAGCGCGTCCACCTCGGCGAGCTCCTCGGGGCGGCGCACCGGGCGGGCGACGGCGTCCGCCTCGGCGAGGGCTATCAGGTGCTCGCGGACGTCGCCCTGCAGGGCCAGGACGCCGATGACGGGAGTGGACACAGTTGCTACCTCTTCGACTTCTCGTACGGGCGACGCGCGACGGCCCGCCGCGCCGGACGGGCGCGCGGCGGGCCGTCGGCAGGGGACTACCAACCGCGGTTGGCGTACCGCTCGGTCTCGGGCAGGGTGTCGCAGTTGATGCCGACCATGGCTTCGCCCAGGCCGCGCGAGACGTCCGCGATGACCTTCGGGTCGTCGAAGAAGGTGGTGGCCTTCACGACGGCGGCGGCGCGCTTGGCGGGGTCACCGGACTTGAAGATGCCGGAGCCGACGAAGACGCCCTCGGCACCCAGTTGCATCATCAGGGCCGCGTCGGCCGGGGTGGCCACACCACCGGCGGAGAACAGCACGACCGGGAGCTTGCCCAGCTGCGCGACCTCCTTGACCAGCTCGTACGGAGCCTGCAGGTTCTTGGCCGCGACGAACAGCTCGGTCTCGTCGAGGGTGGTGAGGCGCTTGATGTCGGCGCGGATCTGGCGCATGTGGCGGACGGCCTCGACCACGTTGCCGGTGCCGGCCTCGCCCTTGGAGCGGATCATGGCCGCGCCCTCGGCGATCCGGCGCAGGGCCTCGCCCAGGTTGGTGGCGCCGCAGACGAAGGGGGTGGTGAACGCCCACTTGTCGGAGTGGTGGATCTCGTCGGCCGGGGTCAGCACCTCGGACTCGTCGATGTAGTCCACGCCGAGGGCCTGGAGGACCTGGGCCTCGACGAAGTGACCGATGCGGGACTTGGCCATGACCGGGATGGAGACGGCGTTGATGATGCCGTCGATCATGTCCGGGTCCGACATGCGGGCGACGCCGCCGTCCTTGCGGATGTCGGCCGGGACGCGCTCCAGGGCCATGACGGCCACGGCGCCGGCGTCCTCGGCGATCTTCGCCTGCTCGGCGTTGACCACATCCATGATCACACCGCCCTTGAGCTGCTCGGCCATGCCGCGCTTGACCCGGGCGGTACCGATCTGCGGCTGGTCTGCGGTGATGGGGGTGGTGGACACGTGAGACCTCACTCGGAGACGAAAGTGCTATCGCCTTATGGTAGGCGGAGATGGAGGGCTTTCCATACGCCTTCCGGTCCATCCCGGGATCCGGGATACGACAAAGAGTCCGAAGCGGACGGGCGGCGCACCTGTCAGGCCGGTGCGCCCTCGGGCGTGAGGGCGAGCGGTGGCTCGTCGTCCATCTCGAACGCCATCGGGAACGGCGCCTTTCCGGCCAGCCGGAAGTAGCGCACCAGCCGGTGCTCGCGCACCGCGCGGGCGGCCCGGACGGCGTCGTTGTGGAAGCGCCTGGCCATCGGCACCCGGCGCACGGCCGCCGTCAGATCCTTCACGGCCTCCTCGCCGCCGGGCACGGCCCGCAGCGCCTCGGCCTGCTCGGGATCGGCGAAGACCCCCCGCAGGGCCAGACTCAGCTCGCTCTCGGCCACCTCGCGGTGCTCGTCCTGCGCCTGCCGGGCCACGTGCGAGGCCTGGTAGAGGAGCAGCGAGGCCGCCGGATCCAGCCGGCCCGAGGTCGCCAGCTCCAGCGCCACCGAGGCACGGCGGACGAGCTGCGCGTCCAGCGCCGCGCGGGCGGCGTCGATCCGGGCGTGCAGCCGGTCCAGCCGGCCGGCGGTCCAACTGAGGTACATCCCGAACAGCACCACGGCCGCAGCCGCCCAGATCCACGTAGTCACGGGGCGCAACGCTACCGGGTGCCGCGCGGTCAGCCGCCTAGTGTCGCCCCGCGGTAGCTGTCCCGGTCGATCTCGACCACGTCCACGGCGGCGTGCACCGGCCGGCCGGCCGCCGGGGCCGACAGCTCGGTCAGCAGGGCCAGGGCGGCGTCGGCGAGCTCGGCCTTCGCCTGCGCGGTGCGGCCGGGGAAGATGTGGAACGCCACCAGCACCAGTTCGTGCTCCTGTGCGCGCTCGCCCACCACCACGGTCGCGTCGGCCGCGCGGAAGCGGGTCCGGCAGGCGTCCGGGCCGGCGCCGAGGTGCTTCACCGCGAGCCGGTTCAGGGCGAGGCCCAGGGCCTGGCGGTCGAGCGCCTCCGCGAGCCCGGCGGAGTAGTCGACGGAGATCTGCGGCATGGAGGGGCCTCCGGGTGTCGGGGGTGGGACGGTCGGGGCCACCCTAGCCAGCCACCGCCGGCCGACCCCCACCCGGTACGCCCCCGCAGGCCACCGCCGACCGCCACCGCCGACCGCCCCCCACCGGTCGGCCCCCGCCGGTCAGTCCCTGGCCAGCCCCAGCCGCCCGCGCCAGCCGGCCCGCTCGTCCTCCACCGGCACCACAGCCGCGGTGCCGTCGGTGACGGTCTCGTACACCGCCAGGATGTCCGCGCCGACGGTCGACCAGTCGAAGCGCCGTACGTGCCGGGAGGCCGCCTTGCGCAGCTCCTCCAGCCTGGCCGGGTCACCGAGCAGCCGCAGCGCGCCGGCCGCCAGCGCGGCGGCGTCCTCGACCGGGAACAGCTCGCCCGCGTCGCCGCCGTCCAGCACCTGCTTGAACGCGTCCAGATCGCTGGCCAGCACCGGCGCACCGGCGGACATCGCCTCGACCAGGATGATGCCGAAGCTCTCGCCGCCGGTGTTGGGCGCCACGTAGAGGTCGACGCTGCGCAGCAGCCGGGCCTTGTCCCGGTCGCTCACCATGCCGAGGAACTCCACCTGCGCCCGGACCTCCGGGGCGAGGCCGGCCACGGCCTCCTCCTCGTCCCCCTTGCCGGCCACCAGCAGCCGCACCCCGGGGCGCTGCGCGAGGATCGTCGGCAGCGCCGCCAGCAGCGTCGGCAGGCCCTTGCGGGGCTCGTTGATCCGGCCGATGAAGCCGATCGTGCCCGGCTCCCCGGCAGCCGCGCCACCGCTCCAGCGGGGGTCGGGCTCGGCCTCCGCGAAGAAGCCGACGTCGACGCCGTTGGGGATCACCACCGCGTCGCCGCCCAGGTGCTCGACCAGCGTGCGCCGGGCGTACTCGCTGACGGCGATCCGGGCCCGCATCTTCTCCAGGCCTGGCTGGAGGATCGGGGAGGCCGCGATCATCGCCCGCGAGCGCGGGTTGGAGGTGTGGAAGGTGCCCACCATGGGGCCCGACGCCGACCAGGCCGCCAGCATCGACAGGCTCGGCGAGGCCGGCTCGTGCACGTGCAGGATGTCGAAGCGGCCGTCGTTCAGCCAGCGCCGCACCCGGGCCGCCGACAGGATGCCGAAGCTGAGCCGGGCGACCGAGCCGTTGTACGGCACGGCCACCGCCCGCCCGGCCGAGACCACGTAGGGCGGCAGCGCCTCGTCGTCCTCGGCGGGGGCCAGCACCGACACCTGGTGGCCGAGCGCGATGAGGTGCTCCGCGAGGTCCCGGATGTGGAACTGCACGCCACCGGGGACGTCCCAGTCGTACGGGCAGACGATGCCGATCTTCACCTGGTTCCTCTCAGAATGCTTCGGGTCGGGGCACGTTCAGGGGCCGGCGGGCTCGCTCGCGGGCTCGCCGGCGGGCTCCGGCACCGCGACCGGCGGGGCGGCCCCGGCCGGTTCGCGGACCGGCAGGTCGGCCAGCCACAGGCGCTGCAGCATGTGCCAGTCCTCGGGGTGCTCGGCGATGCCGCCGGCCCAGACGTCGGCCGTCGCCTGGACCATCGCCTCGGTCTGCCGCTGCCGCTCCCGCTTGGGATCCTCGCCCTCCCGCGCCGCCGGCGCGAGCACCTCGGGGTGGATCCGGGCCCGCAGCACCGGGCCGTCGTACCAGAGCGTGGCCGGAAGCAGCGCGGCCCCGGTGCGCAGGCAGAGCGCGGCGGGCCCGGCGGGCATCCGGGTGGCCTCGCCGAAGAACGAGACCTCGACGCCGGCCTCGGAGAGATCCCGGTCGCCGACCAGGCAGACCATCTTTCCCGCACGCAGGCGCCGGGCCAGGGTGCCCACCACCGAGACGTCGCCGCCGGTGAGCGGCAGCACCTCCATGCCGAGGCTCTCCCGGTAGGCCACGAAGCGCTCGAACAGCCGCTCCGGCTCCAGCCGCTCGGCGACGGTGGTGAACCGGTAGCCGATGTGCGAGGCCACCCAGGCGCCCGCGAGATCCCAGTTGCCCATGTGCGGTAGCGCTACCACCGCACCGCGGCCCGTCTCCATGGCCTCGGTCAGGTGCTCCAGGCCCTCGATCGCCACACTCGCGGCGATCCGCTCCCGGCTCCAGACCGGCAGCCGGAAGGACTCCATCCAGTACCGCAGGTAGGAGCGCATCCCCGCCCGGGAGAGCGCGCGCAGCGCCTCCTCGCCGGTACCGGGCCGCACGCGCAGCAGGTTCGCCTCCAGCTGGAGCACCCGCTTGCCCCGCCTGCGCCAGGCGGAGTCGGCGATCTGCTCGAACAGCCCGCGGGCGACCGGCTCCGGCAGGTGCTTCAGCGCGGCCCAGCCCAGCGCGTACGCCCCGTAGACGATCCGGTCCTTCATGCCGCCCCCCGCTCCGCCGCCTCCAGGCGGTCCGCCTCGAACGCCTCCCGGCGGACGGTCAGCATCCGCTGGAAGACGGTCACCAGGCTGCCCGCCGCCACCAGCCACAGGGCGGTCGGCAGCAGCCACTCCACGTACGGCACACCGAAGGTGTGCAGACCGGCGACACCCGCCGCGACCAGGCTGATCACCAGCCGCTCGGCCCGCTCCACCAGGCCCGACACGTCGCACGGCAGGCCCTGGCTCTCGGCCCGCGCCTTGGTGTACGACACCACCAGTCCGCTGGCCAGGCAGAAGATCGCCACCGCGCAGAGCAGGTCGTTGTCGCCCTTGCCCGCGTACCACATGGCGAGGCCGCCGAAGATCGCCGCGTCGGCGACCCGGTCCAGCGTGGAGTCCAGGAAGGCCCCCCACTTGCTGGTCCGGCCCAGCTGGCGGGCCATGTTCCCGTCGACCAGGTCCGAGAAGATGAACAACGTGATCGTGATGGTGCCCCAGAAGAACTCCCCGCGCGGGAAGAACAGCAGAGCGCCGGCCACCGAACCGGCCGTACCGATCAGGGTGACCGCGTCCGGGCTCACACCCAGGCGGATCAGGAAAGCGGCGAACGGTGTCAGGACACGTGTGAAGAAGGCACGCGCGTATTTGTTGAGCATGGCCTTCCGGACCGCTCCGATCTCACTGGTACCCGCCCGGGGCCATGATCGGCGGCAGGCGGCCGAGTGGATCAGCCCACCCGGCTGACCCATGGTATCCACGCCGCCCGTGCGCTCCGGCGCCCCACACCGCCGCACCGGCATTCGGGCCAACTGCCAACTACTCAAAGCTCATCCGCGCGCACGCTGAGTTCCGGGCGGCCCCCGGGCGGCCCCCGGGCGCGCCACCTAGACTTGGAGCGTCCGGCCAGCCGCGGCCCCCGTCGCAGCGGGAGTCGCAACGGGAGGAGACACCCGTGCCCGACCGAGCCACGGTACGAACCGGCCAGGTGCCGCCCGCCCTGCGCCCCGAACAGCTGCGCAACGTCGTCCTGATCGGCTGCGCCGGCGCCGGCAAGACCACGCTCGCCGAGTCGCTCGCGCTCGCCGCCGGCGCCGTCACCCGGGCCGGCCGCGTGCCGGACGGCACCACCGTCTCCGACCACGAGGAGATCGAGCACCGGCGCCAGCACTCGGTCCAGCTCGCGGTGCTGCCGCTGGAGTGGCGCGACACCAAGATCAACCTGCTCGACCCGCCCGGCCACCCCGACTTCGCCGCCGACCTGCGCGCCGCCCTGCACGCCGCCGACGGCGCCGTCTTCGTGGTCTCCGCCACCGACCCGGTCACCGCCCCGACCCGGGCGCTGTGGCGCGAGTGCGCGGCCGCGGGGATCCCCCGGGCCGTCGTGGTCGCCAAGCTGGACGTCGCCCGCAGCTCCTTCGAGGACATCCTCACGGCCTGCCACGACGCCTTCGGCCTCGGCCCGGACACCCTGCGTCCGCTCTACCTCCCGCTCCACCACGACGGCCGCCCCGCCGGCTCCCTCGATCTGCTCACCGGCCGCCGGTACGGCGCGGACGGCTCCGAGGACGGCCCGGACGACGGCCCGGCGGCCGGCCCGGACGCCGCGACCGCCCGGGAGAGCCTGGTCGAGGCCATCTCCGGGCAGGACGACACCCTGATGGAGCGCTATCTGGCCGGTGAGGAGCTCGACACCGGCGCACTGGCGGCCGGCCTGCGCCGCGAGGTGCTCGCCTGCGCCCTGCACCCGGCGCTGGCCGCCACCGACGAGGGGCTCGGCGCCGCCGAGCTGCTGGACCTGATCGCCACCGCCTTCCCCGCGCCCACCGAGCGCCGCCCACCCGCGCCGGAGCCCGCCTGCGACCCCGGCGCCCCGCTGGCGGCCCAGGTCATCCACATCACCGGGGACACCTACGTCGGCCGGATCAGCCTGGTCCGCGTGCTGGCCGGCACCCTCCGGCCCGACACCCACGTCCAGGTCACGGCGCCCACCGGCCCGCCCGGCCGGGCCCCGGACGACGACGCCGAGGGCCGGGAGCCCGTGGAGGAGCGGGTCACCGCCCTCACCGGCCCCTTCGGCAAGCAGCACCGGCCCGTCCCGCACGCCATCGCCGGCGACCTCGTCTGCCTCGCCAAACTCACCGGTGCCCGCACCGGCGACACGCTGGGGGACCCCGGCGGGGACGTCCGGCTGGAGGCCTGGCCGCTGCCGCAGGCGCTGCTGCCGATCGCCGTCGAGGCGCACGGCAAGGCCGACGACGACAAGCTGTCCCAGGCCCTCACCCGGCTCACCGCCGAGGACCCGGCCCTGCGCCTGGAGCTGAACGCCGACACCCACCAGCTCGTCCTGTGGTGCACCGGCGAGGCGCACGCCGAGGTCGTGCTCGACCGGCTCCGGGGCCGCCACGGCGTGCACGTCGACACCGTCGCGCACCGGGTCGCGCTGCGCGAGACCTTCGGCACCGCCGCGGCCGGCCACGGCCGGCTGGTCAAGCAGTCCGGCGGCCACGGCCAGTACGCCATCTGCGACCTGGAGGTCGAACCGCTGCCCACCGGCGCCGGTTTCGAGTTCCGGGAGCAGGTGGTCGGCGGGAGCGTGCCCAGGCACTTCGTCCCCTCCGTGGAGAAGGGCGTCCGCGCCCAGCTCGCCAGGGGCGTCTCCAGCGGGCACCCGCTCACCGACATCCGGGTGACCCTGACCGACGGCAAGGCCCACTCCGTGGACTCCTCCGACTCCGCCTTCCAGAACGCCGGCGCCCTCGCCCTGCGCGACGCGGCCGGCCACGCCGTCATCCGCCTGCTGGAGCCGGTGGCCGCCGTCGGCGTGCTGCTCCCCGACGAGTACCTCGGCGCCGTGCTGGGCGACCTCTCCGCCCGACGCGGCCGGGTGCTCGGCACCGAGACCGGCGGCGAGGGCCTCACCCTGCTGCGCGCCGAGGTGCCCGAGCTCGAACTCGCCCGCTACCCCGTCGACCTGCGCTCGCTCACCCACGGCACGGCCGGCTTCTCCCGCTCCCACCTGCGCCACGAGCCGATGCCCCCCGCGCTGGCCGCCCGGCTCACCGCCGAGGAGGCCGACGGCGACTGACGCCGCTCAGCGCCGGGCGGCCGGCGCCAGCGCGCAGGCCGGCGTGCCGCCCGGCATCCGGTCCCGGTTGGCCGACACCCAGCGGTAGGCCAGCGCCGCCACCGGCCGCACGGGCGCCAGCGCCAGCAGCCCGCCCAGGTACGCCCACGCGCCGCCGGTGCGCATCAGCAGCCGGGCCACCGCCTGCGCCCCGCCGTGGACCCGGCCCGCCGGGGTCACCCAGAGCACCTCGCGGCCGGCCCGCTCCGCGGTCACCTCACCCCGGCCGCCGGCCCGCGCGTCCAGCGCGGCGAGGTCCGCGAACTGGTACGGCACCGCGTCCCAGCCGCCCGAGGCCAGGGTCTGGCGCAGATGGCGCTCGGCCGCGTGCACGCAGCTCGTGCAGAAGGAGCAGTCCCCGTCGAAGACCAGGACAGGGTCGGTCGTCAGCATCTCGTCCATGACCCGATACTCCCCCATCGGGCGGGTTCGACCGCACCGGAATCCCGGTCGGAGGGTCGAAGCCACCGATTCCGGGGAAGCATGCCGAAAACACCGACCGTGGCGGCGGCGTGACTGCTCTTCAGAAGATCACCCACGCGGCGGGCCCGCGGCACGGTAATCTGCCGCTGACAAGGGGAGGAGGGCACACCACCCGTGAGCAAACTCGACATGACCCCGGGCGCGCAGATACCTCGTACGGACGCCGGCCCGCAGACCGCGGTCACCCAGGCGCTCTCCTCTGCCGCCTACCGCGACACCGACATCTCGGCCTACGAGGGCCTCCAGTCCGGCAAGGTGAAGGCTGGCCGCTTCAAGCTGCTGCGGCCCAACCTCGGCGAGGCCTTCAGCAAGGCCGTCATCTCCCGCACGCTCGGCGCCAAGCGCAATCCGCTGGTGCCCTCCTTCGGCGTGGACGCACGCATGATCGTGCACCACTGCCTGGCCGCCGAGGAGCTGCGCGACGAGCGGGACCGCCGGCTGATGGTCGTGACGCTGGTGAGCGGCCTGCTCTTCCTGCCGGGCGCCCTGCTCTGGCTGGCCGCCTTCCAGATCCGGACCTGGCTGAAGAAGGACGACTCGGGACGCCAGGACCTCTACGGCACGCTGGTGCTGGTCGGTGTCGGCCTGATCGCCGTCCTGCTCGCCGTGCGGCCGCCCGTGAGCGGGCTCTGGGCGCTCTATTTCCGGGTGATGATGATCGCACCCGTCGTCGGCTGGCTCCTCGCCAAGCGGATCGTGCTGCGCAGCACCGAGGACATGCGGGCCCGCTGGCTCGCGCTGGTCGAGGGCAACGGGCCGGCCGCCACGGTGGCCAAGGCGGTGCCCCGCGACGACATGGACAAGAAGGCCGCCACCCTCAAGGCGCAGCTCGGCCGGCTGGAGGCCGAGCAGGAGACCAACTTCCTGCACTACGCCGGGCCGAAGGGCCTGCTCGGCGCGGGCCGGCGCTGGGGCTCCTGGAACGTGTCGGCGGAGCTGAGGCCCGCCGAGGGCCACCAGGACTTCCGGACCTTCCACACCTGGGACCTCGCCCGGAAGATCGGCGAGCGGCTCGGCGGCCTGGGCCGCAGCGAGGTCGCCAACGGCGGCATGCCGGCGTACTCGGTGAACCACTGGATCCTCCAGCACGTCCCCGAGGGGGCGGACGAGATCGGCCGCCCGAGCGGTCCCGAGATGGACGCCGACGGTTTCGTGATGCGTGACTTCGCGGTTCAGGAGGTCGCCAACAAGCAGTCCTTCGGGCACAGCGGCCCCCGGCACTGCGTCGCCACCCAGTTCGTGCTGCACCAGGGGCAGTTGATCTCCACGATCCTGGTGGAGATCAGTGTGCTCGCCAACATCCTGGAGATCACCGTCTCCGGGCACGCCCTGGGGCCGGTGCACGGGCTGTTCACCGGCAAGCCCAAGGCCAGGGAGCTGACCCGGCAGAAGAGCGGGAAGTTCTGGGTGGAGGAGACCGTCCAGCTGCCGCTCATCGACAACGACGACGTGGTGCGTCAGGCCCTGCGCGCGCCCTTCATGCGCGCCCCCGTGCTGCTCGGCTGGCTGGGCGGCGGGCTCGGCCTGCCGGAGCCGTTCGGGCTGCGCTCCTCCTGGGTCAGCAAGACCTGGGTGAACCGCGACAAGACCGACGACGTGCTCCGCAGCGCGACGCCGGTGGTCGCCGCCGTCACCGCCGCGCTGGTCGACTTCCTGGACGAGCACGACATCGACAGCAGCCGCTTCACCAACCGGGTCGGCATCCTGAAGTCCGAGATGCAGGGAAACCGGCCGTACCTGTTCGACCAGTACGCGGCGGACTGAACCGGGCCGCCGCACGCCGCGGGGGCCCCGCCGGATCCGTCCGGCGGGGCCCCCGTTCCCGTCCGCCCGGGCTCAGTCCTGCGGCCAGGCGTCGGCCAGCATCTTGCGGGTGTCCGCGAGCAGCTGCGGCAGGACCTTGGTGTGGCCCACCACCGGCATGAAGTTGGCGTCCCCGCCCCAGCGCGGCACCACGTGCTGGTGCAGGTGGGCGGCGATGCCGGCGCCGGCGGCGGCGCCCTGGTTCATCCCGATGTTGAAGCCGTGCGCGCCGGAGGCGGCGCGCAGCGCGGTCATCGCCCGCTTGGTGAAGGCGGCCAGTTCGACCGTCTCGGTCCCGTCCAGGTCGGTGTAGTCGGCGACGTGCCGGTACGGGACGACCATCAGGTGACCGCCGTTGTACGGGTAGAGGTTGAGCACGGCGAAGACGGCCTCACCCCGGGCGATGATCAACCCGTCCTCGTCGCTCAGCGCCGGGATCGAGCAGAACGGACAACCGTCGTCCGGAGCCGGGCCGGTGGGCTTGTTCTCGCCCTGGATGTAGGCCATCCGATGGGGGGTCCACAGGCGGCGGAAGCCGTCCGGCTCCCCGACGCCCCTTTGCAGTTCCGGCTCACTCGTCATGCTGATCAGCATATTCGCCGTACGCCGCTTGCAAAGCGGTGCGGGGCAGACTCGTCGAGTCCGCCCCGCACCCGCCTGCTCGGCGTCACACCTGGATGCGGCGCTCCACGGCGTCCACGATCTCGGCGACGGCCTCGGCGACCGGCACACCGTTCTTCTGCTCACCGTTGCGGTAGCGGAAGGAGACGGCGCCCGCCTCGATGTCCTCGTTGCCCGCGATCAGCATGAACGGCGTCTTGGCGCGCTGGGCGTTCCTGATCTTCTTCTGCATCCGGTCGTCCGAGGCGTCCACCTCGACCCGGATGCCGCGCTTCTTCAGCTCGGCCGCGACCTCCTGGAGGTACGGCACGTGCTCGTCGGTGATCGGGATGCCGACCACGGTGACCGGGGAGAGCCACGGCGGCATGGCGCCGGCGTAGTGCTCCAGCAGCACCGCGAAGAACCGCTCGATCGAGCCGAACAGCGCGCGGTGGATCATGACCGGGCGCTGGCGCGAGCCGTCCGCCGAGGTGTACTCCAGGTCGAAGCGCTCCGGCAGGTTGAAGTCCAGCTGGATGGTCGACATCTGCCAGGTCCGGCCGATCGCGTCGGTGGCCTGCACCGAGATCTTCGGGCCGTAGAAGGCCGCGCCGCCCGGGTCCGGCACCAGCGGCAGGCCCTGCTTCTCGGCCACCCTGCGCAGGACCTCGGTGGCCTCCTCCCAGGTCTCGTCCGAACCGACGTACTTGACCGGGTCCTTGGTGGACAGTTCGAGGTAGAAGTCGGTGAGGCCGTAGTCGCGCAGCAGGTCCAGCACGAAGGTCAGCGTCGAGTCGAGCTCGTCCGCCATCTGCTCGCGGGTGCAGTAGATGTGTGCGTCGTCCTGGGTGAAGCCGCGGGCGCGGGTCAGGCCGTGCACCACGCCGGACTTCTCGTACCGGTACACGGTGCCGAACTCGAAGAGGCGCAGCGGCAGTTCGCGGTAGGAGCGGCCGCGCGCGTCGAAGATCAGGTTGTGCATCGGGCAGTTCATCGGCTTGAGGTAGTAGTCCACGCCCTCGTCGAGCTGCATGGGCGGGTACATACCGTCCGCGTACCAGTCCAGGTGGCCGCTCTTCTCGAAGAGCTTCCCCTTGGTGGCGTGCGGGGTGTAGACGAACTCGTACCCCTCCTGCTCGTGCCGCTTGCGCGAGTAGTCCTCCATGGTGCGGCGGATGATGCCGCCCTTGGGGTGGAAGACCGCGAGGCCGGAGCCGATCTCCTCGGGGATCGAGAAGAGGTCCAGCTCGTTGCCGAGCTTGCGGTGGTCGCGCTTCTCGGCCTCGACCAGGAAGTCCAGGTGCGCCTTGAGCTCGTCCTTGGTGGGCCAGGCGGTGCCGTAGATCCGCTGGAGCATCGGGTTCTTCTCGCTGCCGCGCCAGTAGGCGGCCGCGTTGCGCATCAGCTTGAAGGCCGGGATCTGCCGGGTGCTCGGCAGGTGCGGGCCGCGGCAGAGGTCGCCCCAGCAGTGCTCGCCGGTCTTGGCGTCCAGGTTGTCGTAGATGGTCAGCTCGGCGCCGCCCACCTCGACGTTCGAGCCGTCCTCGGCGGAGGCGGCGCCCTTGAGGCCGATCAGCTCCAGCTTGTACGGCTCGGCGGCCAGCTCCTCGCGGGCGGCGTCGTCGGCGACCACCCGGCGGGAGAACTTCTGGCCCCGCTTGATGATCTCCTGCATCTTCTTCTCGATGGCCTTGAGGTCATCGGGGTGGAACGGCTTCTCGACGTCGAAGTCGTAGTAGAAGCCGTCCTTGACCGGCGGGCCGATGCCGAGCTTGGCCTCGGGGAAGAGCTGCTGCACGGCCTGTGCCATCACGTGTGCGGTGGAGTGCCGCAGGATGTCCAGGCCGTCCTTGCTGCCGATCGCGACGGGCTCGACCTCGTCGCCGTCCTGGACGGCGTACGCGAGGTCCTTGAGCGCGCCCGCGACCCGGGCGGCGATGATCGAGCGGTCGTCCGCGAAGAGCTCGGCGGCCGTCGTGCCCGTGGTCACCACGCGCTCTTCCCGATCGGGTTCGCGATTGATGATTACCCGGACGTCCGTCACCGGTCTCTCCTGACGTGCTGGATGCGTGAGGCGCAGCACTTCACTGCGCGTTCACGATGGTACCGAGAGCGGCGGCCGCCTCGTGCACCTATATGGCCCTGCGGCTCGCGCGGCTACCGCGACTCGTCCTCGCCGAGGGTCTTCAGCAGCCGCTCGCGCTCGGCGTCCTCCAGCGTGACGGGGGCGAGATCGTGCGGGTGGACGAGCCGGCGGAACCCTCCGCGCCGCTCCAGCCGGCCGCTGACCCGGATCGGGGCACCGGCCAGGTGCGCCTCGGCGGCCAGCCGGTACTCCCGGTCGTCCAGCCGGAGCCTCACCTCCGCGACCTCGGCGCCGCTCAGCACCCGCAGCCGGACGGTGCCGGGCCCGGCGGCCGCGCCGCGCTTGAGGCGGACCACCGCGCCGAGCACGGTGACCGGCACCGCGGGCTCGATCCGCTCCAGCAGTTCGGCGGCCTCCGCCAGCGCCGGCAGGTCGCCCGGGGAGAACTCCAGCGAGATCCGGCGGTCGCCGAAACCGCCCGGGGTCCCGACGGCGGCCGACCAGGCGACCGAGACCTGGGCCGCCGTCGCGCCGCGCACCAGTTGCTGGACGGCGTCCACCAGCTCCCGGCTCACCCCGCTCTGGACGGCGTTCTCGAAGGCCTCCAGTCCGCCGCTGACCCGGCGGTAGTCGACGGCGTCCCGCATCGCCTCCAGCGCCCGGACCAGCGTGGTGACGGCGGCCCGCCCCTCGGGGGCGGGGGTGAAGGCGGTGAGGCCGCCGGCGCCGGCGGCGGGCGCGACGACCAGGGCGCGCTCGACGAAGGCGCCGGCCCAGCCGTCCAGCCGGGCCCCGAAGTAGGCGGCCCTGGTCCGGCCGGCCTTGGCAGCGGCGGCGAGCATCGCGCGGGCCGCGCCCCGCAGGTGCTCCTCCCCCTCCCAGGGGACGGCCCCGGGCACGCCCGGCGTCTCGCGCCGCCACTGGATCTCGTCGCCGGGCACGGTGAGGGCGACCAGGATCGAGCGGGCCGAGGGGCTGCGCGAGCGGGACAGCGCGGTGACGGCGTCGGCGAGCAGGTCCACGGCGTCGTCGAAGCCGCCGCCGGCCGGCACCAGCAGGCTGGTGTCGGGGTCGCTGTCGCCGGGCGGGGTCCACCGTCCGTACCTGGCGGTCGGGCCGCCGCGCCGGACCCAGCCGTACCGGGCCAGCAGGGTGGCCAGCACCGCCGGGTCGACCGCCGCGGGGTCCGGCAGGGCCGGGGCTCCGTCCTCGGACATCCGGGTACCCGTCATGCGTCAGCTCCTCGCAGCCTGGGGCGCCGGGGCGTCACGGGCTTTCGCCCGCGCCGACCCTCGCCATGATCTCGCACAGTGCGCGGTCGTCGAAGACCCGGGCGACCGGCACCCGGACGTTGGTCCGCCGCTGCCCGGTCACCGCGTGGCCGGCCAGGTTGACCCAGTAGCAGCAGTGCCGCAGCTCCAGCGCGTCCGGCCGGGCCTGCAGCCACTGGTCGACCCGGCGCGGCAGCAGCATGACCACCAGGATCTTGGGAACCGCGACCCGGACCCGGGCCAGCTTGCGCAGGTGGTCGTTGTCCAGGGTGAAGCTGAAGTACGGGCCGACCGGAGCGGACGCGATCTGCTGGGTGGCCTTCAGCTGGATCTTGAGGGTGACCTCGTCGTCGACCTCGTGGGCCGGCGAGCCGTGGCTGACCTGCCAGTCGATCCCGTTGTCCGGGAACGGCTGGGAGAGCGAGCAGCCCGCGGCCGCAGTGACCGCGTGCAGGTAGGCCACCTGCAGGGTCTCCATGCAGGCCGTGGTGGCCAGGTTGCCGCGAAGGACGGCCGCCGTCCCCTCGGGCTGCGGTTGTGTCAGCGCCATGGCTGCCGCCTCCCCCACCTCGGCGCGTCGGCCCTGTCCGGATTCGAACAGACCGCCACCGGGAGCATCCCCGGGCATCCGCGCCGCAAACGGTTGAGGCCCCGTCAGAACGGGGTATCACCAGGACGGGACGAGACCGGGCGGGGGTGGGGCACCGCCGGTCCTCGGCGGTGCCCCACCCCCGCCCGGTCTCCCCCGCTCCGGTTCGGGAGCACACCGTTCCCGAGGGCAGTACCTGAGTGAGGGGCAGTCATGCAGCAGCTGTGGTTCGCGGGCCCGCTCGCCTCCTTCGACACCGAGACCACCGGCGTGGACGTCGAGACCGATCGCATCGTCTCCGCCGCCCTGGTCGTCCAACTCGCTCCCGACGCCGCCCCCCGGGCACAGACCTGGCTGGCGGATCCCGGCGTGCCGATCCCCGACGGCGCCCGCGCGGTGCACGGCATCACCGACGAGAGGGTCCGCGCCCACGGGCACCCGCCGCGTACCGTGGTGGCCCGGATAGCCGAGGCGCTGGTCGAGCAGGCGCGGGCCGGCACGCCGCTGGTGGTGATGAACGCGCCGTACGATCTGACCCTGCTCGACCGGGAGTTGCGTCGCCACCGGGATGTCACGCTGGCGCAGTGCCTGGGGCAGGCCCCGTTGCTGATACTCGATCCGAGGGTGCTGGACAAGCACGTCGACCGCTACCGCAAGGGCCGCCGCACGCTCACCGACCTCTGTGCCCACTACGGCGTCGAGCTGGCCGGGGCGCACGACGCCGCGGCGGACGCGACCGCGGCGATGGGGCTGGTCCGGACCCTGGCGGCTCGCTATCCGGGGGCGCTGGGCGCGCTCTCCCCCGCCGAACTCCACCTGCGCCAGCGGGTCTGGCACGCGGCGCAGGCCCGGGGACTGCAGAACTGGTTCGACCGCTCCGGCGCCGACGAGCGGGTGGACCTCTCCTGGCCGTTGCGGCCGGCACGCTGTCTCTGTGGCCGGCGGCTCTCGCCCGAGCACCGCTGCGAGGCGGCGGCCTGAGCGATCGGCGCGATGCGGACGGTACCGCGGGCCGAACGGGCCGAACGGTACTGCGGTACTTCGGTACTGCGGTACTGCGGTACTGCGGTACGGAGAACGACGCGGGCCCCGACCGGAGAACCGGTCGGGGCCCGCGTCTTGCCGGTCGTCGAACGACCGTGCTGTCCGGTGGGCGATACTGGGATCGAACCAGTGACCCCTTCGGTGTGAACGAAGTGCTCTCCCGCTGAGCTAATCGCCCGGGCAACGAGAAGAAGACTAGCACCGTTCGGGGGGCGCCCTGCAACCCGCATCTCCCCGGCGGCACCTGTCGCAACCGCAGAACCGGCGCTCCACAGGGAAGATGACTGCGCCTCAGCCGGATTCCCCACGAGAGTTGCGGGATTAAAGGAAAAGACGTCGGGCCCCGGCCATTTAATGGCCGGGGCCCGACGTCTCACCAATGCATTCCGGTGGGCGATACTGGGATCGAACCAGTGACCCCTTCGGTGTGAACGAAGTGCTCTCCCGCTGAGCTAATCGCCCGGGTGCAGAGAAAACATTACCGCATCCCGAAGGCTGCTCCGAACACCCCTCCGGGGCGGGCCCCGGCCGGCCGGCTCAGAGCAGCTGCCAGGGCATGACCGGTCCGTACCGCCAGAGGTACCAGCCGGCGAGCCCGGCGATCACGGCCAGTCCGACCACGGCCAGCGTCAGGTTGCGCCGGCGCACCCGGGGGTCCAGGGCCCTGCGTGCGGCCTCGGCCACCCGGCGGCGGGTCCAGCGCAGGGCCAGCTGGGCCCAGACGAACTCGGTCGCCCAGATGCCCATGCCCAGGAAGATGACCACCCAGCCCGGCCCGGGCAGCGGCAGCATCAGCACCCCGAGCACCACCACGGCGAGGCCGACCAGGAAGACCGCCACCTGCCAGCTCAGGTGCAGCGGACGCGAGCGCCTGATGAAGCGCGGCGCCCGGGAGCCCAGCGCCCGGCCGCCCTCCGGCTCCTCGCCCGCCCCCTCCCCGGCCTCCGTCCCGGCCGCTTCCCCGGCCTCCGTCCCAGGCACGTCGGCGCCCGCCGCCGGGGGCCGTGGGGCCGCCCCCTCCCCGTCCGGTCCGGACCCGCTCGTACTCGTGTTGTCGCTTCGTACAGCCATGCTGAGGAAACTAACCGAGAAGCCGCCCGGTAATCCGCCACCCGGTGCTCCGTGGCGATTCCGCAATGCGCCGGAAGGGGTACGACTCGCGCCCGAATCGGGACAGAGGGGTTTACATCGGTCGTAGGGGTGGGATGGTCCGTTCGCCGACGTGCGATTCCCCGAGCGCACACTGAGCGAAAGGCCATGGCGCTTATGAACACCACGGTCAGCTGCGAGCTGCACCTGCGCCTCATCGTGTCCAGCGAGTCCTCGCTGCCCGTCCCCGCGGGCCTGCGCTACGACACCGCCGACCCCTATGCCGTGCACGCCACCTTCCACACCGGTGCCGACGAGACCGTGGAGTGGGTGTTCGCCCGAGATCTCCTTGCGGAGGGGCTGCACCGACCCACCGGTACCGGCGACGTCCGGGTGTGGCCCTCGCGCAGTCACGGCCAGGGAGTGGTCTGCATCGCGCTGAGCTCTCCGGAAGGAGAAGCCCTGCTGGAGGCCCCGGCCCGAGCGCTTGAGTCTTTTCTCAAGCGAACGGACGCCGCGGTACCGCCCGGCACCGAACACCGCCACTTCGACCTCGACCGGGAGCTGTCGCACATCCTCGCCGAAAGTTGAACCCGCCGCAGGGCCCCGCCACGCCGGAAG
Organism: Kitasatospora sp. NBC_00315; assembly: GCF_041435095.1. Lineage (NCBI taxonomy): Bacteria > Bacillati > Actinomycetota > Actinomycetes > Kitasatosporales > Streptomycetaceae > Kitasatospora > Kitasatospora sp. NBC_00315. Next base: position 6,765,108 of record NZ_CP108025.1, on the reverse strand, counting down.
GGCGAGGCGGACCCGTCCTGCCGTAGCGCGGCCGTCCTACTCGGGGGCACGGTCGCACACCCTGCCGCGCACCATGCGGCTTCGGGGCCGGTCCCCGGTCCGCTCCCACGGGGGCGGACCGGGCTCCGGAAGCACCCGGCACCGGTGCCGGCCACCTGATCCAGGGTGGTCGGCATTCTCTGCTGCGGGCCCGGCCTCCCTCCCCGGCCGGGCCCGCGCGACCTCGCCCCCGCGGCGCCCCGGCCGGTAAGGTCTGCGTGACTGTTGACGCGGGAGGCCGACGGCCCCCGCCGCGCGAGGAGTCCCCCACGTGCTGATCACCCATGACACCGAATGCGCGCTGAGCATTCTGGTCGAGTTGCTCAACACCTCCCCAGAGGCCTGCGGCAGCGAGCTGCTGCCGGACGTGGGCGCGCTGGGCGCCTTCGTGACGAGCCTGGAGATCAGCGAGGTCGAGTCCCCCACGTCCGCCGACCTGCGGGCCGTGCAGAAGCTGCGCACCCGGCTGCGGGCGGTGTTCTCGGCCGGCTCCACCGAGCAGGCGGCCGAGCTGGTCAACGCCGTGGTCGCGGCCGCCGGCACCACGCCGCGCCTGACCAACCACGACCACCACGGGTGGCACATCCACTACTTCGCCCCGCACGCCGCCCTGGGCGACCACCTGGCGGCCGAGCTGGGCATGGCGCTGGCCTTCATCGTGATGGCGGGTGAGCGGGAGCGGCTGCGCAACTGCGAGGCACCGGACTGCGCGCGGGTCTTCGTCGACCTCTCCCGCAACCGGTCCCGGCGCTACTGTGACAGCCGGACCTGCGGGAACCGCCTGCACGTGGCCGCGTACCGGGCGCGCCAGCGCTCCGCCGACGCGGTACCGGCGGACGCCTGACGGCCGGCGCCCCGGCCGGCCCGCGCCCGGATACGCCGGGCCACTCCCGTGCGACGGCGTACGTCCCGGGCCGCCGGGCGCCGGGGTGCTCAGATTCCGCGCTTGCGGAGGATCTCCTCGATCTCCGCGAAGTCGCCGAGGTCCGCGTCCGCCTTCCCGGCCGGTCGGCCCCGCCCGGTCGGCGCGTCCCGGGTGGCGGCCCGCCCACCCTCGGCGGCGGCCCCGGACACCGCCGGACGGCCCGGGGACGCGCCGGTCCGGGCGGGGGCCGCGGCATCGGCGACCGGGCGGCGCCGGGCGATCCACCGGGAGCCGATCAGCAGTCCCGCCGAGAGCGCCAGCAGCGCGATGCCGGCCCACACCCGGGGGTCGAGGACCAGCTTCGTCGCCCAGTCCGACAGCTCGCCGCCGATCGTCCGGGCGACCGGGAACAAGCCGGTCAGATAGAGGCCGGCCGGCAGCAGGGCCACAGCGAACCACCGGGTGGCCGACAGCCGGCGGCCCCGGCGGGCGCGGACGACCGCGAGGGCCACTCCCGCCGCCGTGAGGAGGAAGGCGACCACCGCGGTCAGCACGGCCGGGCCGCCGTCCGCCCGTCCGTCGCGGCGCCGCCGGGAGGGCCGCCGCGACCGCCACCACCGGGACGGCGACCGGGTTCGGTCAGAAGCTTGTTCCTGGACACGTCGGGCCTCCGTCCCGCGGCCGGACCCCCGCCTGGACCGGGGCCCACCGCCGCCACGCTCACTAGTGGAACACTGGGGGCATGATCGATGGTTCCCTTCCCCGGCTCGAATTCTGGTGCGAACTCCAGTGCCCGGACTGCCGCACCGCCCTGGACGACATCCGCGCCCTGCGCGCCCGGTACGGCGGTGACCTGCCGATCGAGCTGCGGCACTTCCCGCTGGAGAAGCACAAGCACGCGTACGCCGCCGCGCAAGCCGCCGAGGAGGCGTTCGCCCAGGGCCTCGGCTGGCCCTACGTGGAGGCGCTGCTCGCCCGGGTGGACGAGCTGGCCGGGCGCGGGGAGACCCTGCTGGTGGAGGTCGCCCGCACGGTGGGCCTGGACGCCGAGGAGGTCGAACTGGCCCTGATCGACGGCCGGCACACCCTGATCGTGGACGCCGACCAGGCCGAGGGCAAGGCGATCGGGATCAGCGGCACCCCCACCTACGTCATCGCCGGCCGGCGGCTGGACGGCGGGCAGAGCCAGGACGGCCTGCAGGCCCGGATCATCGCCGTCATCGAGGAACAGAAGTCCTTCTGAGGTTCCGTCATATCAGCTGCTTGCCGAGCACCCGGTTGGTGATCCGGTAGCCGAGCGAGGTGTAGAGGCCGATCGCCACCCGGTTCTCGGTGAACACGTTCAGGCCCAGATCCCGCACTCCGACGGCCAGGCACTCCCGCTCGGCGAGCAGCATCAGGGTCCGCCCGTGGCCCCGGCCGCGCAGCCCCGGGGCCACCTCGACGGTCATCACCCAGGCCAGCGGCCGGCCGTCGGGGAGGTCCCGCTCGCGCAGCGCCAGCCACAGGCTCCCCAGCACCGCGCCGTCCGGCCCGTGCAGCCACCGCAAAGCGACCCCGGGGGTGGCGGCGCCCTGCGGCAGCAGGTGCAGGTGGTCGGCGTCCGACTTGGCGCGGGCCTGCCGCTCGCTGAGGCCCGAGGCACGCAGATCGCGCACGTAGCCGGCCCTGGCCTCGTCCAGCCAGGCCGGGTACCGCTCGGCGTCGATCGGCCGGGCCGTGACGCCCGGCGGCAGGACCGGCTCGGGACCGGCCCCCAGCGCCTTGGCCATGTTGCGCATCCGCTCGCGGTAGCCGAGCGCCTCGGCCAGCCGCAACGCGGCGGTCGCCGTCTCCGGGATGACCGCGTCCACCCGCTCGCAGTCCCAGCCGCGCAGCACCTCCTCGGCCGCCAGCGCGCCCACGGTGCCCCGGCCGCGCCCCCGGCCCTCCCAGATCTCCAGCTCGGAGATGTTCCCCCAGCAGCGGTCCCCGCGCGGCGTCGCACTGGTGCGCAGCGCGCCGACCGGGCGGCCGTTGGCGCAGATCTGCCAGCGCCTGGTGCGGCCGCCGCCCGGCGCCGGGGATTCGGGGCTCTCGGGGCGCAGCGTGGTGGTCATGCCGGAGTCCCTTCCCCGCCGACCGGTGGTTCTACCGTGCGTCGGACGGCCCGGTCGGCGCGGCGCCACCGCCGGGCGGCCGCCGGTGCGCGGCGGGGGCGCCCGGCGCGGGCCGGTCAGGGGTCGAGGTCGTCACCGCTGCGCTCGGTGAAGACCGCCATGGCCTTCGCGGTGACCGGGCCCGGTCCGGCCAGCTCGCGGCCGTCGATCCGGGTGACGGCCTGGACGTCGCGCAGGGTCGAGGTCAGGAAGACCTCGTCGGCCTCCTGAAGCACGGACAGCGGGAGGTCGGCCTCCTCGGCGTCGCACCAGTCGACGACGAGCCGACGGGTGATGCCGGCCAGGCAGCCGGAGGCGAGCGTCGGGGTGAGCAGCCGGCCGCCGAGGACGACGAACACGTTGGAGCCCGTCCCCTCGCAGAGCCGGCCCGCGGTGTTCGCGAGCAGGGCCTCCGAGGCGCCCTGCCGGTGGGCGGCGGCGAGGGCGACGACGTTCTCGGCGTACGAGGTGGTCTTGAGCCCGGCGACGGCGCTGTGCTCGTTGCGCCGCCAGGCGACGGTGGCCACGGCGGTGGTGTCGGGGCGGCGGGCGGTGTCGCCGATGGCGACCACGAGGGTCGGCGCGACCTCGCCGCGCTCGGAGCCGAGCGGGGCGGTGCCGCCGGTGTACGTGACCCGGAGGCGGCCGAGCGGCATCGGGTTGGCCCGCAGGACCTGGGCGCAGGCCTCGCGGATCCGCTCCGGGTCGGGATCGGGCAGTCCGAGGCCGCGGGCGGAGCGGGTGAGGCGTTCCAGGTGACGGGTGAGCGCGAAGGCCCGGCCGTCCACGGCCTTCATCGTCTCGAAGACGCCGTCGCCGACGGTGAGGCCGTGGTCGAGGACGGAGACGTTCGCGTCGCCGGTGTCCACCAGTGAGTCGTTGACCCAGATCGTGCTGTCGGTCGGGCGCTGCATCGGCGCTGCTCCTCGGGGTCGGGTGGTGCGGCCGACGGCGGTCGGGCCGGGGGTGGTCCGGGCCGGAGGTGGTCCGGGGGTGGTCCGGGGCTACGGGGTGCCCGCGGCAGACGCTATCGCGACCAGTCGGGCGGCCTTGAGCTCGGTCTCGGCCCATTCGCGGTCGGGGTCGGAGTCCCAGGTGATGCCCGCACCGGTGCCGAAGCGCAGGACGGGTGCCTCCGGGTCGGCCCGGTCGATCCAGAACGTCCGGATGCCCACCGCGAGTTCACCTTCGCCGCGGTCGGCGTCGACCCAGCCGACGGCGCCGCAGTACGGGCCGCGGGGGGCCCTCTCCAGGGCGTCGATGATGCCCAGGGCACTGGATTTGGGAGCGCCGGTCACCGAACCGGGCGGGAAGGTGCCCGCGAACAGCCCGGGCCAGCCGGCGTCCGCGCGCAGGGTGCCCCGCACGGTGGAGACCAGGTGCACCAGGCCGGGGTGCTTCTCGACCACGCAGAGGTCGGGGACGGTGACGGTGCCGGTGGCGCAGACCCGGCCGAGGTCGTTGCGGACGAGGTCCACGATCATCACGTTCTCGGCGTGGTCCTTGGCCAGCAGGTCGTCCTCGGTCCGGCCGGTTCCCTTGATCGGGCCGGAGGAGACGGTGTCGCCGTCGCGGCGCAGGTAGAGCTCCGGCGAGGCGGTCGCGATCTCCACGCCGTGCGCGGGCAGGCGCACCGTCCCGGCGTACGGCGCGGGGTTGCCGAGGGCGAGCAGGCCGGTGAGGGCGTCGATGTCGCTGCGGGCGGGGTCGGGCAGGGGCGCGGAGAGCACCCGGCAGAGGTTGGCCTGGTAGACCTCGCCGGCGGCTATGTGCTCGCGGATGCGGCGCACCCCGGCGGTGTAGGCGGAGCGGTCGAGGGAGCTGCGCCAGCTGTCCGGGTGCGGCCCGCGCCACGCGTCCGCACGCGGGGGCGCCGGGGCGGGGCGGACGTCGTCGAAGCGGGCGCAGGTCAGGCGGCCCTCGAAGTCGTGGACGACGGCCCAGAAGCCGGCGGAGTCGAGCGCGGCCGGGTCCGAGGTCACGTCGCGCAGCCCGGTGGCGAGGCGGCCGCCGAAGCGGGCGAGCGGGCTGGGTGGGAGGGCTGGGCCGGACACGGTTCTCCTGCGCGGATTCGGTGCTGTGCCGCGCGGGGGTGGGCGCGGTGAAAGGTGTGGTCTGCGGTGCCTGAAGTGTAGGTCCGGCGTCCGGGCGGATGCGGGGGCGCCCGGTCCGGGCGCGGCCTGCGGGCCTGGCCGCAGCGCCCGGCGGCGTCCGGGGTGCGGGCCGGTGGCCGGGTCCGGTCGGGCTGACGGAGCACCACCTGCGGGGCATCCCCGCGGCACGCTGCGGGAACGGATTTTTAGCTGGCCCGGGAATCCGCTAGAGTTCAACACGTCGCCAGGGAGCGCAGCCGGGAAGAACCGGTGAGGCCCTCGGGAGACAGGCGGACGTGGCTCAGTGGTAGAGCATCACCTTGCCAAGGTGAGGGTCGCGAGTTCGAATCTCGTCGTCCGCTCGATGAAGGACAGTGTAGGGTCGTCCTTCGAGTGTTGCCTGGTGGAGTGGCCGAGAGGCGAGGCAACGGCCTGCAAAGCCGTCTACACGGGTTCAAATCCCGTCTCCACCTCCAAGAGGTGCCCCCGGTTCACCGAGGGTCCTTCCCGCGCGATTAGCTCAGCGGGAGAGCACTACCTTGACACGGTAGGGGTCACTGGTTCAATCCCAGTATCGCGCACTCGATCTCTTCGGGGATCTTCGCAGGAACGCCTCATCAGGCGCGATTAGCTCAGCGGGAGAGCACTACCTTGACACGGTAGGGGTCACTGGTTCAATCCCAGTATCGCGCACTCGGTCCCTTCGGGGATCTTCGCAGGAACGCCTCATCAGGCGCGATTAGCTCAGCGGGAGAGCACTACCTTGACACGGTAGGGGTCACTGGTTCAATCCCAGTATCGCGCACAGTACAGACGACGGCCGTGGTCCGAGAGGATCACGGCCGTCGTCGTTTTTCCGTACCCGGAGGTGCGAGGATCCGGCCTCGCCGCCGCTCCGGGACGACAGGCGACGACAAGCACGGGAGCGCCGTGCACGGGCGCCCTCACCGGCGTTCCGTACACGGCGACTCCCGCCTGCCGAGGCGCTTCGCGCGCCGCTCCCGCCCGTCCGCGTGTCAACACGGGCGCTGTGCCTCGGCCGGCACTGCCTCCCCGTCCCGAGGGGTCAGTGCCCGATCAGATCGGCGACCGCGCGGGCCTGGGTGGCCACCTGCTGCCAGCCGCCGAAGAGCATCACCAGCAGGACGGCGCAGGGCAGCGCCATGGCCAGCGCCACCGCCGGGTGCCTGGTCTGGCCGGCCCGGCGGGGGCCGGCGAACGGCCTGCGCCGACGGGCGGGGCCGGTGACCTGCGTTGCCATGACCTTGCTCCTGCTCGCTGCGGACTGCCGGTTGGGATGAGGTACTGCTCGGGGTGCGGGTACTGCGGTACTGCCGGTACAGCCGGCCGGGGCGGTGGACGGATTTCTCGGGGGACGAGCGTCCCGTCCACCGCTGGTCACTACGCTAGGGCGCAGGGGGGTGGTCCCGCGTCATGCCCGCGTACCGTTCTCCAGGCATCCCGGAGGATGACCCTCCGACCTGAGACGTAGTACTGGAGGGGGAGACGACGGCGCAGACACCCTCGGGGGAACCCTGAGAGGCACCCCGAGGAGCTGTCCCGGTCGGGCCCCGGGAGCCACCGCGCGAGCGGTCGTCCGGAGGGTCGCACCGCTGGTCACAGCGGTCCCACCGGGAAGATCGGACAATCCCACGGACCGTTGAGGTGTTGCGTATCAGCACACCGCAGCAGGCAGTCCGTAAGCTGTGCCGGACAGGATCTGACGATGCCCCAACCGACGGGGGCTCACCCACGGGCTGACGGGAACGAAGATGGCGATGATGCGGCTGAGGCGTGAGGACCCCCGCATCGTCGGACCGTACCGCCTGCACCGGCGGCTGGGGGCCGGCGGCATGGGCGTGGTCTTCCTAGGCTCCGACCGGCGGGGCCAGCGGGTCGCGCTCAAGCTGATCCGCGCCGAGCTGGCCGAGGACGCCGAGTTCCGTACCCGCTTCGCGCGCGAGATCGCGGCGGCCTCCCGGATCCGGGGCGGCTGCACGGCCCGGGTGATGGGCTCCGACATCGAGGCCGACCGGCCTTGGCTGGCCACCGCGTACGTCCCGGGGCCCTCGCTGTACAAGCGGGTCGGCGACGAGGGGCCGCTCGGCTGGCCGGAGGCGGCCCGGGTCGGGGCCGCGCTGGCGGACGGCCTGGTGAAGGTGCACGAGGCCGGGGTGGTGCACCGGGATCTCAAGCCGTCCAACATCCTGCTCTCGCCCAAGGGCCCCCGCATCATCGACTTCGGCATCGCGTGGTCGCGCGGGGCCAGCACGCTCACCCACGTCGGCACGGCGGTCGGCTCACCCGGCTTCCTGGCGCCCGAGCAGGTGCGCGGGGCGGCGGTGACGCCGGCCACCGACGTGTTCGCCTTCGGTGCCACCATCGCCTACGCGCTCACCGGGGACTCGCCCTTCGGCTCCGGCGCCTCCTCCGAGGTGATGCTCTACCGCGTGGTGCACGAGGAGCCCGACCTCTCGGCCGTGCCGCCGCAGCTGGCGCCGCTGGTCCGGGCCTGCCTGGCCAAGGAGCCGACCGAACGCCCCGGCGCGGCCGCCCTGCACGAGCGGCTCAGCGAACTGGCGGCACGGGGAGCCGCCCTGCCCGGCGCGGGGCGGGCCGCTCCCGCCCGCGGCACCGCTCCGCCGCCCCACGCGGTGCCGGCCCCCGGGCGGGCGCCCGGGCCCGCCGTCGGGGCCCGCGCGCGCGGCGGCGAGCGGCCGGACCAGCCCCGGCGCCCCTACGGCCAGCCCGCCACCGCGCCGATGCCGCGCCCCGAATCCGCCCAGGCCACCCGGCCGCTGCGGGAGCGTCCGCTGACCCCGCCGCCGGGCCGGGGCGGCGCGCCGCGCGACCGGCAGCACACCCCGGCCCCCGGCCGACCGGTGACGGCTCGCCGACGGCTGCTGCGCCAGCGGCTGATCGTCTTCGTCACCGTCACCCTCGGGGTCGCACTCGCCATCGCGGCCGCCCAGGGCTGCGAGAACCGCGCCGACCAGGGTCTCGGCCTGCCCTCGGGCGCCCCGGCGGCCGCGGCGGCGCCCGCCACCCCGGCCTCCGGCGGACTCTCGGCGGACGGCGCGCTGCAGTCCCCCGCCGCGCTGACGGCGGCGGCCCGCGGCACCGCCCCGGCGGCCGACGCCGGGCTCAGCCAGGCCGTCGGCCCCCAGCCCGCCGTGGACTGGCCGAACCGCAGCTTCACCGATCCGGCCGGCGGCGGCGGAATCCTGCTGCACGACGGGCGTTCGGGCGTCGACGGCCGACAGGTCGCGCTCAGCGCGGTGCTGCCGGCCCAGTACCGGGGCGCGTCGGCCGCCCTGGTGGTGCTGCGTCGCGCGGAGGGGTCCGTCCCGGTCGATCTGGTCCAGCTCTTCGGCTTCAACGGCGACGCTCCCGTCCCCCTCGCCGCCCGGGCCTCGGCCGCGAACCCGCAGGCGGTCGCGAGCTGGCGGATCGAGAGCGGCGCCCTGGTGCGGGAGGAGCGGGTCTCGCAGACCGGCGCCGTCTCCTCCACCCGCTACTCGGTGCGCGGCGACGGCACTCTGGAGGAGTCCTGGCCCGGCTCCGGGGTGTCCGGCGGCACCGGGGGCTGAGCCCGTCCGCCCGCCGGTCAGACCCCTCGCGGCCTGGTGGCGTAGAACGCCACCGCCGAGGCCGCTGCCACGTTGAGCGAGTCGACGCCGGCGTCCATCGGGATGCGGACGTGGTCGTCGGCCGCGGCGAGGGTCCCGGGGGCGAGGCCGGCGCCCTCCGTGCCGAAGACCAGCGCCAGCCTGTCGTCGTCGCGCGCGGCGAGTTCGTCGAGGGTGATCGCACGGTCGCTCAGGCAGAGCGCGGCCACCGTGAAGCCCGCGGAGCGCAGGATCCCGATGTCCTGCGGCCAGGACGTCAGCCGCGTCCACGGCACCTGGAGCACGGCGCCCATCGAGACCTTCACGGACCTGCGGTAGAGCGGATCCGCGCAGCGCGGGGTGAGCAGGACGGCGTCGACGCCGAGGGCGGCGGCGTTGCGGAACGCGGCGCCCACGTTGGCGTGGTCGACGATGTCCTCGAACACCGCGACGCGGCGGACGGCGCCCGCCCCTCCGCCGGCGGGCGACCCCGCGCGACGGTCGCCCGGCGCCTGGGCCGGCGCGGCGCCGGTCAGCAGCCCGGCCGGCTCCGGGAGCGGCTTGCGCTCCATCGAGGCGAGCGCGCCGCGGTGCACGTGGTAGCCGGTGACCTGCTCGGCGAGAGCGGGCTCGACCAGGTGGACCGGTGCCTCGGCCGCGCCGATCACGTCGCCCATCACCTCCAGCCACTTGGGCGTGAGCAGCATCGAGCGCATCCGGTAGCCGGCCTCGATCGCCCGGCGGATGACCTTCTCCCCCTCGGCGATGAACAGGCCCTCGGCCGGCTCGCGACGGCGGCGCAGCTCGACGTCGGTCAGACCGGTGTAGTCGGCGAGGCGGGGGTCGGCGGGGTCAGTAACAGCACGGGGTTCGGACACCGTGCGATCTTGCCCGGTCGGGCGGACGAAGGCCAAACCGCACCCGGCCGCGCCTCGCTCCCGCACCGCGCCCCTGCCGCCGGCACCGGGGCCTCGCCCCACCGGAGGACCGCCGGGGCCCGGGCGCCGACCGGATGCCGACCGGGCGCCGACCGGATGCCGACCGGATGCCGCCGCGGACGGTCCGGCGCGTCGCGGCGCTGCCCCTGGCCTGCCCGGCGCGGGCAGTGTAGACATGGCGTATGGCCCGTTTTCCGGGCCGGGCCAGGGGGCGCCCGGCCGCTGGCGCCGCCGGTGGGCTTCCGTCGGGCCGGCCAGACCCTTCGCGTTCACCGCGCGAGCAGACGGAGCGTCCCGAGCAGCCGGCCCCCGAGCGGGCCCCGGGGCGGCGTATCCGCTCGGCGTCGAACAGTCTCAGCCTGGCCGCCCAGGTCTTCGCCCTCCAGGTGGTGGTGGTCCTGCTGCTGGTGGCGGCGGCCGTGGTCGCGTTGGTGGTGCAGTCCAACCGGGACAGCGTCGAGGAGGCCCGCAACCGGTCCGTCGCCGTCGCCCAGACCTTCGCCAACTCACCCGGCATCGTCGAGGCGCTGCAGAGCCCCGACCCGACCGCGATCCTCCAGCCGAAGGCGCAGTCCGTCCGGATCCAGACCGGCGTCGACTTCGTCGTGGTGCTGAACAACGACGGCATCCGCTACACCCACCCGCTGCCGGACCGGATCGGCAAGAAGTTCGTCGGCACCATCGAGCCCGCGCTGGCGGGCGGGGTGGTCACCGAGCAGATCACCGGCACGATCGGCCCCCTGGTGCAGGCCGTCGTCCCGGTGCGGGCGCCGAACGGCGCGGTGGTCGGCCTGGTCTCGGCGGGTATCACCATCGCGCGGGTCAGCAGCGCCTCCAACCACCAGCTGCCCATCGTGCTGGGCGCCGCCGGAGCGGCGCTGTGCCTGGCCACCGGTGGAACGGCGCTGGTCAGCCGTCGGCTGCGGCGCCAGACGCACGGTCTCGACCCGGTCGAGATGACCCGGATGTACGAGCACCACGACGCGGTGCTGCACTCCGTCCGGGAGGGCGTGCTGATCACCGACGGCGACGGCGGGCTGGTGCTGGCCAACGACGAGGCACGCCGGCTGCTGGAGCTGCCCCGGGACGCGGAGGGGCGGCCGGTCACCGAGGTGGGCCTGGCGCCGGCGCTGGCCGCCCTGCTCGCCGCGGGCAGGACGGTCACCGACGACGTGGTGCCGGCCGGCGGGCGGCTGCTCGCGGTGAACATCAGGCCCACCGACCGGGACGGCGGCCCGGCGGGCAGTGTGGCGACCCTGCGCGACTCCACCGAGCTGGTCGGCCTGGCCGGCCGGGTCGACCGGGCGCGCGGACGGCTGCGGCTGCTCTACGAGGCCGGGGTGAGCATCGGCAGCACCCTGGACGTCACCCGGACCGCCGAGGAACTCGCCCAGGTGCTGGTGCCCTCGTTCGCCGACATCGTCAGCGTGGACCTGGCGGAGCAGGTGTTCGGCGGGGACGAACCGCCGACCGGGAGCGCCATCAGCCGGATGCGCCGGGCTGCGCTCAGCAGCGTCGGCGCCGAGGTGCCGTTCATGGTCGCGGGCACCCTGATCGACGTCGTCCCGGAGTCCCACCTGGCCCGCAGCATCGCCGGCGGCCGGCCGGTGCTGGAGCCCGACCTCCGGGTCGCCACCGCCTGGCGCACCCAGGACCCGGCCGGCGCCGAACTGATCCTGGAACACGGCGTGCACTCGCTGATCCGGGTGCCGCTGCGGGCCAGGGGAGTCCTGCTGGGGGTGGCCCGGTTCTGGCGCTGCGAGCGGACCGAACCGTTCGAGGAGGACGATCTCTCGCTGGCCGAGGAACTGGTCGCGCACGCAGCCGTCTGCATCGACAACGCCCGCCGCTACACCCGCGAGCACGCGATGGCGGTGACGCTCCAGCACAGCCTGCTCCCCCGGAGCCTGCCGCCGCAGAACGCGCTGGAGGTCGCGCACCGCTACCTTCCGGCGCAGGCCGGCGTGGGCGGCGACTGGTTCGACGTGATCCCGTTGCCGGGCGCCCGGGTGGCCCTGGTGGTCGGCGACGTGGTCGGTCACGGCCTGCACGCGGCCGCCACGATGGGGCGCCTGCGGACCGCGATCCACAACTTCTCCGCGCTCGACCTGGCGCCGGACGAACTGCTCGGCCACCTGGACGAGCTGGTCAGCCGGATCGACCAGGACCAGGCGGCCACCCAGGGCGGGTCCCAGGTGACCGGCGCCACCTGCCTGTACGCGGTCTACGACCCGGTCTCCCGGCGCTGCACGCTCGCCCGGGCCGGCCATCCCCCGCCCGCCGTGGTCCACCCCGACGGCACCGTGGAGTACCCCTCGCTGCCCGCGGGGCCGCCGCTCGGCCTGGCCGGCATGCCCTTCGAGACGGCGGAGCTGGAGCTGGCGGAGGGCAGCACGCTGGTGCTGTACACCGACGGCCTGGTCGAGGACCGCACCCGGGACATCGACGTGGGCCTCGACCTGCTGCGCACCGCCCTGGCCCGGGCGGGCCGCAACCCCGAGCAGACCTGCGCGGACGTTCTCGGCGCCCTGCTGCCCAGCCGGCCGACCGACGACATCGCGCTGCTGGTCGCCCGGACCAAGGTGCTGGCGGCCGAGCGGATGGCGCAGTGGGAGGTGCCCTCCGACCCGGCGGCCGTCTCCGGCGTCCGTGCCGCCGTCAGCGCGCAGCTGGGCGCGTGGGGTCTGGAGGAGGCGGCGTTCGTCACCGAGCTGATCCTCAGCGAGCTGATCACCAACGCGATCCGCTACGCCACCGGGCCCATCCGGGTACGGCTGCTGCTCGACCGGATGCTGATCTGCGAGGTCTCCGACACCAGCAGCACCTCCCCGCACCTGCGGTACGCGGCCAGCACGGACGAGGGCGGGCGCGGGCTCTTCCTGGTCGCCCAGTTCGCCGAGCGCTGGGGCACCCGCTACACCGGTACCGGCAAGGTCATCTGGACCGAACAGCCGCTCGGGTAGCACCCGGGCGGGGTCGCGCTCGGGCAGCACGTGGGCGGGGCCCGAACAGGACCCGGGCGGGGCGCGCTCGGGCCCGGTGGAGGCTCTCCACCGGGCCCGGCGTCAGGGCGCGACCCCGGGGGTCTCAGGCCCCGAAGGCGTCGGCGAGGACGTTGACGACGTCCCCGACCACGATCACGGCGGGCGGGCGCACCTGCTCGGCGGCGACCGTCGCGGCGACCGTGCCGAGCGTCGCGTCGATCCGCCGCTGGCCGGCCGTGGTGCCCTCCTGGACGATCGCGACCGGGGTCGCGGGCGGGCGGCCGCCCTCGATCAGCTTGGCGGCGATCGCGCCGATCTTGTCGACGGCCATCAGCAGCACCACGGTGCCGGTCATCCCCGCCACGGCGTCCCAGTTGGTCAGCGAGCGCTCGTCCGGGCCGACGTGCCCGGAGATCACCGTGAACTCGTGGGTCATGCCGCGGTGGGTGACCGGGATGCCCGCGGCCGCCGGCACGCTGATCGAGCTGGAGATCCCCGGAACCACGGTGACCGGCAGACCGGCCTCGACGCAGGCGAGCAGCTCCTCGCCGCCGCGCCCGAAGACGTAGGGGTCACCGCCCTTGAGGCGGACCACGAACTTGCCGGCCTTGGCGTGGTCGATCAGCGTCCGGTTGATCGCCTCCTGGGCCATGAAGCGACCGTAGGGGATCTTGGAGGCGTCGATCACCTCGACGTGCGGCGCCAGCTCGGCGAGCAGCTCGCGCGGGGCGAGGCGGTCGGCGACCACCACGTCCGCGTCGGCGAGCAGACGGCGGCCACGCACGGTGATCAGGTCCGGATCGCCGGGGCCGCCGCCGACCAGCGCCACCCCGGGGGTCCGCTCGCGGTACTGGCGGGCGGCGAGGGAGCCGTCCTGCAGGCCGTCCACGATGGCGTTGCGCAGGGCGGCGGAGTGCCGGGGGTCCCCGGTGAGGACGGCCACGGTGGCGCCGCCGTCGTGGCCCGAAGCCGGGGTCCAGGCGCTGGCGGCGGAGGCGTCGTCGCTGCGGGCGCAGAACACCCGCAGGCGCTCGGCCTCGGCACTCACGGCGCTGTTGACCGCCGGGGCGTCCGTGGCGACCAGCACGTACCAGGTGTCGGCGAGGTCGCCCTCCTCGTACGGACGGGGGTGCCAGGTGATCTCGCCGGCGTCCGCCATCGCCTGCACGGCGGGCGTGGTGCTCGGTGATATCAGCTGGATGTCGGCCCCCGCGGCGATCAGCGCGGGCAGCCGGCGCTGGGCGACGTGGCCGCCACCGACGACCACCACGCGGCGGCCGTCGAGCAGCAGGCCGACCGGGTACGGAGTGCGGCCCTCGGTGCCGGGGTGCGGGTTGGGCGCTGGGGTGGGCGCGGTCATGGGCGGGGCTCCTGGGTGGGAGGGAGGGTTTTCGGGTACGGCGGCGGTCCCCGTACCCGGCGCGCCCTCGGGCCGGGTACGGGGGACTTCGTCGGGTCAGGCCTTCTCGGTGACGCCGGCGGAGTCGAACGTGGCTACATCGTGCATCGAACGGGCCGCACTCTGCACCAGCGGCAGCGCCAGCAGCGCTCCGGTGCCCTCGCCGAGCCGCAGATCCAGGTCGATCAGCGGACGCAGCCCGAGCTTGGCCAGCGCGGCCTGGTGGCCAGGCTCGGCGGACCGGTGGCCGGCGATGCACGCGGCCAGCACCTCGGGGGCGATCGCCTTGGCGGCCAGTGCCGCCGAACCCGCGATGACGCCGTCGAGGACGACCGGCGTGCGCAGCGAGGCCGCGCCCAGCAGGAAGCCCGCGATGGCGGCGTGCTCCAGGCCGCCGATGGCCGCCAGGACGCCGATCGGGTCGCCCGGGTCGGGCTGGTGCAGCGCCAGCGCGGCGCGGATCACCTCGACCTTGTGGGCGTGCATCGCGTCGTCGATGCCCGTACCGCGGCCGGTGACCTCGCCGGGGTCGATTCCGGCGAACACCGAGATCAGCGCGGCGGAGGCGGTGGTGTTGCCGATGCCCATGTCACCGGTGATCAGCACCTTGTTGCCGGCCGCGACCAGGTCGCGGGCGGTCTCGATACCGACCTCGATCGCCTTCAGCGCCTCCTCCCGGCTCATCGCCGGGCCCTGGGTCATGTCGTCCGTGCCGGGCTTCACCTTGCGCGGGAGCAGACCGGTGGTGCGACCGGACTGGATCGCGTCCGGCAGGTCGCTCTTCACGCCGACGTCGACGACGACGACCTCGGTGCCGATCTGCTTGGCGAAGGCGTTGATCACCGCGCCGCCCGCCAGGAAGTTGGCCACCATCTGCGCGGTGACCTCCTGCGGCCAGGGGCTGACGCCCTGGGCGTGCACGCCGTGGTCACCGGCGAAGATCGCCACGCAGCCCGGCTCCGGGATCGGCGGCGGGCACTTGCGGGACAGGCCGCAGAGCTGCGCCGAGATGATCTCCAGCATGCCGAGCGAACCGGCCGGCTTGGTCATCCGCTTCTGGCGGTCCCACGCCTCGCCGAGCGCCTTGGCGTCCAGCGGGCGGATCCCGCGCAGGGTCTCGGCGAGCAGGCTGTGCGGCTCCTCGCCGGGCAGCGCGCGGTTGCCGTACTGCTCCTCGTGGACGACCCAGGAGAGCGGGCGCTTCTTGGCCCAGCCCTGCTGCTGGAGCTCGGGCTCGTCCGGGAAGGCGTCGACGTAGCCGACGCACAGGTACGCGACGACCTCCAGGTGCTCGGGCAGGCCGAGCTCGCGGACCATCTCGTCCTCGTCGAAGAAGCTCACCCAGCCGACGCCCAGGCCCTCGGCGCGGGCGGCCAGCCAGAGGTTCTCCACGGCGAGCGCCGCCGAGTACGGAGCCATCTGCGGCTGGGTGTGCCGGCCGAGGGTGTGCCGGCCGCCACGGGTGCGGTCGGCGGTGACCACGATGTTCACCGGGGTGTCGAGGATGGCCTCGATCTTGATTTCCTTGAACTGCTTGGCCCGGCCCTTGGGGAGCGAGTCGGCGTAGGCCTCACGCTGGCGCTCCGCCAGCTCGTGCATCTTGCGGCGGGTCTTGGCCGAGCGGATGACGACGAAGTCCCAGGGCTGGGAGTAGCCGACGCTGGGCGCGGTGTGGGCCGCCTCCAGAACCCGGATCAGCACCTCGTGCGGGATCGGGTCCGGACGGAAGCCGTTGCGGACGTCGCGGCGCTCGCGGATCACCTGGTGGACGGCCTCCCGGCCGGCCTCGTCGTACCCGGGGGCGGCCGGCGGGCGCGGCTCCTCGGCCAGGACGTCCGGCACGGCCTCCTCGACGGCTCCGGTGACGGCCTCGGGAGCGGCCTCGGGAGCGGCCTCGGGAGCGGTGGCGGCCACGGCACCGGCGGCGGGCCCGGTGAGGACCTCACCGGCGGGCCCGGTGACGGCGGCCTCGGTGACGGTGGCGTGGGTGACGGTGGCGTCGGTGCCCGTGATGACGGTGCCCTCCTCGGATTCGGGGGCGGCCTGGGGTTCGGCCTGACCGTCCTCGGTGGGGACCCCGGCATCGCCCTGGACGGGCGCCTCCGGGGCGGTCGTGTCCGGTCCGGCCGGTGCGGGCGCCTGCGGGGCCGCCTCCGGCTGCTGCTGCGGCTGCTCGGGCGACGGCGCGGCGGCGTGGGCGGCCGCCATGTCACCGGTGCCCTCCGCCGTCGGCGACACGGCGGCCTGCGGGGCCTGCGCCGCCTCGGCGGGCAGACCGGTGCCGTTCGCGACGTCGACGGGCTGCCCGAGCGGCTGCTCGGCGACGGGCGTACCCGCCGTCGGCTGCTCGGCGACGGCCTGCTCGGCGGACGGCAGCTCGACGGCCGCCTGCTGCTCGACGACCGGGGCGGGCTCCGCCCCGACCGTGGGCAGACCGTGCGGGGTCGGCGCGGCCAGGAACGCCGAGATCCGTCCGGCGCGGGCGGCCGCGCGACCGGTCACCGGGGCCGGAGCGGCCGCGGGGAGTACCGCGGCCACGGGCTCGGCCACCGGCTGCTCGGGCGCCTGCTGCTGGGCCACCGGCTGCGGGGCCGCCGGCTGCTCGGGCGCGGCATCGGGTGCCTGCGGCGGCGTCACGACCGGTACCACGGCCTCCTGCTGCGGCTGGGCCGCCTCGGCGACCAGCACGTCCTGGAGCGGCACGGCCTGCGGCTCCGCCGCTTGCGGCCGCACGGTCTCCGGCAGGGTCTGCTCCGCGACGGGCGCCTCCGGCACCGGCTGCTCCGGCACGGACTGCTCGACGACCGCCTGCTCGGCGGCCGGCTGTTCGGCGACGGGCTGCTCAACGACGGGCTGCTCAACGGCCGGCTGCTCCGGCACGGTCTGCTCCGGCACGGGTGCCGGCGCGACCTGCTGTGCCTCGGCGACCGGCACGTCCTGGAGCGGCACGGCCTGCGGCTCCGCCGCTTGCGGCCGCACGGTCTCCGGCAGGCTCTGCTCCGCGACGGGCGCCTCCGGCGCCGCCGCCTGGGCCTGCTGCACGGGCGGCACGCTCTGCGGCTGATCAGGCCGGCCGACCACCCGGACGCCGTGCGCCGGGGTGCTGCCCTGGGAGGGCCCCCGGTCGGCGAGCGAGCGCACCGGTACGTGGCCGGTCATCAGCGAGGGGTCGGGGATCGGCGGCCCGGCGTGCAGCGGGCGCCGGGGCGGCTGAGCGGCGATCAACTGCTCCGGTGTCTGGGCGGGCGCGGCGGAGCCGGGCGCCTCGGGTGCGGACGGCTCGACGGCCGGGACGGGCGCGGCTGTGGCGGGTGCGGACGGCTCGACGGCCACCGGCGCGGCGGCCGCTGCCCCGACGGGTGCGGCGGGTGCGGCGGGCGCCTCGGCGGGCGCCGCGAGGACCGGTGGTGCCAGCGGGGGCCAGGAGGGCTCGACCGGGGTACCGGCCGGCGCGGCCCCGGTGGCCAGCTCGTCGCCGACGGCGCGCAGCGCCACGGTGTCCGCCACGGTGGGTGCCTCGACGGCCGGGCTCGGCGCCACCGGGCTCTGCACGAGCGGGTTCTGCACGAGCGGGTTCTGCTCGGCCTGGCTCGGCGGGAACGCGGCGGGCTCGCCGGGGCCGTGCACGAGCGGCTCGCCCCACGAGCCCTGCGGACCGGGCATCAGCAGCACGTCCTCCTCGTCCTCCAGCTGGTCGGGCTGGTCGAGGAAGGTGAAGCCCGGACGCTGGAAGCCCGCCTCGGCGGGCGGCGGAGCGCCGGCGGATCCGGGTGCGCCGTAGCCGGGCACGCCGGGTGCCTGCGCCGCGTGCGCCGGGTACCCCTGCGCCGGGATGCCCTGCACCGCGGCACCCTGGACCGGGGCGGCGGGTACCGCGAAGCCCTCCGGCCGGCCGGCCGGGTCGGACCCGACGAGCAGGTGCTCCGGTAGTCCCTCGCTGGGGACGTGGCCGCCATCGGTCATGTCAAAGCTCCTTCCAGGCCGCTGCCGCGCCCTTGGCGACACGATCACCGACCGCAGCGCCCACATCCGCTCACGGGCCGGGCCGGATTCCGGCCCACCCCTCAACCACTCACGGCCGCCGCGCCGAGGCGCTGCGGCCGTAGATCCACCGGCGCGCTGCGACACCCCGGCCCGCGCCCCACCCGTGCGCGGTGGAACGCCATCTGAAACAACGACAACCCGGGGCAACCGGCACGATCGCACCGGACCCTACGGCATTCTCCCCGTCCCGCAGGCGACCCGTCGAATTGCCCACACTTCGAACCACAGGGGGTTGCACCACGTCAAAAAGGCGACAAACGCCTCAGATCGGACGCCGGTCGCCAACCCTCCCGGGCCAACCAGAACGCCACACTACCGGCCTGGGGCCGGCCTCTCTCGAATCGGCGTCCGGATGCGACCTGGATCACCGCCGGCCGACGGCCGGGGCGCGCCGTCGGATTCAGGCCCCGTGCTCGCCCCAGAGCAGCACGGTCTGCGTGCCCGGCCCGAACAGCAGACCCGCGCCGGCCGCGTCCACGGCGACCGCCCGCGCACCGCCCGAGCGCTGCACGGCGCCCTGCAGCGGCATGGACCGCGACCCGACGGAGCTCGGGCCGCCGGCCGGCGGCCCGGCCGGCAGCGGTTCGCCCGCCACCTCCGCCGGCAGCAGCTCGGTGGACTGCAGCAGCGCCGCCGAGGCCCGGTATCCCGCCAGGGCGATGGCCGACCTGATCTGCTCCGCCTCGGCGAGCGTCCGGGCGACGGCGACGATCCGCTCCGGGCGGCGTGCCAGCACCGCCCGCACCACGTCCGCGCCTCCGGTCTCCACCACCGCGGCGTCGGGCTCGGGCAGGCCGCCCAGGACCTCGGGCCCCGAGCCGTGCACGGTCTCCACCTCGACCCCGTACCGGCGCGCGTTGACCGCGATCTGCGCGCAGGCGGAGAGATCGGCCTCGACCGCCACGACGGCGGCGCCGAACCGCGCCGCCTCCACCGCCAGCGAGCCGCTGCCCGCGCCGACGGACCACACCAGATCACCGGGCCGGGCGCCCAACCGGGCCAGTACCAGCGCGCGGACGTGCGCGGGCAGCGCGGACGGCGCGCTCCCAGCCCCGGCGCCGCGCCCGCTCTCCCCCGCGCGCCCGGCGCCCGCGTAGGCGTCGGCGGGCAGCGCCCAGCCCCGTTCCTGTCCCGGGAAGCCCACCGGACGCCCGGCCAGCCAGCCGGCCGCCTCCCCGGCCGTCCCGCTCTGCGGGCCGTTTCCGCCGATCACCAGGACGACGTTCGGATCCCGCCAGATGTGGTCCGCGACGCGGTCCGAGGTCAGAACCGTGACGTCCTCCTCCGGGGTGCCGAGCGCCTCGCAGACCACGAAGGTGCGGTGCACCCCCCGGAGCATCAGCGCCAGCTCGCTCGGCCCGGCGCCGGCCGCCGTGAGCACCGCCACCTTGGGATGGGCCCGGCAGACGTTGGCAGCCCGGCGCAGCCGTCCGCCGTGGGCGCTGACCACCTGGGCGTCCTCCCAGGGCATCCCCGCGCGGGCGAAGGCGGCGGCCACCGAGGAGACGGCCGGCAGCACTTCGAGTTCGAGGCCGTACTCGGGCCTGCGCAGGGTGCGGACCACTCCGAAGAAACCGGGGTCGCCCTCGGCCACCACGACGGCCGCACCGCGGTGCTCGGCGATCCGGCGGGCCGCCAGCTGGATGCTGCCGAGCGCGATCCGCTCGGCCCCGGCGGGCACCGGGAGGGCGCCCAACTGATAAGGGGCCCCCGCGACCAGGGTCGCCGCCGCCAGGGCCGCGCCGGCGGCCTCGGTCAGCGGTGTGCCGTCCCACCCGATGACCGTGATCCGGTCAGCCATTCGCGGCTGTTCCCCTCGACTCTGCGCACCGCACGGACCCGGGCGGTCCGATCCGCCACCGGACCCGGCCGGGTCCGTCCAGGAGCAGAGGCTACCCGGTGGGGCACCCCCCGGTGTGGACAACTCGCACGCATGTCCCGTCCCGGCCCCCGGCAGGGGCTGTCCCGCACCCCCGGCCCGCACCCCCGGCCCGGGACCCCGGCTCGCGACCCCGGCCCGGTCGCGCGGCCCGGCCGCGCGGCTCAGTCCCGCAGGGCGTACGGCTCGGCGGGTCGGCCGGGCTCCGGGGGGACGTCCATGTCCTCGGGGAGCAGGCTCCACAGGATGAGGTCGCTGCGGCCCTCGTAGCCGCTCGCCCCCGGCTCACCGCCGCGCACTATCCAGGCGCTGCGCAGCACTCCCTCGCTGATGGAGCCGACCTTCTGCGCCACCTGCTGACCGGCCGTGTTGCCGGCCGCGGTGCGCAGTTCCAGCCGCAGGAAGCCGCGGTCCTCGAAGAGCCACTGGGCGACGCCGAGCACCGCCTCCGGCGCGTAGCCCTCGCCGCGCGCCCAGGGGGCGGTGACGCAGCAGATCTCGGTGGAGCGCAGCCGCCAGTCGGTGTTGCGCAGTTCGACGGCGCCGACCACCCGCTGGGTCAGGTGCTCGGTGACGGTGAAGGTGATCCCGCGGCCGGCCGCCCGGTGGGCGGGGGCCAGCCGCCGCGCCCAGTCGGTGGCGCGGGCCTCGGTGAAGGGTTGCGGGAAGTCCGTCCAGGCGTACACCAGCTCGTCGGCCATCAGCTCGGCCAGCGCGGGCGCGTCGCCGTCCTCAAGGGGTCGCAGCAGCAGCCGTTCGGTGCTGATGGCGGTCTCGGGGAAGCTCGCTGCCATGCCGTCTCTCCTCGCCGGATCGTGGACACACCGTACGCCCCGCCGGGGGCCAGGGTGTCCCGTGGTGCACGGACCGCACGACGGTACGTCAGAAACGTCACCTGTCACACCGTCACCCCCAGATACTGCCCGACCGGGCCCCCGCCGAGGTGCGGCGGGGGCCCGGTCGGGGCGGGCCGGAGCGGCCCGGGCGGCGGGTTGATCAGAGGGCCGGGATCACCGAGCCCTGGTACTTGTCGTTGATGAACTTCTTGACGTCCTCGGAGTTCAGCAGCTCGGCGAGCTTCTTGACCCGGGGGTCGCTCTCCTTGCCCTTCTTGACCGCGAGGATGTTGGCGTAGGGGTTGCCCGTGGCCTTCTCCAGCAGGATGGCGTCGGTGGCGGGCTTCAGGCCGGAGTCGAGCGCGTAGTTGCCGTTGATGACGGCGGCGTCGAGGTCGGCCAGGGAGCGGGGCAGCTGCGCCGCGTCCAGCTCCTTCCACTTCAGGTGCTTCGGGTTGCCGGTGACGTCCGCCGGGGTGGCGGCGGTGCCCGCACCGTCCTTGAGGGTGATGACGTTGTTGTCGGCGAGCAGCTTGAGCGCCCGGCCCTCGTTGGTGGCGTCGTTCGGGATGCCGACGGTGGCGCCGTCCGCGAGCTCGGTGGCGGCCTTGACCTTCTTGGAGTAGAGGCCCAGCGGCTCCAGGTGCACGGCCCCGACCGAGACGATGTCGGTGCCGTGCTTCTTGTTGAAGTCCTCCAGGTACGGCACGTGCTGGAAGTAGTTGGCGTCCGCCGAGCCGTCCTGGACGGCCGTGTTCGGGGTCACGTAGTCCGTGACGACCTTCACGTCCAGCTTCAGACCGGCCTTGGCCGCGAGGTTGTCCTTCACGTAGTTCAGGATCTCGGCGTGCGGGGTCGGGCTGGCGATGACGGTGAGCGTCGCGTTCGGGTCGGAGGACCCGGAGGAGGACGAGCCGCTGCCGCAGGCCGCCACGGACAGGGCGATGCCGGCGGTGGCGAGGATGCTGGTGAACTTCAGGACGTTGCGCACGAAAAGTGCCTTTCTGCGTGATTCGGGGAGCCGCCGTCCAGGGTCGGACGGGGTGTGGTCAGGGGGCGACGAGTTCCTCGTCGCGTGCGGCGGAGGCCCTGCCGCGCGGGCGCAGCAGGCGCAGCGGGCCGGCCGTGCGGCCGCGCCGGGCGAGCCGGCGCACGACGAGGTCGCCGAGGAGCTGGACCGCGGTGACGATGACGACCAGCTCGGCGACGATGACCCACATGAAACCGGTCTCGAAGCGGAGGTAGCCGTAGTTGATGGCGAGGGTGCCGAGACCGCCGCCGCCGACCGTGCCGGCCATCGCGGAGTAGCCGATCAGCGCGATGACCGTGGTGGTCAGCGAGGCGACCAGGGCGGGCAGCGCCTCGGGCAGCAGGGTCTTGCGCACGATCGTCCAGGTGCCGCCGCCCATCGCCTGGACGGCCTCGACCAGGCCGCCGTCCACCTCGCGGACGGACGTCTCGACCAGTCGGGCGAAGAACGGGATGGCGCCGACGGCGAGCGGCACGGTGGCGGCCTGCCAGCCGATCGAGGTGCCGACCACCGCCCGGGTGAGCGGGATCAGCGCCACCATGAGGATCACGAAGGGCAGCGAGCGGCCGACGTTGACGACCGCGCCGATGACCTTGGTGACCGGCAGGTTCTCCAGCAGGCCGCCCTTGGCGGTGAGCACCAGCAGGATGCCCAGTGGCAGGCCGATCAGGATGGTGGCCAGCGTGGCGATGCCGACCATCTGGAAGGTCTCGACGGTGGCGGGCTTGATCAGCTCCAGCATCTGGTCCCAGGTCATGCCACCGCTCCGTCCATCGCGTCGAGCACGTCCACCTGCAGGCCCTGCTCGCGCAGGAAGCCGATCGGCACCACGTTGTCGTGGTGGCTGCCGGGGAGTTCGACGCGCATCCGGCCGACCATCCGGCCGGCGATCGTCTCGACCGCCGCCCCGAGGATGTTGATGTCGATCTGGTAGGTACGGGCGAGCTGGGAGACGAACGGCCGGGCGGAGCTGTCGCCCTGGAAGGTGATCTCCAGGACGGTGCGCCCGGCGTGGCCGGAGCCGGACTCGCCGAGCGGGAACAGCTCGCGGGCGAGCTCGGATCCGGGCGTGGCGAGCAGGTCGGTCAGCGCGCCGGACTCGACCACCCGGCCGCCGCGCATCAGGGCGGCCGAGTCGCAGACCGACTTGATGACGTCCATCTCGTGGGTGATCAGCAGCACGGTGAGGCCGAGCTGCTGGTTGAGCTCGCGCAGCAGCTTGAGGATGGAGCGGGTGGTCTCCGGGTCCAGCGCGGAGGTCGCCTCGTCGGAGAGCAGCACCTTGGGGTCGCCGGCCAGCGCGCGGGCGATCCCGACCCGCTGCTTCTGCCCGCCGGAGAGCTGGCTCGGGTAGCTGCGGGCCTTGTCGGTGAGGCCGACCAGGTCGAGCAGCTCGGCGGCCTTGCGGCGGCGCTGCTGCCGGTCCAGGCCGATGATCTCCAGTGGGAGTTCGACGTTCTCCTGGACCGTCCGCGAGGACAGCAGGTTGAAGTGCTGGAAGACCATGCCGATCCGGCGGCGGGCCTCGCGCAGGGCGCTGCCGGCCCGCCGCTCGTGGCCGCCGAGGGCGGTGAGCTCCAGGCCGTCCACCGTGACGGTGCCGGAGCTGGGGCGCTCCAGCATGTTCACGCAGCGGATGAGGGTGCTCTTGCCGGCCCCGCTGGTGCCGACGACGCCGTAGACCTCGCCCTCGCGCACGTGCAGGTCGACGCCGGCGAGGGCGGTCACCTCGCGGCCTTGCGAGCGGTAGACCTTCGTGAGGTCGGTGGTGGTGATCACAGCTGCTTCCGTGGGTCGGGGGCGGGCGGCGCGCTGCCACCGGCGCGGACTGCGGACGGTGACGCGCGGCGGAACGCCGTTGAGGGTCCTCCCGGGCCTGCCACCGCCCGCGCCGGGGCGGCGCGGGGCGCGACCCTGTCGGGTCCGCGCGGGACCGGGTCGGGGGGCGGGCGGGAAGGGAGGGCGGCGCTCCGCGACGGGGAGCTCCGGGGTTCTCGCTTCGGGGCGCGAGGGGAAGGCGGTGGCCCTCAGTACTGACACATGCGCGGACACGCGCACCGGTGGGTACGACGGCACATGGCGCGCTCACCTGCCGGCATGGTGCCGGTGGGGGGCCAGTTCGTCGTCGTGGTCATACGAGCCAGTAAATCAGACTGCTCGATTCAATCCCATATTTCAGGATCCGGTGTCCGAAATACGGACACGGTCGTGTACTGCCGGGCACCGAGGGGCACGGGTGCCCGGGAGTCGGCTCGGCCTACGCGGCCAGCACGCTCGGCACGGGCTTCTCCAGGACGACGTAGCTCAGCTCGCCGCCGAGCGGCCGCACGCCCGTCTGACGGTAGCCCTGGCGGGTGTACAGCCGCAGGTTGCCGAGGCTGCGGTGACCGGTGAAGAGCCGGAAGCCCACCACCTGGCGCTCCTCCAGCAGCCGGCGCTCCATCGCCTCCAGCAGGCGGCCGCCGAGGCCGTGGCGCTGCATCCGGGGGTGGACCACCAGACGCCCTATCCGGCCGACACCGCCCTCGTCGACCCGGCCGCGTACGGTGCCGACGACCTCGTCGCCGAGGCGGGCGACCAGGACGTGCCGCTCGGCGAGTTCCGTCCGCAGGCTGTCCAGGGTCTGCGTCAGCGGCTCGATGCCCCAGTCGCCGTACAGCTCGGCCTCGCTCTGGAAACCGAGGTACTGGAGCTTCAGGATCTGCTCCGCATCCTCCTCGGACGCCACCGAGATGATCACACTCATGCCCATGTGCAGGGGCCTCCCCATCGTTTGTCTCCGGCGCGCAGAAGTGAGGGTTCCGCACCGGATGCTCTGCCGGAGATGTGCCCGGCCGGGGATCGGCCCTGACCGGGGTTGGCGCACGAACGTACCAGTCCGACCCGGGGACGTCGTCCACCGGGCCGACTCGCGCTCACGCTCAGTATCCGTGCGATCGCGCGACCGTCAAGAGTTACGTTCGCCACGGCTCTACCCCAGCGACGCCTGCTCTCAACCTTCCGGCCTTCCGACGTGTCGAGCGTCACGCCCGCAGGCCGTGCAGCAGGGTCCGCAGGCAGGCCAGGCAGCGCGAGCGGGTGGGGCCGATGCTGCCGCGCGGGATGCCGAGGCGCTCGGCCTGCTCACGGTAGGTGAGACCGGGCGCGTCGGCGAGCGCGGCGAGCAGCTGCGGGCAGCGGCCCGGCAGGGCGGCCAGCGCCGTCCGGACGGCCCGCCGGCGGCCGGCCGCCAGCACCTGCTCCTCCGCCGACGGGACGCCCCCGGCACCCGCGTCGCCGACCGGGACGAGCCGCTCGTCGTGGGCCGTCCGGGTGAGCCGGCGGCACTCGCGCAGCGTCAGCGAGCGCAGCCAGGGAACGGGGTCGCGGGGCAGTGCTCCCCCGGCGGCGTGTTCGCAGGCCAGCAGCCAGACCGCCTGTTCCAGGTCCTCGGCGTCGAGCCGGTGGCGGCGCGCCAGGACGGCGGCGAGCGGGGCGAAGGCGGGGCGCAGCTCGGTGGCGCGGCGTTCGGTCAGCACACCGGGTACTACCGCCCGGGGGCGGCCCCGGACACGGCCGCGCCCGCGCGGGTACGGCTAAGGGGGCGCGACGGTCGCCCGTCACGCCCCCTTCGTCAGGTGCTTCCCAGTCAGGTGCGTCTCAGCCCTGGAGCCACTCCTGCTGGACGGCCAGGTCGGCCTTCAGCTCGGCGAGCTGGACCGCGACGGCGGACGGGGCGGTGCCGCCCCGTCCGTTGCGGGAGGCGATCGCGCCGTGCACGTTGAGCACCGAGCGGACCTCGGGCGTCAGGTGCCCGGAGATCTCGGCGAACTGCTGGTCCGTCAGGTCGGACAGCTCGATGCCCTGGCCCTCGCAGACCTTGACGCAGGCACCGGCGACCTCGTGCGCGACGCGGAACGGCACGCCCTGCTTGACCAGCCACTCGGCGATGTCGGTGGCCAGCGAGAACCCGGCCGGGGCCAGCTCCTCCAGGCGCTCGCGGTGCACGGTGAGGGTGGCCATCATGCCGGTGAAGGCCGGCAGCAGCACCTCCAGGGTGTCGCAGGAGTCGAAGACCGGCTCCTTGTCCTCCTGGAGGTCCCGGTTGTAGGCCAGCGGCAGCGCCTTGAGGGTGGCCAGCAGGCCGGTCAGGTTGCCGATCAGCCGGCCGGACTTGCCGCGCGCCAGTTCGGCGATGTCCGGGTTCTTCTTCTGCGGCATGATCGAGGAGCCCGTGGAGAAGGCGTCGTGCAGCGTGATGAAGCCGAACTCCTTGGTGTTCCAGATGATCACCTCTTCGGCGATCCGGGAGAGGTTGACACCGATCATCGCGGTGACGAAGGCGAACTCGGCGACGAAGTCGCGCGAGGCGGTGCCGTCGATGGAGTTGGCGACCGAACCGCCCTCGAAGCCGAGCTCGGCGGCCACGGCCTGCGGGTCCAGGCCGAGCGAGGAGCCGGCCAGCGCGCCCGAACCGTACGGGGAGACGGCCGTGCGGGTGTCCCACTGGCGCAACCGCTCGGTGTCCCGGCCCAGGGCCTGGACGTGGGCGAGCACGTGGTGGGCGAAGAGCACCGGCTGGGCGTGCTGCAGGTGGGTTCGGCCCGGCATCGCCGTGTCGGGGTGCGCCTCGGCGAGGCCGACCAGAGCGTGCTGCAGGTCGAGCACCAGCCCGCCGATGACCTTCGCGTGGTCGCGCAGGTACATCCGGAAGAGCGTGGCGATCTGGTCGTTGCGCGAGCGGCCGGCCCGCAGCTTGCCGCCGAGGTCGGCGCCGAGCCGCTCCAGCAGGCCGCGCTCCAGCGCGGTGTGCACGTCCTCGTCGGCGACGGTGCCGGTGAACGTCCCGGCCCGGACGTCGGCGAGCAGCCGGTCCAGGCCGGCCAGCATGCCCGCGAGTTCCTCGTCGCTCAGCAGACCCGCCTTGTGCAGGACCCGGGCGTGCGCCTTGGAGCCGGCGATGTCGTACGGCGCGAGCCGCCAGTCGAAGTGCACCGAGGCGGAGAGCCTGGCCAGCGCCTCGGAGGGGCCGTCGGCGAAGCGCGCGCCCCAGAGTCGGACATCTGCAGTCTGGTCGGACGACATCGCGTGGGCTCCTTGCGTGGGTAGCGGGAGGTCCCGGCTGCCGGGGTGCAGCCGGGACCGTGGGCGGATCCGGTCAGGCCTGGTCGCGGCGGGCCGCGATCTTGGAGGAGAGGCCGAAGATCTCGATGAAGCCCTTGGACATCGACTGGTCGAAGGTGTCGCCGGTGTCGTAGGTCGCCAGGTTGAAGTCGTACAGCGACTGGTCCGACTTGCGTCCGTCGACGACCGCGCGGCCGCCGTGCAGCACGAGCCGGATCTCGCCGGAGACGTGCTGGTTGGCCTCGTTGATGAAGCCGTCCAGGGCGCGCTTGAGCGGGGAGAACCAGAGGCCGTCGTAGACCAGCTCGGCCCAGCGCTGCTCGACCTGCCGCTTGTAGCGGGCCAGCTCGCGCTCGACGGTGACGTTCTCCAGGGCCTGGTGGGCGGTGATCAGGGCGATCGCGCCGGGGGCCTCGTAGATCTCGCGGGACTTGATGCCGACGAGGCGGTCCTCGACCATGTCGAGCCGGCCCACGCCCTGCGCGCCGGCGCGCTTGTTGAGCTCCTCGATCGCCTGGAGCACCGTCACCTTGCGGCCGTCGATCGCGACCGGCACGCCGGCCTCGAAGGTGATGACGACCGTGTCGGCCTCACGCGGGGTGGCCGGGTTCTGGGTGTACTCGTAGACGTCCTCGATCGGGGCGTTCCAGATGTCCTCCAGGAAGCCCGTCTCGACGGCGCGACCGAAGACGTTCTGGTCGATCGAGTACGGGTTCTTCTTGGTGGTCACGATCGGGAGGTTCTTGGCCTCCGCGAAGGCGATCGCCTTGTCACGGGTCATCGCGTAGTCGCGGACCGGGGCGATGCACTTCAGCTCGGGGGCCAGCGACTGGATGCCGACCTCGAAGCGGACCTGGTCGTTGCCCTTGCCGGTGCAGCCGTGGGCGACGATGCCGGCGCCGTGCTTCTTGGCGGCGGCGACCAGGTGCTTGACGATCGCCGGGCGGGACAGCGCGGAGACCAGCGGGTACTGGCCCTGGTACAGCGCGTTGGCCTTGATGGCGGGGAGGCAGTACTCGTCCGCGAACTCGTCGCGGGCCACGGCGACCTCGGCCTCGACGGCGCCGCAGTCCAGCGCCCGCTGACGGATGGCGTCCAGGTCCTCGCCGCCCTGGCCGACGTCGACCGCGACGGCGATGACCTCGGCACCGGTCTCCTCGGCGATCCAGCCGATGCAGACGGACGTGTCCAGACCGCCCGAATAGGCGAGTACGACGCGCTCGGTCACGGCTTTCTCCTTCACGAACGGAATGCGAACAGGGCGCAGAGCCGGGATCCCCCATGCACTGCTAGGTATAAGTATGCACGACACCGTATGAAACTCAAAGCCGGACGGGCATGGCCGCGCCGCTTCACCAGGGCCGTCGCGGGCGGGGCCGCTCCCGGGGCGCCGACCGCCTCGGCGCGGGGCTCCCCCGGCGGCCGGCGGCGGTGACCGCGCCCGCCTCGGGGCCGGCCTCCGGCGGGAGACCGCTAGGAGCGGGTCTGGGCGAGCTGCATCAGGTGGTCGGCCAGTGCCTGGCCGCCGGCCGGGTCCCGGCTGATCAGCAGGACCGTGTCGTCGCCCGCGATGGTGCCGATGATCTCGAACACCTCCGCCTGGTCGATCGCCGAGGCGAGGAACTGCGCCGCGCCGGGCGGGGTGCGCAGCACCACCAGGTTGCCGGAGGCGGTGGCCGAGACCATCAGCTCGCCGGCCAGTCGGGCCATCCGGCCCTCGCTGGCCGACTCCCCCATCGGGGCGCGCGGCGTGCGGTCGCCGCCCTCGGCCGGGACGGCGTAGATGAGCGCGCCGTCCCGGTTGCGGATCTTCACCGCGCCCAGTTCGTCCAGATCCCGGGAGAGGGTGGCCTGGGTGACGACCAGTCCGTCGTCGGCGAGCAGCTTGGCGAGCTGGCTCTGCGACCGCACGGGCTGACGGGTCAACAGGTCCACGATCCGCCGGTGGCGCGCGGCGCGGGTCTGCGGGACCTGCGACATCGGCCCGGCGGCGGGCTGGCCGGAGTGGGGTGCGGTCATATGAATGATTCTCCCGGACTACGCGCGGGCCGCAGCGGGCGGGGCGCTCTCGCGGACCGACCGGAGGACACCGGGCAGCGCGGCCAGGAAGGCGTCCGCCTCCTGCTCGGTGAGCACCAGCGGCGGGGCCAGCCGGACGGCGTCCGGCACCGCGGCGTTCACCAGGAAGCCCGCGTCCTGGGCGGCCGCCTGGACCTTGGCGGCCACCGGCTCGGTCAGCACGATGCCGAGCAGCAGGCCGGCGCCGCGCACGTGCGAGACCAGCGGGTCGCCGATCGCCTCGATGCCGAGGCGCAGCCGCTCGCCGAGCTTGCGGGTGTGCTCCAGCAGGCCCTCGGCCTCGATGGTGTCCAGGACGGCCAGCGCCGCCGCGCAGACCACCGGGTTGCCGCCGAACGTGGTGCCGTGGTTGCCGGGGTGCAGCAGGTCGGCAGCCGGGCCGAAGGCCACCGTGGCGCCGATCGGCAGGCCGCCGCCCAGGCCCTTGGCCAGGGTGACCACGTCCGGCTCGATGTCCGCGTACGCCTGGTGGGCGAACCAGAGACCGGTACGGCCGACACCGGTCTGGATCTCGTCCAGGACCAGCAGGGTGCCGGTGGCCCGGGTGATCTCGCGGGCCGCCGCGAGGTAGCCGTCCGGCAGCGGGACGGCGCCGTTCTCGCCCTGGATCGGCTCCAGGAAGACCGCGGCCGTCCCGGTGGTGACGGCGGCGCGCAGCGCCTCGACGTCACCGAAGGGCACGTGGCTGACGTCGCCGGGCAGCGGGCGGAACGGGTCCTGCTTGGCGGGCTGGGCGGTGAGCGACAGGGCGCCCATCGTCCGGCCGTGGAAGGCGCCGTCGACCGAGACCAGATGGGTGCGGCCGGTCAGCCGGCTGATCTTGAACGCGGCCTCGTTGGCCTCGGCGCCGGAGTTCGCGAAGAACACCCGGCCGTCGTACCCCTCGCCGCCGTCCGGCCGGGCCCGGCCGAAGAGCTCGATCAGCCGCTCGGCGAGGCGCACCGTCGGCTCGGCGATGAACAGGTTGGAGATGTGGCCGAGGGTGGAGATCTGCTCGGTCACGGCGGCGACCACGGCCGGGTGCGCCGTGCCCAGGGCGTTGACCGCGATACCGGCGATGAAGTCGGTGTACTCCTTCCCGTCGGCGTCCCAGAGCTTGGCGCCCTCGCCGCGCACCAGCGGGATCCGCGGGGTGCCGTAGTTGTCCATCAGGGCGTGCTGCCACCGCCCGGTGAGGTGTTCGTTGCTCGTCATGCCAGGCCCCCGGTCACGGTCGTCTCGTCGTCCGGCACGACCATCGTGCCGATTCCCTCGTCGGTGAAGATCTCCAGCAGCAGCGAGTGCTGCACCCTGCCGTCCAGGACGCGGGCGGTGCCGACGCCGGAGCGCACGGCGTTCAGACAGCCCTCCATCTTGGGCAGCATGCCGGAGGCCAGGTCCGGCAGCAGTGCCTCCAGCTCGCTCGCGCCGAGCTGGCTGATCACGTCGTCCGAGTTCGGCCAGTCCGCGTAGAGGCCCTCGACGTCGGTGAGGACCACCAGCATCTCGGCGTCGAGCGCGACCGCCAGCGCGGAGGCGGCGGTGTCCGCGTTGATGTTGTAGACGTGGCCGTCGGTGCCCCGGGCGATCGAGGAGATCACCGGGATCCGGCCGTCCGCGATCAGTGCCTTGACGGCGCCGGCCTCGATGTTGACGATGTCGCCGACCAGGCCGATGTCCACCGCCTCGCCGTCCACCACGGCGTAGCGTTTGACCGCCGTCATGGTGTGGGCGTCCTCGCCGGTCATCCCGACCGCGAACGGGCCGTGGCCGTTGAGCAGCCCGACCAGTTCGCGCTGGACCTGGCCGGCCAGCACCATCCGGACCACGTCCATGGTCTCCGGTGTGGTCACCCGCAGGCCGTTGGTGAAGGAGGACTCCAGGCCGAGCTTCGCCAGCTGCGCGCTGATCTGCGGGCCGCCGCCGTGGACGACGACCGGGTGCAGTCCGGCGTATCGCAGGAAGACCACGTCCTGCGCGAAGGCCGCCTTCAGGTCCTCGTCGATCATGGCGTTGCCGCCGAACTTGATGACGACGGTCTTGCCGTGGAAGCGCTCCAGCCACGGCAGCGCCTCGATGAGGGTGAGGGCCTTGGGCAACGCGGTGTTGTTGCGGGCCTGTTCACCCTTGGGTGCGATCTGCACGGTCTACGTCTCCGGCTCGGGTGGGTGGGTGCGGACGCGCGGCGGCGCGGGCCGTCAGGTCGAGTAGGCGCTGTTCTCGTGCACGTAGTCGGCGGTGAGGTCGTTGGTCCACACCGTGGCCGAGGCGTCGCCCGCGTTCAGGGCGGCGGTGATGACCACCTCGCGGCCGCTCATGTCCACCAGGTCGCGGTCCTCGCCGACACTGCCGTCCCGGCAGACCCAGACGCCGTTGATGGCGACGTCCAGCCGGTTCGGGTCGAAGGCGGCGGAGGTGGTGCCGATCGCGGCCAGCACCCGGCCCCAGTTCGGGTCCTCGCCGTGCAGGGCGCACTTGAGGAGGTTGTTGCGGGCCACCACCCGGGCCACGTCGACGGCCTCGTCCTCGGTGGCCGCGCCGGTGACGTCGATCCGGATGTCCTTGCTCGCCCCCTCCGCGTCGCCGATCAGCTGCCGGGCCAGGTCGGCGCAGACCGCGCGGACGGCCTCGGCGAACTCGGCCACGTCCGGGGCGGTCCCGGCCGCACCCGAGGCGAGCAGCAGCACGGTGTCGTTGGTGGACATGCAGCCGTCGGAGTCCACCCGGTCGAAGGTGGTGCGGGTGGCGGCCCGCAGCGCGGCGTCCAGACCGGCGCTGTCGACCTCGGCGTCGGTGGTGAGCACGACCAGCATGGTGGCCAGGCCCGGCGCCAGCATGCCGGCGCCCTTGGCCATGCCGCCGACCGTCCACCCGGCCGGGCTGGTGACCTGCGCGGTCTTGTGCACGGTGTCGGTGGTCTTGATGGCGATCGCGGCGGCCTCGCCGCCGTCCGGGGCGAGCGCCGCGGCGGCCTGCTCCACACCCGGCAGCAGGAGGTCCATCGGCAGCCGCAGACCGATCAGGCCGGTGGACGCGACCGCCACCTCACCGGCGTTGAGCTTCAGCTCCTCGGCCACCTTCTCCGCGGTGGCGTGGGTGTCCTGGAAGCCCAGCGGGCCGGTGCAGGCGTTGGCGCCACCGGAGTTGAGGACGACGGCGGAGAGCCGACCGCCCTTGAGCACCTGCTCCGACCAGAGCACCGGCGCGGCCTTGACCCGGTTGGAGGTGAAGACGCCGGCGGCGGCCAGCGACGGGCCGTCGTTGACCACGAGGGCGAGGTCCGGGGTGCCGGAGGCCTTGATCCCGGCGGTGACGCCGGCGGCACGGAAGCCCTTCGCCGCCGTGACACCGATGGAGGGGTGGTTCGTCACGGTGCTACTCCGATCAGGGGGAGGCCCAGCGCCTCGGGCAGGCCGAGGGCGATGTTCATGCTCTGCACCGCGCCGCCGGCGGTGCCCTTCACCAGGTTGTCGATCGCGCTGATCGCGATGATCCGCCCGGCGTGCTCGTCCAGGGCGACCTGGACCAGCGCGGCGTTCGAGCCGTAGACCGAGCTGGTCTGCGGCCACTGCCCCTCGGGCAGCAGGTGGACGAACGGCTCCTCCGCGAACGCCTCGGCGTACGCGGCCCGGATGGCCTCGGCCGTCACGCCGGGCTTCGCCTTGGCGGAGCAGGTCGCCAGGATGCCCCGGGGCATCGGCACCAGCGTCGGCGTGAAGGAGACGTTGACCGGCTCCCCGGCGACCGGGGTGAGGTTCTGCGACATCTCGGGGGTGTGCCGGTGCGCGCCGCCGACCCCGTACGCGCTGACGTTGCCCATCACCTCGCTGCCGAGCAGGTGCGGCTTGGCCGCCTTGCCGGCGCCGGAGGTGCCGGAGGCCGCGACGATCACCGCCTCGGGCTCGGCCAGCCGGGCCGCGTACGCGGGGAACAGGGCCAGCGAGACGGCGGTCGGGTAGCAGCCGGGGACGGCGATCCGGTTGCTGCCCTTGAGCGCGGCCCGGTGGCCGGGCAGCTCGGGCAGTCCGTACGGCCAGGTGCCGGCATGCGCGGAGCCGTAGAACTGCTCCCAGTCCGCCGAGGCCTTCAGCCGGAAGTCGGCGCCGCAGTCGACCACCAGGACGTTCTCGCCGAGCTCCTCGGCCACGGCGGCGGACTGGCCGTGCGGCAGCCCGAGGAAGACCACGTCGTGCCCCGCCAGCACCTCGGGGGTGGTGGGCTCCAGCACGCGGTCGGCCAGCGGCAGCAGGTGCGGCTGCAGCGCGCCGAGTCTGGCACCGGCGTTGGAGCCACCGGTCAGCGCACCGATCTCGACCTCGGGATGCCCGAGCAGCAGGCGCAGAACCTCGCCACCCGCATACCCGCTCGCTCCGGCTACGGCGACTCGCAATGCCATGACGTTCCCTCCTAGGACTTGGCATGAATATACGCACCACGGAACATTCATGCAAGGAGGGGGCTTGCACCCGGCCGGAGCCGACGCCGCGCCGGGAGGCCGGCACCGGTACGGCCGGATACGCGCTCGGCCCCGGTCCGCCCCGCCCCCGGCGGCAGGTCACGCATCCATGATCGCCCCTTTCCGCCCGGCCGCGCCCGGCCGGGTCAGGACGCCGGGATCCGACGGCTCCGCCGGGAGGGTTCCCGGCGCCGGGACGGGCAGGATTCCCGGTGGCCGGCCGACGGGCGCCCGGCCGACGGTGCCCGGCCGACGGGCGGCGGTGACCAGGCGCTAGCCGACCAGCGCCTGGGTGCCGAGGACGGCGAGGAGCGCGAGGCGTTCGGCGTCCTCGGTGCCGGGTTCGGCCGTGTAGATCATGATCCGCAGATCGCTGCCGGCCACGGTGAGCACGTCGCAGTCCAGCGTCAGGGCGCCCACCCGCGGGTGGTCGACGGTCTTGCGCGACGCCTCGTGTCGGCTCACGGATCCGGAGTCCCAGAGCCCGGCGAACCGGTCGCTGTTCGCGCGGAGCTCCGCGATCAGCCGCCGCAGCCGCTGGTCCGCCGGATACCGGTTCGCCGTCGCCCGCAGCTGGGAGACCTGCGCGGCCTCCAGCGCGCGCAGCGACTCCGGAGTGTGGCGCACGCGGCTGCCGGAGCCGAGGAAGGTGCGCCACACGGCGTTGCGCTCGTCGCCGCGGTACTGCCCCATCAGGGCCGTGTACAGGGGGTTGGCCAGCAGCAGCGTCCACATCGCGTCGCTCACCGCGACGGGCGTCCCGGTCAGCCGGTCCAGCATCCGCTGGACACTCGGTGTGACGTGGGCGGGGACGGTTCCCCGTCCCGGCGGGACGAGCCCGGCGACGTGGAACAGGTGCTCGCGTTCGGCCCCGGACAGCCGCAGCGCCCGGGCCAGGGCCTCGACGACCTGCTCCGAGGGGTTGGTCGCCCGGCCCTGTTCGAGGCGGGTGACGTAGTCGACCGAGATCCCGGCCAGCAGGGCGAGCTCCTCACGGCGCAGCCCGGCCGCGCGCCGGTGGCCGCTGACGGGCAGCCCCGCCGCCGCCGGCGAGACCCGGTCACGACAGCGCCGAACCGTGTGCCCGAACTCCGTGGTCGCCATGGCTCCACTGTGCACCACCCCGGCCGCGTCTTCCTGGCACCGGCGGTCCCAGGAAGACGGGACACCTGGCTGCCCCCGCGGCCCCGCCGCATCGTGGTGGCATGGCAACCACACTGATCACCGGAGCGAACAAGGGTCTCGGTTTCGAGACCGCCCGCCGGCTCCTCGCCGCGGGCCACACCGTCTACATCGGCAGCCGCGACGCCGAACGCGGGCGCCTGGCCGCCGAACGGCTGGGCGCGCGAACGGTCCTCCTGGACGTCACGGACGACGCGTCGGTGGACGCCGCGGTGCGGGCCGTCGAGCGCGACGGCGGGCTGGACGTGCTGGTCAACAACGCCGGCGTCGAGGAGCGGGACGCCGCGAACGGCGTGATCGGCGCCGCCGACGTGACGGCCGAGCTGATGCGCGGGACTTTCGAGACGAACGTCTTCGGCACGGTGCGCGTCACCCACGCGTTCCTGCCGCTGCTGCTGCGTTCCGCCGCGCCGGTGGTGGTCAACGTCAGCAGCGGCCTGGCCTCCCTGACCGAGGTGACCACCCCGGGCACGCCGCGGTACACCTACCCGGGCGTGGCCTACCCGGCGTCCAAGGCGGCGGTCAACATGATCACCGTCCAGTACGCGAAGGCGTTCCCGCAGATGCGGATCAACGCGGTGGAGCCGGGCTTCACCCGGACCGACCTGAACGGGAACACCGGCGTCCAGAGCGTCGAACAGGGCGCCGGGATCATCGTCCGGATGGCACAGCTGGGCCCCGACGGCCCCACCGGCGGCTACTTCGACGCCGAGGGCCCGCTGCCCTGGTAGCGAGGTCCCGCCGACGGGCACCGACGTGCGCCGCCGGGTGGCCGCCGGCAGGACGCGGGGCGGGGCGGTGGGCGGACGGGCCGGGCCCGCTGGAACCCGCGCGAACCCGCCCGGCCCCGCCCCCGGGACGCTCTAGAGTGGTGCCATGGCTCCGGACGAGGGGAGCGTGCGGGTCGACGCCTGGGTGTGGTCCGTACGGCTCACGAAGACACGATCGCTGGCCGCGGCGGCCTGCCGGGCCGGACACGTCCGGGTGAACGGCGAGCGCGTCAAGCCGGCCCAGGCGATCCGGGTCGGCGACGAGGTGCGGTTGCGGCAGGACGGCCGGGAGCGGGTGGCCGTGGTCTCGCGGATCGTCCGCAAGCGGGTCGGGGCGCCGGTGGCCGCCGAGTGCTTCGTCGACAACAGTCCGCCGCCGCCCGCGGAGAGCGGCGCCGGGGCGCCGGCCGCCGAGCGCGACCGGGGCGCGGGGCGCCCGACCAAGCGCGACCGCCGCGAGATCGAGCAGCTGCGCGGCTGGTGAACACGGCGCGCGAACCGGCCGCCCGCCCGCGGTGACCGCGGCGCGGACTCACCCGGGCAGGGAGTCGTCCAGGACCTGGGCGAGGAAGCGGTCCACGTTCGCGCGGGTGCGGGCGATCTGCTCGTCCAGGGTCAGCGACTCCTCGGGCCTGCTGACCAACGGGGACTTCTTCAGGCCGCGCAGGTGGAGCGAGCAGGCCAGATCGGCGCACATGTAGGTGCCGACGGAGTTGCCCTGCCGGCCCGCGGCGCCCGCGCGGCGGGCGGTGAGCAGGGCGACGCCGCTGCCGGCGTGCACACTGATGCAGAGCGAGCAGACGTTGGTCCTGGTCAGGCTCCGGCGGACGTTGGGCACCCGGAGGGTGACCCCGACCGGGCCGCCGTCGCGCTCGGCCACCAGATAGCTGCGGTCGGGCGCACCCGGATCACGCCAGCCGAGGAAGTCGAGCGACTCCCAGGGGAGTTCGGCGAGCCCCCGGGGCAGGCTGAGCCGGCCGGCCTCGCCCTTGGAGCAGTTGACGAAGGACTTGCGGATCTCGGTCTCGCCCAGCGGATTCATGATGATGGAACCTAACACCGCAGACCGGGACAGGTCACCCGGTTTACCGGCTACCCACCGGGCCCCGACGGCCCCGGGCCGGACGCTCCCGGGCGGACGCCGCTCCCGGGAGGTGCAGCGCCGGGGAGGTGCCCCGCCCGGGAGGGCGGCGTCAGACCTTCAGTGCCACGCCCGCGTACGCCGAGACGGCCTGCCAGCCCTCCGGCGGGCCCTCCGGACCGGGCCGCCAGAGCGGCAGCTGCACCAGGCCCGGCTCCACCGGCGTGAAGTCGCCGAGGAGGCTCTCCACCCGGGAGCGCTCGCGCAGCACCAGCGGGGCGCTCGCCCGGCTGTAGACACGGACGCCCTCGTCCGCACTCGACCTGGGGGCGAAGTCCGGGCTGCCGTGCGAGAGGATCAGCGCGCTGCCCGGGGCGAGCGCGTCCCGCAGGGTCGCGACGATCTCGTCGACGCCCTCCTCGTCACGGACGAAGTGCAGGACGGCGACCAGCATCAGCGCCACCGGCTCGCCGAGGTCGATCGCCTGCTTCAGGCCGGGGTCGGCGAGGATCGCGCCCGGATCCCGGAGGTCCGCCTGCAGCACGGTGGTGTGGCCGTCCCGGTGGCCCGCCAGCAGGGCGCGGGCGTGGGTGGCGACGATCGGGTCGTTGTCGACGTAGACCACCCGGGCGTCGGGGGCCACCCGCCGCGCCACCTCCGTGGTGGAGCCGACCGCCGGGATGCCGGTGCCGATGTCGAGGAACTGCCGGATGCCCAGGCCGGCGGCGTACTCGACCGCCCGGCCGAGGAACGCGCGGTTGGTCCGGGCCAGCAGCGGCAGCGCCGGGTAGGCGGCGATGGCCGCCTCGGCGGCCCGGCGGTCGGCCTCGAAGTTGTCCTTGCCGCCGAGGTAGTAGTCGTACATCCGGGCGGGGTGCGCCGTCTCGGTGTGGAGCTCGGTGGGGGGCTTCAGATCCTCGGCCCTCGCCCACCGCCAGGCGTCGCCGGCCGCCGCGCCGCCGCCCGGAGCCGGGGCCCCGTCCCGCGTACCCGCAGCACCCTGTGTCGCGTCCTTGTCCATACCGTCCGCCCCCTAGCGATACACCCCACGTGTCGCGGGAATCGTATCCAATGACACTCCGTCGGCCCACGGCGCCCACGGCCGCCTCGAATCGCCCGGATTGCCTGTCATATCTATGCTGCTCAGTGATGACTGCCGACCGACGCACCGTGCTGCGTACCACTGCCGGACTGGCCGCCCTGACCGCCCTCGGCGGTGCTCTCGCCGCCTGCGGGGACGCCGCGCCGCCCGCTCGCCGCTCGGCCCCGCCCGGCCTCGCCGTCCGGGCGAGCGGCGAACCGCCGGAGGTCGACCCGGCCTTCCCGCCCACCGATCCGGTGGCCGCCGCGCCCGGGGCCACGTCCTCGCCGCCTCCCCCCGCCGGGGCGGCCGAGGCTCCCGCGGCCCCGGTGGCGCCCGTCCTGGCGCCGCTCGCCGCCGGTACCCCGGTGGAGGTGGTCAACGGGCCGCGCGACCGCAAGCAGGTGGCGCTGACCTTCCACGGCGCGGGCGACCCGGGGATGGCCACCGCTGTCCTGGAGATCGCCGAGCGGCGGGGCGTGCGCCTCACCGTGATGGCCGTGGGCAGCTGGCTGGACCAGCAGCCGCAGATGGCACAACGGGTGCTGGCGGGCGGCCACGAGCTCGGCAACCACACCCAGAACCACCAGAACATCACCGCGATGAGCCCGGACCAGGCGCGCGCGGAGATCGCGCAGTGCGCCGAGCGCCTCCAGCAGCTCACCGGCTCGATCGGCCGGTGGTTCCGCCCGTCCGCCGCCCAGTACGCCTCCCCCATGGTGCGCGACCAGGCCCGCCAGGTCGGGTACGAGCACGTGCTCTCCTTCGACGTGGACCCGCGCGACTACAACGACCCCGCCTCGGACGTGCTGCAGCGGCGGCTGCTGAACGCGGTCCGGCCCGGCTCGGTGGTGGCGCTGCACATGGGGCACCAGTGCACGATCGACGGACTGCCCGGCATCCTCGACGGCCTCGACAAGGCCGGCCTGACCGCGGTGACGGCCAGTCAGCTCTGCGTGTAACCGCGCGTGGACCCGGACGCGGGAGTGCAGGCCCAGGCGCGGGAGTGCGGGCCCAGGCGCGGGAATGCGGGCCCAGGCGCGGGAATGCGGACCCGGACGCGGGAATGCGGGCCCAGGCGCGGGAGTGCGGACCCGGACGCGGGAATGCGGGCCCAGGCGCGGGCGCCGACCGGTGGGCCCGGCGCCCCCGGGCGGCCCGGTCAGGCCACGGGGTCGTCCGCCCCGTACGGACGCAGCCGCAGCGTACGGGCGTCCGCCTCGCGGATCGCCTCGGCCCGGGCGACCAGCTCCGCGAGGTCGTCCCTGCCGACGTGGATGAACCGGCCGTGCAGGGCGTCGAAGCGCCCGCGTGCCGCGTCCACCGTGACCGCCACCATGTACGGGATGCTGCCCCAGGTCTTCATGTCCTTGAACATCGGCATCCCGGCGGTCATGTCGGTGGCGACCGCCCCCGGGCTGATGTCCAGCACCACGACGTGGTGCGGCGCGAGCGAGTCGGCGATGTTGTCGGAGAGCTGGAGCAGGGCGCCCTTGGACGTCGCGTACGCCGTGTACTGCCCGTCGGGGCGCAGTGCGAAGCCCGAGTTGAGGTTGATCACCCGGCCCCGGCGGCGCTCCACCATGCCGGGCAGCACGCAGCGCAGCATGTTGAAGGGGCCGCGCAGGTTGGTCTCCACCACCTGCCACCACTGGTTGGGGTCGGCCTCCCAGAGCGGCACCTCGGCGCGGTCGACCTGGCCGGCGTTGTTGACCAGCAGGTCGACCGGCCCCAGATCGCGCTCCACCACCCGGACGGCCTCGCGCACCGAACCGACCCGGGTCACGTCCGCGGTCACCGCCACACCCCGGGCGCCGTGGCCGGCGCACTCCTTGAGCGTGTCGATCAACGTCTGCTGGGTGCGCCCGAGCAGACCGACCGCCATGCCCTCGGCGGCCAGCCCGACGGCGATCTCCCGGCCGATCCCCCGGCCGGCCCCGGTGATCAGTGCGACCTGGCCTGCGAGCGATCCCGTCGGCATCCCTGCTCCCTCCTCGGCGTCCCCGCATTGTCCCCTCCGGCCTGCGGCGGGACCCTCGGCCACACGGCCGACGTGATCCGCGTCATCCGATCGGCCCAGCCCAGGAGCAGATGGCCGGCGCGCCGGCGCGGGGTAGTACCGTCGTCGGGGCGGCGCACCGGGCCACGACACCCGGCGGGCAGCCTCCTGGACAGCACAGGACTGGACAGCAGGACGCTGGGCACCCCAGCACCACCGAAGGGCAAGTGAGTGAGCGACATCGCGCGCGTCGGAGTCATCGGCTGTGGCCTCATGGGGTCGGGCATCGCGGAGGTCTTCGCCCGGGCCGGGCTCGACGTCCTGGTCTCGGAGGCCGGCGGCGAGGCTCTGGAGTTCGGCCGCACCCGGCTGACCAACTCCCTCGACACGGCGGTCGGTCGCGGCAAGCTCACGGCCGAGCAGCGCGACGACGCCATGGCCCGTCTGGCGTTCACCACCGACCTCGCCGACTTCGCCGACCGCGACCTGGTGGTCGAGGCCGTCGCCGAGCGCGAGGACGTCAAGATCAAGATCTTCCAGACGCTGGACCAGGTGGTCGAGCGCCGGGACGCCATCCTCGCCTCCAACACGTCCTCCATCCCGATCGTGAAGCTGGCCGCCACCACCTCCCGCCCCGAGCAGGTGATCGGCCTGCACTTCT
The DNA here is from genome assembly GCF_041435095.1 of Kitasatospora sp. NBC_00315. Lineage (NCBI taxonomy): Bacteria > Bacillati > Actinomycetota > Actinomycetes > Kitasatosporales > Streptomycetaceae > Kitasatospora > Kitasatospora sp. NBC_00315. The sequence continues at coordinate 6,724,864 of NZ_CP108025.1, read as the reverse complement.
TCAACCCGGCCCCGGTCCAGCGGCTCGTCGAGGTCATCCCGACGCTGACCACGTCCGCCGAGACCACCGCCCGCACCGAGGCCTTCGCCACCCAGGTCCTCGGGAAGGAGCCGATCCGCGCCCGCGACCGCGCCGGCTTCGTGGTCAACGCCCTGCTGGTTCCCTACCTGCTCTCGGCGGTCCGGATGTTCGAGTCGGGCGTGGCCACCGCCGCCGACATCGACAAGGGCATGGAGGCCGGCTGCGCCCACCCGATGGGCCCGCTGCGGCTCTGCGACCTGATCGGCCTGGACACCATCGTCTCCATCGCCGAGTCGATGTACCACGAGTACAAGGAAGCGCTGTACGCCGCTCCCCCGCTGCTCTCCCGGATGGTCGACGCGGGGCTGCTGGGCCGCAAGTCCGGGCGCGGGTTCTACGACTACACCGCGAGCGCCTGACCTGCAGTTCTGTCGGGGCCGCCCCGACGTTCGACGCCCCGCCCCCTGTGAGGCGAATCCTGGGGGCGGGGCGTCTCGTCGCGGCTGGGGTCGGTACGTCAGGCAGATGGTTGACGATCTCCGGGTCGATCGCCGGGAGGGCCGCGAGGTACGTCGCGAGCGCGCCGGCGTCCGGAATGGGCGGCAGGTCCGCAGCCCGCGGGACCGCGCTGCTGGTGGCGGGTGCGGGCGGCCCCCCGGCCACCGCGGCGGCGCCGGACGGCAGCCATGATGGGGGCGGACGCCGCCGACCTCCGGACGCCGCCGAGGTCCGGGAGCCGCCGACCTCCGGACGCCGCCGAGGTCCGGGAGCCGCAGGACGCATAACAGCGGCCAACGCGGAGAAACCCTCCCGGTAGCGGCCCTGGTCCGGGCGGCGGGGCAAGCCGTCACCGGGTCGGCCGGCCGGAGCACGGGAGAGGACGTAAGGGATGTCGCAGGAGCAGTCGGCGGGCGCCGGGCAGGACGTGGTGCGAGGCCTGGTGGGTTACCGGGTCGAGGCGACGGACGGGCACGTCGGGAAGGTCGACCGGCACACCGCCGGGGTCGACGAGCGGCACATCGTGGTGGACACCGGCGTCTGGGTGTTCGGCACCGAGGTCATGCTGCCCGCCTCGGTCATCACCCGGGTGGACCACGCCGCACACACCGTGTGGGTCGCCATGTCCAAGGCGGACGTCAAGCAGGCGTACCGGGACGAGACCGCGGGGTACTACGGCAGCGGCGGGTGAGCTGAAACGGCTCCTCCGGGGCAGACGTCTGCGCGGCACGCGGATCCGGGGCCGGTCGGGCACCGGGCGGATGCCCGTGAAGGAGCCCAGGTGACCGAGATCCACAGCCACCGTGAGGAGGCCCGGCCGCCGACCGGAGCGCAGCCGGGCGGCCCCCGGACGGCCGAACCGCAGACGGCCGAACCGCTGCCGCTCGAACCGCAGACGCCCGAGCTCCGGACGGCCGAACCGCAGACGGCCGAACCGCTGCCGCTCGAACGGTCGAGCCCGACCGGCCCGCCTCCGGCGACGCGGCCCGAGGGGGCGCAGAGGTCGGGCGCGCCGGCCGGGGCGGAGAGCGTCGCGACCGTGCTGGTCGCGGCGGGGGCGAACCTGGGGATCGCGATCGCCAAGGCGGTGGCCGGGCTGCTCGGCGGCTCGGGCGCGATGCTCTCCGAGGCGGCGCACTCGGTGGCCGACACGGTGACCGAGCTTCTGTTGCTGACCGCCCTGCGGCGCAGCCGGCGGCCCGCGGACGAGGAGTACCCGCTCGGCCACAGCCAGGAGCTCTATCTCTGGGCCCTGCTGGCCTCCGTCGCCACCTTCGTGGGCGGCGCGCTCTTCGCGTGCTGGGACGGCGTGCACACCCTGCTGTCCCACCGCGAGCCCGGGCCGGCCGGCCTGTCGTTCGTCGTCCTCGCGGTCAGCTTCGCGCTGGAGGGCGTCTCGCTGCTCAAGGGGCTGCGGCAGGTCCGCGGTGAGGCCGCCGGGGCCGGGCGGTCGGTGCTGTCGCACCTGAAGCGCACGCACGACACCACCGTGAAGGCGGTGGTGATGGAGGACTCCGCCGCGCTGGTCGGGCTGCTCCTCGCCGCCGGCGGTCTGCTGGCCGGTGTGCTGACCGGGAGTTCGGTCGGGGACGGCGTCGCCTCGCTGCTGATCGGCGTCCTGCTGGCGCGGGTCGCCTGGGTGCTCGGGCGCAGCAACGCGTCCCTGTTGATCGGGCGCGCGCTGCCGTCCCGGACCCGGCAGGAGATCCGGGCCGAGTTGCTCGGGATCCCGCACGTGGAGACGGTCGCCGGTCTGCTGACGGTGGTGCACGGACCGCAGGACGTGACCGTCGCGGCCAAGGTCGGGTTTCGCGACCTCGCCACGGTCGCGCAGGTGGAGGCGGCCTGCGAGCAGGCCGAACGGCGCCTGCGGGAGCGCTTCCCCGCCGTACGGCGGGTGTACCTGGACCCGACGCCCGACCACGGGGACGGACGGCGGGAGCCGGCCGCGTCCGAGGGAGCGGCGCGGACGTGACGGATGCCCGCCGGTGGGGGCGCGCAGCCGACGGCGGGCGGGAGGCGGCGGGCGCGCAGCCGACAGCGGGCGACGAGCAGGCGGCGGGCGAGGAGCGGGCGGCGGGTCGGGGCCGGGCCCGCGGACGGTGGACCGCGCGGACGTGACGGGGCCCGGGAGCGGTATCCGGCTCCCGGGCCCCTGCTTGCCACCCAATTGCTCGCGCCAGCACGTTTAAGAGCGGTGGATCATTCTCATAGCGTCGTGCTCTGCCTTTGAACTACCGTGCCACGGGAGAGGCACAGACGGGACTTGAACCCGCATCCGATGCTTCCGGTCCACCCTCGGTCGATCTGGCGCTCGGCGGCGAATACTGAGACTTGAGCGAGAATCTGAGTCTGATCGGGGCTGCCTCTGCCCTTGGGCCACCCCGGCGTGACAGTGCCGGGGGGAGGATTCGAACCTCCACCGATACCCCATCTTCAGCTTCAACGTCAGTTTCAGCTTTGCGCTTTCGCGCACCCCTCGCGCTCGACGAGGGGGGATCATGAGGCTACCCGAACAGGTAGCCGAACACCGCGTCGCCGACCCGCTGGTCGGTGACCTCGGCGCTGTTGGCCTCCTCGCGGGCGAACTGCACGGCCTGCTGGAGCTTCTCGACCCGCTCCATCAGCTCGTTCACCCGCCGGGCCGGCAGGGCGCCGGAGAACTTGACGGTCGTCCAGTAGCCGACCGGGATGTCCTCGTAGTAGACCTCGACCTGCGCCGGGTGCTTCTCGGTGGCCTCGGCCTTCACGTGGTTGCGCGGGACCTTCTTGGTGCGGATGGTCCGCACCGGGTCGGTCTTCCACGCGTCGGTGGAGGCGTCCAGGTTCCAGGACTCGGAGGCGTCCAGCACCGGCAGCTTGCGCACGAAGGTGTGCAGGTCCGTCAGCTGCTTCTCCAGGAAGAGCAGGTACGTCACCGGCACCTGGGTGAGCAGGGTGCGGCCCTCCAGGACGACGTCGGCGCGGGCCGAGCAGTTGGCCCAGTCCTTGGTCGCCGTGACGTCGAACAGCCGGGTGAGGGTCGCCGCGGTGGTCCGCAGGACGTCCTCCGCCTTGGCCTGGACCCGGGTGGACTCGGGCGGGAGCTGCTCGCCCTCCTCGTCCTTGGGCTGGTACGTCCGGGAGATGCCGGCCAGCAGTGCGGGCTTCTGCAAACCCTGGTGAGCGTGCGTCAACTCCTGGAAGGACTTGGACTTGACGCCCTTTTCGACGGCGATGATCTGATTCAGCTTGGCCACGGGCAGGACGCTAGCAGGCTCGGCGGCGCGCTGTCGTTCGATTAAGAGGGACCGGCACATGGTGGGTGGATGAAGGAGCGGCGTTCGGGCCGGGTCCGGCAAGGCGGAGGATGGAGCAGCAGCGGAGCTGCGGTGACCGACGACAACGCAGTCCAGACACGGGCCCGGGCGTCGCGACGCCGCCCACCGTGTGCCGGTCGCTCCAAGGCGACCGGCCGGTCCAGGGCGACGGCTGAGGGCGGGTGCGGGGCGCCGAGCACGCGGCGCCCCGCACCCGCCCTCCGGGGATCAGCTGTTGATGGTGTAGCTGTCGCCGTAGGTCTTCCACTTCAGCGGCGGGTTGAGGTCGAGGTTGCCGGCCTTCAGGAAGACCCGCTGCTCGGTGTCGACCCTGCTGGTGTCGTCGTGGGCCGCCTCGGTGAGCATGGCGGCCTTGCGGGCGTCCAGGAAGGCGTTGAGGTAGGTCGTCTCGTTGCCGCCCTGGGCGGGGGTCTTGGCCTTCTTCATGGCGGTGGCGCGGATGCCGCCGAAGCTGACCGGGTCGCTGCCGGGGCCGTGCATGACGATGGCGTCGTAGTAGGCGAACTGGCCCAGCGCCCGCAGGCCGTCGGCCTTGGCCTGGTTGACGGCCGGGTTGAAGTAGACCCGGTCGCGCTCGTCGTTCTGCGCCTGCTGGAAGACGGTGTCCTTGGCGGCGGTGGCCCAGTCGTTGGTGAACGCGGTGCCGAGGCCGGTGTGCGAGGCGGTGCCGTTGACCTTCTTGAGGGCCGGCAGGTACTTGGCCAGGATGTTGCCCGGCTTCAGGTCGGTGTAGTGCTGGACGAGGTCGAGCATGTCACCGGTGCCGGAGCAGAAGCCGATGATGCCGCCGGTGTAGCCCCGGCCGTCCTTGATGTCCTCGATGTACTTGTACTGCGCCTTCCAGTCCAGCGAGGAGTTCTCCGCGCTGGACACCAGCTGCATGGCGATGTCCTTCTTGTGCGGGTCGTCCAGCCCGACCGCGGCCGCCGTCACGGCGGACGCGGCGGGAGTGGCGGCGTGGCTGACGCCGGCCGCGGCGAGGGTGGCGGGCGCGGCCGCCAGGATGACCGCGAGGGCTATGCGGGCGGTCCTGTGCTGGGGGTGCATATGACGCTCCGTCTGCTGTGGGCACCGTCGGGGCGCGGCGCCGCGGGGGACCGATGGCGGGGGCATGGGGGTGCCCGGCGCTCTCGTTAGGAAACTTTCCTAACTGATTGAAGCGCTCATCTCCCCTTCACCGCAAGGGTCTTGCCAAGATATTCCCGCCACAGACATGCCAATACGTCGGACGGATGTCCTCCCGGCCGGCAAACGCACAGCTCAGGCCACCGGCCGGGGCAGCCGCCGGACCGCGTCCGCGTGGGCAACGATTCCGACCTGCGGCCTCGCCCCGGGGCCGGGCCCGAGGGTTCGCCTCCGCACCCGGCGCCGTGGCCGGCCGCGCGTGGGCCGCAGGGCAGGGCCGGGGCGTCGGGCGCCACCCGCCACCCGCCGCACCGCCGCACCGCCGCACCGCCGCACCGCCGCACCCGCGCACCCGCGCCCACGCCAACGGCCCCGCCCCGGACCAGGAGTGGTCCGGGGCGGGGCCGTTCGGCGGTGTCGGCCCGACCGGGCCCGGCGTCAGGCGCCGCGCAGCACCGCGCCCGTACGGGCCAGGGCCTCGGCGACCGCCGCCTCGCGGGCGGCCGACGCCTCGTCCGCCGTCAGCGTGCGGTCGGTGGCGCGGAAGCGCAGCGCGTACGCCAGCGACTTCTTGCCCCCGCCCACCTGCTCGCCGGTGAAGACGTCGAACAACCGGATCGCCTCCAGCAGTTCGCCCGCGCCGGCGCGCAGGGCGCCCTCAACCTCGGCGGCCGGAACGGCCGCGTCGACGATCAGCGCGACGTCCTGGGTTGCCACCGGGTAGGCGGACACCGTCGGCCCGGTGACCCGCTCGGCGCCGTCGGCGGCCAGCAGGTCGACGTCGAGCTCCATCACGCTGGTGCGCTCGGGCAGCCCGAGCGCCTTCACGACGCGCGGGTGCAGCTCACCGGCGTGGCCGACCACCCGGTCGGTACCGGCGACGACCAGCTCGGCGCAGCGGCCCGGGTGCCACGGGGCCAGCCGGCCCTGGCGCACGGTCAGCTCGATGCCCGCGGCGGCGGCGACCGTACGGGCGGCCTCGACCGCGTCCGCCCAGCCCGCCTGTGCGCCCCTGCCCCACCAGCCGGACGGCAGCCGCTCGCCCGCCAGCGCGACCGCCACGCGGCGCGGCTGGTCCGGCAGGGCGGCGTTCAGCTCGGCGAACTCCTCGGGAGTCGGCCTGCGCTCCACGGACGGGCGCGGGGCGACGGTCAGCTCGTCCTTCGGCAGGAACACCGTGCCCGTCTCGAAGATCGCGAGATCGGTGTTGCCGCGGCCGATGTTGCGCCGCAGGGCGCCGAGCAGGCCGGGCAGCAGCGTGGTGCGCAGCGCCGGCTCCTCGTCGTTGAGCGGGTTGACCAGCTTCACCGTGCGGCGGCGCCGGTCGTCCGGCTCCAGGCCGAGCCCGTCGAGGGCGGCCTCGCCGACGAACGGGTAGTTGTTCACCTCGACGTAGCCCGCGCCCGCGAGGGCGACACCGACCCGGCGGTGCATCCGCTGCGCCTCGGTCAGGCCCTTGCCCGGCGGGACGGTGGGCATCCGGGTGGGGACGTTGTCGTACCCCTCCAGGCGGATGACCTCCTCCGCGAGGTCGTACGGGTCGGTGAGGTCGGGGCGCCAGGTCGGCGGGGTGATCTCCAGGATGTCGGCGCCCGCGACGGAGCAGCCGATCTCCTGCAGTCGCCGGGCGACCGTCTCCCGCCCGTACACGGTGCCGGCGACCCGGTCGGGCAGGTCCGCGGCGATGGTGATGGTACGCAGCGGGTGCGGGGCCGCGATGTCGGTGACCCCGGCCTCGGCGGTACCGCCGGCGATCAGGACCAGCAGGTCCACGGCGCGCTGGGCGGCGGCGCGGGTGGCCTCCGGGTCGACGCCGCGCTCGAAGCGCTTGGACGCCTCCGAGGGCAGCTTGTGGCGCTTGGCCGTGCGGGCGATCGCGACGGCGTCGAAGTGCGCCGCCTCGATGATCACCTCGGTCGAGCCGGTGACCTGGCCGGTCGCCGGGTCGGTCACCGGGTCGGCGATCTCCGTGCTGGCGCCGCCCATCACGCCGGCCAGCCCGATCGGGCCGGAGTTGTCGCAGATCAGCAGGTCCTCGGCGGACAGCTTGCGCTTGACCCCGTCGAGGGTGGTGAGCAGCTCGCCCTCCTCGGCCCGGCGGACCTGGATCGGGCCGTCGACCCGCCCGCGGTCGTAGGCGTGCAGCGGCTGGCCGACCTCCAGCATCACGTAGTTGGTGATGTCGACGGTCAGCGAGATCGGGCGGACCCCGGACTTCTGCAGACGGCGCTGCAGCCAGATCGGCGACTTGGCGGCCGGGTCGAGGCCGGTCACCGTACGGGCCACGAAGCGGTCGCAGCCCACCGGGTCGGCGACCTTGACCAGGTAGCCGTAGCTGTTGGCCGGGGGCACGTCCAGCAGCGCCGGGTCGGCCAGCGGCAGCCCGTACGCGGCGGCGGCCTCACGGGCGACGCCGCGCATGGAGAGGCAGTAGCCGCGGTCCGGGGTGACGGCGATGTCCAGCACCTCGTCGACGAGCTGGAGCAGCTCGACCGCGTCGGTGCCGGGCTCGTACTCCGGCGGGAGCACGATGATGCCGTTGTGGTCGTCACCCATGCCGAGCTCGCGGGCGGAGCAGATCATGCCGGCCGAGGTGTGGCCGTAGGTCTGCCGCGCGGCGATCGGGAACGGGCCGGGCAGCACCGCGCCCGGGAGGACCACGACCACCTTGTCGCCGACGGCGAAGTTGGTCGCACCGCAGACGATCTCCTGCGGCTCGCCGGTGCCGTTGGCGTCGCCCACGTTGACGAAGCAGTGCCGGATCGGCTTCTTGAAGCCGGACAGCTCCTCGATGGAGAGCACCTGGCCGACCACCAGCGGGCCCTTGAGGTCGGCGTTGAGCTGCTCGACGGTCTCGACCTCGAGGCCGGCGCGGACCAGCCGGGCCGCCACGTCGCGGCCGGTCTCGCCGGCCGGCAGGTCGACGTACTCACGCAGCCAGGAAAGCGGGACGCGCATCAGATCTCCATCCCGAACGGGAGGGTGAAACGGACGTCACCCTCGACCATGTCGCGCATGTCGGCGACGCTGTGGCGGTTCATCAGAATTCGCTCCAGGCCGAGGCCGAAGGCGAATCCGCTGTAGCGGTCGGGGTCGACACCGGCCGCGATCAGCACGCGGGGGTTGACCACTCCGCAGCCGCCCAGTTCGATCCAGCCCTCGGAGGAGCAGGTGCGGCAGGGCTTGTCCGGGTTGCCGATGCTCTCGCCGCGGCAGACGAAGCACTGCAGGTCGATCTCGGCGCCCGGCTCGGTGAACGGGAAGTACGAGGGCCGCCAGCGCAGCTCCAGGCCGTCGCCGATCAGCTTGGAGACCAGCAGCTCCAGGGTGCCCTTGAGGTCGGCGAAGGTGATGCCCTCGTCCACCGCCAGGCCCTCCAGCTGCCGGAAGACCGGGGTGTGGGTGGCGTCCAGCTCGTCGGTCCGGTAGACCCGGCCGGGGCAGATCACGTAGACCGGCGGCTCGCGATCGAGCATGCTGCGGATCTGGACCGGGGAGGTCTGGGTGCGCAGCACCACGCCGGAGTCGGCGGAGCCGTCCGGGGCCTGGACGAAGAAGGTGTCCTGCATCGAACGGGCCGGGTGGTCCGGCCCGAGGTTGAGGGCGTCGAAGTTGAGCCACTCGGCCTCGACCTCGGGGCCCTCGGCGACCTCGTAGCCCATCGCGACGAAGGTGTCCTCGATGCGCTCCGCGAGGGTGGTCAGCGGGTGCCGGGCACCGCGCGGGGCGCGGTCGTACGGCAGCGTGACGTCCACCGCCTCCTCGACCAGCACGCGGGCGTCGCGTTCCGCCTCCAGCTCGGTCTGCCGCTTGGCCAGCGCCTGGTTGACGGCACCGCGGGCCTGGCCGATCAGCTTGCCCGCCGCGGCCTTCGCGTGCGGCGGGAGGGCGCCGATCTCGCGGTTGGCGAGGGACAGCGCGGAGCGGTCGCCGGTGTGGGCGACCTTGGCCTGCTTGAGCTCGTCGAGGCTGCCGGCCGCGGCGAAGGCGCCGAGGGCCTCGTCGCGGGCACGCTCGACCTCTTCGGGCTTCAATGCCTCTACCTCTACCGGGTCATACGACTTATTGGGTGCCGACATCTCTATCTTTCCCGTGCTCCTGCTCGTCCGTGCTCAGGTGTGGGGCTGACCGCCGTTGCGGTACGACCGGCGTGGCGGGGGCGCGGGCAGCCGTCTCCGCAGGTGGAGGACGGGTTGTCCGCGGCTCGGCCGCGCCGGTCGTGTCAACGACGCCAATGGTCGAGTGTAGTCGCCCCTCTGAAGGGCTCGGCTCGCCTCCGGGGCGCTCGCGTCCGGCGCCGACGGTCGGCGGGCACTGCGGTCCTCCTGACGTCGGACCTCGGCCCTTCTCCCTCTCGGCACCGGCGCGCCTCTTCGGCCCCCTCGCGGGGTGCCGGGGGCACCGGGGGTGCCGGGGCGGGGGTGGCCCGCCGGTGTGGCCGCTTCAGAGCATGAAGTCGGGCACCGCGGCGGGCAGGATGAATCGGAACCGGGCGCCGCCGCCGGGCGCGCGGTCGACGCGGATCGAGCCGCCGTGGGCCTCGACGATGCCCTTCACGATGTAGAGGCCCAGGCCCGTGCCGCCACGCTTGCTGCCGCGCCAGAAGCGGGTGAAGACGCGCGGAATCGACTCCTCGGGGATGCCTCCGCCTTCGTCGCTCACGGTGATCGCTGTGCCTTCCAGGACGCGGGGCGGGGTGCCGGGGCGCTCCCAGACGGGTGCCTCGACGACCTCCTTGGCCGGTGCCACCTCGATCGTGACAGTTCCCTCGCCGTGCCGCACCGCATTTTCCAGCAGGTTCCCGAGCACCTGGTCGACCTTGTCGGGGTCGGCCCAGAGCTGGGTGAGCGGGCCGCTGATCCGGATGTCGAAGCGGTCCTCGGGGATGCCCGCCGCGACCTTGCCCTCCACGTGCCGGCGCACGGCGGCCGCGAGGTCGACCACCTGCTTGCGCAGCTCCAGGCGGCCGGCGTCGATCCGGGAGATGTCCAGCAGCTCGGCGATCAGCCGGGTGACCCGGTCGGCGTCCGCGTCGACGGTCTCCAGCATGAGCCGCTTCTGCCCGTCGGTGAAGCGCTCCCACTTGGCCAGCAGCGTGGCGGTGAAGCCCTTGACGCTGGTCAGCGGGGAGCGCAGCTCGTGCGCGACGGTGGCGATCAGTTCGGCGTGGCTGCGCTCGGTGCGCCGGCGGGCCTCGGTGCCGCGCAGCGCGATCACCACCCGCTCGGGCGGCCCGCAGGGCGCCGCGCGCACGTAGCGGGCGGATACCAGCACCTCGCGGCCGCCGGGCAGCAGCAGGTTGCGCTCCGGCTGGCCGGTGCGGGTGGCCAGGCCGCCGTACGGATCGGTCAACTGCCACCAGCGGCGGCCGTCCAGGTCCTCCAGCGGGAGGGCGGCGGCCAGCGGGCTGCCGAGGACGGCGCCGGGCCGGATCCCGGTGAGGCGGGCCGCGGCGCTGTTGAAGCAGACCACGAGGCCGGCGGCGTCGGCGATCACCAGGCCGTCGGGCAGGTCGTCCGGGTTCAGCTCTGCCCCGTTGCCGGCCATGGGTTTCCTCCCCGATTACCCACCGTGTACTTTCCCCCACCGGAGTCGACCCTAGCGTGGCTACCCCTGTGCGCGACACCCTCCCGGCGAGCGCTGGGCCCGGGCCGACGCATAGAGGCAGACGGCGGCGGCCGTGGCGAGATTGAGGCTCTCGGCGTGCCCGTGGATGGGCACGCGCACCACCTCGTCGGCGAGTGCGCGGGTCTCCTCCGGCAGGCCCCATGCCTCGTTGCCGAACACCCATGCGCCGGGCGCGCCGAGCGTGCCCTCGTCGAGCTCCTGGTCGAGGTCGCGCTCCCCCGCGCCGTCGGCGGCCAGCACCCGGACACCGGCCTCGCGCAGTCGCGCGACGGCCTCCTCGACCGGCACGCCGACGGCGACCGGGAGGTGGAACAAACTGCCCACGGAGGCCCGTACGGCCTTCGGGTTGTACAGGTCCACGGAGGCGTCGGTGAGCACCACGGCGTCCGCGCCGGCCGCGTCGGCGGTGCGCAGCACCGTACCGGCGTTGCCGGGGTCGCGGACGTGCGCGAGCACGGCGACCAGTCGGGGGCCCGCCCGCAGGACGTCCTCGAAGGGGGTGTCGATGAAGCGGCAGAGCGCGACGATGCCCTGCGGGGTGACGGTGTCGCAGATGTCCGCGATGACCTCGTCGGTGGCGGTGAGCACCGGCAGGCCCTCCGCGAGGGCGGCCGCCACGATGTCGGCGTGCCGCTCGGCGGCCTCCTGGGTGAGGTAGACCTCGACCACGGCGTGCTCGGACGTGCCCGGCAGCTGCCCGTACGCGACGGCCTCCCGGACGGCCTGCGGGCCCTCGGCGAGGAAGCGGCGCTCCTTGGTGCGCTGGTTGCGCTTGGCCAGCCTGCGGGCGGCGACGACGCGGGGCGAGCGCAGGGAGGTCAGCAGGGGGGTGTCGGTGCTCTGCATGGTCTCGTCTCTGGGGCGGTGCCGTTGGAGGCTGGCCGGTGAGGATGCGATCGGCCCCGTTCCTCCCCGCCGGCCTTCGGCGGGCGGGCCCCCGACCGGGGGCGGGGGGAGCGGGGCCCGGGGTGCGACCGGCGGTCGAACGCGATCGGACCCGCAGGTTGGAGTGCCTGCGGGTCCGATCACTGGGCTACGCGGTGCCGGGGCACCCGACCTCGGAAGGTCAGGCGGCGTCGGCGGCGACCCGGGGGGCGTTGACGTCGGTCGGCAGCGCCTTCTGGGCCACCTCGACGAGCGACGCGAAGACGGCCGGGTCGTTGACGGCGAGGTCGGCCAGCATCTTGCGGTCGATCTCGACGTTGGCGGCCTTCAGACCCTGCACGAAGCGGTTGTAGGTGACGCCGTTGGCACGGGCCGCAGCGTTGATGCGCTGGATCCAGAGCTGACGGAAGTCGCCCTTGCGCTTCTTGCGGTCGTTGTAGTTGTAGACGAGCGAGTGGGTGACCTGCTCCTTGGCCTTGCGGTACAGGCGCGACCGCTGGCCGCGGTAACCGCTGGCCCGCTCGAGGATGACCCGGCGCTTCTTGTGGGCGTTTACTGCCCGCTTGACGCGTGCCACTTCATTACTCCTTGGCTTGGACCACGGACTACTTCACGTGGTCCGTCAATCGAATGGGTCGGGAAGGATCAGCTGATCCCGCAGCGTGGCCGCGGGAGGGCGATCACTTGCCGAGAAGCTTCTTGACCTTCTTGACATCGGCCGGAGCGACCACGACCGTGCCGGCGAGCTTGCGGGTCAGGGTCGAGGGCTTGTGCTCAAGCAGGTGGCGACGGCCGGCGCGCTCGCGCAGGACCTTCCCGGAGCCGCTGATCTTGAAGCGCTTGCTGGCGCCGCTGTGCGTCTTTTGCTTCGGCATGTCGCCGTCTCTCCTCGTCGGTCCCGGCCCTGCCCGCGCGGTGGTCCCGCGCGGGCAGGTACTGGGTTCATGTGTGGTGGCGGGGCGGATGCCCCATCACCTGGGTGACCGGTCTCCCGAACAGCCCGAGCCCTGCGGCTCAGGCGTCCTGGGCGACCTCGGTCGGCTGCTCGACCTCGACCTCGGTGTCGGTCTCGTCCGTGGCCTCGGCGGCGTCGGCGTCATCGGCCTCCGCCTCGGCTGCGGCGTTCTCGGCCTCAAGCGCTGCGTCGTCGTCCGCGGCGGTGTCGGGGCCGGTGGTACGGCCCTGACGCTCGGCCTTGCGGGCGTCCGCGATCACGCGGGCCTCGGCCATCGCCTCGGTCTTCTTCTTGTGCGGGCCAAGCACCATGATCATGTTTCGGCCGTCCTGCTTGGCCGAGGACTCCACGAAGCCCAGGTCCTGGACGTCGTTCGCCAGCCGCTGCAGCAGTCGGAAGCCCAGCTCGGGCCTGGACTGCTCACGACCGCGGAACATGATCGTGATCTTGACCTTGTCGCCCTGCTTGAGGAACCGGACGACGTGACCCTTCTTGGTGTCATAGTCGTGCGGGTCGATCTTCGGCCGGAGCTTCATCTCCTTGATGACCGTGTGCGCCTGGTTCTTGCGCGCCTCACGGGCCTTCAGGGCCGACTCGTACTTGAACTTGCCGTAGTCCATGAGCTTGCACACCGGCGGCCGGGCGGTCGCCGCGACCTCGACCAGGTCGAGGTCGTACTCCTGTGCGAGCTCCAGCGCCTTGGCAAGCGGCACGATGCCGACCTGCTCGCCGCTGGGACCGACGAGTCGCACCTCGGGGACGCGAATCCGGTCGTTGATGCGGGGCTCGGTGCTGATGGGGCCTCCTCGGGTTGCACCTTCTTCGATGCGGCCGTCGGGCGGCGGTCGCACGTAGTGGACTCGACCACTGGGCGGGGCTTCATTCGTGCTGCGCTGCCCACTTGCTCGTTGGCTGCACGCACCGCGACACGAAAAAAGCCCCGCTCGGTGCCAGCGGGGCTCCACACATCCGGGGGCGGCGTCCTGGTGAGGGACGCTGCTGGCGACTGGAAGCCTTGCGGCCACCGTCGCGGACCGGGACCCGTCGACCGCGAGGTCGATCAGGTGGGAGACTTTCGCGGTTGCCCTCTAGGGCCTCCTGGGTGGAGCCTCCACTTGCTGGCCGGGGCCCTTGCGGGTTCCTGGCCGGTCAGTCTCGAATCATACAGCGTTTGCCCGCCCAGTGGTATTCCGGCTCCCGCCCGCCGACGGGCCGCCCTTCGCGGCGCCCGCACGCCCCCTTGTACGCTCCCTGTGTACGTACACCGGCACGACGGAGTGAGTCCCCTTGAGCAGCGAGCCCACCGACAGCAACAGCTCCGCGGACGACGGGGAGATCGGCTTCGACGACCTCACCCGTGACATCGCGGAGGTCCCGGCCGTCGAGGTGATCACCACGGTGGCGGTGCACCTGATGAGCGCGGCCGCCGTCAAGTGCGGCCTGGCCGAGGGCGGCGCCGCCGACAAGGATCTCGACGAGGCCCGCAAGCTGATCACCGCCCTGGCCGGCCTGGTCACCGCGGGCGCCCCCGAGATCAGCAACTTCCACGCGGCCCCGCTGCGGGACGGCCTCAAGTCGCTCCAGCTCGCCTTCCGCGAGGCCTCGCTCGTCCCGGACGCCCCCGGCACCGGCCCCGGCGAGAAGTTCACCGGGCCCGTCTACTCCTGAGACCCGACCGGCGCGCCGCGTGCCCCCGCGAGCCCTGACGGCTCCGGGGGCACCGGCGCGTCCGGACCGAACGGGGGCACCGGCAGTGCGGGCCGGGCCCGGCGGGCGGCCGCACCGGTCCGGCGGGACCGGCTCAGCGGCGGTAGAACGGCTCCCGGGCGAGTTCGGTGCGCAGCAGCGCCAGCTCAAGACCCCGGTCGAGCCGGACCCTCAGCACCGGGTCGCCGACCAGCGCGGCCGCCAACCGGTCCGCCACGGCGCGTACGTCGCCGTCGGCCGCGTCCTGGTCCAGCACCAGCGCGAGCGTGCCGTCCGCGCCGCCGCCGGAGCGCAGGTACCCCGCCGCCACCGCCGGCTCGGCCGCCAGCACCCGCCGCACCGCCTCCCGCACCTCGGGATCGCGGACGGGCGGCAGGTACTCCCGGGTCTCCGCGACGGCCCGCATCCGGGCGCCGGTGAGCTGATAGGTGACCGGCCCCGCGGGGTCGAGGAGCAGGGTGTCGGCCCGCTCCGAGTAGGCGGCGAGGACGGCCTGCGGAGCCGCGACCGGGGCCGGCCGGGCGTCGGCGCGCCAGCGGGCCAGGCTCTCCAGCGAGGTGAACGCGGGCAGTGCCCGCCGGCCGTCGGCGGCCTCGATCACGGGGACGGCCATGTCGCTGGTCTTCTCGTGCCGCAGACCGTTCTCATCGGTCTCGACCTCACCGAGCAGCGCCACGATCGGGACCATCAGCCGGCTCGGCAGCAGCGCGGCCAGCACCTCCGGCTCGGCGGCCGGATCCCGCGACCAGCGCTCAAGCGCCGCGGTCAGGGCGGGATCGGGGGCGCCGTCGTCGGCGGCGAATCCTGGGTTCGGAATGTTCTTGCGGTCCACCCCGCGAGCCTATGCCACCACGGGGCACCCACTCTCAGAAGGCACTGAGCCGACTCTCACGGCCGCCCAAGGGACGGGGCGCAGCATGCCGGCATGACATCCAGCCGCCGGGTCCACCGGAAGAAGCGCACGCCCCCGCGGACGGTCACGTCCGCCCTGCTGCCGGCGGTCGCCGCGGCGCTGCTGCTCGGCCTCGGCGGCGTGCACCTGATCTCCGGGCGGCCGTCCACCGTACCGGTCGCGGCGAGCGACGGCGCCGCCGCGACCGGTACGGCGGACCCGGAGCCCGGGGCCACCGCCACGGACGGGCCGAGCGCGACACCGACCGCCGTGCCGTCCGCCACCGCGACCGTCGACGCCGCGGCCGCCGCTCAGGCCCGTGCCACGCAGGCCGTCGCCCGGGCCCTGGCGACCGCCGGCGCCGACGCCGGGGGCGAGGTGTCGGTGGCGGTGCTGGATCTCGCCTCCGGCGTCGGCGCCGACTCGGGCGGGAGCGGCCACGCGTTCGCCACCGCCAGCATCGTCAAGGCCGACATCCTGGCGGCCCTGCTCCGGCAGTCCGGCTCCGACCTCACCGCGACGCAGCGGACCGAGGCGGTCGCGATGATCGAGCAGAGCGACAACGACGCCGCGGGCGCGCTCTTCGACGCGGTCGGCGGGGCGGACGGACTGGACGCGGCGAACCGGGCCTTCGGGCTGACCGCCACGACGGCGGGCCGCAACGGGTACTGGGGGCTGACCACCACCACGGCGGCCGACCAGCTGCGCCTGCTGCGGGTCATCTTCGAGGACGACTCGCCGCTGGACGCCGACTCCCGGGCCTACGCCCAGAAGCTGATGGGGCGGATATCCACCGACCAGGACTGGGGGGTGTCCGCCGCGGACTCCGGCGACGGCTCCTCCGACGCTCACTGGATGCTCAAGAACGGCTGGCTGTCGCGCAGCGCGGACGGCCTCTGGGTGATCAACAGCATCGGCCGGGTCACCCACGACGGCCGGGACGTCCTGGTCGCGGTGCTCTCGGACGGGAACGGCACCGAGCAGGGCGGCATCTCCCTGGTGGAATCCGTGGCGGTGGCCGCGGTGGACGCGCTGACCGCCGCGGCCACGGATTGACGGGCCCTTGGCCCTACCCACCGGTAGCGCCGGTGTGGCAGTCTGCGGCCATGGCCAAGCCCCTCGCCCCCGCCCGTACCGCCCAGCCCGCCGCCGGCGCCCCCGCGCAGGTCTCGCCCGGCGCCGACCGCGCCCGCTACGACCGGGCGACGGCGCACCTGGAAGCCCCGCTGGCGATCGTCGACCTGGCCGCGTTCGACGCCAACGCCGACGATCTGGTGCGGCGCGCCGCCGGCAAGCCGATCCGGGTCGCGAGCAAGTCGGTGCGCTGCCGGGCCCTGCTGGAGCGGGTGCTGGCCCGCGACGGGTTCGCCGGGATCATGAGCTTCACCCTGGAGGAGTCGCTCTGGCTGGCCCAGGCCGGCTTCGAGGACATCCTGCTCGCCTACCCCTCCGCCGACCGGGCGGGCTACGCGGAGCTGACCGCCGACGCCGCGCTCGCGAACACGGTCACCGTCCTGGTGGACGACCCCGCGCAGCTGGACCTGATCGACCGGGCC
This sequence comes from Kitasatospora sp. NBC_00315, assembly GCF_041435095.1. Classification (NCBI taxonomy): domain Bacteria; kingdom Bacillati; phylum Actinomycetota; class Actinomycetes; order Kitasatosporales; family Streptomycetaceae; genus Kitasatospora; species Kitasatospora sp. NBC_00315. The sequence goes on along the minus strand of NZ_CP108025.1, from coordinate 6,708,277 downwards.
CGCGGCGGCGGCGAGGAGGTCCGGGTCTGCCTGGAGCTGGACACCTCGCTGCAGCTGCTCGGCGGGCGGGTCCGGGTCGGCGCCCGGCGCTCGCCGCTGCGCACCCCCGAGGATCTGGCGGCGCTCGCCGAACTGGTCCAGCGCCGACCGGGCTTCCGGGTGGTCGGGCTGATGGCGTACGAGGGGCACATCGCGGGCGTGGGCGACAGCCTCGCGGGCCGGCCGCTGCGGTCGCGGATGGTCCGGCTGATGCAGGCCAGGGCCCGTACCGAGTTGTCCGGGCGCCGGGCCGCGGTGGTGCGCCGGCTGCGGCAGGTCGCCGACCTCGAATTCGTCAACGGGGGCGGCACCGGCAGTGTGGAGTCGACCGTCGCCGAGCGGGCGGTGACCGAGGTGGCGGCGGGCTCCGGCCTGTACGTGCCACGCCTGTTCGACAACTACCGCTCCTTCCAGGGGCGTCCGGCGGCGCTGTTCGCCCAGCCCGTGGTGCGCCGGCCCGGAGTGGGCGTGGTGACGGTGCTCGGCGGCGGCTACCCCGCCTCCGGCGCCGCGGGCGCGGACCGCTCCCCCGTGCCGTACCTGCCGACCGGTCTGCGCTACGACCCGATGGAGGGCGCCGGCGAGGTGCAGACGCCGCTGCTCGGTTCGGCCGCCGACGACCTGCTGATCGGCGACCGGGTCTGGTTCCGGCACGCCAAGGCCGGGGAGCTGTGCGAGCGGTTCGCCGAGCTGCACCTCGTCGAGGGCGACCGGGTGGTGCGCAGCGCGCCCACCTACCGCGGCGAGGGGAAGACCTTTCTCTGAGCCGTCGTCCCAACCGCCGCTCGCCCCGGCCCCGCTGTTCCACCGCGCAGTCCCCGTACGGCGTGGCCGGACACGGGGCCCGGGCGCCTGCGCCGCGCCGGACGGGCCCGGGCGGCGGGAGGTGCGCTCGCCGCCGTACAGACCGGGCCCCGGTGATCTGAAGGGACGCTCAGCCGCCCCTTAACACTTCCTCAAGTCGATCCGGCCGGGGGCGGGAGCGGCGGGGCGTGCGAGCCCGGTGCGAGCGCCGCGCCGCCCGACCGGGCGGTCGCCCAGGACCGGCGTGAGCCCGGAGCGGGACGGCCGGCCCGCTCCGGAGTCCGGCCGGCGACGAGCCGCCGGACCGACCTCGGTGCACCCCAACCAGACTGGCCTGCACGGAACTTGGGCAGAAACCCGACTGTCGTCGGAGGCATGGGACGGCCGACCGGCCGGCCCGTCGGCGGTCGCCACCGGGGCCCGGGCGGCAGGCCCGGGCGGACGGACGGGCGAGCTCACGGGAGCAGCCGGGAGCGGCCGGGACGGCGATGGTCCGTCAGGAACTGTACGGGAACGGGCTCTTGCCTCGTGGTCCAGACCAATCATACGCTCGCCGGGGTCGCGACCGCGGGCAGACGTGCCCGCCCCCCACACCGTTCGACCCCGACGCACACCGTCAAGGAGTCCCCATGTCACTCCACCGCAGAGCCCTCACGCTCGGCGTCGTCGCATCCACCGTCCTGCTCACGGCCCTCTCGGCGGCGGGCACCGCGAGCGCGCACGGCTCGATGTCCAACCCGGTCAGCCGGGTCGCGGCGTGTTTCGCCGAGGGCCCCGAGCACCCCCAGTCCCAGGTGTGCAAGGACCTCGTCGCGATGAGCGGCACCCAGCCGCTCTACGACTGGAACGAGGTCAACATCGCCAACGCCAACGGCCAGCACCAGGCGTTGATCCCGGACGGCAAGCTGTGCTCGGCCAACCGCGACAAGTACAAGGCGCTCGACATGGCGCGCACCGACTGGCCGGCCACCGCGGTCGCGGCCGGCCCCTACGCGTTCAAGTTCCGGGTCACCGCCGCGCACGTCGGCCTGATGACCGTCTACATCACCAAGGTGGGCTACGACCCCACCCAGCCGCTGAAGTGGTCCGACCTGGACCCGACGCCGGTCGCCCAGACGCAGGTCACCCGGACGGCGACCGACGGCTACTACAACTTCGCCGGCACCCTGCCGCAGCGCACCGGCCGCCAGCTGCTCTACATGACCTGGCAGCGCAGTGACAGCCCCGAGGCCTTCTACAGCTGCTCCGACGTGGACTTCGGTGCCACCGCGGCGAAGCCGCCGGCGGCCGCGGTCGCGGCGGTGGCTCCCACGGAGGAGCAGATCGCCGCCGCCGCCTCGAAGTCCACGGTGAGCCACCACGGACACGGCGGGAGCACCGCCCCCGACGCCCCGGCCGTGCAGAGCCGGGCCGCCGCCGTCGGCGGCGGCTCCCCGGCCGGCCCGCTGATGCTGGGCGGCGCCGCGGCGATCAGCACCGGGTGGGGCGTGATGGTGCTGCGGCGCCGTCGCGCCGACGCTCGCCGCGCGGCCTGACAGCGGCAACGCGAACGGCCGGTCCGCCCCACCGTGTCCCGGTGGGGCGTACCGGCCGCCGCCGACGACGCACCCGTTCCCGTCCGCCCCCGGCGCCGTTCACGCCGTTCACCACCGGACGGGCCCCGGGTGTCCGTCAGGTGGTGGTGCCCGGCGCGCCGGCGCCGGGCCGACCCTGGCCGGTGTAGTCGACGACGCCCTTGACGATGGTGTCCATCACGGACACGTCGGGCGCCTTGGGATCGACGTCGAACCCGAAGTGGATCGTGGTCAGTGCCTTGCCGTCGGCGCTCGGGAAGACCACCGTCTCGACGTATCCGTCGCTGCCCTGGGTGGCCTTGACCTTCCAGCGGACGAGGTAGCCGTCGCGCCCGTCCACCTTGACCGCCTCCGACTTCAGCTCCTCGTGGGAGGAGCTGTCCCCGTAGGACTCCTTGGCCGCCTGGACGATGTCGGTCTTGGCGGCGGCCTGCGCGTCCGTCCCGGTCACCGACCCGGTGCTCGCACCGGCGAGCGAGCAGCTGCCGCCCGCCGAACCGGCGCAGGTGTACGTGCCGATGCTCAGCGCGGCGTACCCGTCGTTCGTCGTACCGCCGGTCCAGCCGGACGGAACGGGCAGGGTGATCCGGTTGACCAGGTCGGCCGCCACACCGGCGGAGGCGCCGTCGTTCGAGCCGTTGTTGCCGCCACCCTGGCCGCCCTGGCCGTTGCCGCTGCCACCGCCGTTGCCGCCCTGGCCGTTGTTCCCCTGGCCGTTGTTCCCCTGGCCGTTGTTCCCCTGGCCCCCCAGGCCGTTGTTCCCGCTGCCGCCCTGGCCGTTCTGACCGTTGTTGCCCCTCCCGTTCTGACCGTTCTGGCCGTTCAGTCCGGGCAGCCCGCCCCACGGGCCGTTCTCCCCGTTGTACTGAAGCTTCGGCCGGCTGTTGCGGGAGGCCTGGGTGTCCGACCGGCCGTCCATCGCCAGATAGGTGATGCCCGAGCCCACCGCCAACCCGAGCAGCGCCGCGACCGCCGCCGCGACGAGCACCGGCCGGGGGGGCTTGCGGAAGGAACGCTTCGCCTTCGCCGGTGCCCCGATCGGCGGCGGCAGCTCGGGGTAGCGGACCGCGGCGCCGTCCTGCAGCACCTGGCCCTCCAGCACCCGGGTGTCGTCCTCGGTGCCGGAGCCGGCGGCCGGTCCCGTCGTGGCCTCGGACTCCGGCGTGGTCTCGGACGACGGTGCGTCCGAGGGCGCCGGCCGGGTACCGGCCGTCCAGCCCTTGCCGTCCCACCAGCGCTCCGGCCGGGGGTCCGTGGTGGTGTCCTGCGGATCCGGGTACCACCCGGCGGGAATCTGCTCGCTCACGACCATGAATCTAAACGGCCGCGGATAAGCGCGATATCAGCAGGGCGGCCAATTCGGCGATTCTGGATGAGATTACGGTGAGAAGCCGTGACAAGTGCCCGCACCGGCCCGGAAAACGGCCCGGGAGCCCTGCCGCCCGGCTTCGCGGAGCGGGCCGAACGACCGCCGTCCGCCCCGGCCGGGCCACCGTCGCGAAGCGCGCCCGGCGGCTACCGCGCGGTCAGTGCGGCGCCCGAGATCCCGCCGTCCACCAGGAATTCGCCGGCGGTCACGAAGGACGCGTCGTCGCTGGCCAGGAAGGCGGCCGCGGCCGCGATCTCCTCCGGCGCCGCGAGCCTGCCCAGCGGGATCCAGCCGGGTCGGCGGGCGTCGGCGGCCGGGTCGACCGCCGGGAGGCCGCCGGACGCCGGGGCACCGACCGGCCCGGGCGAGAGCGCGTTGACGCGGATGCCCTCCCGGGCGAACTGCACCCCCAGCTCCCGCGACATCGCCAGCACCCCGCCCCGGGCGGCGGCGTACGCGATCTGCGCGGCGGCCACCTCCGTCCGCGCGACGAAGCCGACGGTGTTGACGATCGAGCCGCGCCCGTGCCGGCGCATGTACGGCAGGGCCGCCCAGCAGCAGAGGTGGACGGCGGTGAGCGTGGCCTCCTGCACCCGGTGCCAGGCGGCCGGGCCGTCGGCGGGGGCGCCGCCGGCCTCGTGCGCCGGCGGCGGCAGCGTGACGTGGTTGACCGCCACGTCGACGCTGCCGCAGGTCTCGTACGCCTCGTCGAACAACGCCTCGACCATGGCCGGGTCCCGGACGTCGGTGTGCACGAACAGGCCGCCGACCGCTCGGGCCGCCGCACGGCCGGCCTTCTCGTCGAGGTCGGCGCAGACCACCCGCGCGCCCTCGGCGGCCAGCCTGCGGGCGACGGCCAGGCCGGTCCCGCCGCCCGCTCCGGTGATCACCGCCGTGCGGCCGACCAGTCGGCGGCAGACCGGGCTCAGGTCCACGGGGGCCTTGGTCGCCGGGCTGTCGGCCATCGGGGCTCCTGCTCCTCGCTGGGGGTACGCGTCACCGGGGGTACGCGTCGGGACGCCGGCGCCGGCGGTGCCGGTATCCGCGCGTCCGCGCCGGGGGGTGTACCGGGCGAGGCCGGGCGGTCCGGGCGAAGCCGGGGCGTCTGTGCGAAACCGTACGGCCTGGCCGGGGCCGCACCGGGGAGCGCGGGAGGCGTGGCGCGCCGAGGAACGTGATTGCCGGGACACGGAGGGTGACCGGGTGGACAATTCCGGCCATGGATCGCAGGCCTTTCATCGGCGTCAGCACCTACCTGGTCGACGTGAGTTGGAGTGACTGGCGCGGGCGCCGGGTGGCCCTGGTGCCCGAGCGCACCACCGCGTACGTCCGCGACGCGGGCGGGGTGGCCCTGCTGCTGCCGCCGGACGCGCCGGAGCGTGCGCCGGAGGTGCTCGCCAGACTGGACGCGCTGGTCATCTCCGGCGGCCCGGACATGGACCCGGCGTACTACGGCCAGTCCCCGCACCCCCGGACCGAGGCGGACTCCCCCGAACGCGACCACTGGGAGACCGCCCTCGTCCGGGCGGCGCTCGCCTGCGGCATGCCGCTGCTCGGCATCTGCCGCGGCATGCAGCTGATGAACGTGGTGTGCGGCGGCTCGCTGGTGCAGCACCTGCCGGACGTCGTCCGGCCGGACGTGCACGCGGGTTCGCCCGGCCGGTACGGCACCCACGTGGTGCGGCCACTGCCGGGCACCCTGCTCGGCGGTCTGCTGCCGGAGCCCGAGCTGACCGTCCCGACCTTCCACCACCAGGCGGTCGACCGGCTGGGCGAGGGCCTGCGGGTCAACGCGCTGGCCCCGGACGGGACGATCGAGGGCATCGAGGGCACCGGTTTCACCCTCGGCGTGCAGTGGCACCCGGAGCAGGGCGAGGACCTGCGGGTGATGCAGGCCCTGGTCCGTGCCGCCACCGCCGCCCGGACGGTGCCGCTGATGCCGGTGGAGGCCCCGCTCGACCCGCCGACCCGGGCGGGCGTGAGCGCCGCCGCGCGAACCTGACACCCGGCCGCCGCGCGGGGCCCGGGTCGCGGCCGGAGCGTCCGTTCCCGGGGTTCACGCTCCCGGGCTTCGCGCTCCCGGGGTTCACGCTTCCGGGCTTCGCGCTCGCGGGGATCATCGTCCCGGGGTTCACGCTCGCGGGGCGTCCGCGCGGTGACCGCCGCCGCGGCCTGCCGGCGTCAGCCGGGCGGCAGTCCGGCCAGGGTCGCCAGCACACCGAGACCGCCCGCGGCGACCAGGGCCGCGACCGCGCCCCGGCGGGCCGGGAGCAGCCGGGCCAGGGCCGCCGCCAGCACGCCCCACTGCCAGCCGTACTGCAGGGCGCCTGCCAGCGGGACCGCCGAGCCGGCGATCGCGCCGGTCACGGCCGGCCCCGCGCCGGTCAGAAAATCCTGGACCCGGGCGTCGGCCCGCAACCGGTCGAAGTGGCGGCCGCCCAGCAGGACGAAGAGGAACGACGGGCCGAAGGCGACCGCCGCCGCCAGCAGCCCGCCGCCCAACCCGGCGGCCGCGTAGCCGACCGCCGCGACGGTGTGCACCACCGGGCCGGGGGTGACCTGTCCGAGCGCCACCGCGTCCAGGAACTGCCCGTCCGTCATCCAGTGGAAGCGGTGCACCGCGTCGTACCGCATCAGCGGGATGATCACGAAGCCGCCCCCGTACGAGAGCGCGCCGACCTTGAACGCCACCCATGCCACCGCGCCGAGGCCGCCCACCGCACCCGCCACGGGCAGCACGGCCGCGACAGCCGACCGGGGCGGGGCGCCCGCCCGGCCGCCCGGCCCGTCGTCGCCCGGCCCGCGCCACCGTCCACGCTCCCGTCCACGCGCCCGGACGGCCGACTCGGTGAGGCCGGCCGCCAGCAGGACGAGCACCAGCCAGGGGCCGGCCAGCAGCGCGGCCGACGCACCCGCGACGGCGTACGCGCCCCAGCGCACCCGGCCCGCGCGCGCCTTGCCGGCCCGCCCGAGGCTGCCGGGCACCAGCGCGGCCGCGGCCTGCACGGCCACGGCGGGCACGACCGCCCCGGCCCCGGCCGCCGCGCCGAGCACCCACACCGGTGGGTCGCCGCCGAGGAAGAGCGCGGAGAGGGCGAGGATCAGCACCAGCCCCGGCGCGATGAACCCGATCCCGCCCACCAGTGCCCCGGCGGCGCCGCGAAGCCGCCAGGCCGTGAAGATCGCCAGTTGGGTGGAGGCCGGGCCGGGCAGCAGGTTGGTGGCCGCGATGCCGTCCTCGAACTCCGCCTCGCTCATCCACCGGCGCCGCTCGACGCAGAGCCGGCGCAGCAACAGGATGTGGGCGGGCGGGCCTCCGAAACCGATCAGGCCGATCCGCACCCACTCCAGGGCGATGGTCCGTAGCCGGACCGCCGGGCTGTGCTCCACTGCCGATCGCTCCCCCGCGTGCCGCCGCGCTTCACCCGGCGTCCGGCATCCGAAGTCCGGCATCCGAAGTCCGACGTCCGGTGCCCGGGTGAGCGGCCCCGGTGCCGGGGCGGGGCGACCCTATCCGATCACGGCCAACAGCAGGGGTGGAGAAAACCGGTGGGAGCGGCTCGACGGCAACGACAACGGTCACCAGTGCAGCCTTTGGATCTCCATCCGATCTGCGGTTCACTTCGGGTGCGGGGCGGCCGCTCCCTGCCCCCGCGCGTCCACGAGAGGATCCCGATGGCCGGCCACGACCACAGCCAGCACGAGCAGGGGCACGACCGGCACGGGCACGGCGGCCACGGCCCCGGCGGGCACTCGCACGGCGTGGCCGCCGACGCCGACCGCCGGTGGCTGCTCGGCGCGCTGGCGTTGATCGTGGTCTTCATGGCCGGCGAGGTCGTGGTGGGCTTCGCCGCGCAGTCGCTGGCGCTGATCTCGGACGCCGCCCACATGCTCACCGACGCCGCCTCGATCGTCCTCGCGCTGGTCGCGATGCGGCTGGCGGCCCGTCCGGCCAGGGGCGGGTACACCTACGGGCTGAAGCGGGCCGAGATCCTCTCCGCGCAGGCCAACGGCGTCACCCTGCTGGTGCTCTCCGCCTGGCTCGGGTACGAGGCGGTCACCCGGCTGATCGACCCGCCGGACGTGACCGGCTCGCTGGTCCTGGTCACCGCCCTGGTCGGGATCGTGGTCAACATCGGGGCGGCCTGGTGCATGTCCAGGGCCAACCGCACCTCGCTGAACGTCGAGGGTGCCTACCAGCACGTACTGACCGACCTGTACGCCTTCATCGCCACCGCCGTCGCCGGCGCGGTCATGCTGACCACGGGTTTCCTGCAGGCGGACGCGATCGCCTCCCTGGTGGTGGTGGCGCTGATGCTGCGTGCGGGCGTCGGGCTGGTCCGCGACTCCGGCCGGATCTTCCTGGAGGCCGCGCCGGCCGGGATCGATCCCGACACGGTGGCGGACCGGATGATCGCGACCGAGCAGGTGGTGGAGGTCCACGACCTGCACATCTGGGAGATCACCTCCGGTCAGCCCGCGCTCTCCGCCCACGTCCTGGTCACCCCGGGCGGGGACTGCCACGCCGTCCGGCGCGGCCTGCAGCGGCGGCTGCGCGAGGAGTACCGGATCACCCACGCCACGCTGCAGGTGGACCATCTCGGCGAGGACGACGACCAGGGGCTGCTGCAGATCACCCCGGCCGGCCCGGCCGTCCTCGACGACCGCTGCGGCGACTCGCACGGCCCGGTCCACCGCAGCGGGCCGCACGAGCACTAGGCCGTGCCGCGTGAGCGATCCTCCGAGGGGCGGGGAGAGCCGACGGACGCGGCCACCGCGTCACCGGGTGACGGGGTGACGGGGTGCGACTCCGGGGCGGCGGTTGCCACGAGGTGGCGGCGGCGGCTCGGCAGCATGATGGTCGGGTGGGAGACGTTCCAGGCCACGCTCGCGCAGATGAGCTCCTTGATGCGGGCGCCGGTCCGGCCCGTGACGACGGTCGGGGTGACCCGGTCGTCGTGGGTCACCCGCTGGAGGATTCCGGCGCGGCGTCCGAGGCTGACGCACTGGGCGGTGTAGCCGATCACGGTCTCGGGCACCTTGCGACCGGTCAGCCGGGCGGCGAGTGCGTCGGCAGCCCGCCACGCCATCGGGGTCGCCGTGGCGCAGGACATCCGCAGCGGCCTCCCGCCCGCTCCTTCGGCGAGCGCGGCGTCCCCGACGGCGTACACCTCGGGGTGCGAGACCGACCGCATGGTGGCGTCGACGACGATCTGCCCGGTGTCGGACACCTCCAGCGTGGTGGCGGCCGCGATCGGGTGCACGGAGAAGCCCGCGGTCCACACGGTCACGTCGGCCGGGATCTCCCCGGCCGCGCCGGTGACCACCCGGCCCGCCTCGACGCTCGTGACCTCGGCCCGCTCGTGGACCGTGACGCCGAGCCGGTCGAGAACCACGCGCAGGTGGTGCCGGGCCTTGTCGCTGAGCCGGTCGCCGACGCCGCCGCGGGCGGCGAGGGCGACCCGGAGGTCGGGGCGGGCCTCGGCGATCTCGGTGGCCGTCTCGATACCGGTCAGCCCGCCGCCCACGACCAGTACGGTCCCACCCGGATCCAACGCGCTCAGGCGCGCCCGCAGTCGCAGCGCGTCCGGCTTCCCGGCGACGGTGTGGGCGTACTCGGCGACACCGGGGACGCCGTGGTCGGCGGCGGTGCTCCCGAGGGCGTACACGAGGGTGTCGTAGCCGAGGGTGTCGTGGCCGAGGGTGTCGTGGCCGAGGGTGTCGTGGCCGAGGGTCCCGGCGCCGTGCTCGCCGAAGAGATCGACGGTCCGGCGGTCCGCGTCGACCGCGGTGACCCGCGCCGGCCGGACCAGCACCCCGGTGCCCGCGTAGATGTCGAGCAGCGGGCGACGCGGCAGGTCCTGCCCGCTCGCGAGCTGGTGCAGACGCACCCGCTCGACGAAGTCGGGGTCGGCGTTGACCACGGTGATCTCGACGTCGTCGCGGTGCAGTCGCCTGGCGAGGCGGCCGGCGACGACGGCTCCGGCGTACCCGGCTCCGAGGACGACGATGCGGTGCTTCATGGCTTGCTCCTGTCCGGTGGGATTCACCTCCTGAACCGGACAGCCCCGCGATCCCTGACGGGAAGGGGATGTGACGTGGGTCACCAGATCTCCGCGAGGGGGTGATGCGGGCCGGCGGCCGCCCACCGGCGCGTGATGCGCTCCAGCTTGTCGGGGTTGACCTGGATGGTGACCGCCTCGACGCCCTCGGGGGTCGGGGCGAGGCAGAGGACGGCGAGGATCCGCTCGCCGGCCGCGACCAGCACGGCGGGCGAGCCGTTGACGACGGCGGCGTGGAGGGCGGCCCGGCCACCGGCCTCGGCCCGCTTGGCCGCGCCCGGCCGGAACAGCCCGCGCAGGTAGCGCGCGACCCCGAGCGCACCGACGACCGGGGTCCTGCGGGCCCGGACCCGCGCACCGCCGTCGGCCACGCCCACCGCGTCGTCGGTGAGCAGCCGGATCAGCGGTTCGGTCTCGCCGCTGAGGGCCGCGGCGAGAAATCCCTCGACGACCTTGCGCGCGGCGGCCGCGTCGACCTCGGTGCGGGCCCGGCCGCTGGAGAGGTGCTGCTTGGCCCGCCGGTGGATCTGCTGGCAGTTGGACTCGGTGAGGTCGAGGATCTCCGCGATCTCGCGGTGCGCGTACCCGAACGCCTCACGCAGCACGTACACCGCGCGCTCGTTGGGCGACAGCCGCTCCATGAGGATGAGCATCGCCGTGGAGACCGACTCGCGCTGCTCGGCGGTCTCGGCCGGCCCGAGCATCCGGTCCCCGGCCAGGACCGGCTCCGGGAGCCACTGCCCCACGTAGGTCTCCCGCCTGGCCCGCGCCGAGGTGAGCTGATTGAGGCAGAGGTTGGTGAGCACCTTCGTCAGCCACGCCGCCGGCGTCTCGATCCGTTCCCGGTCCGCCGCGTGCCAGCGCAGAAACGTGTCCTGCACCGCGTCCTCGGCGTCACCGGCCGACCCCAGCAGCCGATAGGCGATGGCCTCCAGACGGCCCCTGGAACGCTCGAACGGATCGGCCTCGTACGGACGGAGCGACATCGCGCCATGATCGGCCATGCGCGCCGGCCGCGTCCACCCGGCCCGCGTCCACCCTGCCCGCGTCCACCCGGCCCGCGCGTACCCGGCCCGTGGTCGGCCCGGCACGCGATCGCCCGCTTCGACGCGTCCGCTCACACGCGCCCGCCGGGCGGGGTCCGGCACCCGGACGGGGGTGACACGGCGGCGGCCGGCTGTGACGATGCAGCCATGACGACCACACCCACCACCTTCGCCATCGCGGGCAGCGGCTGGCGCGCGGAGTTCTTCGTCCGGCTGGCGGCCCTGCTGCCCGAGCAGCTGACCCTGGTGGGCGCGGTCGTCCGGCGTCCGGAGGCGGCCGAGGAGGCCGCCCGGCGGTGGAAGGTGCCGGCGTACCTCTCCCCCGGGGAGCTGGTGGCCGCGCGGCGTCCCGACTTCGTGATCAGCAGCGTGCCGTGGTCCGCCAACCCCGAGGTGGTCGCCGCGCTGGCCGAGGCCGGCGTCCGGGTCCTCAGCGAGACCCCACCGGCGCCGGACGCGGACGGGCTGCGGCGACTGTGGGAGCGGGTCGGCCCCGGCGGGCTCGTCCAGGTGGCCGAGCAGTACCTGCTGATGCCGGGCCACGCCGCCCGCCGCGCGCTGGTCGAGCGCGGGGTGATCGGCCGGCCCACCGGCGTCCAGGTCTCCTCCACCCACATGTACCACGCGGTCGCGATGATCCGGGGCCTGCTCGGAGCGGGGTTCGGCCCGGTCCGGGTCTCGGCGTCCCGCTTCCGCGCCCCGCTGGTCGACCCGCTGACCCGGGACGGCTGGACCGGCGACGACACCCCCCGGGAGGCGGCCACCACGATCGCCACGCTGGACTTCGGGGGTGCGTCCGGCCTGTACGACTTCACCGACAACCAATGGCACAACCAGCTGCGCCTGCGCCGGATCGTCGTGCGCGGCAGCCACGGCGAGATCGCCGACGACACCGTGGTGCGGCTGGCGGGCGAGCGCACCATCACCAGGTCGGCCCTGGTGCGCTCGCAGCTCGGCTACGACCTCAACCTGGACGGCTACGACACCGAGCACATCACCTTCGACGGCGCCGTGGTCTACCGCAACCCCTTCCTCGGCCTGCGGCTGATGGACGAGGAGATCGCCATCGCCACCCTGCTGACGGCGACAGGGGCCTGGGCACGGGAGGAGGGCCCCGCTCCGTACCCGCTGGCCGAGGCGTGCCAGGACCACCTGATCGCGCTCGCGGTGGAGGAGTCCGCCGCCGGCGGCGGCGCGGTGACGACCGGCGTCGAGCCGTGGCACGGGAAGGACGCCGACCGCTGACCGCCCGTAGCACCCGTAGCACCCGGGGCGCCCGGTGCCGTCTGGCGGCCGACTGTCGGTCCGGTACGGCATGATCGGAGGCGTGACCGTACCGCGACTGATGCTGCTCGACTCGGCCAGCCTGTACTTCCGGGCCTACTACGGCGTGCCGGATTCGCTCCGCTCCCCCGCCGGCGAACCGGTGAACGCCGTCCGGGGGCTGCTGGACTTCATCGCCCGGCTCGTCCACGACCACCGCCCCGACCGGCTGGTCGCCTGCATGGACGCGGACTGGCGTCCGCAGTGGCGGGTGGATCTGGTGCCCTCCTACAAGACCCACCGGCTGGCCGAGGCCGGTGCGGAGGGCGAGGAGGAGATCCCGGACACGCTGGCCCCGCAGGTCCCGGTGATCGAGCAGGTGCTGGACGCGCTCGGCATCGCCCGGGTCGGCTCGCCCGGCTACGAGGCGGACGACGTGATCGGCACACTGACCGCGCGGACGAGCGGCCCGGTGCAGATCGTCACCGGCGACCGGGACCTCTTCCAGCTGGTGGACGACACCCGGCCGGTGCAGGTGCTCTATCCGGTGAAGGGCATGGGCAACCTGCAGATCACGGACGACGCGCTGCTGCTGGAGAAGTACGGCGTGCGCGGGGACCGCTACGCGGACATGGCCGCCCTGCGCGGGGACCCGAGCGACGGCCTGCCGGGTGTGAAGGGGATCGGCGAGAAGACCGCCGCGCAGCTGATCGGCGAGTACGGCGACCTGGCGGCGATCCGCGCGGCCGCGCTGGACCTGCGCTCGCGCCTGACCCCGGCCCGACGGAAGAACATCATCGAGGGCTCGGCCTACCTGGACGTCGCCCCCACCGTCGTCCGCGTCGCCACCGACGCGCCGCTGCCGGCGTTCGACCCGGTGCTTCCGAAGGAGCCGCTGGACCCGATGACGTTGGAGGAGCTGTCCGTGCGCTGGGGCCTCGGCAGCTCGCTGGAGCGGCTGCTGGAGACACTGCGCGGCTGACCCCACGGGCCGCCGCCCGCACGGAGCAGCGGGGGCGGCAGGGCAGGTCCGAACATGACGGGCGGCCGGGACCGAACAGTCCCGGCCGCCCGTCGTTCGCCGGTGCGGTGCCCGTCAGCTCACCGAGGAGTAGGCGATGATGCCGCGCCGCAGGCTGTCCACGGCCTTGCGGGCCGTGCCGCGCAGTTGGGCGTCCTCGCCCGCCGCGTCCTGGATCTGTCCGAGCACGTCGATCAGCTGCTTCGTCCAGCGGACGAAGTCACCGGCCGGCATCTCGGCGTCGCGCAGGACGGCGTCCAGGTTGTGGCCCAGCGACCAGCGGTAGGCGACCCAGGCGAAGCCGAGATCGGGCTCGCGCTGGCCGACGCCCTCCGCGGTGTTGATCCGGTGCTGCTCCTCCAGGGCGTCGAGGTGGCCCCAGATCCGGACCATGCGTCCCAGCGCCTCCTTCGCGGCGCCCTCCGGAACGCGCGGGGCCGCCGCGTCGTCGGCCTGCCGGGCCTCGTAGACCAGCGCGGAGGCGCAGGCCGCCAGTTCGGCGGCGGCGAGGTCCTTCCAGACGCCCTCGCGGATGCACTCGGAGGCGAGCAGGTCGAGCTCCCCGTAGAGCCGGCCGAGGCGCTTGCCGTCGGGGGTGACGGTGTCGCCCTGGAGGTAGCCGAGGTCGGTGAGCAGCCCGCAGACCCGGTCGAAGGTGCGGGCGATGGTGTGGGTACGGGAGCGCATCTTGCGCTCCAGCAGGTCGGTGTCGCGGTGCAGGCGGTGGTAGCGCTCGGCCCAGCGGGCGTGGTCCTCGCGCTGGTCGCACCCGTGGCAGGGGTGCTGGCGCAGGGCGGCGCGCAGCCGGGTGATCTCCGGGTCGTCGGCGGCGGCCGCGCGGCCCTTGCGGAACCGCTCGGGCTCCAGATGGCCGGCCTTGGTCCGCAGCACGGAGGCCAGATCCCGGCGGGACTGGGGGCTGCGCGGGTTGAACGACTTCGGGATCTTGAGCCGGTCGATCGCGGCGACCGGATGCGGGAAGTCGATCATCGCGAGCCGCTTGACCTGCCGCTCGGCGGTGAGCACCACCGGACGGGGCCCGTCCTGGTAGTCGGGGTGGCGGTGGGTGCGCGGCGAGCGGCTGACCGGCGGCAGGCCCGGGTCGAGGACGAGGGCGAGGCCCGCGAACTTGCCGGTCGGCACGTGGATCACGTCGCCCGGCTTGAGCTGCTCGATCGCCTCTACGGCGGCCGCCCGGCGCTGGCCGCTGCCCTCCCGGGCGAGGTCGTTCTCGCGGTCCTTGAGTTCCCGGCGCAGGCCCATGTACTCGTCGAAGTCACCGAGGTGGCAGGTCATCGACTCGCGGTAGCCGTCCAGGCCCTCCTCGTTGCGCTGGACCTGCTTGGCGATGCCGACCACCGAGCGGTCCGCCTGGAACTGCGCGAAGGAGGTCTCCAGCAGCTCGCGCGAGCGGTGCCGGCCGAACTGGGAGACCAGGTTGACGGCCATGTTGTAGGACGGCCGGAACGAGGACTTCAGCGGATAGGTGCGGGTGCCGGCCAGGCCGGCCAGCGCCTCCGGGTCGAGGCCGCGCTGCCAGAGCACCACCGCGTGGCCCTCGATGTCGATGCCGCGACGGCCGGCCCGGCCGGTGAGCTGGGTGTACTCGCCGGGGGTGATGTCGGCGTGGGTCTCGCCGTTCCACTTGACCAGCTTCTCCATGACCACCGAGCGGGCGGGCATGTTGATGCCGAGCGCGAGCGTCTCGGTGGCGAAGACGGCCTTGACCAGGCCCTTCACGAAGAGCTCCTCCACCACCTCCTTGAAGCGCGGCAGCATCCCGGCGTGGTGGGCGGCGATACCGCGCTCCAGGCCGTCCAGCCACTCGAAGTAGCCGAGGACGTGCAGGTCCTCGTCGGGGATGTCGGCGCAGCGCTCCTCGACGATCTCCCGGACCCGGTGGCGGTCGGAGTCCTTGTTCAGCCGCAGGCCCGAGCCGAGGCACTGCTGGACGGCCGCCTCGCAGCCGGCCCGGCTGAAGATGAAGGTGATCGCCGGGAGCAGGCCCTCGGCGTCGAGCCGGTCGATGACGTCGACCCGGCTGGGGGTCCAGACCCGCCCGGGGCGTCCGTTCGGCATGGAGCGCCCGCGGCCCTTGGCGAAGCGGTCGCCGCGCGGGTTCACCGCCACCTCGGAGCGGGCGAGCCGCACCAGCTCGGGGTTGACCAGCTTGGCCGGGTTGCGCGGGGCGTCCTTGGGGCGGCCGTCGCGGTCCGGGTTGGCGAACAGGTCGTACATCCGGTTGCCGGCCATCACGTGCTGCCAGAGCGGCACCGGGCGGTGCTCCGAGACGATCACCTTCGTGCCGCCGCGCACGGTGTCCAGCCAGTCGCCGAACTCCTCGGCGTTGGAGACCGTCGCCGAGAGCGAGACCAGCGTGACGGACTCGGGGAGGTGGATGATGACCTCCTCCCAGACCGCGCCGCGGATGCGGTCGGCGAGGTAGTGCACCTCGTCCATCACCACGTAGCCGAGGCCGTTCAGGGTCTGCGAGCCCGCGTAGAGCATGTTGCGCAGCACCTCGGTGGTCATCACGACCACCGGGGCGTCCCCGTTGACGGTGTTGTCACCGGTGAGCAGGCCGACTTTGTCGGCGCCGTAGCGCCTGACCAGGTCGCCGAACTTCTGGTTCGACAGGGCCTTGATCGGTGTGGTGTAGAAGCACTTGCGCCCGCCCTGGAGGGCGAGGTGCACGGCGAACTCGCCGACGATGGTCTTGCCGGAGCCGGTGGGCGCGGCGACCAGCACCCCTTCGCCGGCCTCCAGGGCCCGGCAGGCCTCGATCTGGAACTCGTCCAGCGGGAAGTCGTACAGCTGCTGGAAGCCGTGGAGGGCGGTGGCCTGCTCCTTGGCGCGGCGGCGGAAGGCCGCGTACGCCTCGGCCGGGCCGAGCTCCTCGGACCGCTGGTCGTCGGAACGCTGCGGGACGGTGTTCATCCGCGTCACCTCTTCTTCCCGTAGGACTGCTGCGTCCCGTGGGGCTGGGGCCCGAACGGGCGGAACGGGGGCGCAGACGGCGACGCCTGCGGCTGCGGGGCCGGGCCGGTGCCGGAGGTGACCGGAGCCGGGGCGCAGCGGGTGCGGTGGGTGTGGTGATCGAGCATCTCAGGCAGAGGTTACCCGGCGGGACAGACATCGATAGCACCGTTTTTCCGGCGGTCGGCGGAACGCCCCGGATGAGGCTCGGGATCACCTCTCAATCAGATCCATAGTTGCAAAAGTCTTCAATCGATCACTGTCCACCACCCGTCCGACCCGGCTGTGACCAGCAACGGTCGTCTCTGATCATTCGTCATCGCCGGACCCGGCGGCTGCCTACAGTCGGGACCGACAGCCCCCGCACCGGTAGGGGCCCGGCCCACAGGAGGATCGTGATGGCGAATCTGGAGACGTCCCTCAAGGAAGCCATGACCATCGACGGCGCGATCGGGGTCGCGCTGGTCGACTACGGCAGCGGCATGGCGCTCGGCACCCTCGGCGACAACACCGAACTGGACCTCAACGTCGCCGCCGCCGGCAACACCGACCTGGTCCGCGCCAAGATGCGCACGATGGAGATGCTCAACCTCCACGACAACGAGATCGACGACATCCTGATCAGCCTCACCACGCAGTACCACCTGATCCGGCCGCTGACCACGCAGAGCGGCCGCGGTCTCTTCCTCTACCTCGCGCTGCACCGCAACCGCGCCAACCTCGCCATGGCCCGCCACCAGCTCAGGCGGATCGAGGTCGGCCTGGAGGTCTGACCCGGCCGGCCCGGGGTGTCGTCGCAGAAGCCGCACGAGGAAGGCTGGAACCGTGGCCACGGCCCTCTACCAGGCGAAGGCCGAGTTCTTCCGGATGCTCGGCCATCCCATCCGGATCCGCGTGCTGGAACTGCTCCAGGCCGGACCCACGCCCGTACGCGAACTGCTCGCGGCGATCGACATCGAACCGTCCAGCCTCTCCCAGCAGCTCGCCGTGCTGCGCCGCTCCGGCATCGTCACGGCCAGCCGGGAGGGCTCGACCGTGGTCTACGCCCTCGCGGGAGGAGACGTCGCGGACCTGCTGAAGGCGGCCCGGCGGATCCTCACCGTCCTGCTGGCCGACCAGAACATCCTGCTCGCCGAGCTCCGCGCGGCGGACTGAGCCCACCGGTCCGCGGACGCCGCTCCGGCGGCCCGGCAACACCACCCCGCCGGGCCCGCACGCGGGACAGTGGTCGTATGACACTGCACTGGAAACTCGTCATCGACTGCGGGAACGCACCGGCCCTCGCGGATTTCTGGGCCGCGGCGCTGGACTACCGGGTGGAGGACCCCGCTCCGCTGATCGGACGCCTCCTGGCCGCCGGGCAGCTCACCGAGGACGCCGTCACCGAGCACGACGGCCGCGCGCTCTTCCGGGGGTACGCCGCGATCCGCCATCCCGAGGACCCGTACGACGGGACCAGTGGCGTCGGCCGGGGCCGGCGTCTGCTCTTCCAGGAGGTGCCCGAGGCCAAGTCCGGCAAGAACCGGCTGCACCTGGACGTCCACAGCGAGCCCGGCGGCCTCGACCGGCTGGTGTCCCGGCTCGAAGACCTGGGGGCGAGCCGCGTCAGCGAGGTGGACAAGGGGCCGGCCGGCCACTGGTGGGTCATGCGGGACCCGGAGGGCAACGAGTTCTGCGTGGCGTAGCCGGCTTCGCCCCGTCGGAAGGCGCGCCCCGTCGGAAGGCGCGCCCTGCCGGAAGGCGCGCCCTGCCGGTGGCGCGCCCGCACGGTCGGCCGGTCGCCGAGCGGACACCCGGGGCGTGGCCGGTGGCCCGGCGCCACGCCCCGGTGCACCGGCGGGGTCAGCAGCCCCGGGCCGCGGCGCCGCCCGTGAGCAGCGCGAACGCCGACTCGGCGGAGGCCACCGCCACCGGGGCGCTGTCGTCCGCGCTCCCCCCGTCGGCGATCCGGCTCCAGTTGGCGTGGGCCAGCACCTGGCGCACGGCCACGTACTGGGCCGCGACCAGGCGCGCCGTCAGGGCGTCGGGCGCGCCGGGGCCCTCCGCCAGTGCCTCGGTCAGCGCGTCCACGTCCGCCGCCAGGAAGTCCATCAGGTGCGAGCTGAGGCTCGGGGTCTCGTAGACCAGCCGGTGGAAGGCCACCACGTCGGGCAGGTCACTCAGACCGCTCGCCGCGTCCCGCGCCGCCAGCCGCTCCAGGAAGTGCCGCCGCAGCGCCTCCAGCGGGGTCAGCCCGGCTGGACGCGCGCGGACCACGCCCGCCGCCTCCCCGAGGTGGTCGCCGATCCGGTGCAGGACCAGGTCCTCCTTGGTGGCGAAGTAGCGGAACAGCGTCGGCTTGGAGACCTCGGCGGCGGCCGCGATCTGCGCGACCGAGACCTGGTCGAAGCCGTGCGCAAGGAACAGGGAGATCGCCGTGTCGGCGAGGGCCTGCCGCGTGCGCTCCTTCTTCAGGGTCCGCAGACCTCCGGGCTCGCTCATGGGTCGATCCTAACCCAGGAACTTTCGTTACCGGGTTGCTTTTATTACCCGGTTGTCCTTTCATGGTGTCCACCACCGAGAAGGGAACCGAGACATGGCATCCGTACTGATCGTGGGCGCCGGCCCGACCGGACTGACGCTCGCCTGCGTCCTCGCCCGCCAGGGCGCCGACATCCGGATCATCGACCGCGCGCCCGGGCACCACCGCATCTCCCGCGGCAAGGCGCTGAACCCCCGCAGTCTGGAGGCGCTCGCGGACCTCGGACTCGCCGAGCGGCTGGCCGCCGTCGGCCGCCCGCACCTGGCCTTCCGCAAGTACTTCGCCGGGAGGCACGTCAGCGACACCGATCCCGCCGCCGAGGCCGTCGCGACCCCGGACGCCCCCTACCCCGGCCCGCTCTCGCTGCCCCAGTGGCGGGTCGAGGAGATCCTGCGGGAGCGGCTGGCCGAACACGGCGTCCAGGTCGAGACCGGCAGGGAGCTGGCGGGCCTGGAGCAGGACGAGCACGGCGTCACGGCCCTGCTGGCGGACGGAGGCCGGATCACGGCCGACCACCTGGTCGGGTGCGACGGCGCCGGCAGCAGGGTCCGCAAGCTGATCGGCGTGCCCTTCGAGGGCGCCACCGACCCGGGCCAGGTGATGGTCTGCGGCGACGTCGAGGTGGACGGCGACCTGGATCGCACGGTGTGGCACCAGTGGTTCGACGCCGACGGCGCCGTCCTGCTCTGCCCGTTCCGGGACTCCCCCACCTGGCAGTTCCAGGCCGTCCCGGAGCGGGACGAGGACGGCGCCCCGGTCGAACCCTCTCTGGAGGGCTTCCAGCGCCTGTTCGACCGGTACGCACAGCTGCCCGGGGTACGGCTGCGCAACGCGACCTGGCTCTCCACCTGGCGGGCCAACGTCCGGATCGCCACGCGGTACCGGGTCGGCCGGGTCCTGCTCGCCGGGGACGCCGCCCATGTGCACCCCTTCACGGGCGGGCTGGGCATGAACACCGGGATCCAGGACGCCTGGAACCTCGGTTGGAAGCTCGCCCTGGTGCTGGCCGGCCGGGCCGGGCCGGACCTGCTCGACACCTACGAGCAGGAGCGTCTGCCGGTCGCCGCCCGGGCCTTGAGCCTCAGCAGCACCGCCTTCGCCACGGTGATGGAGGCCGTGAAGGTCCCGGGGGTGGGAGTGGAGTCGATCAGCGTGCCGGATCTGCGCGGCCTGGGCATCCACTACCGCTGGAGCCCGCTCGCGGCGGGCCCGACGGCGGCCGGCGACGGCCCGCGGGCCGGCGACCGCGCACCCGACGCGCCCTGCCGGCGCCCGGACGGCACGGCCGTCCGGCTCTTCGAGTGCTTCGCCGGCGGCCGCTTCACCCTGCTCGGCTTCGGCGCCGCCGCCCGGCCCGCCCTGACGGGCTGGGGCCCGCTGCTCCGACCGGTCGCCGTGGAGGCGGGACCGGACGGGAGCGGGACACCGGAGGACCCGGACGGGGTCCGGACGCCGGAGGACCCGGACGGGGTCCGGACGCTGGAGGACCCGGAGGGGCACGCCCGGCGGGCGTACGGGATCACCGGGGACGCGCTGGTGCTGGTCCGGCCGGACAACCACCTCGCGCTGGTCGCCCCGGCCGACGGCGGGGAGCTCGTCCGGGCGTACCTCGACGGGCTGGGCCGCACGGGCGAACCGGCCCGCGCGGGCGACCCGGCCTGAGCACCCGTCACCGGCTCGGCCCGTCAGGCCTCGTCGAGCCGCTGTCGCTGCTCCGGTGTCAGCTCCAGCTCCACCGCGTCCAGCGACTCGTCCAGCTGGGCCACCGAGCTGGCGCCGATGACCGGCAGCACCGGGAGCTCCCCGCCCATCAGCCAGGCCAGCACCACCTGCCCGGCGGTGGCGGCGGTCTCGGCCGCCACCTCCCGCAGAACCGCGAGCTGGGCGGCCGCCCCGGCGTGCCGGTACTGCGGCAGGAGCGGCTTGGCCGGGTCGGTGTAGGCGCCGGAGAGCAGGGGGGTGTAGGCGAGCAGGGTGAGATCCGGCTCGGCGCGGGCGTAGTCCAGCAGTTCGGGGGTGACGTGCTGCTGGGTGCCGAAGTCGGTCCCGGCCGCCGGGCGCAGGTAGCTGTGCCGCTGCTGGATGCAGGTGTAGCCGGCCACACCGCGCGCCCGGGCGAGAGCGCGCGAGCGCTCCAGCCGCCAGGTCAGCTGGTTGCTGATACCGACCTGACCCGCGATCCCGTCCCGGACCAGCGCGCCGAACGCGTCGACCGTCTCCTCCAGCGGCGTGGCCCGGTCGTCGAGATGGCCGTAGAGCAGCTCGACCCGGTCGGTGCCCAGCCGCTCGAGGCTGCCCTCGACGCCCCGGCGGACCACCTCGGCGGCCAGCCCCTCGGCGCTCTCCGGCCACGGCCCGGGCCCGGCCGGATGGGCACCGACCTTGGTGGAGAGCACCAGGTCGTCCCGGGTGCCGCGCTCGGCCAGCCAGCGGCCGAGCAGCAGCTCGCTCTCGTCGCCGCTCGCGCCGTCGACCCAGAAGCTGTAGCAGTTCGCGGTGTCGACGAAGGTGCCCCCGCGCTCGACGAAACGGTCCAGGACGGCGTACGAGGCCGCCGGGCCGACCGTGCTGCCGAACGGGAGGGCGCCCAGGCAGAGCGCGCTGACCCGGGGGCCGGGAGTGCCGTCGGCGAGACGGCCGAGGGTGCGGTAGCGCATGGTTCCTCCGTGGTGGTGGCTCGACGCTGCGTCAGGAACCCTGTCAGCTGGAGCGCACTCCAGGTCAACCGCCGGCCGGCGGGCCCGGACCGGGCGGAGCGCGGCGCCGCCCACCACGCCGGCCTCGGCCCACCCCGGCGCCTCGCCACGCCCCATGTCGCCACACCGTGTGCCACCACGCCCCACGTCACCACGCCCCACGTCGCCACATCCGGCCGGCGCTGGCATCATCGCCCGCATGAGCCCAGCAACCGCCACCGCCACCGCTATCGGCACCGGCACCGGCACAGCCACCGGCACAGCCACCGCCCTGCTGACGCCGGCGCAGGCCGTCGAACGGTCCGGCTTCAGCCTGGACACCCTGCGCTACTACGAGCGGATCGGCCTGCTGGGCACGGTCGGGCGCTCACGCACCGGGCACCGCCGCTTCACCCCGCACGACCTGGAGTGGCTCGCCGTGCTGCGCTGCCTGCGCGACACCGGCATGCCGATCGCCGACATGCTCCGCTTCGCCGAACTCGTGCGGGCCGGTGAGGCCACCGTCGGCGCCCGGCTGACCGCTCTGGAGCGGCACGACGCCCAGGTGGAGGCGCAGATCGCGCACCTGCGCCTCCAGCAGGAGCTGATCCACCGGAAGATCGGGCACTACCGCGCGGCGCTGGGCGGCGCGGACCCGGCGCGGGACTGAGGACGACCGCCCGCCCGGGCGGCCGGGCCGTTCGGGGCGGCGCGGTACGGGTTCGCCGCCGCCACCCCGCAGGCCGCTCAGCCCCGGGCCGTACGCCACAGCTCGCGGGTGATCTCCGCCGCCGGAGCGGCGCGGGCGAGCCGGTGGCCCGTGCCCGCCCACAGGTGAACGGCCTCGGCGTCCCCGCGCTTCGCGGCGGCCGCCCGCAGCGGCCGGGTGAGGTGGTGGACCTCGGGGTACACGGCCGGCGCGTGACGCTCGTGCCCGTCGGTGAACGCGTTGCGCAGGGCGCGGGCGGGGCGACCGGTGAAGGCCCTGGTGACCACCGTCTCGGTGAAGTGCCGGTCCACCAGGGCCGCGCGGTGGACGGCCGGGGCGCCCGACTCCCGCGCGCGCAGGTAGGCCGTGCCGAGTTGGACGGCGACCGCCCCCGCGTGCAGCGCCGCCGCGACGGCCCGGCCGTCCGCGAGGCCGCCCGCGGCGATCAGCGGGAGGCCGGTGACAGCCCGGATCCCGGCCAGCAGGTCGGCCAGCGGCTCCCGCCCCGGCGGGTCGGCGACCCGGAAGGTGGCGCGGTGGCCGCCCGCGTCGGGGCCCTGCACGCAGAGCGCGTCCATGCCCGCCGCGACGGCGAGCCGGGCCTCGTCCACCGTGGTCACGGTGCCGATCTGCACCGTCCCGGCGGCGCGCAGCGCGCGGGCCTCCTCGGGTGCGGGCAGGCCGAAGGTGTACGACACCAGCGGGACGGGGTGGGCGAGCAGCGCCGCGATCTTGGCGTCCCAGTCGTCGCGGTCGGGCGGGATCACCGACGGCAGCCCGACACCGAGGCGCTCCGCCTCCGGCAGCAGCCGCTCCCGGTAGCGGGCGACCGCCTCCGTGTCGGCGTCGTCGACCGGGGAGGCGGACGGGACGAAGAGGTTGACGCCGAACGGACGGTCCGACAGCTCCCTCAGTCGGGAGACCCGTTCGAGGACGGCGCCCGCGCCGAGGTAGCCGGCGGCGAGAAAGCCCAGCCCGCCCACCGCGCCGACCGCGGCCACCAGTTCGGGGGTCGACGCCCCGCCGGCCATCGGCGCCGCGAGGATCGGTACGGCGGGCCACTCGAACCCGGTCGGCATCGGCACCGCGTACTTCCCTCCACCGCCGGTCGGTCGTACCCGGCCAGCCTAACCCCGCGGCGGGCGGGGCCGCCGGTGAGCACAAGGCAACATCCCGGCAATCGACGGGCAACGCGGGGGAAGCCGCCGACCCTCACATTTCTGTCAGCCGACAGAAACTGCGCGGCAGCCCCTTCCCGCTCCCGTGGAAAGCCGGTGCCCCATGACCACCAGCCCTTCCCTCGCACCGCCCGACACCACCGCCGTGCCCGCAGCGGGCGACCACTCGCTCAGCGGGTTCGGCTACCCCCAGCAACTGCACCGCACGATGGGCCGGTTCGCCTCCTTCGCGGCCGGCTTCTCGTTCATCTCCGTCCTGACCACCGTGTTCCAGCTGTTCTCCTTCGGCTACGGCTTCGCCGGGCCCGCGTTCCTCTGGAGCTGGCCGCTGGTCCTCGGCGGCCAGCTGCTGGTCGCCGGCTGCTTCGCCGAACTCGCCGCGCGGTACCCGATATCCGGCTCCATCTACCAGTGGGCGTCCCGGCTGGGCAACGCCACCTACGGCTGGTTCACCGGCTGGCTGATGGTGATCGGCCAGATCGTGGTGGTCACCGCCGCCGCACTGGCCCTCCAGGTGGTCCTGCCCGCCGTCTGGTCCGGGTTCCAACTGGTCGGCGGCGACCCGGCGCTGACCACCCGGACCGGCGCGCGGAACGCCGTGCTGCTGGGCGCCGCGCTGATCGCCCTCACCACCCTGGTGAACGTGGTGGGCATCCGCCTGATGTCGGTGATCAACAGTGTCGGCGTGACCGCCGAGATCACCGGCATCGTGCTCATCGTCGTCCTGCTCCTCACGCACAGTGAGCGCACTCCCACCGTCACCCTGCACACCGGCGGGCAGAGCGGGTACCTCTGGGCCTTCCTGGTGGGCTCGTTCACCGCCGCGTACGTCATGATCGGCTTCGACAGCGCCGGTGAGATGTCCGAGGAGACCGTCGCCCCCCGCCGCACCGCCCCCCGGACGATCCTCGGGGCGCTCACCGCCGCGGGGGTCGGCGGCGGGCTCCTGATGCTCGGCGCCCTGCTCGCGGCGCCCAGCCTCAGCGACGGCCGGCTCGCCTCCGAGGGCATGTCCTACGTCCTGACCAGCACGCTCGGCGACGGCGTCGGCCGCCTGCTGCTCGCCGACGTCGCGGTGGCGGTCTGCGTCGGAACCCTGGCGATGCAGACCGCCGGCGCCCGGATGCTGTTCTCGATGGCCAGGGACGGCGTCCTCCCGTTCTCCGCCCGACTCGCCGCGGTCTCCCGGCGCAGCGGCACCCCGCACCTGCCCGCGCTGGTGGTGGGCGTACTGGCGGTCGGTTTCCTGCTGGTCAACCTGCTGGCGCCGTCGGCCTTCCTGGCGCTGGAGACCACCTGCATCGTGCTGGTGTACACCGCGTACGCCCTGGTGGTCGGGGCCATGCTGCGCCGCCGCCTGCGCGGGCTGCCGATCGGCGCCGCGGGCGACGGGGACGGCGCCGGCGACCCGTCGGCCGAGCCGGTCGAGCTGGACGAGCACGGCGAGCCGCTGTTCAGCCTGGGCCGCTGGGGCCTGCCGGTGAACGTCCTGGCCCTCATCTACGGCGTGGCGATGACCGTCAACCTGGCCTGGCCGCGCGCCGCCGTCTACGACCCGGCGGGCGGGCACTGGTACCTGCAGTGGTTCAGCGTGCTGTTCCTGGCCGCCGCGCTGCTGGTGGGCGCGGCCTACCGGCTGCGCCGGCGGTGACGGCGCCGGTGCGCCGAGCACGCGGCTGAGGACGGAAGCCCGCCGCACCGACCGTCCGACCCCCGGCGCCGCCGGGCTCCCGCCGTCCTCGTCAGGCCGGCCGGAGCCCGGCGGCGCCGGTCCGGGCGGCCGCGATCTGGCGGGCGGTACGGCCCGCCAGCCGCAGCGCGCTGTCGGCCACCGCCTCCCCCACCGTCCGGGCATCACGTCCGCCGGTCTCGCGGGCCACCGCGACACCGCCTTCGACCAGTCCGAGCAGCAGGTCCGTACGCAGCGCGAGGTCCTCCGAGGGGTCGAGCGCGGCGAGCAGCGCTCCGTACGCCGCCTTCAACCCGGCCCGGGAGCCGCGGAACTGTGCGAACCGCTCGCCCCGCACCTCCGGCAGCTGGTAGAGCGCACCGAGGTTGTAGAGGCCGCCGAAGAGCAGTTCGGCGTCGAAGGCGGCCAGCGCCCAGAGCCCGGCTCCGGCCGCCGCCTCGGGGGCCGTTCGCGCCAGCAGGCCGCCGGCGAAGGACAGCGAGGGCTGCACGGTGCTCTCCAGCAGGCTCGCGAGGATGTCCTCCTTGCCGGCGAAGTAGTGGTAGAGCGAGGCCTGCCGCAGTCCGGCCCGTTCGGCCACCGCCCGGGTCGTGGTGGCCGCGTATCCGTTGACCGTGAAGAGCTCGGCCGCCGCCGCCAGCACCTCGGCACGGGGCGTCAGTTCACTGTCGGACGGCCCCTGGGCGCGCGGGCGGCCGACGCGTGACGGGGTTCCTCGGGTGGCAGGCACGGCTCGATCCTCGCACAGCGGCCGGACGGTGAGGGGACGGTAACTGCCGTGAAACACCCGGGCAATGGCGCGGACCCCGCCCGCCCCTAATTTCTGTCACGCGATCGAAATTACCGGCAGCAGCCCAGGAGGCGTCGTGACCACCCCCGCCACATCCACGGCCACCACCGTGGCCGCCCGCGCCCACGCCAGGGCGCAGCAGGGCACCGTCGTCGACTGCATGCCCCGGCTCCCGCCGTCCGAGGGGCTGCTGTGGGACGAGACGGTGGCCGGCGGCAACTACACCCACCTCGTCCTCCCGGCCGGCGCCCGCCTCACCCTCACCGACCGCGACGGCGACGCCTGCGCCCACCTGCTGCTGTACGTCACCGGGCGGAGCTGGGAGCGCCTCAACGTCGCCGACACCGTCAAGGTGCAGTGGAACGCCTACCTCCGGGCCGGCAGCCTGCTCCTCTCCGACCAGGGCCGGGTGCTCGCCACCCTCACCGAGGACACCTCCGGCCGGCACGACACGCTGACCGGCACCTCCACGGCCGCCCGCAACACGGCCCGCTACGGCGACGGCGCCGCCCACGGCCCCTCCCCCGCCGGCCGCGAACTCTTCAAGCTCGCCGCCGCCAAGCACGGGCTCACCCCGCGCGACCTGCCGCCGAGCCTCTCGTTCTTCCGGGGCGTGCGGGCCGAGGAGGACGGCGCGCTCACCGCGACCGGCGCGGCCGGCGCCGGGGCGCGGGTCACCCTGCGGGCCGAGCTGCCGCTCACCGTCCTGATCGCCAACACCGCCCACCCGCTGGACCCGCGCCCGGCCTACCGCTGCACCCCGCTGGTCGTCCGGGCCGCCCCCGGAGCGCCCGCGGCGCCCGGCGACCCGCTGCTCGCGGCCACCCCCGAGGGCGAGCGCGCCCTGCTCAACACCGCCGCCCTCACCGCCCCGGCCAAGGAGACCTCATGAGCATCGTCCTCGACCGGATCGTGCCCGCCCGCGCCGGCTGGTCCGCGGTCGTGCGCCGCGGGCAGCTGCTCACCATCACCGACCTGCACGGCAACCAGGCCGTCGACTGCCTGGTGTACGACGCGCACGACACCGCCGTCCGGTACAGCGCGCCCGACACCCTGCAGGCCCAGGGCTCGCTGTTCCTCACCGGCGGCAGCGTGCTGCTCTCCAACGAGCACACCCCGCTGATGACCGTCCTCGCCGACGACTGCGGCCGGCACGACACCATCGGCGGCGCCTGCTCCAAGGAGTCCAACACGCTGCGCTACGGGCACCACACCTGGTCCCAGCACGCGTGCGTGGAGAACTTCCTCGCGGAGGGCGCCCGTTGGGGGCTCGGCAAGCGCGATCTGGTGAGCAACGTCAACTGGTACATGAACGTCCCGGTCGACCCCGACGGCACCCTCGGCATCGTGGACGGCCTCTCCGCCCCGGGTCTGCGGGTGGTCCTGCGCGCCGAGACGGACGTCCTGGTCCTGGTCTCCAACTGCCCGCAGGTCAACAACCCCTGCAACGGCTTCGACCCGACGCCGATCCAGCTGACGATCAGCGAGGGCTGAACCGATGACCTACGACACGCTGCTGATCGCCAACCGGGGCGAGATCGCCGTCCGGATCATCCGCACCGCGCGCCGGCTGGGCCTGCGCACCGTCGCGGTCCACTCCGACCCGGACCGCCCGGCGCCGCACGTACGGCTCGCCGACCACGCGGTGCGGCTGGGCCCGGCGCCCGCCAAGGACAGCTACCTGCGCGCCGACCTCGTCCTGCAGGCCGCGCTCGACTGCGGAGCGGGCGCGGTCCACCCCGGCTACGGCTTCCTCTCCGAGGACGCCGACTTCGCCCGCCGGGTGGAGGCCGCCGGGCTGGCCTTCGTCGGCCCGACGCCGGGCCAGCTGGAGGTGTTCGGCGCCAAGCACACCGCGCGGGCCGCCGCCGAGGCGGCCGGCGTCCCGCTGCTGCCCGGCACCGGACTGCTGCCCGGTCTGGAGGAGGCGCTGGCGGCGGCCGCGACGATCGGCTACCCGGTGATGCTCAAGGCCACCGGCGGCGGCGGCGGCATCGGCATGCAGGCCTGCCACTCGGCGGCCGAACTCGCGGGCGCCTGGGAGCGGGTGCAGCGGGTCGCCGCCGCCAGCTTCGCCACCGCCGGTGTCTTCCTGGAGCGGCTGGTCGAGCGGGCCCGGCACGTCGAGGTGCAGGTGTTCGGCGACGGCGCCGGCCGGGTCGTGACCCTCGGCGACCGGGACTGCTCGCTCCAGCGCCGCAACCAGAAGGTGCTGGAGGAGGCGCCGGCGCCGGGGCTGCCCGACCACGTCCGCCGACAACTGGCCGACTCCGCCCGCGCGTTGTGCGCCGGCGTCGACTACCGCTCGGCCGGCACCGTCGAGTTCGTCTACGACGCCGCCCGCGAGGAGGCCTACTTCCTGGAGGTCAACACCCGCCTCCAGGTGGAGCACCCGGTCACCGAGGCGGTGCACGGCGTCGACCTGGTCGAGTGGATGCTGCGGCTCGCCCAGGGGGACACCGCCGTCGTCCGCGAGCCCGGGCCGGCCGTCGGCCACGCCGTCGAGGCCCGGGTCTACGCCGAGGATCCCAGCCGCGACCACCGCCCCAGCGCCGGGCTGCTCACCGAGGTGACCTTCCCCGAGGACGTGCGGGTGGACACCTGGGTCGAGACCGGCACCGAGGTCACCACCTCCTACGACCCGATGCTCGCCAAGGTCATCGTGCACGGCGCCGACCGCGAGCAGGCCCTGGCCGCGCTGTCGACCGCCCTGGCGGGCACCAGGATCGAGGGCATCGAGACCAACCTCGGTCTGCTGCGGGCCATCCCGGCCGTCGCCGTCGTCCGCGACGCCGCCCACCACACCGCCACCCTGGCCGACATCACCGATCCCACCCCGCGGATCGAGGTGGTGCGGGCCGGCACGCTCAGCTCCGTCCAGGACTGGCCCGGCCGCACCGGCTACTGGCACGTCGGCGTTCCGCCCTGCGGACCGATGGACGACCTGTCCTTCCGGCTCGGCAACCGGGCCCTGGGCAACCCCGAGGGCCTGCCGGGCCTGGAATGCACGCTCCAGGGCCCCGCGCTGCGCTTCACCCACGCCACCTGGATCTGCGTCACCGGCGCCCCCGCGGCGGTCACGGTGGACGACGCCCCGGTACCGCAGTGGGAGCCGGTGCTGGTGCCGGCCGGCGCAGTGCTGGACATCGCCGCACCGGCCGGGCCGGGGCTGCGCACCTATCTGCTGCTGGCCGGGGGCCTGGACGTCCCGCGGTTCCTCGGCAGCGCGGCCACGTTCACCCTCGGCCGGTTCGGCGGCCACGGCGGCCGGGCGCTGCGGGTCGGCGACGTGCTGCACGGCGGCGCCGGCGAACCGCCCGCCGGCGCCGGGCCGGTGGCGCCCGCGCAGCGGCCCGGGTTCACCCACGCCTGGCAGCTGGCCGCCGCCGAAGGGCCGCACGCCGCGCCCGAGTTCTTCACCGAACCGGACATCGAGGCGTTCTACGCCGCCGACTGGAAGGTGCACTTCAACAGTGCCCGCACGGGCGTGCGGCTGGTCGGGCCCAAGCCGGCCTGGGCCAGGACCGACGGCGGCGAGGCCGGGCTGCACCCGTCCAACATCCACGACACGCCGTACTCGGTCGGGGCGGTGGACTACACCGGCGACATGCCCGTCCTGCTCGGCCCCGACGGCCCCTCGCTCGGCGGCTTCGTCTGCCCGGCCACCGTGGTCACCGCGGAGCGGTGGAAGCTCGGCCAGCTCCGCCCCGGTGACACCGTGCGCTTCGTGCCCGTCACCCTGGAGGCCGCCGCCGCGCTGCGCCGCTCACCCGCCAGCACGCCGGCGCCCTCCCGCGCACCGATCACCGACGGCGGCATCCTCGCCCGGCTCCCGGGAACGGCGGCCCGGCCGAGCGTGACGTACCGGCGCAGCGGGGACGACAACCTGCTGGTCGAGTACGGTCCGATGCAGCTGGACCTGGCCCTGCGGATGCGGGTGCACGCCCTCGCCGCCCACCTGGACGCCGCACAGGTGCCCGGCGTGCTCGGCCTCACCCCGGGCATCCGCTCACTCCAGGTGCACACCGACCCGGACGTCCTGTCCGTCCCGCGACTGCTGGCGCTGGTCCGGGAGATCGAGGACGCGCTGCCGCCCACCGACGAGCTGGTGGTACCGAGCCGCACCGTCCATCTGCCGCTCTCCTGGGACGACCCGGCCACCCGCGAGGCGATCGCCCGCTACATCGCCGGGGTACGGGACGACGCGCCGTGGTGCCCCTGGAACATCGAGTTCATCCGCCGGATCAACGGCCTGGGGTCGGTGGACGAGGTGCACCGGACGGTCTTCAACGCCGAGTACCTGGTGCTGGGGCTCGGCGACGTCTACCTCGGCGCACCGGTCGCCACCCCGCTGGACCCGCGGCACCGGCTGGTCACCACCAAGTACAACCCGGCCCGCACCTGGACGGCCGAGAACTCCGTCGGCATCGGCGGCGCGTACCTCTGCGTGTACGGCATGGAGGGGCCCGGCGGGTACCAGTTCGTCGGCCGGACGGTGCAGATGTGGTCCGGCTGGCAGCAGCGGGGGCCCTTCACCCCGGGCGCTCCCTGGCTGCTGCGGTTCTTCGACCGGATCAAGTGGTACCCGGTCTCCGCGGACGAACTCTTGGAGATGCGCGCGGACATGGCCGCCGGGCGGCTCGATCTCAGGATCGAGGAGGGCGAGTTCGCGCTCGCCGACCACCTGCGCTTCCTGGCCGAGAACGCCGGTCCGATCGAGGACTTCCGGGCGGTGCAGGCCGCGGCCTTCGGCGCCGAACGGCAGGCCTGGGAGGAGGCGGGCGAGTTCGACCGGGCCGAGAGCGCGGGCGCCGACACCCCGGGGCCGGTGCGGCAGGTCACGGCGCCACCCGGCGGGGCCGTGGTGGAGGCGCAGTTCACCGCGTGCGTCTGGAAGGTGGACGTGCGCGCAGGCGAACAGGTCCGCAAGGGGCAGCAGTTGATGGCTGTGGAGGCGATGAAGATGGAGTCCTCGGTGGTGGCCGACCGGGACGGCGTGGTCGCCGACCTGCTGGTGAAGCCCGGTGACCAGGTGGAGGCCGGCTCGCCGCTGGTCGTGCTGGCCCCGGTCACGGTGGGGGTGACGGTATGACGGCGGCGGTCGAGCGGGTGCGCGCGGCGTACCGCAGGCTCGCGCAGGCGGACCGCCCCGAGGTGTGGATCGATCTGCGCCCGCAGGCCGAGGTGGAGGCCGAGGCGGCGGCGGTGGACGGGCGCCTGGCCGCCGGGGAGCGCCTGCCGCTGGCCGGCACGGTGTTCGCGGTCAAGGGCAACATCGACGTCGCCGGGCTGCCCACCACCGCCGGCTGCCCCTCCTACGCCTACCTGCCGCAGGCCGACGCGCCCGCCGTGGCCAGGCTGCGGGCGGCCGGCTCGGTGCCGCTGGGCACCACCAACATGGACCAGTTCGCGACCGGCCTGGTCGGCACCCGCAGCCCGTACGGCGCGGTGCGCGGCGCCGTCGACCCCACCCGGGTCTCGGGCGGTTCGAGTTCGGGCTCGGCCGTCGCCGTGGCGCTGGGCATCGTCGACCTGGCCCTGGGGACGGACACCGCGGGCTCCGGCCGGGTGCCGGCCGCGTTCAACGGCGTCGTCGGCCTCAAGCCCACCAGGGGCGTGGTCCCCACCACCGGCGTGGTGCCCGCCTGCCGCAGCCTGGACTGCGTCAGCGTCTTCGCCCGCAGCGTCGCCGCCGCCGAGCAGGCGTTCGGCGTCGTCGCCGACCCGCTGCCCACCACCCCCGCGGCGCGCCGGCCGGGGCCCTGGCGGGTCGCGGTGCCCGCGCTCGACCGGCTCGGTGAACTGGACGACGGCTGGGCCGGGGCCTACCTCGCGGCCGCCGAGCGGCTCGCGGCGGCCGGCGCCGAACTGCTGAGCATCGACCCGGCCCCGTTCGACGCGGTGGCGAGGATGCTGTACGAAGGCGCCTTCGTGGCCGAACGGTACGCCGCGGTCGGCGAGTTCATCGACAAGCACGCCGACGCGGCCGATCTGGACCAGGTGGTGCGCGCCATCATCACCGCCGGGCGCGACGTCCCCGCCCACCGGCTCCACCGGGACCTGGCCGAACTGGAGCGCCTGCGCGCCCTCGCGCTGGCGGAACTCGGCGAGGCGGACGCGCTGTTGCTGCCCACCACGCCGGGCCACCCGACCCTGGCCGAGGTCGCCGCCGATCCGGTCGGAGCCAACTCCCGGCTCGGCCGGTTCACCAACTCCACCAATCTGCTCGGGCTGTGCGCCCTCGCCGTCCCCGCCGGGGAGGTCCGGGGCCTGCCCTTCGGGGTGATGCTGATCGGCCGCCCGCACACCGAAGGCCGGCTGGGCGCGCTCGCCCGGTCGCTGGAGGAGCCCCCACGGGTACGGGTCGCGGTGGTCGGCGCACATCTCTGCGGGCAGCCGCTGAACGGCCAACTGCTCGCCCTCGGCGCCACACCCGCCGCCGTGACCCGGACCGCCCCCGACTACCGGCTGTACGCCCTGGACACCGTTCCGGCCAAGCCCGGCCTGGTCCGGGTCGCGGCCGGCGGATCCTCGGTGGAGGCCGAGGTCTGGGAGCTCCCCGCCGCCGGCCTGGGCACCCTGGCCGCCGGGCTGCCCGAACCGATGGCCCTCGGCAGTGTCCGCCTCGCCGACGGCAGCCGGGTGGCGGGCTTCCTCTGCGAGCCGGCCGCCCTGGACGGCGCCGAGGACATCACGGCCTACGGCGGTTGGCGGGCCTACCTCGCCGCGCCGCGGTGACCGTCAGCGGCCGCCGCGCCTGATCAGCCCCCGGGTGGTGGCGGTGCGCACCGCCGCCGTCCGGGAGTCGACGTCGAGCTTGGTGTAGATGTGCACCAGGTGGGACTTCACGGTCGCCTGGCTGAGGTGGAGCCGCCCGCTGATCTGCTGGTTGGTCAGCCCGGCCGCGACCAGCTCCAGCACCTCCGTCTCGCGGGTGCTGAGCGCGGTGGCAGGGGTGCGCATCCGCTCCACCAGGCGGTCCGCGACGGTGGCCGCGAGTGCGGAGCGCCCGGCGGCGGCCGCGCGGACCGCCGCCGCGAGCTCCTCCGGCGGGGCGTCCTTCAGCAGATAGCCGGTGGCGCCGGCGGCCAGCGCCGGCACGGTGTCGGCGTCGGTGTCGTAGGTCGTGACGATCAGCACCCGGGGCGCGCCGGGGCGGGCGGTGATGGCGGCGGTGGCCTGGGCGCCGTTCATGCCGGGGCCGAACTGGAGGTCCATCAGCACCACGTCGAGGTCGAGTTCGGCGGCCAGGGCCACCGCCTGCTCGGCGGTGGCGGCCTCCGCGACGATGCTGAGATCGCTCTCGGTCTCCAGGACGGCCCGCAGTCCGGCCCGCACCACGGGGTGGTCGTCGGCGAGCAGCAGTCGGATCGGGTCGCTCACGGGGTGTCCTCGGCGGGTTCGGGGAGCAGGACCGCCAGCGCGGTGCCCCGGCCGGGGGCGGTCTCCAGGGTGAAGGTACCGCCCAGGGCGCGGGCCCGGGCCCGCATCGCGGGCAGGCCGAACCCCGCGTCGCCGGTGCCGGGCGCGGGGAGGTCGGCCGGGTCGAAACCGCTGCCGTCGTCGAGGACGTCGAGGGCGACCTCGGAGTCCATGTAGCTGAGCGTCACCTCGGCGTGGGAGGCCCCCGCGTGCCGCACGGTGTTCGCCAGCGCGGACTGCGCGATCCGCAGCAGCGCGGTCTCGTGCGGCACCGGCAGCGGCGCGGGAACGCCCGAGAGATGGAACCGCACCGGTACCCCGCTGTGCTCGGCCGTGACCGCGCACAGTCGCTCCAGCGCGGCCGGCAGCGAGGAGCCGTCGAGGCCCGGCGGGGTGAGCGCCCGCACGAAGCGGCGGGCCTCGGCGAGGTTGTCCTGGGCGGCCTGCCGGGCCTGCTCCACGTACCCTGCGGCGGCCTCGGTCCGCTCGGGCAGGGCCCGGCCGGCCGCGCGCAGCAGGAGCTGGATGCTGGACAGGCTCTGGGCGAGGGTGTCGTGGATCTCGCGGGCCAGGCGTTCGCGTTCGGCCAGCACCCCGGCGGTGTGGTGGGCTGCGACCAGGTCGGCCCGGGCCGCGCTCAGCTCGTCGATCAGACGGCGGCGCTCCTCGCTCTCCCGGTACAGCGCCTGGTAGCCCAGCACGGTCGCGGTGGCGACGGCCGCGCCGAGGGTGGGCCCGATCGCCGCCGCCGCGCTGACCTCGTGGCGGTGCCAGGCGAAGCCGGTGACGGCGGCCGCCGTGGTGAGACCCACCGCGATCAGCCCGCTGCGGCGCCCGAGCAGGTGCAGCTGGAGGAAGTAGAGCGGGAAGGCGAGCCAGACCCCGTCCTCGGTCAGCGCCAGCAGCACCAGCCAGGCCGCCGCGAGGGCGGCCAGCCACAGCGCCGCCCCGGTGCGCGAGCGGCGCACCGGGCCCAGCAGCGGGCCCGCCGCGTAGACCGCGGCCGTCACGGCCGCCGCGACGGTGACGGCCGCCGGGTGCGGCGCGTGGCCGGCGAAGGAGCGGGCCACGGCCAGGGCCAGCAGGCCGGCCACGAGCAGGTGCAGGCAGAGCCGCAGCACGCGGGCGACGGGGGTGGGTGAACGGTCGGTCGCCATCCCTCCAGGCTAGGCGGGCCGACGGCGCACGAGCATCAATCGAAAGGTTGACCTGCGGTTGTGTCCTTCGATGCGCAGGATCCAATCCCCGGTGCGATGCCCGGACGCGGGCCCGGCGGCGAGATTGGTGACCGTCGGCGCACCGTCGCCGCACCGTTGCCGAGAGAGGACCGTGACCGTCGTGTTCGTCGCCCGGAGGGACCTGGGGTTCGCCAAGGGGCGGTTCGCCCTGATGGGGACCGTCATCGTACTGATCACCGTGCTGGTCGGCCTGTTGTCCGGGCTGACCGCCGGGCTGGGCCGCCAGAACGTCTCGGCCGTCACCGGCCTGCCCGCCGACCGCCTGGTCTTCTCGGCGCCGGCCGAGGGGCAGAAGCTCTCCTTCACCGACTCCCGGGTCACCCCCGCGCAGTGGGACGGCTGGGCGCACACCCCCGGCGTCGCCTCCGCCCAGCCGCTCGGCGTCACCACCGCCCGGGCCGCCGCCGGGCAGCGCGGCTCGGCGGTCTCCGCCCTCGGCGTCCCGGCGGGCTCCGACCTGGCACCGCGGGGCGACGCGCTCGCCGCGGGCCGGGCCGTGCTCTCCGGCACCGCCGCCGGGAACCTCGGGGTCGGACCCGGCGCCACGATCACCCTGGCCGGCCGGGAGCTGACGGTGGCCGCCGTGGCGGGCGACGCCTCGTTCAGCCACACCCCGGTGATCTGGACCGCCCTGGAGGACTGGCAGCACATCGCCGCGTCCGCCCAGCCCGGCGAACACGCCACCGTGATCGCCCTGCGGCTCGGCTCCCACCCCGACCTGGCCGCCGCCGACCGGCGGTTCACCACCAGGACGCTGACCCTGGACGACTCGCTGGCCGCGATCGGCTCCTACACCTCGGAGAACGGCTCGCTGCAGCTCATGCGGGGCTTCCTGTTCGCCATCTCGGCGCTGGTCGTCGGGGCCTTCTTCACGGTCTGGACGATCCAGCGCAGCGGCGACGTCGCCGTGCTGAAGGCGCTCGGCGCCTCGACGGCGTACCTGCTGCGGGACGCGCTCGGCCAGGCCGTCCTGCTCCTCGTGCTCGGCGCCGCCCTGGGCACCGCGATCGCCGCCGGGGTGGGGGCCGCCATCGGCTCCGCCGTGCCGTTCGTCCTGGACGCGCCGACCGTCCTGGTGCCGGCCGCCGTGATGATCGCGCTCGGCGCGCTCGGCGCGGGGCTCTCCGTCCGCCGCATCACCTCCGTCGACCCGCTGACCGCTCTGGGGAGCGCCCGATGAGTCTGATCCTCGACCACGTCACCCTCACCTACCCGGACGGCGACGGCCGGCTCACCGCGCTGGACGACGTCGGCCTGGAGGTGCCGGCCGGCACCGTCACCGCCGTGGTCGGCCCGTCCGGCTCCGGCAAGTCCAGCCTGCTGGCGGTCGCCGCCACCCTGATCACGCCGGACCGCGGGCGGGTGGTCGTCGACGGCGTCGACACCCGGGGCCTGAACCGCGGCGCACTGGCGGCGCTGCGCCGCGACCGGATCGGGATCGTCTTCCAGCAGCCGAACCTGCTGCCCTCCCTC
Source organism: Kitasatospora sp. NBC_00315 (assembly GCF_041435095.1). NCBI lineage: Bacteria > Bacillati > Actinomycetota > Actinomycetes > Kitasatosporales > Streptomycetaceae > Kitasatospora > Kitasatospora sp. NBC_00315. The sequence continues at coordinate 6,672,427 of NZ_CP108025.1, read as the reverse complement.
ACCGCCGCCGAACAGCTCCAGGTGATGGCGCACCTCGACGGCCGGTCGCCGCGCTCCGCCCGCCCCCGCGCGCTGGAGCTGCTGGACGCCGTCGGCCTCGGCGATCTGGCCGGCCGCCGCCCGCACCAGCTCTCCGGCGGCCAGCGCCAGCGCGTCAACATCGCCCGCGCGCTGATGAACGACCCGACCGTCCTGCTGGTGGACGAGCCGACCAGCGCCCTCGACCACGAACGCGGCGCCGCCGTCGTCGGCCTCGTCACGGAGCTCACCCATCGCCGGGCGACGGCGACCGTGCTGGTCACCCACGACCGCACCCACCTCACCGCCGTCGACCAGGTCGCCGAGGTCCACGACGGCCGGCTCCGGGTACCGGCGCGGACCTGACCTCGCCGCGACCGGCGAAGCCCCGACCCCGGGCGGGTCGGGGCTTCGCGGGCTCCGGGCCCGGAACTCCCCCGGCTGCCGACGCCGGGACGCTCCTCGCGGGCCGCCCCCGTCCGGGCGGCGGGTCAGGGCCGGTGTGCACCCGCGGGGGCGCTCACCCGGGCCCGCGGACGCCGGTGCCCCGGCCCGCCGGGGTACGGCGGCCGGGGCACCGGCACGGCCCAGGGCACGGCCCGGGGATCAGGTGATGTCGTCCAGCTGCTCCTGGCGGGCGGCCGGTACCGCCGCGGAGGCGACCGGGGCCACCGAGGCCTCGACCGGCGCCGCACCGGCGACCTCCTCGACCGAGAGGTCCAGGTGCGAGGCCTCCTCGTCGTCGAGCCCGGCGTCGGGGTTGCGGCGGGCCCGGCGCCTGTCGTTCAGCAGCGCGATGGCGACGGCGGAGAAGTACAGCGCCCAGATCGGCGCGGCCAGCGCCAGCATGCTCAGCGGGTCGGCGCTGGGGGTGGCGAAGGCCGCGAACAGCGTGATGCCCATCACCATGCCGCGCCACCAGCCGAGCAGCCGCTTGCCGGTGACCACCCCGGCGAAGTTGAGCATCACCAGCAGCAGCGGGAACTCGAAGGCGCAGCCGAAGACCAGCACCATCCGGGTCGCGATGTCGAAGTAGTCCTCGGGCGGCAGGATCGGCGTGGTGCCGTTCGGGCTGAACGAGATCAGCACCTTCACCGTGGTCGGCAGCAGCAGGTAGGCGCAACCGACGCCGGCCAGGAAGAGCGGGGCGCCCGCCGCCATGAAGCCGAGCGTGTACTTGCGCTCGCTGCGGTGCAGACCGGGAGCGACGAAGGCCCAGAGCTGGTAGAGCCAGACCGGGACGGCGGCGACCACGCCGACCGTCAGGGCGACCTTGAGGGTCCAGGTGAAGGGAGTGGTCAGGCCGATGTTGGAGATCTGGGCGCACTTACCGCTGAAGGCCTCGATCTCCGCCCGGGTGTTGCACTGCGGCAGCGGCCTCAGCAGGAAGGTCTCGATCTGCTTGTGGTAGATCGCCGCGACGATCGTGAACAGCACGATCGCCAGGACCGACTTGACCAGCCGGTTCCGCAGCTCGCGGAGGTGGTCGGCGAGGGCCATCCGCCCCTCGGAGTCCTTGGGCGCCTTCAGCGCCTTGGAAGACTTGCTCAACCCCGGTCCTCAACTCGTGCGTCGAAGCCCGCCGGGTGGCGGGCTCCGCTGGTCGCGCGCCGGCTCATCGCGGCTGCGTGGTCTCCTGCGGTGGCTGCTGCTGCTCGGCCACCGGCCGCGAGGGCCCGGCGGCCCCCGGTGCGGACTTGATGGTCCGTGGTGCGGGATCCGCCTGCGCGGGCGGCCCGGCGGCTTCGTCCTCGGAGCGCAGTGCCTTGGTCTCGCTCTTGAGGATCCGTAGCGACTGGCCCAGCGAGCGGGCCAGGTCGGGCAGGCGCTTGGCGCCGAAGAGCACGATGGCGAAGATCACGACCACCAGGATCGCGGTTCCCGAGACCCGCACAGCCGACCACCCTCCTCGGTGCGACGGCGACGACGACCGTCGTTGCCGTTGTGACCGCGCCGTCGCCGGTACCGCCACGGTGAGAGCGTAACCCCCCGCCCGCGGGCTGAGCAGACCCCCGGGCCACCATCGGGTGAAGAATCGCCCTGCGGGCTCGTGACCCGGGGGCCGCGAGCGGCGCCGGTCAGCCCGCCCGGCCCGCCTCGGCGAGCTCGCCGGCCACCTCGGCCAGCGCGCGGGAGGCGGTGTCCACCTCCCGCGCCAGTACCCGGACGGCCAGCCACAGCCGGACGGCGAGCAGGCCGAGCACCAGCAGGCCGGCGGTGGCGAGCAGAACGGCGGCGACGAGAGTCCACGACATGCCCGCAAGCCTAGGCCCTGGCCCGCCGGGGCCCGCGCGCCGCCACCCCCGGCCGCAGCGCCCGCCCGCGGCGCCCGACCGCTCCCGCACCGACCACTCCCGCACCGGTCCCCGCCCGGCCGCACCACGGCCCACCGGGGAACCGCCGGCCCTACGAACCGCCGGCCCGAGCAGCGCCGCCCTGAGAACCGTCGCCCTGAGAACCGCCGGTCACCCCTCGACCGGGACGAGCCGCATGGTCCGCACCCCGGCCCGGGTGAGCGCCTCGACGATCTTCTCCCCGGCCGGTTTGCGGACCGCCGCCCCGCAGGAGGGGCAGCCGAAGCTGTAGTACGACTGCGCCTGGGTCCGGCCGAGGGTGAGCCGGAAGTCGTCGGCGGCCAGTTCCACCTTCTCCCGGCAGTCCGAGCAGTAGACCTTGAATCTGGTGCCGGTCTCCACTGGTGCTCAGACCGTCCCGTCCCGGTAGCCGGCCAGTGCCTGGGAGGCCGCCTCCCGGGCCTGGTCCGCCAGCTCCGGCGGCGAGACGATCCGGCCGTCGCGGCCCAGCCGCAGGGCCAGCGGGCGCAGCCCGGAGGGGTCGGCGCTGCGCAGGGTGATCCGCAGGCCGCCGTCGGGCAGCTCCTCGGCGTGGTCGTGGGTGTAGTACTCGGCGACCCAGCGCCCGGCCGGGCCGACCTCGACGACCACCTCCGGATCGTCGGCGGACGGATTGACCAGTCCGCCGGAGAGGTCGCGCGGCTCCAGCCTGGGCGGGTCGGAGGGGGTGTCGAGCACCTTGATCTCGGCGACCCGGTCCAGCCGGAACATCCGCCGGTCCTCGGAGACCCTGCACCAGGCCTCCAGATAGGTGTGGCCCTCGGTGACCAGCCGGATCGGGTCGACCTCGCGCTCGGTCATGCCGCCGCGCCCGTGCGAGTAGTAGCGCAGCCAGAGCCGGCGGCCCTCGCTGAGGGCCCGGTCGATGTCGGCGAACACGTGGCTCTCCGCCTCGAAGGTCACGCCGACCCGGGCGCTGCCCTCGGCGCTGTCCCCCGCCGCGTTCTCGATCTTGGCCACGGCCCGGGTGAGGGCCTCGCGGTCGCGCTCACGCAGACCGGGCAGGCCGGCCACCGCGCGGGCGGCGACCAGCAGCGCCGTCGCCTCGTCCGCGGCCAGGCGCAGCGGCTGGGCCACGTCGTCGACGTTGTGCCACCAGATCCGCTCGCCGTCGGTGTCGATGTCGAGCAGGTCGCCGCCGCGGAAGCTGGTGCCGCACATCGGCAGCACGTTGAGATCGCCGATCAGCTCGCGCTCGGTGATGCCGAAGGCGCGGGCCACCTCGGCCACCTCGGCGCCGGGACGCTCGCGCAGGTAGGTGACCAGCGACAGCATCCGGCGGGTCTGGTCGATGGCGTTGCTCATGCCTGTGCTCCCTCAACGACTCCGGCCTCGACGGCCACGGCCTCGACAACGGCTCCGGATTCGACGGCCCCGGCGCTCCCGGCGCCGGTGCCCGGCGCGGCGGCGGGCAGGCCCGCGACCGCGCGCAGCCGGTCGACGACGTCCGCCCGCAGGTCGTCGGGGCCGAGCACCACCAGGTCGGGCCCGAACTCGGCGAGGTCGGCGCCCAGCCCGTTGCCGTACGGGATCTCCAGCTCGTCCCAGTGCTCGTCGACCCGACGGCTGTTCAGCGCCTTGGTACGGAGCGGGAATCCGGCGCCCCGGCGCAGCCGTACGGTGGCGGTGGCGGTGGCGCCCTCACCCGCGAAGGTGGCGACGTAGGCGCGGACGTCCACGTGCTCGGGCACCGCGCCGGTGAACGCGCCGGAGCGGGAGCGCACCTTGCCGGTGATCCGGCCGAGACGGAAGACCCGGGCGTCCTGGCGGTCGCGGTCCCAGCCGGCCAGGTACCAGTGGCCGCGCCAGCACTCCAGCGCCCAGGGCTCGACGGCCCGCTGCTCGGTGGCCGCGGCGCCGGCCTTGCGGTACTCGAAGGTGACGGGACGGCGGTCACGGGCCGCGGTCAGCAGCGGCTCGAAGGCGGCCTCGCGGACCGGGATCCGGGGCTCCAAGGCGCTGTGCGTCTGCGTATCGGTGAACGGGACGCCGGCGGCGCGCAGCTTCTGCAGGGCTCCGCTGGCCGCGCCGGACATCTTGGCCTGCTGCCAGACCCGGGCCGCCAGGCTGAGCGCCGCGGCCTCCTCGGCGTCGAGGGCGATCTCGGGGAGCCGGTTGCGGTCCGGGCGGGCGAGGTAGCCGAGCTCGCCGTCCAGCGAGTTCTCGTCGACGTCGATGACCAGGCCGAGTTCGCGCAGGTCGTCCTTGTCGCGCTCGAACATCCGGTTGAAGGCGTCCTCGCTGCCGTTCTGCCACGCCTCACGGTAGGCCTCGACGGACTCCCGCAGCTCCTTCTTGGAGAGCGGCCGTCTGGTGTTCATCAGGCACAGGGCGAGATTCATCAGCCGCTCTGCCTTGGCGATCGCCATCGCTGACCCTTCCGGTGTGCCGCGCCGCGCGCGGGGTGCGCCCGCCGGGAGGTGCTCTACCCGGCGCCCCGACCGTACCGGTAGCGCCACCGTCGGCGAAAGCCGAGCCCTGCTCACGGGCGGGGACACCGCTCGCCGGGCACCCGTCGGGTGGGAAGGGAGCACGCGACAGGGCCGCACGCCGGGTACGGCGTACGGCCCTGTTCGCGCGGCCCGGGGCGTCAGCCCCCGGTGCGACCGAGCGCGGTGATCAGACGCCGAGCAGGTCGACGACGAAGATCAGCGTCTCGCCGGCCTTGATCAGCGGGCTCGGCGACTGGTTGCCGTAGGCGAGGTGGGCCGGGATGGTCAGCTCGCGCCGGCCACCGACCTTCATGCCCACGACGCCCTGGTCCCAGCCCTTGATGACGCGGCCGCCGCCGAGCGGGAACTTGAAGGACGAGCCACGGTTCCAGCTGGCGTCGAACTCCTCGCCGGTGCTGAACGAGACACCGACGTAGTGCACCTCGACGACCTGGCCCGGCTTGGCCTCGGCGCCGTCGCCGACCGTGATGTCACGGATCTGCAGGTCGGCCGGCGGGTCGCCAACGGGGAAGTCAATCTCCGGCTTGCTCACAACTGCCTCTTCTCACGGTTCGTTACGTACATGACGGAGCGGCAGACACCCGCACCGGTCCCTTCCGGGACCACGGTACGGGCGTCCGCCGCCCGCCCGGGCGCGGGCCACGCGGCCCCGCCCGAAGGTCATACACGTTCCATTGTCACCCGAATGCGGGTCAGCCGACGCCCGCGTCCAGCACGTCGACCACGAAGACCAGGGTGGAGTTCGCCGGAATGTCGCCCTGCGCCTGGTCCTTGTAACCCAGCGAGGCCGGGATCACCAGTTCGACGCGGCTGCCGACGGCCACGCCCTGCAGGCCCTTGTCCCAGCCCTCGATGACCTGGCCGCCGCCGACGGAGAAGGAGAACGCCTGGCCCTTGTCGAGCGAGGAGTCGAACTTCTTGCCGTCCTTCCAGAGCGCGCCGGTGTACTGGACGAGGACCTTCTCGCCGGTCTCGACCTTCGGGCCGGTGCCCTGGATGAGGACGTGGCTCTTCAGCTCGGTCGGCTCCGTGGCGCCCTTGGCCGGGGTGATCTCGGCGGCCTTCTTGCCGTTGTCCTTCACCTGCGGGAAGTCCGCGGGCGGCGGGGTCACGGCGCCGCTGACCACGGCGTCCGGCGCGTTGACGCGCTGGATGTCGATGACGAAGACCAGGTTGTCCTTGGCGCCGATCTCCATGGTGGTGTTGCCCTGGGAGCCGAAGGCGGCGGCCGGTGGGGCCACCACGAGGATCCGGCTGCCGGCCTTCTTGCCGACGACGGCCTGGTCCAGCGCCGGGATCAGGGCGTTGGTGCCGGCCTGGAAGATCTGCGGCTTGCCCTTGTCGTCGTACGAGCTCGGGATGTCCTTGCCGGTCGTCCAGTCCTTGGCGGTGTAGTCCACCGACGTCCAGGAGTCCTTCTCGACGGCCGGGCCGCTGCCCTCCGAGATCGTCTTGACCACGAAGGTGCCGTCGGCGGCCTCGCCGGGCACCGTGATCGTGGCCTTCTTGCCGAAGTCGCCCGTCACGGTCGGGAGCACCTTGGCGGTGTCCTTGATCGGCGGCACCGGCTCCGCGCTGGGCGTCGGGGTGGCCGCCGTCGCGGCGTCGGCCGGCGCGGCGGTCGGCTTGCTGTCGTCGCCCCGGTTGGCCAGGTAGAGCGTGACGCCACTACCCACCAGCAGGACGGCCAGCACCGTGCCCAGGATCAGGCCGAGCCTGCCGACACCGGGCGGGTTCTGGTCGTACCCGGCCTCCGAGGTGTCCTGGCGGCGGACGTTGGAGGCGAAGATCTGCGGAGCCTCGTCGGCGGGGCCGGCCGTCTTGGGCCGGGGACCGTCACCTGGGCTTCCCCAGCCCGCCGACTGCCGCAGGATCGACGGCGGTACGACGATCGACTCGCCGTCGCCGGGCAGCGGGCCACCGGGCCGGGAGTCGGCCGGGTCGCCGGCGGAGCCGCCGTCCGCGGTGCCGGGCCCGCCCGGGCTCGTCGCTTTCTCAGACATGACTCCCCATCCATCTCACCAGGTCTTCGAGGCCTACCGGCCGGCTTGCTGATCGCCGAGATCCTGCCGTACAACCGCCGCACCCGGACAGCGCTGCTCCACCACAGTGCGGAAGGGCAGCAGTATGACAGGTCAGGATGAGGACGGGCGCTTCTGGTGTGCGAGCGCCCGCCCAAGCGTACGAGTGCGCGGGCGTGCGCGTCAGACGGCCTCAAGAATGTCGATCACGAAGACCAATGTCGAGTTCGCCGGCACCGCGCCCTGCGCCTGGTCCTTGTAGCCGAGTGCGGGGGGCACCACGAGCAGCACGCGACTGCCGACCGTCTGGCCCACCAGGCCCTTGTCCCAGCCCTGGATCAGGCTCCCGGTGCCGACCTGGAGGGCCTGCGCGCCGCCGTGGCTCCAGGAGGAGTCGAACTGCTGGCCGTTGCTCCAGAGCACCCCGGTGTACTGGACCACCAGGGTCTGGCCGGACTTCACCTGGGTGCCGTCGCCCTTGATCAGCACGAACTGCTGCAGGTCCGTGGGTGCCGGCTGGCCGGCCGGAATCGTGATCGTCGGAGCGGCCTTGCCGTTGTCCTTCACCTGCGGCGAGGTCGCGGGCGCCTGGGTCATCGTGCCCGAGAGGGTGGAGTCCTGCGGCAGGGTCTCGGCGATGTCCAGCACGAAGACCACGGTGTCGCCCCCGGCGATGCCCAGCGTGGTGTTGCCCTGGCTGCCGAACGCGGCGGCGGGCGGAGCCACCACCAGGACCCGGGTGCCGACCTTCTTGCCCACCACGCTCTGGTCGAAGGCGGGCACCAGCTGGCCGCTGCCGGCCTGGAACAGCTGCGGACGGCCGCCGGCGTCGTACGAGCTCGGCAGGTCCTTGCCGGTCGTCCAGTCCTTCGCGGAGTAGTTGACCGTCACCCAGTCGCCCTTGCCGACCGTCGCACCGTCACCCTCGGTGACCGTCTTGATCACGAACTGGCCGCTGGGCTGGCCCGCCGGAACGGTGATGGTGGCCTTGCTGCCGAAGGCGCCCTCGACGGTCGGCATCGGCGCGGCCTCGCTCACCGGGGAGGGCACCGTGGGCGCCGCACTCGACGCCGTGGGGGACGCCTCGGCGGGCGCCTTCGAGCTGCTGCTGCAGGCGACCACCAGCAGCAGAGGGAGGACTACGAGCAAACCGGCGGTGCGGCGCACGGTGTTCCTAACTGTCGGTCAAGGGCAGCTGTACGCGGATTCCTCCGACAGCGTAGGCCGAGACCGCACCGTGCCCCGGTAGGCGACACCGGGGCACGGTTCCACGTCACACTGAGCTCTTGCGCACGGGGCGTCACATCCCCGCGATGAGCTTCTCCACCCGCTCGTCCACCGAACGGAACGGGTCCTTGCAGAGCACCGTGCGCTGCGCCTGGTCGTTCAGCTTCAGGTGCACCCAGTCGACCGTGAAGTCCCGCCGCTGCTCCTGCGCCCGGCGGATGAAGTCGCCGCGCAGCCGGGCCCGGGTGGTCTGCGGCGGGACGGACTTCGCCTCGAAGGTCTTGAGGTCCGTCGTCACCCGTTCGGCCTGTCCCTTGGCCTGCAGCAGGTAGAACAGGCCGCGCCGGCGGTGGATGTCGTGGTAGGCCAGGTCGATCTGGGCCACCCGCGGGTTGGACATGCTCATCTGGTGCTTCTCGCGGTACCGCTCGATCAGCCGGTACTTCATGATCCAGTCGATCTCGTTGCCGACCTTGGCGAGGTCCTCGGTGCGCACGGCCTCCAGGGTGCGGCCCCACAGCTCCAGCACCCGGGCGATGGTGCCGGTGTTGATCCCCTTGCGGTCGGCGAACTCCAGCGCCTTGCTGTAGTACTCCTCCTGGATCTCCAGCGCGCTGGCCTCCCGGCCGTTGGCGAGCCGGACCTGGTGGGTGCCGGTCAGGTCGTGGCTGACCTCGCGGATCGCCCGGATCGGGTTCTCCAGCGTCAGGTCGCGCAGCACCACGCCGGCCTCGATCAGGCGCAGCACGAGGTCGGTGGCGCCGACCTTGAGCAGGGTGGTGGTCTCCGACATGTTGGAGTCGCCCACGATGACGTGCAGTCGCCGGTAGCGCTCGGCGTCGGCGTGCGGCTCGTCGCGGGTGTTGATGATCGGGCGGGAGCGGGTGGTCGCCGAGCTGACGCCCTCCCAGATGTGCTCGGCCCGCTGGCTGACGCAGTAGACCGCGCCGCGCGGGGTCTGCAGCACCTTCCCGGCGCCGCAGATCAGCTGGCGGGTCACCAGGAAGGGGATCAGCACGTCGGAGAGCCGGGAGAACTCGCCGTGCCGGGCCACCAGGTAGTTCTCGTGGCAGCCGTAGGAGTTCCCGGCCGAGTCGGTGTTGTTCTTGAACAGGTAGACGTCGCCGGCGATGCCCTCCTCGTGCAGCCGCCGCTCGGCGTCGACCAGGAGCCCCTCGAGGATGCGCTCGCCCGCCTTGTCGTGCGTGACCAGCTCGGTCACCTCGTCGCACTCGGGTGTCGCGTACTCGGGGTGCGAGCCCACGTCGAGGTAGAGGCGTGCCCCGTTGCGCAGGAAGACGTTGCTGCTGCGGCCCCAGGAAACGACACGGCGGAAGAGGTACCTGGCCACCTCGTCCGGGGACAGCCGTCGTTGTCCCCGGAACGTGCACGTGACGCCGTACTCGTTCTCCAGCCCGAAAATTCGGCGGTCCATAGAGGCATCCATTCTCTGATTGGAGCTGTCCGAAACCGCCTCCACGGCGACAGTGCGTCCACGCCCGGCCCGGTCCGGCCTCGCACGTGCGCACTGCACCCCGTAGGGGCACGTGAATCCCGTACGGCCCGTCGGGCCGGCCGTACGGGATTCACCCACAAGGGCTACTCCGACGTCGCCGCCGGCTTGTCCTCGTCCTCGTCCGCCTCCGCGGACTGGTCCCCGTCGAGCAGCCGGCCCAGCTGGCTGCCGAGGATGCGCTTGAACTTGCGTTGCTGGAAGCGCTGGCGGTCCAGCACCGCCACCTCCAGCTGTTCGGGCGTCAGGGTGCGCGGGGTACCGCCGTTGGGATCCCTGGCGAGGGAGTCGACGGCCAGCTTGAGGGCCTCGGTGAGGCTCAGGCCCGTCCGGTGGCGCTGGCCGAGGTAGCTGCCGATGGAGTCGGCGTTGCCGCCCACCACGACGGTGTTCTGCTCGTCCACCACCGAGCCGTCGGGGGTCAGGCGGTAGATCTGGTCGTCGTCGGGCGACTTGCCGACCTCGGCGACGATCAGCTCGACCTCGTAGGGCTTCTCGCCGACCGAGGAGAAGATGGTGCCGAGCGTCTGGGCGTAGACGTTGGCCAGGCCCCGGGCCGTCACGTCGGCCCGGTCGTAGGAGTATCCGCGCAGGTCGGCGTAGCGGACGCCGCCGATGCGCAGGTTCTCGAACTCGTTGTAGCGGCCGACCGCCGCGTAGGCGATCTGGTCGTAGATCTCGGAGACCTTGTGCAGGGCGCGCGAGGTGTTCTCGGCGACGAAGACGATGCCGTCGGCATAGGTGAGCACGACCACGCTACGGCCGCGCGCGATGCCCTTGCGGGCGTACTCCGCGCGGTCCGCCATGGCCTGCTGAGGCGAGACGTAGAACGGTGTGGACACCGGCGGTCGTCCCCTTCTGTCAGGGCCCCTCCGGCCCGCTGGCGGGCCCGGGAGGGAGGGTCGGGAGGTGGATCGGGCGGAGTGCCTAGAGGAGCGGGGCCTGGGGGCCGTTGGGGCGCTCCAGGCGGGTCTCGGTGATCGAGTGCGCGATGTCGGAGACCTCGGTCTCGGACAGCCTGCGGAAGCCGGCGTCGGTGATCAGCGAGACGATCGGGAAGATCTTGCGGGCGAGGTCGGGACCGCCGGTCGCCGAGTCGTCGTCGGCGGCGTCGTAGAGGGCCTGCACCACCACGGTGGAGGCCTGCTGCGCGGACAGGCCCGCGCGGTAGAGCTTCTTCATCGAGCCCCGGGCGAAGACCGAGCCGGAGCCGGTGGCGGCGAAGCCGCGCTCCTCGGAGCGGCCGCCGGTGACGTCGTAGGTGAAGATCCGGCCCCGGCCGAGGTCGAGGTCGTAGCCCGCGAACAGCGGGACCACCGCGAGACCCTGCATCGCCATGCCCAGGTTGCCCCGGATCATCGTGGTGAGGCGGTTGGCCTTGCCCTCGAAGGAGAGGACGGTGCCCTCGATCTTCTCGTAGTGCTCCAGCTCCAACTGGAAGAGCCGGACCATCTCGACGGCGAGCCCGGCGGTGCCGGCGATGCCGACCGCGCTGTACTCGTCGGCCGGGAAGACCTTCTCGATGTCGCGCTGGGCGATCACGTTGCCCATGGTGGCCCGGCGGTCGCCGGCGATGACCACGCCGCCGTCGAAGACCGCGGAGACGATCGTCGTCCCGTGCGGCGCGTCGATGGTCAGCCCCTCGGGGAGGCCGCGGCGGCCCGGGATCATGTCCGGCGAGTGCTCGGCCAGGAAGTCGATGAACGAGGACGACCCGGGGGTCAGGAAGGCAGCCGGTAGACGCCCGGTGCCACGAGTGTTGGCTTCCACACGATTCCTTCCGAGTAGCTTGAAGCGCGCGTTGCCCGCACCCTACCCGCCGGACGATCACTATCCACCTGTGGTCGCCGCGGACGTCTGGGGCGGACCGGGGCGGACGGGAGGCCCGAGCCTCCCGTCCGCCCGAAGCGGTCTGGGCCGTCAATTCCGCGAATGCCCGGGACCGTCCACCGGCTGGCCCCGGGCCCGTCCGGGACGGCTACTGGCCGCCCTTCTGGACGAATTGCCGCACGAAATCCTCGGCATTCGACTCCAGAACCTCGTCGATTTCGTCCAGAACCGCGTCCACGTCGTCGGTCAGCTTTTCCTGGCGCTCCTGGAGCTCCTCGGAATTCTGCGTCTCGGCAGCCTGCTCCTCGACCTCCTCGGAGGCACGGTTCGCCCGCTGCTGGCCGCCGCCGGTGTCCTTGCTCGCCATTTCCCTCACCCCGCTCATTCGTCTGGCACGGCTTGGTGCTGTCAGGTCTGCACGTGCTGCGTGTCTGCGCCGCTGCGTCGACCCTATACACCGGGTGCGACAATCGCTCCCGGTTTGCGTGTGGCGCTTCCTGTCCAACGCCGGGGGCTCCCCCGGATGATTCCCATTCGGGACGCGTTCACCCGTGGTGATCGAAAAGTTACCCGTCGAACGGACGGCGGCGCCGGACCGGGGGCCGGGCCCCGCGGCCGCGTCGGAGCCGCCCGCGGCACCCGGCCCAGCGGGCGTCCGCGGGCAGCGCGCGCCGGCCGCTCAGGTGCCGCCCTGTCCGCGGTCGCCGGAGAGCACCCGGACCAGGTCCTCGGCGGTGCGACAGCGGTCCAGCAGGTCCTTCACGTGGTCGCGTGTCCCGCGCAGCGGCTCCAGTGTCGGCACCCGCTGGAGCGAGTCCCGGCCCGGGAGGTCGAAGATCACCGAGTCCCAGGAGGCCGCGGCGACGTGGTCCGCGTACTGCTCCAGGCAGCGGCCGCGGAAGTACGCCCTGGTGTCCTCCGGGGGCTTGCCCACGGCTCGCAGGACGTCCTCCTCGGACACCAGCCGCTCGAAGCGGCCTCGGGCCACCAGGCGGTTGTAGAGGCCCTTCTCGGCCCGGACGTCGCTGTACTGGAGGTCGATCAGCTCCAGCCGGGAGTTGTCCCAGTCGAGGCCGTCCCGGCTGCGGTAGCCCTCCAGGATCTCCTTCTTGGCGACCCAGTCCAGCTGCCGGGACAGGCTCATCGGATCGCGCTCCAGGCGGCCCAGCACGTCCTCCCAACGGGCCAGGACGTCCACGGTCTGCTCGTCCGCGTCGTTGCCGTAGCGGTCCTCCACGTACTTGCGGGCCAGCTCGCAGTACTCCAGCTGGAGCTGGACGGCGGTCAGCCGGCGCCCGCTGCGCAGGGTGATCAGGTGCTTGAGGCCCGGGTCGTGGGAGACCCGGTGCAGCGTCCGCACCGGCTGGTCGACGGCGAGGTCGGAGGCGATGAAGGCGTCCTCGATCATCGCCAGCACCAGGGAGGTGGTGCCCAGCTTGAGGTAGGTGGAGATCTCGGAGAGGTTGGCGTCCCCGATGATCACGTGCAGCCGGCGGTACTTCTCGGCGTCGGCGTGCGGTTCGTCGCGGGTGTTGATGATCGGGCGCTTGAGGGTGGTCTCCAGGCCGACCTCGACCTCGAAGTAGTCGGCGCGCTGGCTGAGCTGGAACCCGTTCGCGTTGCCGTCCTGCCCGATCCCGACCCGGCCGGCGCCGGTGACGACCTGGCGCGAGACGAAGAACGGGGTGAGGTGGCGGACGATGTCGGCGAACGGCGTCGACCGCTTCATCAGGTAGTTCTCGTGAGTGCCGTAGGAGGCGCCCTTGTTGTCGGTGTTGTTCTTGTACAGGCGGATGGTCTGGCCGTTGGGCAGGTCCAGGGCCCGGGCCGCCGCCGTCTCCATGACACGCTCGCCGGCCTTGTCCCAGAGCACGGCGTCGCGCGGGTTGGTGACCTCGGGCGAGCTGTACTCGGGGTGCGCGTGGTCCACGTAGAAGCGGGCGCCGTTGGTGAGGATGATGTTGGCGAGACCGATGTCCTCGTCGGTCAGCTGGCTGGCGTCCGCGACGTCACGCGCGAGGTCGAAGCCCCGGGCGTCGCGCAGCGGATTCTCCTCCTCGAAGTCCCAGCGGGCCCGCCGAGCCCGGTGCATCGCCGCGGCGTACGCGTTGACGATCTGGGACGAGGTGAGCATGGCGTTGGCGTTCGGGTGCCCGGGTACGGAGATCCCGTACTCGGTCTCGATCCCCATCACGCGCCGTACGGTCATGCGGCCCTCCTTGCCCGGTGCGCCGCCCCCCACGGGCGGAACGCACTGACGTACCGCTGAACAACACCGCGGCCTGCCGGGCGGCCGCCGACGGTGGGTAGAGCCTAGAACGCGGCACCGACGGTGCCGCCCCGAGACGCGCCGTCCGGCTGCGGGGCCGCGAGGCGCCACAGCCGGACGGGGAGTACGGGCCGACGGGAGATACCTGGTTACAGGTACTGCCCCGTGTTGGCCACGGTGTCGATCGAGCGGCCGGACTCGGCGCCCTGCTTGCCGGTGACGAGCGTACGGATGAAGACGATCCGCTCGCCCTTCTTGCCGGAGATGCGGGCCCAGTCGTCCGGGTTGGTGGTGTTGGGCAGGTCCTCGTTCTCCTTGAACTCGTCCACACAGGCGGCGAGCAGGTGGGCGACGCGCAGACCGCGCTGACCGTGATCGAGGAAGTCCTTGATGGCCATCTTCTTCGCCCGGTCCACGATGTTCTGGATCATGGCGCCGGAGTTGAAGTCCTTGAAGTACAGGACCTCCTTGTCACCGTTGGCGTAGGTGACCTCCAGGAAGCGGTTCTCCTCGGTCTCGGTGTACATCCGCTCGACGACCGCCTGGATCATCGCCGCCACGGTGGAGTCCACCGAGCCGTCGTGCTCCTTGAGGTCGTCCGGGTGGAAGGGCAGCGAGTCCCTGAGATACTTCGAGAAGATGTCCTTGGCCGCCTCGGCGTCCGGACGCTCGATCTTGATCTTGACGTCCAGCCGGCCGGGCCGCAGGATCGCCGGGTCGATCATGTCCTCACGGTTCGAGGCACCGATGACGATGACGTTCTCCAGGCCCTCGACACCGTCGATCTCGGCCAGCAGCTGCGGAACGATGGTGTTCTCCACGTCCGAGCTGACACCCGAGCCGCGGGTGCGGAAGAGCGACTCCATCTCGTCGAAGAAGACGATGACGGGCGTGCCCTCGCTGGCCTTCTCGCGAGCACGCTGGAAGACCAGGCGGATCTGCCGCTCGGTCTCGCCGACGTACTTGTTGAGCAGCTCGGGGCCCTTGATGTTGAGGAAGTAGCTCTTGCCCTGCGGGCGACCGGTGACCTCGGCGACCTTCTTGGCGAGCGAGTTCGCGACGGCCTTGGCGATCAGCGTCTTGCCACAGCCGGGAGGGCCGTAGAGCAGGACGCCCTTCGGCGGCCGGAGCTCGTACTCCTTGAACAGGTCGGCGTGCAGGTAGGGCAGCTCGACCGCGTCCCGGATCTGCTCGATCTGGTTGGCCAGACCGCCGATCTGCCGGTAGTCGATGTCGGGGACCTCTTCGAGGACCAGGTCCTCGACCTCCGACTTCGGAACCACCTCGTAGACGTAGCCGGAGCGCGGCTCCAGCAGCAGGGCGTCACCGGAACGCAGGGTGAGGCCGCGCAGCGGTTCGGCGAGCCGGACCACCCGCTCCTCGTCGGTGTGCCCGGTGACCAGGGCGCGCTCGCCGTCCTCAAGGACTTCCTTGAGGGTGACGATGTCGCCGATGCTCTCGAAGGCCATCGCGTCCACGATGTTGAGGGCCTCGTTGAGCATCACCTCCTGGCCGCGGCGCAGCTCGTCGAGCTCTACGCTCGGGCTGACGTTGACCCGCAGCTTTCGGCCGCCGGTGAAGATGTCTGCGGTACCGTCCTCGTTCTGGACGAGGAAGGTGCCGAATCCGGCGGGGGGCTGGGCCAGCCTGTCCACTTCCTCCTTGAGGGCCACGATCTGGTCGCGGGCCTCTCGCAGGGTGGAGGCGAGCCGCTCGTTCTGAGCGGTCGCGCCTGCCAGGTTGGTCTGGAGCTCGACGATCCGCTCTTCGAGGATTCTCGAATTGCGCGGCGAGTCGGCGAGCTTGCGGCGCAGGACAGCGATTTCCTGCTCGAGGTACGAGACCTGTGCGGCCTCGTCGGAACCACGAGCGGGCCTGCCGGGGCTGCGGTTGTAGTCGTCATCGTGGGCTGCCACGGTCCTCACCTCCTCCGGGGAGCTGGACGCTTCCAGACCCTACCTGGGACCAGGGGTATGTAAACCCCTAGATCAAGAAAGATGGAACGGGCGTGTCCGATCTTCGCCCTCGCGTGCTTCCCCTCTGCGTGAAGGGATACCCCGGCGCACACCTGTCAAAGCGGACCGGATGTATCGTCGAGCAAGTCGATATCCGATCGGGACCGCGAATTGCTGTCCGATCGTTGTACGAATGGCGGGATTGCCCCTGAATCCGGGGCGACCCGGGACGAAACGGCAGGAGACATGTCGGTGACCGGTGGCACGACGGCGGCGGGCGAGCCCCTTGAGGTGTGGATCGACCAGGATCTGTGCACCGGTGACGGCATCTGCGTGCAGTACGCCCCGGAGGTCTTCGAACTGGACATCGACGGCCTCGCGTACGTGAAGGGCTCCGACGACGAGCTGCGCCAGCAGCCGGGCGAGACCGCGCCGGTGCCGCTGACTCTGCTTCAGGACGTGGTGGACTCGGCGAAGGAGTGCCCCGGGGACTGCATCCACGTACGCCGGGTGGCGGATCGGGTCGAGGTCTACGGGCCGGACGCCGACTGATTCGGGCGCAGGCCGTCTCTGGACCGCTCGCCTCCGGGCCGCGGGCGGGCTTCGGCTCACGGGCCGGCGCTGACGGCACGAGGCGCTGACGGGGCGACCGGGGCTCGTGGGCGGGCCTGCGGCTCACCGGCCGGCGCTGACGGCACGAGGCGCTGACAGGGAGACCGGAACGGGTCGGTGACCGGGGCTCGTGGGCGGGCCTGCGGCTCCCGTGGGAGGGGTCAGGCGCGGGCGGCCGGGGCGCTGGTCGCGGTGCGGGTCCAGGTGCCGTTCCGGC
This sequence comes from Kitasatospora sp. NBC_00315, assembly GCF_041435095.1. Classification (NCBI taxonomy): domain Bacteria; kingdom Bacillati; phylum Actinomycetota; class Actinomycetes; order Kitasatosporales; family Streptomycetaceae; genus Kitasatospora; species Kitasatospora sp. NBC_00315. Next base: position 6,655,958 of record NZ_CP108025.1, on the reverse strand, counting down.
GGGTCCAGGTGAGGTCCAGTGAGAGGTCCGGGCTGAAGCGCGGGACGTCGTCGGAGGAGTAGCCCTGGGCGTGACCGGTGATCACACCGTCGCTGCGCAGGGCCAGCCTGCCGACCGTCAGGTTCTCCTGCTCCGAGAGCAGGGTGGCGAGCACCACCGGGCGGTCGCCGGGCCCGGCTCCGGGGCCGAGCAGGTAGACCGCGTCGGGCGGGGTGCCGTTCTCGGCGTCGCAGTGCGCGGCCGCCACCGTCCCGGGCCTGCCGTCCCCGAGATCCGCGCCGAAGTGCACGGATATCTTCACCGGGAACGGTCCGCAGTCGAGGGGGAGTTCGGCCTTGGCCGGATCCGGAGCCTCCGCCGCCGGCAGCGCCCTGGGAGTGGGCCGCACGGGTGCGGTCGAGCCCTGGGCCGGGTCGGCCGCCAGCGCCCCGGCCACCACGGCGGCGCAGCCCGCCGCCACCACCGCCCAGTGCAGCAGCCCCGACCGGGCCTGCGCGGGGCCCGTCGGGCGGGCGCCTCCCCCGGTGTCCTCGTCAGCCATCGCCGTCCCGACCGCAGTTTCCACCGGGCGTTCCCCTCCACCGGTACGGTGCCGCCGAACGGCACGGTGGGTCTGTGTGAGCGAGCATCGTCCCACACGCCCCCGGTGTCCCGTGCAGGGGGTCGCACGACGTGACGGCTCGCCCCACCTGCACGGACGCGAGGGGCGGTACGACGGGCCGAAGCCCGTCGTACCGCCCCTCGCGCGGTCGCGTCATCGCGGTCGTGTCATCGCGGTCGTGTCATCGCGGTCGCGTCATCGCGGTCGTGTCATCGCCGTCGTGTCATCGCCGTCAGCCGAGCTCCGGTGCCCCGGTCGGCTCGGTGCCCACGTCGCGGGCGGCCGCCCGGGCGGCGGCGCGCTCCTGGAGGCTCTGCTCCGGAGACCCGTTGTCGTACTCCTCGCCGTAGGCGCCCTTGGCGGGGCGACGACGGCGCAGCGGCGGCTCGACACCGTCGGCGAGGCGGCGGGAGGTGAGCAGGAAGCCGGTGTGACCGATCATCCGGTGGTCCGGGCGGACCGCGAGGCCCTCCAGGTGCCAGGTGCGGACCATGGTCTCCCAGGCCTGCGGTTCGGTGAAGGTGCCGTGCTCGCGAAGCGCCTCGACCGTGCGCGACATCTGCGTGGTGGTGGCCACGTAGCAGCAGATCAGGCCGCCGGGAACGAGCGCCCTGGAGGCGACGTCCAGGCACTCCCAGGGGGCGAGCATGTCGAGGATCACGCGGTCGACGTCGGTCTCCACCAGGTTGTCCTGGAGGTCGCCCACGGTGAGCTTCCAGGCCGGGTGCGAGCCGCCGAAGTAGCGCTCGACGTTGCTCTTGGCGATGTCGGCGAAGTCCTGGCGGCGCTCGTAGGAGGCCAGCAGGCCGGTGTCGCCGACGGCGCGCAGCAGGTAGGTGCTGAGCGCACCGGAGCCGACGCCGGCCTCGACCACGCGGGCACCGGCGAAGATGTCGGCCATCGCCAGGATCTGCCCCGCGTCCTTGGGGTAGATCACGGCGGCGCCTCGCGGCATGGACAGGACGTAGTCGGGGAGCAGGGGGCGCAGCGCGAGGTACGGGACGTTCCCCGTGGTGCGCACGACCGTGCCCTCGGGGGAGCCGATCAGCTCGTCGTGCGGGAACGCACCCTTGTGGGTGTGGAACTGGTTCCCGGCCTGGAGCGTGAACGTGTAGTGGCGGCCCTTCGGGTCGGTCAGCTGGACCTGGTCCCCGACCTGGAAGGGCCCGCGTCGGCGGGTGGCACCGGTCGGTTCGGACATGCGGACAATTCTAAGGGCTGCCGCGCGTCCCACCGACCACGGGCGTCACCACCGGTCACAGGCGTGACCGCGGCTCCGGTCACCCCCGACCCCGTACCCGCCCCCGGCGTGGACCGACCGGTCGGTCCAGAAGCCCCCGACGACCCCAGCCTGACCAGATCCCGGAGTGAACCGACCGGTCGGTCCAGAAACTCCCGACGACCCCAGCCCGACCGCCCCAGGAGTGAACCGACCGGTCGGTCTAGAAACTCCCGACGACCCCGACCCGACCAGATCCAGGAGTGGACCGACCGGTCGGTTCAGGCGCCCGCGACGGCCCGGCTGAGCCGCTGCTCGACGTCGGTCAGCGCCACCACCCCGTACACCGAGCCGTCCGCCTCGACGGCCAGGTACTCACTGGCCGGGGCCGCCCGCAGCGCCCCGAGCAGGTCCTCGCCGGCCAGGTCGGCCGACAGGCGCAGGCCCGGCTCCAGATCCCGGGAGAGCGCCCCCACCGCGATCCACGGCCGACGGTGCTCGGGCACCGCCCGGACCGCGGACTCACGCACCAGGGCGATCGGCTCGCCCAGCCCGTCCACCACCAGCACCGCGCCCGCCTCGGCCTCCCGGGCCCGGCGCAGCGCCTCCCCCAGCGGGGTGTCGGCGGTCACCCGTACGGCCCGGCGGGCCAGCTCGCGCACCCGCAGGCCCGGCAGCGCCTCCTTGAGCCGGGCGTTGCGGACGCTGCCGACGGCGCCGTTCCAGATGATCGCGGCGAGGATCGCGGCCAGCGCCGCGTCGATCAGGGTGTCGGTCCCACTGCGGCCGGCGCCGCCGTCCCGGGAGGCGCTGAACAGCGGCAGGCCGATCAGGACGGCGATCGCCAGGCCCCGGCCGGCCCAGGACGCCGCGACGGTGCCGGTCATCGGGCGGCCGGTCAGGCCCCAGACGACGGCCCGCAGCATCCGGCCGCCGTCCAGCGGAAGGCCCGGCAGCAGGTTGAAGGCGGCCACCACGAAGTTGCTGACCATCAGGCCGGTCAGCAGCACCCCGGGGACGCTGGCGAGTTCGACCAGCCGCCCGGCGGCCAGGAAGACGCCGCCGAGCAGCAGGGAGAGCAGCGGCCCGACGAAGGCCAGCCAGAACTCCCGGGCCGGGCTCTGGGCCTCGTTCTCGATCTCCGAGATGCCGCCGAGGAACTGCAGCTGGATCCGGCGCACCCCGAGTCCGTAGCGCAGTGCGACCACCGTGTGGGCCAGCTCGTGGACCAGGACGGAGGCGTAGAAGGCGATCGCGAAGGAGAGCGCGACCAGGTAGCGGGTGGCGCCGAGGTCGGGCAGCACCTGGGAGAGCTGGCCGCCGAAGATCCAGGTGATCAGCGCGGCGACGACGAACCAGGACGGGGTGACGTAGACCGGGACGCCGAACGGGCGGCCCATCAGGATGCCGCCGCGCGGCTGCGGGTCCTCGCCCGGGCGCCGGCCCGGAGCCGGCGGTCCGCCGGGCGGAGGCGTACCGCCGGCCGGTGGCTGGTCGGAGGTCTGCCGCCCCCTGGTGTCGCTCACCGTTGTCCCTCCAGCTCGTCGTCCCGGTTCGGTGCCCCGACGTGCCCGGCGGCGTGGTCCACGGGGCCCGGTCGCGGCGCCCGTGGGCCGAACCGGCTGCGTCGGGCCGTGCGCCCACGCTACGTGATCTCCGGTGCGATCCGGTGTCCGCCCCTCCTACAGCTCCTGTACCCGTTCCGGGGCGTCCTCAGCGCGGCGGGTGTCAGCGCCGTGGCAGCGCGATGACAGCGCCGGGCAATAGGGTCGGGGTATGCACCAGACCGACCACGGCTCTGCCGTCGGGGCCCCGGCCCGCCCGGCCGCGCCCCCGACCGGGCTGTCCCCGTCACGTGCGGGGGACTTCCTGACCTGTCCGCTGCTCTACCGGCTCCGGGTGATCGACAAGCTGCCGGAGCCGCCCAGTCCGGCCGCCACCCGCGGCACGCTCGTGCACGCCGTCCTGGAGCGACTGTTCGACAGCCCGGCCGCCGAGCGCACCCACGAGCGCGCGCTCGGCCTGCTGCGCCCGCAGTGGGAGCGCCTGCTGGGCGAGCGGCCCGAGCTGGCCTCACTGTTCGGCGGAGGCGAGGGACCGGAGCCGGACGGCGCCGCGCTGACCCGCTGGCTGGCCGATGCCGAGAAGCTGATCGGCCAGTGGTTCAAGCTGGAGGACCCGACCCGTCTGCACCCGGTCGAGCGCGAGCTGTACGTGGAGACGCAGCTGGAGTCCGGCCCGCTGCTGCGCGGCTACATCGACCGGGTGGACGTCGCACCGACCGGCGAGGTCCGCCTGGTCGACTACAAGACCGGCCGGGCGCCCTCGCGGGACTTCGAGGGCAAGGCCATGTTCCAGATGAAGTTCTACGCCCTGGTGGTGTGGCGCTGGAAGGGCGTCGTCCCCAAGCGGCTTCAGCTGGTCTACCTGGGCGGCGGCGGGGACGTGGTCTCCTACGACCCGGAGGAGGCCGATCTGCTCGCCGTGGAGCGCAAGCTGCTGGCGCTCTGGGAGACGATCAGCCGCGCGGTGGCCACCGGCGAGTTCCCGGCCACCCGCAACCGGCTCTGCGACTGGTGCGACCACAAGGCGAGCTGCCCGGAGTTCGGCGGCACTCCCCCGCCGTACCCGCTGCCGCTGCTCACCCTGCCCCTGGTCCCGGCCGCACGGCCGGAGGCCGACCCGCCCGGGGCGCACGACGACCGACCGACGGCCGACCGCCCGACGGCCGGCCTGCCGAACGACGACCGACCGACGGCCGGCCCGTCGAACGACGACCGACCGACGGCCGGCCTGCCGAACGACGGCGGCCTGAACGACGGCCGCCCGAACGACCGACCTGACGACCGCCCCGACATCGACCCCCGGCCGGGCGTACCAGCCGCCGACGCGGCCCCGCAGGGGTCGCCCGAGCACCTGAGCAAGGAGTCCTAGGTGACGATCCGAGTGCTGCTGGTCGACGACCAGCCGCTGCTGCGCACCGGCTTCCGGATGATCCTGGAGGCCGAGACCGACCTGGTGGTGGTCGGTGAGGCCGGCGACGGGCAGCAGGCGCTGGACCAGGTCCGCGCGCTGCAGCCCGACGTGGTGCTGATGGACATCCGGATGCCCCGGATGGACGGCGTCGAGGCGACCCGCCGGATCGCCGGTCCCGGCCGCGACGGGCCGGCCAAGGTGCTGGTGCTGACCACCTTCGACCTGGACGAGTACGTGGTCGAGGCGCTGCGGGCCGGCGCCAGCGGCTTCCTGCTCAAGGACGTCCCCGCCGAGGAGCTGGTGCAGGCGATCCGGGTCGTCGCGGACGGCGCCGCCATGCTCGCCCCGAGCATCACCCGCCGCCTGCTGGACATGTACGCCACCAAGCTCCCGTCCGGGGACGAGGCGCCGCCGCAGGCCCTCACCGCGCTGACGGAGCGTGAGCTGGAGGTGCTCCGGCTGGTCGCCAAGGGCCTGTCGAACGCCGAGATCGCGGCCGAGCTGTTCGTCAGCGAGACGACGGTGAAGACGCACGTCGGCCATGTGCTGACCAAGCTTCAGCTGCGCGACCGGGTGCAGGCCGCGGTCTACGCGTACGAGAGCGGTCTGGTGCGCCCGGGGGCGCTGTAGCGGTCGGCGGGCCGGACGTGACGGTGGCCCGTCCGCTCCTGTGCACCAGGAGGAGCGGACGGGCCACCGTGTCCGAGGCCGCCGGCCCCGGTCGCACCCGGGGCCGGCGGCGGGTCCTACTTGCCGCTGCGGCCGATCTCCCAGAACCGGAACACGCCGGTGGTGTCGACGGTCGACTCCACACCCGTGATGTCGGAGCGGGAGGCGTAGAGCGACTTGGTCTGGAAGATCGGGATCAGCGGCACGCCCTCGGCGGTGATGTTCTGCATCTGCGCGAAGGTGGAGGAGGCGGCGGCCCGGTCGGCCTGTCGCAGGCTCTCCGGCACGAGCCGGTCACTGATCCGGGGGTCGTTCCAGCCGGTGTGGTAGGCGCCGCCGTCGACGACCAGCGGGGCCACGAAGTTGTCCGGGTCGGGGTAGTCGGCGGTCCAGCCGATCGTGTAGGCCTGGTAGCTGCCGGCCGTCCAGCCCTTCTTGAACTTGTCCCAGTCGGCTTCCTGGTTGACCGTCACCTGGAAGAGGCCGCCGGCCTCCAGCTGCCGCTTGATCTCGGCGCTCTCGGCGCCCTCGGCCCGGGCCCGCGACCAGGTGAGGCTCATCTTCACCGGCAGAGCGATCTTGGCGGCCGTCAGGATCTGCTTGGCCTTGGCGAGATCCGGGTCGCCGTACTTGTCGAAGAACGCGGTGTTGTGGCCGAGCACGCCGGCCGGCACCACCGAGTACAGCGGCTGGACGGTTCGCGCGTAGACGTCGCGGGCGAGCACCTTGCGGTCCAGCAGCTGGGCCACCGCCTGACGCACGGCCGGGTTGCCGGTGACCGCGTCCTTGGTGTTGAAGGCCAGGTAGCGGGTCTCGGAGCTGTCGCCCTCGGCGACCTGGACCGCGGTGTTGCCGGCCTGGACGTCTGCCAGGTACTGGGCCGCCGCGCCCGGGTCGAGGCTGTTGTCGGCGAGGTCGACCTCGCCCTTGTCCAGCGCGGTCTTCAGCTCGGCGCCCTTGTTGAAGTACCGCAGCGTGAACTTCTTGTTCTTGAGGATCTCGTCGCCGGAGTAGTGGTCGTTGGCGACCACCGTCACCCGGCCGGGCACCTTGCTGCCACCGTCGGAGGTCATCGCCTCGATCGAGTCGATCTTGTAGGGTCCCGAGCCGACCAGCTTGTCGTTGGCGAGCAGCTTGTCGGCGGGGAACACCTGGTGGTCGACGATCGAGCCGGCCGCACTGGCCAGCTTGGCGGGGAGCACCGCGTCGGGACGGCTCAGGTGGAAGGTCACCTCGGTGTCGCCCTTCGCCTCGACCGACGCGATCGAGTCGAGCAGGGAGGCGGGGCCGTTGTCGTCCTTGATCTTCGCCATCCGCTCGACGGAGAAGACCACGTCCTGAGCGGTCAGCGGGTGCCCGTTGGAGAACTTCAGGCCGCTGCGCAGGGTGCAGTGGTAGGTGGTGGCATCGCTGCCGGTGAACTCGCAGGACTGCGCGGCGTCCGGGCTCGGCGTCGAGCTGCCGGCGGGGAACTTCAGCAGCGACTGGAAGACGTTCTTCAGGAGCAGCCAGGAGCCGTTGTCGTAGGCGCCGGCCGGGTCCAGCACGCTGGTCACGCTGGTGGTTCCCATCACGATCGCACCGCCCGGGTCCGAACCGGTGACCGCCTTGGTGACCGAGCCGCAGCCCGCGACCGTGGAGGCGACGAGCCCGGCGCAGGTGAGCACTGCCAGTCGGTGAACTGAAGTCATGCGGGTAGCGTCCTTCTCCGTGCGGCCGGCGGTGTGTGCCGGTGGCCTCCGCGCTGCCTCTCCCGATGGGGAGTGCGCCGGTGGGGCCTGGTGCCGCGCGCCCGCGGACCCGACGGGGTTGCCCGTCTTCGGCGGTGGCACGGCATGGGGGCGGTGGGGCGGCAGCGATCCGCCGGCCGGGCGTGGTTCGCCGGGCCGGGGGGCTGTCGATGGGAATCGATCGAAGGTAGCGTGCCACATCGGCCGCCGATCGCTCCCACCCGTGCCGTGACTCTCTTCCGCCGCCCTGAGAGGCCCCCGGAGCAGGCAGGTAGACGACTTGTCAGCCAATGCCCGATTTCTCCCGGGTGCAACAGGACTGTCCGCTGACCGGACGGAACCTACCCGCCAGTCGGGCACTTTGACGATGAGACGACAATCACATCGTCGTCGTCACAATTCGCACACGATCGACAGTCGTGGCGCCGCACACCGTCCCGGCCCTCGGTCACGGCCGTGACGGCGGCCGACCGGGCCGGGGCGCCGCACACCCCGGCGCCGGAGGTCAGACCCGCGAGGCCACCAGCGAGCGCAGCACGTCCAGGTCGACGAGCTCCAGCGAGGGCAGCACCAGCCGCCCCGGTGCCGGCTCGATCACCGCGACCGAGGGCACCGCGATCACCGGGCAGCCCGCCGCCTCGCCGGAGAGGACCCCGGTCGGGGCGTCCTCGACGACCACGCAGCGCGCCGGTTCCGCACCCAGTCGGCGCACCGCCTCCAGGTACGGGTCGGGGTGCGGCTTGGTCCGCGGCACCTCGTCCCCGGCGACCGAGAAGGCGAAGTTGTGCGCTCCCAGGGTGGCGAGCACGATGTCGATGATGTGCCGGTGCGAGGCCGACACCAGGGCGGCCGGGATCCCGTGCGCGGCCAGCGTGTTGAGCAGCCGCTCGGCGCCCGGCATCAGCGGCACGCCGGCGCCCAGCAGGTCCACGAACCGCTGGTTGATCAGTGCGGCGAGGTCCACGGGGGCGATGTCCACCCCGGTGCTGGAGAGCAGGTAGTCGATCACCCGGCTCATCGGGCCGCCGACCACGTGCGCGCGGTCGCGCTCGTCGAGCGCGTGGCCCAGCTCGGCGAAGAGCGAGACCTCGGCCTGCCACCAGAAGTCCTCGGTGTCGACCAGCGTCCCGTCCATGTCCAGCAGCACCGCTTGCAGGCCGTGCCCGTTGCTCCGGTCGAGAGCGCGGGCGGCGGTGGAGATGGTCGTCATGGCGGGTTTCCTTCCGTTCGCGCACCCCCGGATCTGCCTCCGGGGATGGCACGGGCCGGCCCGCTGGTGAGCGGACCGGCCCGTTCAGGATGATCCAGGATACGCCGGGTTCGCCGGAATGCGGCGAACGCTGCGCGACCGCCGGGTTACCGCGCGTTGAAGTACTTGGCCTCGGGGTGGTGGATGACGATCGCGTCGGTGGACTGCTCCGGGTGGAGCTGGAACTCCTCGGAGAGCACCACGCCGATCCGCTCGGGCTTCAGCAGCTCGGCGATCTTGGCGCGGTCCTCCAGCTCCGGGCAGGCCCCGTAGCCCAGCGAGAAGCGCGCACCGCGGTACTTCAGCGCGAACATGTCCTTCACGTCCTGCGGGTCCTCACCGGAGAAGCCCAGCTCGTAGCGGACCCGGGCGTGCCAGAACTCGGCGAGCGCCTCGGCCAGCTGGACGGACAGGCCGTGCAGCTCCAGGTAGTCGCGGTACGCGTCGGCCTTGAACAGCTCGTTCGCGGCCTCCGAGATCCGGTTGCCCATGGTGACCACCTGGAGGCCCAGCACGTCCTTCTCGCCGGACTCCTCCGGGCGGAAGAAGTCGGCCAGGCACAGCCGCCGCCCACGCCGCTGGCGCGGGAAGGTGAACCGGGTGTGCTCGGAGCCGTCCTCGTTGTAGACCAGCAGGTCGTCGCCCTTGGAGGCGGCCGGGTAGTAGCCGTAGACCACGGCGGCCTCCAGCCAGCCCTCGGTCTGCAGCCGGTCCAGCCACATCCGCAGCCGCGGCCGGCCCTCGGTCTCCACCAGCTCCTCGTAGGAGGGGCCCTCACCGGTGCGCGCCGCCTTCAGGCCCCACTGGCCCTTGAACAGCGCGTCCTCGTCCAGCCAGGAGGCGTAGTCCGCGAACGGGATGCCCTTGACGATCCGGTCGCCCCAGAACGGCGGGGTGGGCACCCGGTTGTCGACCGAGACGTCCGAGCGGATCTGGCCGAGGTTCTCCTCCGGCTCCTCCACGACCTCGACCCGGGCGTGCCGGCGCTGCTTGAGCTCCGGCAGGGTCGCCCCGGGCACCCCGCGCTTGACCGCGATCAGCGCGTCCATCAGGCGCAGGCCCTCGAACGCGTCCCGGGCGTAGCGGACCTCGCCCTCGTAGATCTCGTGCAGGTCCTGCTCGACGTAGGCCCGGGTCAGCGCGGCGCCGCCGAGGATGACCGGGAAGTCCGCCGAGAGCCCCCGCTGGTTGAGCTCCTGGAGGTTCTCCTTCATGATCACGGTGGACTTGACCAGCAGACCGGACATGCCGATCACGTCGGCCCTGTTCTCCTGAGCGGCGTCCAGGATCGCCGAGACCGGCTGCTTGATGCCCAGGTTGACGACCGTGTAGCCGTTGTTCGACAGGATGATGTCGACCAGGTTCTTGCCGATGTCGTGGACGTCGCCCTTGACGGTGGCCAGCACGATGGTGCCCTTGCCCTCGTCGTCGGACTTCTCCATGTGCGGCTCCAGGTGGGCGACGGCGGTCTTCATGACCTCCGCCGACTGGAGCACGAACGGCAGCTGCATCTGGCCCGAGCCGAACAGCTCGCCGACCACCTTCATACCGGCCAGCAGCGTGCTGTTGACGATCTCCAGCGCCGGGCGCTCGGTCAGCGCCTCGTCGAGGTCCGCCTCCAGGCCCTTGCGCTCACCGTCGATGATCCGCCGCTGCAGGCGCTCCTCCAGCGGCAGCGCCGCCAGCTCCTGCGCCTTGGACGCGGCGCTGGAGGCCGCCGAGACGCCCTCGAACAGCTGGAGCAGCTTCTGCAGCGGGTCGTAGCCCTCCCGGCGGCGGTCGTAGACCAGGTCGAGGGCGACCTCGCGCTGCTCGGCCGGGATCCGGGCCATCGGCAGGATCTTCGAGGCGTGCACGATCGCGGAGTCCAGGCCGGCTTCGACGCACTCGTTCAGGAAGACCGAGTTGATCACCTGACGGGCCGCCGGGGAGAGACCGAAGGAGATGTTCGACAGGCCCAGCGTGGTCTGCACGGCCGGGTGGCGGCGCTTGAGCTCGCGGATCGCGTCGATCGTCTCGATGCCGTCGCGGCGCGACTCCTCCTGACCGGTGCCGAGCGTGAAGGCCAGGCAGTCCACCAGGATGTCGTGCTCGGCGACGCCGTACTCGCGGCCGAGCTGCTCGATCAGCCGCTCGGCGATCGCGACCTTCTTCTCGGCGGTGCGGGCCTGCCCCTCCTCGTCGATGGTCAGCGCGATCAGACCGGCGCCGTGCTCGCGGGCGAGCGCCGCGATCGTGCCGAAGCGGGTGTCCGGGCCGTCGCCGTCCTCGTAGTTCACCGAGTTCAGCAGTGCGCGGCCGCCGAGCATCTCCAGGCCGGCCCTGAGCACCGGGGTCTCGGTGGAGTCCAGCACGATCGGCAGGGTCGAGGCGGTCGCCAGCCGGCCGGCGATCTCCCGCATGTCGGCGACACCGTCACGGCCGACGTAGTCCACGCAGAGGTCCAGCAGGTGGGAGCCGTCGCGGATCTGCTCGCGGGCGATCTCCACGCAGGCCTGCCAGTCGCCGGCCAGCATCGAGTCGCGGAACTTCTTGGATCCGTTGGCGTTGGTCCGCTCGCCGATCGCCAGGTAGGAGGTGTCCTGGCGGAACGGCACCGACTGGTACAGCGACGCGGCGGACGGCTCCGGCTGCGGGTCGCGCGGGGTGATCGCCCGCCCGCGAACCCGCTCGACCACCTGCCGCAGGTGCTCGGGCGTGGTGCCGCAGCAGCCGCCGACCAGCGAGAGGCCGTACTCGCGGGTGAAGGTGTCGTGCGCGTCGGCCAGCTCGGCCGGGCTCAGCGGGTAGTGCGCGCCGTCCTTGCCGAGCACCGGCAGACCGGCGTTCGGCATGCAGGAGAGGCCGATCCGGGCGTTCTTCGCCAGGTAGCGCAGGTGCTCGCTCATCTCGGCGGGGCCGGTGGCGCAGTTCAGGCCGATGTAGTCGACGCCCAGCGGCTCCAGCGCGGTGAGCGCGGCGCCGATCTCGGAGCCCAGCAGCATCGTGCCGGTGGTCTCCACCGTCACCTGCACGATCAGCGGCAGGTCCACGCCGGCGTCGGCCAGCGCCAGCTTGGAGCCCAGGATGGCGGCCTTGGTCTGCAGCAGGTCCTGGCTGGTCTCCACCAGCAGCGCGTCCGCGCCGCCCGCGATCAGACCGGCCGCGTTCAGCCGGAAGCCGTCGCGCACGGTGGCGTAGGGGATGTGGCCCAGCGTCGGGAGCTTGGTGCCCGGGCCGATCGAGCCGAGCACCCAGCGGGTCCGGCCGTCGTCGTAGGAGTCGGCCACCTCACGGGCGATCCGGGCACCGGCCTCGGACAGCTCGAAGATCCGCTCGGGGATGTCGTACTCGCCCAGCGCCGACAGGTTGGCGCCGAAGGTGTTGGTCTCCACGCAGTCGACACCGACGGCGAAGTACGCCTCGTGCACCGAGCGCACGATGTCGGGGCGGGTGACGTTGAGGACCTCGTTGCACCCCTCCAGGTCCTGGAAGTCCTCCAGTGTCGGGTCCTGTGCCTGGAGCATCGTGCCCATCGCGCCGTCCGCGACGACGACGCGGGTGACGAGCGCTTCACGCAGGGCGTCGGCGCGCTCCTGCTGGACGGCGGTGGACGGGGTGGCGGCGGTGGCCATGGGGCTTCTCCCTGGGTGCGACGGCTGTCGGCTTTGCGCTCCCCGCTGAATCGGGGAGGCACCTGGCCAGGGTATCCGCCCGGACGCCCGGGCCGACGGCACGTTTCGTATCCTGAGCGTTCGATCATCACCGGGGGGTTCGGATGAAGTCGTTCACAGCGCGTGCCCGGCGCCTCGCGAGAGCCGTCGCGGCCCGCCCGCGCGGCTGGTCGCGCGGGCGCCGCCTGCTGGTGACGGCCCTGGTGGCGCTGGGTGTGCTGGCGGTTCCGGTGGGTACGGCGGCGCTCGCGCTGCGCCTGGAGTACGCGGGCGACCCGGCCCCGCAGACCCGGACCCGGGGGCGGGACGCGGTCTGGCTCGGCCACGCCTGGGTGGACGGCCGGAAGAGTGACGCGGACGTGGAAGCACTGGCCGCCCGGCTCGCCGGCACCGGAATCCGCGACCTCTACGTGCACACCGGCCCCCTGGAGCACGACGGGAGCCTGGACTCCGCGCTGTACCCGAACGCCCGCTGGTTCCTCGGGGCGGTCCACCGCGCCCTGCCCGGCATCCGGGTGCAGTCCTGGCTGGGCGACGTGATGGCCCCCGAGAAGGAGGGGCTGCACCTGGAGCAGCTCCCCGTCCGGGACCGGATCACCGCCTCCGCGGCGCAGGTCCTGGACCTCGGCTTCGACGGGGTGCACTTCGACATGGAGCCGGTGCACTCGGGCTCGGCCGGCTGGCTCGCCCTGCTCGACCAGGTCCACACCGTGACGGCGGCGCGCGGCGTGCCGCTCTCGGTGGCCGCCCCGCAGATCGACCCGCTGCCCGGCCTGCACGCCGCCGGCCTCGCGCTCAGCGGCCACGGCAAGTGGTGGTCACAGGCGTACTTCGCGCAGACCGCCCGCCGGGTCGAGCAGATCGCGGTGATGTCCTACGACACCGGGCTCCCGCTGGAGTCGCTGTACGGCGGGTACGTCGCGCAGCAGACCACGCTCGCTCTGGAGGTCACCCCGCCGCAGGTGGACCTGTTGATGGGGCTGCCCGCCTACTGGGAGAACCGCTCCGGCCACTACGGCTCCGCCGAGACGGTCGAGGCGGCCGTCCGCGGGGCCCGGCTGGCGCTCGGGCGCGAGGCACCTCAGCGGCAGGCCTTCGGGCTGGCCCTGTACGTCGACTTCACCGCGACGCCCGAGCACTGGTCGGCCTACCGGCGCGGCTGGGTCGCCTGACGTTCGGCGCTCAGGGCACGGCCCGGTGCAGCGCGATCAGCAGCCGCCAGACGTCCGCCGCCACCTGCTCGGGGCCGCCCTCGACGCTCCCGTGCAACCAGTCGGCCAGCACGCCGGTGAAGGCCGCCGCGACCGCCGAGGCGACCAGCTCGGCGTGCGCGGCCCCGGCCAGCTCGCGTTCGGTCCGGCTGCGCTCGCGCAGCTCCCGGTGCAGCAGGTCGCCGAGCGGCCCGCCGCCGCCGGGGCGCAGCAGGCCGCGGTGCAGCGCCGCGTGCTCGGCGGTCTCTGCGAAGAACGTGGTGAGGGCGGGCGGCGCGGCGGCCGGGTCGGGGATGCCGCGCCAGGCGTGCAGTGCCTCGACGGCGCGGCGGACGATCTCGGCGCAGGCGTCCACGGCGAGCGCCTGGAGGTCCTCGTAGTGGAGATAGAAGGTGGCTCGGCCGACCCCGGCCCGGCGTACCAGGGCCGCGACGCTGACCTCGGCGAGCGGGCGCTCGGCGCACTCGGCGAGCAGGGCCTGCCGCAGCTTGTCCCGGCTGCGCTCGGCGCGCGGGTCGCCCGCCCCGCCAGCGCCGCGCTCCGGGCTCATCCGGCCACCAGCACGGCGGCCAGCGCGAGGGCACCGGGCAGGGCTTGGGCGAAGAGGATGCGCCGGTTGGCGGTGGCCGCGCCGTAGAGGCCGGCGACGACCACGCAGCCGAGGAAGAAGATCTGCACGCGGTGGCCGGTCGGATCGGCCGCGGTCAGGCCCCAGAACAGGCCCGCCGCCAGGAAGCCGTTGTAGAGGCCCTGGTTGGCGGCGAGCGGCGCGGTGACCCGGGCCGTCTCGGCGTCGAAGCCGGAGAGTTCCCGGCCGGGCCGGCGCTGCCAGAGGAACATCTCCAGCACCAGGATGTACACGTGCAGGGCGCCCACCAGGGCGACCAGGATGTTCGCGGTGGTCCGCACGACCACTCACCGCCTTCCGGAACGGTTCACGGCGGCCACGATGGACACCTGTCCATAGTTTATGGACAGGTGTCCAGAAAATCCAGCCCCGCCGCCCGTCCGGTCAGGCGCGACCGCCCAGCTGGGCCGCCAGCGCCGCGAGGTGACGCTCCAGCGTCGCCGCGTGCCCGGTCAGGTAGCGGGAGACGAAGCGGTACAGCGGACTGCGGATCTCGCCCCGCTCCACCACGGTGAGCGTGCAGCCGCCCGGCCAGGGCGTGAGCTCGTACGTCCAGGTGCCGCCGAACGGAAGGCGCGGGTCGGCGATCGCGGTGACCAGCCGCAGCGGCGGCGTGGCGTCGACGAGCTCGTAGGCGGCGTCGCCGTGGCGGCCGTACTCGCGCCAGCAGAGCCGTCCCGCCTCGTCCGGGAGCCGCTCGACCCGGGTCACACCGGGGCGCCAGTGCGGGAAGCGCTCGATGTCGGTGAGCACGTCCCAGACGGCTTCGGGCGGGCGGCGCAGCTCCAGCGATCTGCGCACCCGGTGTTCCAGCGGCAGGCAGCGGCCGAGCGCGAACACCGTCGCGCCGGTCGCGGCCACCGCACCCGCGGCGATCAGTGGCCATCCGGGCATCGTCTCGGCTCCTCGTCCGCCGTCACGGCCCCCTGCCTCCATCATCGCGCCCGGCGGCCGGGCCGGCCGCCGGGCGCGGTGCGGCGCACGGAGCCGGCATCCCGCCGCACGACGCGTACCGGAACCAGGGGCGAACCGGTGCGGACGGGGACGGGACGGACTGGTGCGGACGGGACCGGGACGGGACGGACTGGAACCACGAGGCGGACGAGCCGGCGCCGACGCGCTCCGGCGGGTGCCGACGGGCGGTGAACGGGGGGCGGCCGCCGAAGCGCCCGCCCCCCGTTCACCGCCGTCGCCCCGGGTCAGTCCCGCGCACGGGCGGGGGCGGTGGAGCCGCGCACCACCAGCTCCGGCTCGAAGAGCAGCTCGTCATGGGTCACCTTCACCCCCGCGATCTCGCCCGCGAGGAGCTCGACGGCGGCTCGGCCCATCGCCTCGATGGGCTGGCGCACGGTGGTCAGCGGCGGGTCGGTGCAGGTCATGAACGCCGAGTCGTCGTAGCCGATCACCGAGACGTCCGCGGGCACCGAGAGTCCGGCCCGGCGCACGGCGCGCACCGCGCCCAGGGCCAGCGGGTCGCTCGCGCAAATGATCCCGGTGACGCCCTGGCGCAGCAGCCGGGTGGTGGCGGCCTGGCCGCCCTCGAGGCTGAACAGGGCGCGTTCGACGCAGGTGTCGGGCAGGTCGAGGCCGGCCTTGGCGGCGGCGGTGCGGGCGGCGTCGAGTTTGCGGCGCGAGGGCATGTGGTCGGCGGGGCCGAGCACCATGCCGATGCGGCGGTGGCCGAGCTGGTGGAGGTGGCCGACGGCCTGTTCGACCGCCACCGCGTCGTCGCAGGACACCCGGGGGAAGTCGAGGTCGTCGATGGCCGCGTTGAGCAGGACGGTGGGCAGACCGCGTTCGGCGAGGCGGTCGTAGTGCTCGTGCGGGGCGTCCTGCTGGGCGTAGAGACCGCCGAAGAACACCACGCCGGCGACGTGCTGCTCCAGCAGCAGTCCGACGTAGTCGGCCTCGGAGACGCCGCCGGCGGTCTGGGTGCAGAGCACCGGGGTGAAGCCCTGCCCGGCCAGCGCGCCGCCGACCACCTCGGCGAAGGCCGGGAAGATCGGGTTCTGCAGCTCGGGCAGCACCAGGCCGACCAGTCGCGCCCGCTCCCCGCGCAGCTGGGTGGGGCGCTCGTAGCCGAGTACGTCCAGTGCCGTCAGCACCGCGGCCCGGGTCGCCTCGGAGACGCCGGGCTTCTCGTTCAGCACCCGGCTCACCGTGGCTTCACTCACCCCGACCTTCTTGGCCACCTGAGCAAGTCGTCGTGTCATGTTTGCGAGTATACGACAGTTAGTGCAATTAATTTGCAGATCATTGCAAACTTGTTCGCATCCGGTGCGTCGGTCCGACCATGGCCGGAACCCGGTGGATCAAGCGGCCCCGACTGCCGCAAACTGTCCGGGCGGGGGCCGTCGTGCGGCACCATCGCGCGCATCAAAGCCCGTAGGCTGGGCAGGTAGGGAACCATGGGGCGGACTGCTCCATGAGCGGAGAGGTTCAACAGTCGGCAGCCGGCCGTCGGCGCCCTTGCAGGCCCGCGGGGCCGGGCGCGGCCGTCGGCCGACCGGAGGGAGACGCTGGGTGATCGAGCTGGAAGATGTTCCCGAGTTGATCGACCCGGTGATGGTGTGCGCCTTCGAGGGCTGGAACGACGCCGGCGACGCCGCGTCGGCGGCCGTCGCGCACCTGGACGAGACCTGGACCGGCAAGGTGTTCGCCGCCCTCGACGCGGAGGACTACTACGACTTCCAGGTCAACCGGCCCACGGTCTGGCTGGACGGCGGCATCCGCCGGATCACCTGGCCGACCACCCGGCTGTCCGTGGTGCGGGTGACCGAGCCGAAGACCCGGGATCTCGTGCTCGTCCGCGGCATCGAGCCGAGCATGCGCTGGCGCTCGTACTGCAACGAGCTGCTCGGCTTCGCGCACGAACTCGGCGTGGAGCTGGTGGTGATCCTGGGCGCGTTGCTCGGCGACACCCCGCACAGCCGCCCGGTGCCGGTCAGCGGCGTCACCTCCGATCCCGACCTGGCCCGCACCCTGGATCTGGAGGAGAGCCGCTACGAGGGCCCGACCGGGATCGTCGGCGTGCTCCAGGAGGCGTGCACCCACGCGGGTGTGCCGGCCGTGACGCTCTGGGCCGCCGTCCCGCACTACGTCGCCCAGCCGCCGAACCCGAAGGCCACGCTGGCCCTGTTGAACAAGCTGGAGGACCTGCTGGACCTGCGGATCCCGCCGGGCGAGCTCGGCGAGGACTCCCGCGCCTGGCAGCTCGGGGTGGACCAGCTCGCCGCCGAGGACAGCGAGGTGGCCGAGTACGTCCAGCAGCTGGAGGAGGCCCAGGACACCGCCGAGCTCCCGGAGGCGTCCGGCGACGCCATCGCCCGTGAGTTCGAGCGCTACCTGCGCCGCCGGGAGAACCTCGGCCCGACCGGGGAGAAGCCGGTCGCCGGGCACGCCACCGCGGAGCGGCCGGGCGAGGCCGAGCCCGGCCCGAAGGACACCAAGACCGGCGAGGACGGGCCCGAACCGGGTACCGAGGACTGATCACCGGTAGGTGCGGGCAGCGCGAAGGGGCGCCGGGAGAGATCCCGGCGCCCCTTCGGTGTTCCTGTCGATCCGTGGCCCGTGGGCGATCCGTGCCCGTGGGGCCGCGGCTAGAGCGCGACGCCGAGCAGCGCGTCCACCGTGCGCGAGACCAGGCCCGGCGCGCCGATCTCCTGGCCACCGCTCTCGGCCTGGCCTGCGGCCCAGCGGTCCACCGCGGCGAGCGCGGCCGGTGCGTCCAGGTCGTCGGCCAGGGCCGCGCGGACCTCGGCGAGCAGCGCGTCCGCCGAGGGGCCGTCGGGGCGCGAGACGGCGGCGCGCCAACGGGCCAGGCGCTCCACGGCGTCGTCCAGCGTGCCCTTCGTCCACTCCCAGTCCGAGCGGTAGTGGTGGGCCAGCAGCGCCAGCCGGATCGCCGCCGGGTCCACGCCCTCACGGCGCAGCGCGGAGACGAAGACCAGGTTGCCCCGGGACTTCGACATCTTGTGGCCGTCCAGCCCGACCATGCCCGCGTGCACGTACGCCTGGGCGTAGGGGTGCTCGCCGGTGGCGACCTGCGCGTGGGCGGCGCCCATCTCGTGGTGCGGGAAGGAGAGGTCGCTGCCGCCGCCCTGGATGTCGAAGGACATGCCCAGGTACTTGAGGGCGATCGCGACGCACTCGATGTGCCAACCGGGCCGGCCGTGGCCGAGCTCGGTGTCCCAGGCGGGCTCGCCCGGGCGGGCCGCCAGCCAGAGCAGGGCGTCCAGCGGGTGCTTCTTGCCGGGACGGTCCGGGTCGCCGCCGCGCTCGGCGAAGACCGGCAGCATGGCGTCCGGGGTCAGCCCGGAGACCTCGCCGAACCGCGGGTCGGACTCGACCGAGAAGTAGATGTCGCCGTCCACGTCGTACGCCGCGCCGCTCGCCAGCAGCTTCTGCACCAGCGGCACGATCCACGGGATCGACTCGACGGCGCCGACGTAGTGGGCCGGCGGGAGCATCCGCAGGGCGGTCATGTCCTCGCGGAAGAGCGCCGTCTCGCGCTCGGCGAGGGCCGTCCAGTCCTGCCCGGTGGCGACGGCCCGCTCCAGCAGCGGGTCGTCCACGTCGGTGACGTTCTGCACGTACAGGACGTCGTGACCGGCGTCCTTCCAGACGCGCTGCACCAGGTCGAAGGTGTTGTAGGTGGCGGCGTGGCCCAGGTGGGTCGCGTCGTACGGGGTGATGCCGCAGACGTAGATCCGGGCGGTACGGCCCTGGGGCACGACCTCCCTGATACAGCCCGCGGCGGTGTCGTGGATACGCAGGGGGAGCCCCTGACCAGGCAGGGCGGGAACCTCGGAGGCGGGCCAGGCATGCATGGGAACGACTCTAACCTCGCGATCATTTGAAAGCCTAACCAGTGCGCGAGATCGGCCGGATTCCGCCTTCCCGGCCCGCTCCGGGCCGTGCCGGGACCCGCCCGGCGGGCTGTGGGGGCCTGCCGGGCGGGCCGTTCGGGGGGTGCGTCCGATCGTCCGGGCCGCCGCGCGGGTCGTCCGGCGGGCCACCCGCGCGGCACGGACGGGTCCGCGGACGTGACCGCGGGACCGGGCATGGACGGGTCCGCGGGACCGGGCGCGGACGGTCGGCGGGTGCGTCAGCCGCGCTGCCAGAGCGCCGGGACGTTCGGCGGCTCCCAGCCGGTGATGGCGGTGTGCGCCTGCAGGCAGCGGTAGGCCGACCCGGCGTAGGTCACCGCGTCCCCGACCCGGTAGCCGGTCCCCGCCGTCCAGGCAGCGCCCGGCAGGGCCGTCGGGCTCTGCGACGGGCGGGGCGAGGGACTGCCGGGGGACGGACTGCCGGTCGGGGGAGCCGTCGCACTGGCGGAGGGGGCGGGCGTCTGCGGCACGTCCAGGACGAAGTCGAAACTGCCCTCCCTGCCGGGGCCGACCTGCCGCACGGTCATCAGCAGGGCGGGATCGTAGATGGTGTCGGTGCTGTTGCGCGGCTCGCCGGGGAAGTACAGCTGCGTGGTCAGCACCGGCCGGTTCGGGGCCTGGACCTTGACGTGGAGGTGCCTGGTCCGGCCCGGGTAGAGGCCGGGGACGATCGTGGTGAGACTGAACGCCCCCTGGGCGTCGGTGAACTGGTGACCGCGGAAGGCGAAGCCGGTGTTGTCGTAGGCGCCGTTCACATCGGCCTGCCAGAAGTCGAGCAGGGCCCCGGCCACCGGCAGACAGGCCCGGCCGAAGACGTGGCCGCTCACCGTCAGCGCGACTCCCGGGGTTCCGGGTGTCACCAGCGAGGTGCGCAGCGGTGAGTCGGGTTTGAAGTAGGGCCCCTCGATCTGCTCGGCGGTGACGTGGTCGCCGTCGTCGCAGGTGGGGGTGAGTGCGAGGGATCGGCCCCGACCGCCGGTGTCACGGGCCAGCGCCACGCCGCCGCTCAGCAGCAGGGGGGTGGCCCCGGCCAGCATCGCGGCCCTGAGAACGGTCTTACGGCTGATCGGCCGCCCCGGGTCGCGTGGGGCGGCCGACTTTCGGGGGTGCTCGGGGCCTCGGGGGTGGGCGGGGTCCAGCGGGCGAGCGGGGTCTCGGGGGTCCATGGGGGACGACTCCTTCGGGGTGACCGAGCAGCATTCGACATGCGCATGACATCAAGGAGGGGGCGACGACGCCCTTGCACGGCCCGCGCCACTCGGTGGGCTGCGATCCAACCTAGGACGGTGGACCGGGCTCCGCGATGGACGCGATCCGGGGATCGTGGTGCTTTCCTGCGGCGCCGCTGCGGAACTCCCCCGGCGACACGCCCGTCTCCCGGCGGAAGAACCGGCAGAAGTACGCCGGATCGGCGAAGCCGGTCTCCCGTGCCACCTGTCGAACCGTCAGTTCGGTGCTCGACAGCAGTCGTTTGGCCTCCAGCGCCAGCCGGCCGCGGATCAGCCGCCCCGGGGTACGACCGGTGGCCTCCTTGACCAGGCTGTGCAGGTGACCGGCGGAGACCCCCAACTCCTGCGCGTACGAGGCGACCGAGCGCTCCGGCCGGGCGCCCTCGTCGATCAGCCGGGTGAACCGGGCTGCCAACTCCGCTGCCCGGCCGACCGGTTGCGGATCCTCCGGACTCAGCATCCGGGACGCGCGGACCACCAGAATGTGCAGATAGGAGCGGAGCACACCCGCGAAGCCGGGCTGCCCGCCGCGGTACTCGCGGTCCATCTCGACGAACAGCGCGGCCAGGTCGCCGTCCTGCGGCCCGGACCCCTGCCACGGGTGGGTGCTCAGCAGGCGCAGCGCCTCGACGTCCTGCGGGTGGTCGAGCAGGAAGTCCTCGTTGAACAGGACCACCCAGCCGCTCAGCCCCACCGCCGCGTCCCAGTAGTGCACCTGCCCCGGGGCGATGACGCACAGGTGCGGCGGCCGCAGCGGCCGGTGCGCGAGGTCCAGCACGTGCGCGCCCTCGCCGGCGGTGACGTGGACGATCTCGTAGAACGAGTGCCGGTGCGGGAAGGCCGCCCGCGAGAGCGGGCCGATGGTGTCGAACGAGCCGATCGCGAACGGCAGGACGGCGGGGACCGGCACCTCCAGGTCGTGCACGGGCACGGCGTGCACGGGCGCCTCGCGTACCGCTCCGGGCGATACCGCGCCGACGCGCACCGGATCGGGCGGTACCAAGCCGGCGGTCACCGGATCGGGCGGTACCGGATCAGGGGGCACCGGGCCGACGTCGGCGGGTGCCGGGTGCGCCGGCCGGGCCTGTGCAGCATGGGTACGTGGGGCGTCGTCCTGGTCCACCGGTGCAGTCTGCGGCCCGGCCGGCGGAGCGTCCAGGGTGCCCCGGAGCCCGGGCCGGCCGGTTCAGACCGGCGGCCAGGGGATGCTCGGCCACTCGTCGGAGGGCAGCGGGTGCAGGCCGGTACGGCGCAGCGCGGCGATCCGGCCGGCGGTGGCCCGCAGCTCCTGCGCGGTGAGGTGCGGGGCCAGGCGCTCGCCGAGTTCGCCGTCGAGCGCCTGCGCCAGGCCGGCCAGGACGGCCCGGGCCTCGGCCGGCAGCGGCTCACCGGCCCAGCCCCAGAGCAGCGTGCGGAGCTTGCCGGGCACGGCGAAGGTGACGCCGTGGTCGATGCCGTAGATCCGGCCGTCCGCCGCGGGGATGAGGTGCCCGCCCTTGCGGTCGGCGTTGTTGAGCACCGCGTCCAGCACGGCCATCCGGCGCAGCCGTACGTCGTCGGTGTGCACCAGCAGGGCGGTGCGGCCGCCGCCGACCTCGGCCTCGATCACCGGCAGCCAGCCGCTCTCGGGGCCGGCCGGGTCCTGGAGGGCCAGTACGGGGGCCGCGTCCGGATCGGGTTCGACCCAGAGCTGGACCATCCCGGGGCCGTGCGGGCCCTCGCGCAGCACGGTGGGAGGCACGAGCGCCCAGCCGGTGGCGGCGGACACCTCGTAGGCGGCCACCTCGCGTCCGGCGAGGGTGCCGTCCGGGAAGTCCCAGAGCGGGCGCTCGCCGGCCACGGGCTTGTAGACGCACTGGGCGGTCAGGCCGTCCAGGCTCACCGAGCAGTACAGGGCGGCGTTCGAGGCGGTGGTGAGCCGGCCGTGGAGGGTGAGCGCGCCCTCGCGCAGCAGTCGCAGCGCGGTGCCGGTGTCGGCGGCCAGCGCGGCGCCGGCCACCGGGTCGGCCTCGGGGACGTCCGGCGGAGCCTCGTCGCGGGGCGGCGGGGCGGCGGGCGAGGAGGGAGCGTCGGCGTTCAGCGCCGGTACCCGTTCGCGCGCGGGCACAGGTGGCCCTCCGGGTCGAGCGGGAGGTTGCAGAACGGGCAGGGCCGACGGCCGGCCGCGACCAGGTCGAGCGCCCGCTTGGCGAACACCCGGGCCATCGCCCCGCTCAGCCGGACCCGGAGCATGTCCGGGCCGTTCTCCTCGTCCTCGAAGACCTCCTCGGCGTCCTCCTCCTCGCCGTCCTCGCCCTCGATCACCGCCTGCGCCTCGACCACCAGGCAGGACTCCGTGCTGTCCCAGGCCAGGGCCATGGTGCCGACCCGGAACTCCTGCTCCAGCGGGAGGTCGAGGGGTGCGGTGTCGATCATCCCGGCCGGGGCCGCGGCCGGGATCTCGGCATCGCCGCCACCGCGCCGCAGCGCCTCGTCGAGGACCTCCTCGATGCGCTCGGCGAGCGCCGCGACCTGGGTCTTCTCCAGCAGGACGCTGGTGATCCGGCCACGTGCACTGGCCTGCAGATAGAACGCCCGGGCACCGGGCTGGCCGACGGTGCCGGCCACGAACCGTTCGGGCTGGTCGTAGAAGAAGACCTGACGGGGCACGCTCTCGCTCCGGATCGTTCTGGCGTGGTCATCATTCGGGTGCTGCGGGTCGGGCGGGCCGCACCGCCGGGGCGGGACGGGGCCCGAGTGTCACCCTACGGCCTGGGCGCCGGGCCCGGGGCGGGAGCCCTCACCTCGCCCCGGTGTCGCCGCCCACCACGGCGTCGCCGGCCGGGGTGGCGTGGCCGCCCGCCCTGGGGACCAGCGAGGAGAGGTCGCCAGTGTCCCCCATCCGCAGCACGAACGGGCGCTGCGGGGTGTAGCGGATCGCGGTGACCGAGCAGGGCTCGACGCTGATCCGCTGGAAGTGGTCCAGGTGCAGGCCGAGCGCGTCGGCGACCACCGCCTTGATCACGTCGCCGTGCGAGCAGGCCACCCAGACGGCGTCCTCGCCGTGCTCGACGGCGATCTTCTCGTTCCACTCGCGCACGGCGGTGACCGTGCGGTGGCTGAGTTCACGCAGCGACTCCCCGCCGGGGAAGGCGGCCGCCGCGGCGTGGTCCTGGACGGTCCGCCAGAGCGGTTCGGTGGCCAGCTCGGAGAGCGGACGACCGGTCCACTCCCCGTAGTGGCACTCGCCGAGCCGCTCGTCCAGGGCCGGGCCGACCAGTTCGGGCCGGCCGGCGAGCAGCGGCAGCAGGGTCTGGCGGCAGCGCTCCAGCGGGCTGGAGACGGCCTGCGCGATCGGGATGCCGGCGAGTCGCCCGGCGAGCGCGGCGGCCTGGATCCGTCCGGTGTCGTCGAGGTCCACGCCGGGGGTCCAACCGGCCAGGATTCCGGCCGTGTTCGCGGTGGAGCGGCCGTGGCGCACGAGCAGCAGGGTGGGCATGGGCCCAGCCTACGGCCTGCCCCGCCGCGGTCGCACGGACGGAGCAGCGCCCGGCGCCCGGCCGGGGCGACGGGATCGTGGCGGGAGCGGCGGCGGAAGCGGCGGGCGGGAGCGGCGGGGGTGCGCTGTCAGCGGATTCGACACCCGTCCGGCCGGGCAGGCGGGAGAATGTCCCGCATGATCGTCGATTGCGCCATCTACCGCGACGGCCACCGGATCGAGGGGCCCGAGGACTACTCCGACGCCCTCGCCGCCGCCCGCGCGGCCGGTGACCGTTTCGTCTGGATAGGGCTGTACGAGCCGAGTGCGGCGGAGCTGGACCTGGTCAGCGAGGAGTTCGCCCTCCACCCGCTCGCCGTCGAGGACGCGGTGAGCGCCCACCAGCGGCCGAAGCTGGAGTCCTACCAGGACTCGCTGTTCATGGCGCTCAAGACCATCGGGCACCACGAGGGAGGCCGGGCGGTCAGCACCGGCGAGGTGATGATCTTCCTCGGCGACTGCTTCGTGATGACCGTGCGGCACGGCGCGGACAGCCCGCTGGCGGCGCTGCGGGCCCAGCTGGAGAAGCAGCCCGAGATCCTGCGGCACGGGCCGGGCGCCGTCCTGCACTCGGTCTGCGACGCGATCGTGGACGGCTACGTGGACGTCGTCACCGCGCTCCAGGGCGACCTGGACGAACTGGAGGCCGCCGTCTTCGCGCCCGGGCGGGTGCCCGGCGGAACGGCCGAGCGGATCTACGGGTTCAAGCGGCAGCTGGTGACGGTACGCCGGGCGACCGGGCCGCTGATGGAGCCGATGCTGCGCCTGGTCCGGGGCGGCGAACCGTTCGTCGCTCCGGAGGCGGTGCCCTACCTGCGGGACGTCTCCGACCACCTCTCCCGGGCGAACGACCAGGTGGAGGGCATGGACCGGCTGCTCTCCGACATCCTCAGCGCCAATCTGGCGCAGGTCAGCGTGCAACAGAACAACGACATGCGGAAGATCTCCGCCTGGGCGGCGCTGGCCGCCGTCCCGACGATGATCGCCGGTGTCTACGGGATGAACTTCGAGCACATGTGGGAGCTGCGCCAGCCCTGGGGCTACCCGGCCGTGCTGCTGCTGATGGCCGGCACCTGCCTGTTCCTGCACCGGGTGTTCAAGCGCAGCGGCTGGTTGTAGGCCCCGGAGCCCCGGACGGCAGGGGCCCCGGGGCCCTCGGGCTCCGGGGCTCCTGCCGTCGCCGGGCCTGCGCCCGGCCGGGGGCTACTGCGCGAGCCCGGCCCGCTCCAGTGCCTCGACGCCGGTACGCAGCGCCCGGACCCGCTCGTCGAGGGTGAACCCGGCCGGGGCGAGGGTGAGGGTGGTGACGCCGGCGTCGGCGTAGGCCTGCATCCGGTCGGCGATCCGGGCGGTGTCGCCGAGCAGCGAGGTGGCGTCGATCAGCTCGTGCGGAACGGCCGCGGCGGCGCCGGCGTAGTCCTTGGCGAGGTACTTCTCCTGGATCTCGTCGGCGGCCTGCTCGTAGCCCAT
This sequence comes from Kitasatospora sp. NBC_00315, assembly GCF_041435095.1. Lineage (NCBI taxonomy): Bacteria > Bacillati > Actinomycetota > Actinomycetes > Kitasatosporales > Streptomycetaceae > Kitasatospora > Kitasatospora sp. NBC_00315. The sequence continues at coordinate 6,630,917 of NZ_CP108025.1, read as the reverse complement.
CCGACGGGTCAGCTGGTTGTAGAAGTTCTTGTCCTTGCTGCCCATGCCGCCGATGTAGAGCGCGGCGTAGGAGCGCTGGGCGTCCGCGGCGGCCTTGATGTCCTCGCCGACCGAGATGGTCACGGTGGGGCAGAGGTCGAAGCCGTCCAGGGTCTGCCCCACCTTGGCGCGCCCGGCCGTCAGCGGCTCCAGCGAGAGCGCGGCGTGCTCGGGCGCGAAGAAGATGCCGAGCCAGCCGTCGGCGATCTCGCCGGTCTGCTCCAGGTTCTTCGGGCCGATCGCGGCGATGTACAGCGGGATGTGCTCGCGGACCGGGTGCACGGTGAGCTTCAGCGGCTTGCCCGGGCCGCCGGGCAGCGGCAGCGTCCAGTTGGCGCCCTCGTGGACGAGGCGCTCGCGCGACATCGCCTTGCGGATGATCTCGACGTACTCGCGGGTGCGGGCCAGCGGCTTGTCGAACTTGACGCCGTACCAGCCCTCGGAGACCTGCGGGCCGGAGACGCCGAGGCCGAGCCGGAAGCGCCCGCCGGAGAGGGTGTCCAGGGTGGCGGCGGTCATCGCCGTCATCGCGGGGGTCCGGGCGGGGATCTGGAAGATCGCCGAACCGACGTCGATCCGCTCGGTCTTCGCGGCGACGTAGCTGAGCACGGTCGCGGCGTCCGAGCCGTAGGCCTCGGCGGCCCAGCAGACCGAGTAGCCCAACCGGTCGGCCTCCTGGGCGACCGCGATGTTGTCGGCGTCCATGCCGAGTCCCCAGTAGCCGAGGTTGATGCCGAGTCGCATGGGGGTGCCAAGCCTTCCGTAGGGAGCCGCTCGCGTGGCGGGGTACGCCACGCCGTCGACAGTAGCCGCGTGGCGCGACCCAAGGCTACTGGCCGGTAGCAGTGGCGCGCGTCACACCGGCGTGTCGCGTGGCCGGCCGGTCGTCCTGCGGGTCTGCACACCCGCCCGTACCACGGCCGCTACGCTCGGCCGACAGGAAGGATCCCCACCCCACCTGCCCGTTCACCAGCCAGCGGAGGGCCTGCCCGATGGAAAAGCGACACCTGGGCCGCACCGGGCTGCGGGTCTCCAGGCTCGGCCTCGGCACCATGACCTGGGGCCGCGACACCGACGAGCACGAGGCCGCCGACCAGCTCAAGGAGTTCGTCGACGCGGGGGGCGACCTGGTGGACACCGCGGACGTGTACGCGGACGGCGGCGCCGAGTACCTGCTCTCCCGGCTGACCGACAGCCTGATCCCCCGCTCCGAGCTGGTCATCGCCACCAAGGCCGGCAGCGTGCCCGAGTCCGACCGGCGCTTCGACACCTCACGCGGGTACCTGCTGCGCGCCCTGGACGCCTCGCTGCACCGGCTCGGCACCGACTACGTCGACCTCTGGCAGGTGCACGCCTTCGATCCGGGCACCCCCACGGACGAGACCCTGCACGCCCTCGACCTGGCGGTCTCCTCCGGCCGTGCCCGGTACGTCGGTGTCTCCAACCACAGCGGCTGGCAGCTCGCGAAGATGGCCGCACGCCGGCAGGGCGACGGCCGGGTGCCGCTCGCGGCGACGCAGATGGAGTACTCGCTGCTCCAGCGCGGCATCGAGCGCGAGGTGCTGCCGGCCGCGCTGGACGCCGGCGTCTCGGTGCTCGCCTCCTCCCCGCTCGGGCGTGGCGTGCTCACCGGCAAGTACCGGCACGCCGTCCCGAAGGACTCGCGCGGCGCCTCGCCCTACCTGTCCGGCTTCGTCCAGCCGTACCTCGACGACCGCTCGCGCCGGATCGTGGACGCCGTCGCCACCGCCGCGGACGGACTGGCCAGCAGCCCGCTCGCGGTGGCGCTGGCGTGGGTGCGCGACCGGCCGGGCGTGGCGAGCGCCCTGGTCGGGGCGCGGACGACGAGCCAGCTGCAGGCGGCGCTGTCGGTGGAGGCGCTTACGCTTCCGGAGGAGATCCGCGGTGCGCTCGACGACATCTCGGCGCCGGTCCACCGCTACCCCGACCACGACTGGAGCGAACTCTAGGGCCGATCCGGCCCGGGAGCCCGCCCGGCCACGACGACGAACCGACGACGACCGGACGCGGCCGCCGCCCCCCGGGGTGGCGGCCGCCCGCACTGCCCAGCAGTGGCGTACCCCTTTGGAGCGAATGGTGAGCGACGCACAGAACAGCGCGCCGGCCGGACCGGCCGACGGCGATCCGGCGGGCGGCGGCGCCGACCGGCGGGCGGACGCTGTCGCGGCGCTCGCGGAGGCGATCCGCGTGGTCGGGCAGCAGCCCGGGGCCGGCGCGGACGGGCCGGCGACCGCGCGGACGGACCCGGAGGCCGGGCCGGGCCCGGCCGGGGCCGGAGCGGGCGCCGTGCGGGCGGACGAGCAGCGGGAGCAGGCCCTGCGCGCGGCCGCCGAGGTCCTGACGGCCGGCGGGGCTCCCGCCGACTTCGCGGGCGCCGCCGTCGCCGAGTTCGGCGAGGGCGCCGCCGAGCAGCTCCGGTCCGACCCCTGGGCCGTGCTCGCGCTGCCCGGTGTCCGGCCCGAGCAGGCGGACGGCTTCGCCCGGGGCCTGCTCGGCGCGCAGGCCGGCCCCGGCGACCAGCGCCGGGCCCGCGCGCTGGTGCCGTGGCTGCTGGAGCAGGCCGCGCTGCGCGGGCACTCGGCGGTGGAGATCGGCGAGGTCGCGTCCGGGCTCGAACGGCTCGGGCTCCCGGAGCCCGCCGCCTCCCTCCAGGAGGTCGTGGTCGACGGCCTGGTGATGCCCTTCCAGGACGAGCTCACCGGCCCCGAGGCCCGGACGGCCGCGACGGGCCGGGGCGATGCGGACGAGGACGACGAGCCGCCGACCCGCACGCTGCTCGCGCTGGAGCGGCTGGCCCTCGCGGAGGAGAGCCTCGCGGACGGCCTGGTCCGGCTCATGTCCACCTTCGTGCCCGCCGAGGACCCGGACGACGAACCGGACGACGAACCGACCGGCGAGGCGACCGGCGAGGAGCCGGCGGAGCCGGAGCACGCGGAGCCCGAGCGCGCGGAGCCCGAGCACGCGGAGCCGGAGCACGCGGAGCCGGGTGGTTCGGACCCCGAGGGCGCCCGCGCCGAGAGCGCGGATACCCCCGCGGCAGGCGAGCCGGTCGAGGGCGAGCCGGCCGACGACGCGGCGCCGCAGGACGTGGTGGGGCGGGAGGGCGAGGGAGGGCAGGCCGACGACGCGGGGCAGGCCCCGGCTTCGCCCGGCCCCGCCGCCTGGGAGGCGGCGGCCGCCGCCGCTCCGTCCTCCTCGGCGGCCGCGCTGATCAGGGCGGTGGCCGGCAGCGCCCTGGTGACCCACACCGGCGGCGAGTCCTCCCGCGCGGAGGCCGCCGCAGTGCTGAGCGGCGCCCAGCGGCTCGGCCTGCGCGCCTGGGCCGCCACCTGGACCGACCAGGGCCGGCGCAGTCTGACCGCCCTGCTCCCGGAGGGTGCCGGCGGTGTGGCCACCCTCGCCGAGCTGCTGGCCGGCAAGGCCGGTCCCGGACGCGCCGGGGACGGCACGCTCGCCCTGGACCTGCTGCTCGTCCTGGACGCGCCGCTGCTGGACGCCGAGCTGGCCGCCACCCTGCTGGAGTCGCTGGCCGACGGCACCCGCCTGGTGCTCAGCGGCGACCCGGGCCAGCTCTGGTCGGCCGGGCCCGGCCGGTTCTTCGCCGACCTGCTGGCCGCGAAGGCCTGCCCCGCCGTCGCCTCCCGGACGCCCGACTTCGGGCCGATCGGCGAGCTGGTGTCGGGCATCGGCATCGGAGAGCTCCAGCCGGTCGACGCGCCCGACAAGGAGGTGGTGATCCTCACCGCCAAGGACGGCGCCGAGGCCGTGCACCGGGCCGTCCAGCTGCTGACCGACTCCATCCCGCGCGCCCTGGGCATCCCGGTCGAGGAGGTCGTCCTGCTGACGCCGGGCCACGGTGGCGGCGCCGGCACCCGCGCGCTCAACACCGCCGCGAAGGCGCGGCTCAATCCTGGCCCGGGCCGGTTCGGCGGCTTCGACCCCGGCGACCGGGTGGTGCACTCACCCGCGCCGGGCGTCTGCCACCCCGGCCGGGTGCTCGACGGCGACGCCCGGGGGCTGCACCTGGAGCTCTCCGACGGCACCCGCGCCACCGTGCCGCCCGCCGAGGCCGCCAGGCTCCGGCACGGCTGGGCCCTCACCGTGCACCAGGCGGTCGGCCGGCGCTGGCCCGGCGTGGTGGTGGTGCTGCCGGACGACGCCGCGGCGGGCCTGACCCGCCAGTGGGTGTACACCGCCTTCGGGCGGGCCGAGCGGCACCTGTCGGTGGTGCACGCGGCCGGACCGGCACTGGCGCAGGCGGTCGCCGAGAGGCCGGCCGGGCCCCGTACCACCCGGCTGCGCGCCATCCTGGCCGAGAACACCGAGCCGGCGTACTGACCCCGCGCCCCCGGCCGGGGGATCCGTCGGGCCCGGTACCGCCCGGACACGACACTGCCGGGCGGTACCGGGGCGACTCGCCCGGTACCGCCCGGCAGTGGAAGCGGGACGGCGGGAACGGCTGATGCGCGGAGGGCCGGAGACCGGCCCTCGGGAGGGTCAGCCCTCGGGCTCCTCGTCCTCGTGCTCCTCCTCGTCGTCGTAGACCTCGCTGACATCGAAGCGGCAGATCAGCAGCTGTGGGTCGGCGCTCTCGAAGGGCTCGGGCAGCCACTCCCCCGGGTCGGTCGGCTCGGCCGCCGATACCCAGAGCGTGGAGTCCCCCTCCTCCAGGCCGAACTCCTCGCTGCGGGCGGCGATCTCGTCCGGCTCGTACTCGCCGAAGATCACCCCGATCGCCGCGTTCACCGCGCCGGCGCCGCCACCGCCCGGCGTGAGCGAGCTGTCGAGCCGCTCCGCCTGGGCGCGCAGCCGCTTCGGGTCGGCGATCTGGTAGTCGCGGCGGATCAGCACGCTGATCGCCTCCGGCTGGTCCGGACCGTGGTATCCGCCGGAGCCCTCGTCCCCGGGGACCTCGAAGGGAGTGACCTCGTCATAGACCTCGTACAGGAGCTGGTCGTAGACGATGGCCGCCGACGCGAGCTGCTCGTAGGCGGCGAACACGGCGGGATCGTCCGCTGCGGTGGGGCTGGAGACGGCTTCCAGGTGACGGTCGATGGCGGCCTTGACCGCCTCGGCGGCGGCGCGTACCTCGGCAATGGTTGGCTGCGCGGCATCAGACATGGTGCAGACGCTATCTCCCCCCGGTGCCGCCACGCACAGCGGTTGTCACCTACACCCGCGTTTTCACCGTAACTTCCCCCCTGATGTCCGATCCGGGTGGTTCTGTGACAGGCAGATCGTGACCCGCCGGCCACCCGCGCCGCCCGGGCGGCCCGCTTCCGGACGCCCCGATCTGGGTATCCCGTCAGCAGGAGAAGAGGAACTGATGCACGGTCAGCGACGCGGGGCGGCGGACATCCCCCCGTGACGCGGGCGGCGTGCGGCGGGCGCGGCCGAAAATGCCGGGCCCGTTGTCGGAGGCAGGCCGTAGGCTTGCCCGCAGGCGTCCCCAGGAGGAGTGTCTTGACCCCACCGAAGCTGGTCCAGCAGCCGGAATACGAGTACCAGTCGCTGCGCATGCCGCGCGGCACCACCCGCAACGCGGCCCGGCAGGTGCTCACCGAGCACGCCGAATACGGGCACTGGGAGTTGGACCGGCTGCGGCTGTTTCCCGACGGAAGCCGTACCGTACTGCTGCGCCGGAAGATCATCCGGCAGATCAGAAGCTGGTGACAGCCACCCGCTGACGCCGCCGGCGACGGCGGCCCGCCCTGGCATCCCGGGCGGACAGACGCACACGCGCCCGAGGCCGTGGCGTACGGCTTCGGGCGCGCGGTCGGTCCGGGAGCGGGTGCGCCGTACCGGGCCGGCGGGGCTACCGGGTCAGCGGACCCCGGCGCGGGAGCGGCGGTAGAGCACGCCGCCGCCGAGCAGGGCGGCGAGACCGGCCGCGCCGAGCAGCTCGACGTCACCGGCACCCGTGGAGGCGAGCTGCGGAGCGGTGGCCTGAGCCGGCACGACCGCGGCGGCCGGGACGACGGCCGGCGACACGGCGGGAGCGTCGGCGGGGCCGCCCGCGCGCGGGGTGCCCGGGGTCTCCGGCGGGAGCTGCGGGTGGGTCTCCTCCGGCGGGCAGTCCTCCTGGGGAGCCGGGGCCACCTCGACGTTGCCGCAGGAGTTGCCGAAGGCCGGGTTGACCAGGCCGACCACGTCCAGCGAGTTCCCGCACGCGTTCACCGGGACGTCCACCGGGGCCTGCGCCTGGTTGCCGGAGAGCACGCCCGGCGAGCCGGTGGTGACGCCCGAGGCCGAGGCCCCCGGGACGCTCCCCTGGCCGGGGCCGCCGGGTGCCTTGTGCTCGGCGCCGTCATGGCCCGCGTGGCCGCCGCCCTGGTCGGAGCCGGAGTGGTCGGAGCCGGAGTGGTCCGAGCCGGCGTGGTCCGACCCGCCGCCGGGCCAGGACCGGCCGGGAGCGTCGTCGCCCGAGCCGGGCCGGCCGGAGCTCTCGCCGCCGGTGGCCCCGTTGCCGTGCGTCCCGGCGTCCACGTTGGCGCACCGGTTGCCGTACGACGGGTTGAGCAGGCCGATCACGTCCACGGTGTTACCGCAGGCGTTGATCGGAACGTCCACCGGGACCTGAACCGAGTTCCCGGATCCCACCCCAGGCGAGTTGACCGCGCCACCGTGGGCCTCGGCACTCGCATAGGCGTAGCCGGCGGTCGAGGCCAGCACACTGCCGGTGGCCACGGCCGTGAGGAGCCCCTTCTTGGCTACATTCCTCATACTTTCCCCTGACGTGTTGAGAAGACGTGTTGAAAGTCGGAATTTCCGAATTGCCGACTACACCTTCGGCTGCACAGGAGACAACGAGGCGCCGGACGAAAGGTTGAGCCGATCGGCGCCGCTTCACCCGATCGGGCGATTTCGGCCGGGGCGCTGACCGGGGACGATGACGCGCGCACGGGCGTGCCCCCGGGCGCGGCTGGTCCGCCGCCCGGGGGCACGTCGTTCACGGGTCGATCAGAGCCGGGCGCCGGGCGCCGGGCACCCGCCGCACGCTCAGACGTTCGCGCAGCTGTTGCCGAACGCCGGGTTGAGCAGGCCGATGACGCTGATGGTGTTGCCGCACACGTTCACCGGCACGTGCACCGGGATCTGGATCAGGTTGCCCGACAGCACGCCCGGGGAACCGGCGGCCACGCCGTGGGCCTCGGCGCCGTGGGCGGCGGCAGCGCCGGCACCGGCGAGCACCAGACCACCGGTGGCGGCGGCGACAGCGGCGAGCTTCTTGACGTTCATCGTTCCTCCTGTTGATGACACAACCCGTTCATTGGGTCGCAAAGGAATGAACGAGGCCCCGGCGAAGGGGGTACGGAGGAGAGATGCCATTCACCCGTAACGGTGATCTTCCGCACGGATGACCGAGTCCGTTTCCCGGCCGAATCGTTTCTCCCGCCTCCCCGACCCGCCCCGAAATCACCGGATCGGAGCGTGCGAACGGCCCGCCACCGAGGGTTCCGGGGCGGGCCGCACAGGGGCTTCGACCGCTCAGCAGGCGTCGATGAACCGGTCGAGCACGCGGACGCCGAACTTGAGCCCGTCCACCGGCACCCGCTCGTCCACGCCGTGGAACATGCCGGCGAAGTCCAGGTCCGGCGGCAGCTGCAGCGGCGCGAAGCCGAAGCAGCGGATGCCGAGATCCTGGAACGACTTCGCGTCCGTGCCCCCCGAGAGGCAGTACGGCACGGCCCGGGCGATCGGGTCCTCGGCCTTCAGCGCCAGCTGCATGGCCTCCACCAGCGCCCCGTCGAAGCCGGTCTCGATCGCCTTGTCCGAGTGCAGGCTCTCGCGCTTGACGCGCGGGCCGAGCACCCGGTCCAGGTCCGCCAGGAACTCCTCCTCGTAGCCGGGCAGGAATCGCCCGTCCACGTGCGCCGTCGCCTGGCCCGGGATCACGTTCACCTTGTAGCCGGCGCCGAGCATGGTCGGCTGGGCCGTGTTGCGCAGCGTGGTGCCGATCATCTTGGCGATCCCGCCGAGCACCCGCAGCGTCTCCTCCATGTTCTCCGGGTCGAGCTCGACGCCGAGCGCGTCGGACAGCTCGTCCAGGAACGCCCGGACCGTCTTGGTGATCCGTAGCGGGAAGGTGTGCCGGCCCAGCCGCGCCACGGCCTCGCAGAGCTCGGTGATCGCGTTGTCGTTGTTCTCCATCGATCCGTGCCCGGCCCGGCCCTCGACCGTCAGGCGCATCCAGTGCATGCCCTTCTCGGCCGTCTCCACCAGGTAGAGCCGGACCTGGTCGTTGACCGTGAAGGAGAAGCCGCCGACCTCGCCGATCGCCTCGGTCACCCCCTCGAAGAGGTCCGGGTGGTTGTCCACCAGGTGGCGCGCGCCGTACGTGCCGCCCGCCTCCTCGTCCGCGACGAACGCCAGCACCAGGTCGCGCGGGGGCTTGCGGCCGGTCCGCAGCCGGTCGCGGACGACCGCCAGCGTCATCGCGTCCATGTCCTTCATGTCGACCGCCCCGCGGCCCCAGACGCAGCCGTCCGCGATCTCGCCGGCGAACGGGTCGTACGTCCAGTCCGCGGCGTTGGCCGGCACCACGTCCGTGTGGCCGTGGATCAGCAGGCCCGGCCGGGAGCGGTCCTCGCCCTCGATCCGGACGACCGTCGAGGCCCGGCCCTTGGCCGACTCGAAGATCTGCGGCTCCAGCCCGAACTCCGCGAGCTGCTCCGCCACGTACTCGGCGGCCTTGCGCTCACCCGGCCCGGAGCCGTCGCCGTAGTTGCTGGTGTCGATCCGGATCAGATCGCGACAGATCTCGGCGACCTCCGACTCGCCCGTCACCTTCGGGCCCGACACCCGGTCCGCCTTCGAGTCGCTCACGGTCACTCCTCGTCTCTGGCCCGCCCGGCGCGGTTGGCGCCGCCCCGGAACCTGCGCCCGGGGTCGTGCGAGCACGGTCCGCCCATCCTCCCCCAGCCACCGCCGCACCCCAAGGAGATATCCCCGGTTCCCAAGGCCCCGCACCTGCTCAAACCTCCGGACCGGCCGTTTTTGGGACCAGAAGCCGATCTTTGCTACAGTTATCCATGTCAGCGCGGCAGTGGCCACGAGGACATCGAGCGGTACCAGCGGTACACCCGTCCGGGTGGCGGAATGGCAGACGCGCTAGCTTGAGGTGCTAGTGCCCTTTATCGGGCGTGGGGGTTCAAGTCCCCCCTCGGACACACTTTTAATACACGGTGCCCAGCTTTCGGGCAGCGGTCATCGGCGCCCGTTCCTGGCCTTCGGCGAGGGACGGGCGTTCGCCGTTCACGCCCTGCTCCGGTGGGCTGTCGGCACGGCGGTGGATGTCAGCCGATGGCGATCCTTTCTCTCGACGGCGTGCTGGCGGTCAGGGTTCTGCCCGCTGGGTCGTAGACAAGGTCGACACCGCAGGCCCGAAGCCGCGCAACGACCTCCAGTGCGCTCGCGACTCCCACGGCCTGCTCGTCCGCCCGGTGGGCGGCGAGCCTGATCCACAGGGCCAGCAGGCGCGGCAGGACCTCGTCCTCACGCACGTACGCGTTGCGCGGCCTGTCAGGACTGGGCGTCGCGGCGCTGGAGTGGCCGTGGCGGCAGCGGTAGGCGGGGCGGCCGTGCGACCAGCAGGACTCCATCACCCGACCGCACGGGCCGCAGCGCAGCAGCCCCGCAAGCACGTACTCACGCTCGGGGAGCGTGTCGCGTCGGGCGCGGATGCCCTGGACCGCGATGAAGCCGGCCTCACTGACCAGTGCGGGATGCGCCACATCGGTGGAGATGACCCAGTCGTCGGGGGAGTTCCAGCGCATCACGTCGCGCGTGCCGAGAGTGGTGTTGGCGGTGTCGATCAGGTCGTGGTCGGTGCGCTGGCGGTTCCACACCTGGCGTCCGGTGTAGCGGGGGTTGGCCAGGATCGCCCGCACGGTGGTGAGGGTCCACCGCTGCGCGCTGCGGTGTGCGTTGCGCTCCGGGTCCGCCGACGAGGGGCACGGGATCGCGGTGTCGTCGAGGGCGCGGGTGATCCGGGCGATGCTGTGGCCGGCCAGGCGCTGGGCGAAGATCCAGCTCACGATCCGCCCACACTCGGGGTCGGCGTCAAGACGCTGGATGCGCAGGCCGCGGCGGGCCGGCGCCCGGTTGGGGTGCGGCCCCGCGTCCACGAGCCGGTACCCGTAGGGCGGGCGGCTCCGAGGTAGCGGCCCTGGTCACGGGCTTGGATGGTCATGGCCGTGCGGACCCGGATGCGGGTGCGGACGATCTCGCGTTTTGCCAGGATGCCGAGCAGGACCATCAACTCCTCGTGCCCGGCGACCTTCGGGTCCACCGCGCCGCCCAGTTCCGGTAGCCACACGGCGACGCCGTAGCGCTCGAACAGCGGGGCCATGGCGGTGAACTGGCTCCCGTAGAAGGCCCTTTCGCTGGAGCCGATCACGATGGCGTCGAACTCCCACTCCGGATCGGCCATCGCCGCGAGCAGCGCGGCAGCCTCCGGCCGCCGGGCCCAGGGCAGGGCACGACTGTGGCCGACGTCGAAGAACTCCGCCACGATGCGGCCGTGACCACTCGTCAAGGCCTGCGCTCGTAGGAGCTGCCACCCTCGCGAGGTGACCGGGTCCTGATGGTCCTCGGTGGAGACCCGACCGTAGAACGCGAGCCGCAGCCCGCCCCGCTCCGAACGACCAGCCTCAAGCCGAAGCCGACCAAACCTCCCGGCCCAATGCGCCAACGATCCGCCTGGGACAGGGTCAGGGGCCGAAGCGGACAGCAGAGCCGTCGTAGTTCCCATGGTCATGGGCGGCACCTCCCACAGACGCGCACCTGCTTCCCCACCATCGGGATTACCGCCTGCGCGGCAGACACACCGAAAGACACCACAGTCAACCCGAAAGGATGAACATCACCTTCCGGCGTCGGCGACACGGGCGTGGGCGAGCATCGCGAGGGTAGCCCAGCGGGAGGCGCTGGACGCCGACCGTGCGCGTGCCCTTCTTCACGTCCCCGGTCTCGTCGACCACCAACACCGCACGGCCCTCGTGCAGATGCTCCACCACGTAGTCGCGCACCAGGTCGGCGTACCACTTGGCCCGGCCCAGCAGGTGCTGCACCCCGTCCGGAGTCGCCTCGCCGGCCCACTCGGCGATCGTCCAGCCGTTCTTGCGCGGCAGGTCCGACAGCAGCCCGAGCACCGACCGCCGTACCCGACGCCGGGGCTCGACCCGCCCGAACCGCCCCGCGATCCGGCCCATCAAGCCCCCGAACGCCTCCTCCAACGGGCAGAGTTCACGCTCTGACCTGCAGCCACCGCATGATCTTCTGTCTTCACACACCGATGATCAGCGGTGGCCGTTCGCATTCCCGCAGCGGCCCCGCCAACAAGATCACGACCTACGGCTGGAGCACCAGACAGCGCCGACGGCCATGCCGCGGGTGAGGTCCGCTGGAAGATGAAGAAGAAGATCACCATGGGGAGGACACCCAGCAGGGCGACGGCACTGAGGGCTGTTGGGTCGCTGGTGAACTGAGCCGATGTGGCGGACAGGACCAGCGGCGCGGTCTGGTTTTCGTTGGAGATGAGCAGGACGACGGGGAAGAGGAGCTCGTTCCAGCTCCAGACGAAGAAGAACACGCACATGACCGACAGATCGGTTCACCGCACGTCCTCCGGTCGCCAGCCCGGCGGGACCTTGGGAAGGCCGAAGAGAGCGTCGATCCCGAGATGCTCTCGCAGAGGTGCCTTGAGCCCCGCGGCCGTCGATCAGCTGGAGGCGACCGGTGCGGTGGGCGAAGTCGACGCTGGGCTCCCCGAACCACGCGGTGGTGACCAGGATGCCCTTCGCTGCGGCCTTGTCGTGCATCACCCCGGCGAGTGCGCGGACGGCATCGGTGGGAACCGTGCCCTTGAGCCGCTTGGCCTGGATGATGCACAGGCCTCCGGTCAGGGGTCCCGGTTGACCGCTACGGCGTCGACGCCGTCGTCCCGGCTCGCCTGCGTCGTCCACGCCTCCAGACCGATCGCCTCGAACAGCTGCCGGACCAGGTGCTCGAAGGCGAACGGATCCATCTGGACGAGATCGGGGCGGCTGTCCAGCCCTTCGCTTCGGGCGCGTAGGCGGCACGGACCCACGGGCGACACCCCTCGGGCAACGGCGATCGGACCAGGAGGTCCTCAACTGCTGCGGCGAACGCCTCCGGGCCGCCCTCCGCCAGCCGGCTCTCGGCCCGACGACGATAGGCACCGAGGTCGCCGGGACGACTCAGCAAGATCGACTCAAGCTCCTCCACCCGCTCCCGGACCGCCTCGGTGCGCCGCACCGCTGATTCCCTGAGCAGTTCGACGTCCGCGGCCTGCCGCAGCCGGACATTCTCGCGTTCCGCCTTCTCCTGCTCCCGCGCCTGCGCTTTGACCTCGCGCTCACGCTCCGCCAGCCGTTTGGCCGGCTCCCGCTCGACCCGGGCCGCCTCGCGTTCCTGCGCCACCGGTTCTGCACGCAGACCCTGGGCTGGACAAGGCCCCGGCTCCGAAGCCGCTGACCGCTGGACCTGGCTCGTCATCGCCGCCCGCACCCAGCTCCGCCTTGCCCGCTCCCTCGCAGCCGACCTCCGCCGCCCATGGAAGAAGCGGACCGAGCAGCACCGGCTCACCCCGGCACGAGTTCGTCGCGAGTTTCGGAACCTCCGACCCCGCAAACGCGATCCCGTGATCGCGCTGCGGCGGATCCTGGTCCGCTCCACTGCCAACGCCGCAGGCCAGCGCGCGGCCCGCGACAACCTCAGTCGTAGAAGCGGTGGCCCTTGGCCGGACCCCTGCGGACGGCTTCTGCCAGGCCCTCTTGGGCACCTTCCTGGCCCGGGTGTCCGGGCAGAACTTCCCGGCGCCTGGGTGGTCTTCGTCCGAGAAGGCCCTGCGAGGACGTAGCCGGTGCCGTGTTCCTCCCGCGCGGAGTGCACCTGGTGGGCCGGAACGAGGGCTTCGGCTGACGGCAGGGGCCATACCCCGCTCACCTTCGGCGAGCGGTTCTCTAGACTGAACGGGTGCCCACCTCCCCGAAGCGCCCCGCGAAGTTGTCCGGCATCCGAGCCCCCAAGCAGGAGCGCAGTCAGCGGTCCTTCGAGCTGGTGCTGGACACCACCCTGGAATTGCTCGCGGAGCAGGGATACCAGGGTTTCTCACTCACTGAGGTGAGCCGCCGTTCCAAGGTTTCGGTGGGGGCCATCTACACCCGGGTCGACGGTAAGGACGACGTCCTGCGCGCGGCGCAGGAGCGCTTCCAGGAGCAGGTGTGTGCCGAGCAGCGGGAGCTGTTGCGCGGTGACCGGTGGGAGGGGAAGCCGCTCGCGGCCCTACTGCCCGAACTGATCAAGGATTTCGCCCGTCTGCTGGAGCGGCGCGGGAAGGTACTGGGCGCCTTCATGCAGCTGGGCGCGGTGGACGAGACGGTGGCCAGGGTCGGTAAGGTCGGCTACTTCGATCTGCGGGACCGCTTCACAGCCCTGCTTCTGGAGCGCCGAGATGAGATCCGCCACCCCGATCCCGAGCGGGTGGTCACGTCCTGCTTCGTCACCGTCTACGCGACGCTCGCACGCGCCATGGCGCTGGACGTCGCGGCGGAGGCCGCGGAGGCGGCGGGCGGCGACGGTGACCTGTCCGCGCTCATCGAGGACCTCGGTGGGATGTCGCTGTCGTTCCTGTGCTTCGACAGGCCTTCGGAGTCCTGAGATTTCGGCGCCGGACGCCCTTGCGTCCGGCGCCGAGTGCCTCAACCGATCGGCCCTGTACGCAAGTCGCCGGCCTGGTCGACGTACACGCGGAAGCGGTGGAAGATGTCCCGGCTGGAGCGGCCGAGTCGGATCTCCCAGCGGCCGGCCCGCGGCTTCCAGGTGCCCGCCCGGGTGTCCCACATGCTGAAGTCCCGTACATCCAGCGGGATGTCGACCCGCAGCTCTGCCGGCTCGGGGGAGACCTCGACGGCGGCGAAGCCCACCAGGTGCTGTTCGGGGCGCCCGGGTTCCACGGTTCCGGTGTCCGTGAGCGGGACGGCGTACACCTGGACCACTTCCTTGCCGGGTCGCCCTGCCGCGCTGTCGAGCGTGACTCCGACCAGGGCGAGATGCCGGCCGGTGGGGTCGGCGTACAAGTGCGCGGCGCGCCAGCGGACGTCCGCGTATCCGAGGCCGTGGCCGAAGCAGAAGCGGGGCGTGGTGTGCAGGGCGTCGAAGTGTCGGTAGCCGATCAGGGGGCCCTCGGCGTAGGTGAGGCGGCCGTCGTCGGACGGAGCGGTCGAGGTCACGGCGTGATCGGCGTCCGCGCGGGCCAGCGTGACCGGCAGTCGTCCGCCGGGCTCCAGCGCCCCGGTCAGGACGTCGGCCAGGGCGGGTCCGTACTCCTGGCCGGGGAACCAGGTCAGCAGGACGGCCGCTGCCCGGTCGGCCCACGGCATGTCTACGGCGAAGGGAGCGTTGACCACCACGACGGTGCGCGGGTTTACTGCGCAGACACGCTCGATCAGGTCGATCTGGGCGGCCGGCAGGGCGAGGGAGTCACGGTCCTGACTCTCCAGTGAACTGTCCTGGGAGACCCCGGCGAACACGATCGCGGTGTCCGCCGCCCGCGCGGCGTGCACCGCGCGGGCGGCCAGATCGGCCGGCGCGGCGGCACGCCCGCCGAACTGCATCCCTTGGGCGCGGCCCCCGCCGGTGAAACGCATCTCGAAGTCGATCCGGACCTGCCGGCCGGCCGTCAGCTCGACCGGGACCCGGGTGATGTCACCGTGCAGCAGTGCCCCCATCACGTCGGCGGGCAACGCCCGGGAACCCCCTCGGCCGCTCTCCTGACCGTCGATCAGCAGACGTACGTCACCGGTGCCGGCGAAGTGGAAGTCGTAGGTGCCGTCGGTTTCGGGTGTGAGCAGGCACGAGGCCCGTACGAGCCCGGCGGACCCGGTCGGCAGGTCGGCCAAGGCGCCGATGCCGGGCAGTTCGGTGAACCACACCAGGATCCCGGTGGCCCGGGTGTCGGTGGCCAGCGGCTCGGACACCGCGCCGTCGGTGCCGACGCGGTGGTAGGTGACGGTGAAACCGGGTGCTCCGGGTGAGTCTGCGGCCCGGGGGTCGAGAGGCAGCAGGGAGGGCACGCGGGACTCTGACGGAGCGCCGGGCTCATAGGCCGTGACCCGGGGGCCGAGTGCCTCGCGCAGCGCTGCCAGGGGTGTGCGGACCTCGGGGCCGAGGGCGATGCGGGCGAAGGTGCCCCCCTGGTAGGCGGGTTCGTCGGCTTGGGGGCCGATCACCGCGACGGACGTGTCATCCGAGAGGGGCAGGACCGTGCGGTCGTTCTTCAGCAGGACGAAGGAGTCCGCCGCCGCCTCGTGCAGCACCCGCCGGGCCTCGGCCGCCGGCCGGGTGGGAGCGGTGCGTCCGGCGGTGCGCCGGGACAGCAGGGCCAGGCGTTCGACGGCCCGCTCGACCGTGGACGCGGCGACGTCACCGGCCCGCACGGCCCCGGCGGCGGCGGGGCCGAGGTAGCGGGCAGGACCCGGCATCTCCAGGTCGAGGCCCGCGGTCAGGGAAGCGGTGGTGGAGTGGGTGCCGAACCAGTCGGACATCACCACGCCGTCCCAGTCCCACTGTTCGCGCAGGACGCGGGTGAGCAGACCGTGGTGTTCGGCGCAGTGTCGGCCGTTCACCTTGTTGTAGGCGGCCATCATGGCCCATACGCCGGCTCTTGCTGCGGCGGCGAAGGGCGCCAAATAGACTTCATGGAGGGTTTGTTCATCGACCTGGACGTCGTAGCCGTGGCGGCCTGTTTCGGTGTCGTTGCACACCAGGTGCTTGGCGCAGGCCGCGACACCCTTGCTCTGCACACCGGTGATCCAGGCGGCTCCGAGGACGCCGGCGAGATAGGGGTCCTCGCCGAAGTGCTCGAAGTCGCGACCTCCCGCCGGGCTGCGACTCAGGTTCAGGTTGGGACCCAGCAGGACGTCCACGTCGCGCGCGGCGGCCTGTTCACCGAGCAGCTCCCCGACCGCCTCCACGGTGGCGCGGTTCCAGGTGGCAGCCAGTGCGCTGCCGCAGGGCGCCAGCAGCGAGACGTCCCGCTCGTCGAGGAGGCGGCCGGTGACGCCCATGGGACCGTCGACCAGGCGCAGGGCGCGCACGTGGTGCTCAGGGTCGCGGTGCGTGGTCTGCATGTCGGCACCGGCGGTAAGGCGGGCCAGCAAGTCGAGGTCGTCCAGGTCGTTCACGGGGTCACAGGGCCTTCGTCGGTGAGCTGTCATGCAGAGCGGGAAGGGGCCGGCGTGCCTGCGCCACTCTCATGGCGGGTGGGCACGCCGGATGAAACGGCTGCCGGTTTCAGGCGGCGCGCACGGCGGCTGGCGCCGCGGTGTGCCGCAGCGCGAAGTCGTGCACCTGGCCGCCGAGCATCGCCAGCTGGTCGGCGGCGGCGGAGTCCGCGCAGGTGCCGTCGGCCTCGAAGAGCCTGGTTCGCGCCGAATTGAGGGTGACGCCCAGCGGTGTCGGCCAGCCGCGCATGGCGTGGACGACGTTCCGCAGGGCGCTCAGCGTGGTCCCGCACGCCTGCCAGCCGGCCGCGGTGACCACCAGGCCGACAGCGCGACCGTCGAAGTAGACCCGGTCGTCGTCGCGCAGGTCCTCCAGCAGGTCGACGGCGTTCTTGACCAGTCCGGAGATGCCGCCGTGGTAGCCGGGAGAGCCGATGATCAGCCCGTCGGCCTGCCGTACGGCCTCGACCAGGCGCTTTTGCTCGTCGGTGCGCTCGGGGCGCTCCGGGGCGTAGTGAGGAAGCGCGGCGAGGAAGTCGCCGCCGAAGTGCACGGTGCGCGCGCCGCGCCGCTCGGTGGCGGCGAGGGCGGTGCGTACGGCCAGTTCGCTGCTGGAGCCGGGACGGGTAGTGCCGCCGATACCGACGATGAGGTGACTCATGATGTGGAGCTGCCTTACTGGTCGGTGGAGCGGAAGCGGGGCATGACCTCGTCGGCGAACAGGCGCAGCGAGGACTGGGTGAGGGCGTACCGCTCGGGGGTGAGGGGTCCGTTGGTGAAGCCCATGAGGATGTTGCCGACGTCGAGCTGCTCGTAGTGGTGCAGCTGTTCGGCGACCGTGTCCGGGCTGCCGTACAGGCACCAGGTGCGGATCCAGTCCTCGGACAGTGCGTTCGGCGGGTCGGGCAGGTCGACGCCGCTGATGGCCTCGGCCCGCTTGTTGAAGGCGTGCTCGCGCTCGATGGCCTCCTGGTAGGCGCCGAGGATGATGTCCAGTTCCTCCCGGGCCTGCTCGTCCGTGGGCGCGACGTGCACGCACTGGTAGGAGTGGGTGGTCCAGGACATGGAGTCGTCGATGACGTTCTGCGGCTGTCCGGAGCCGGCCATGGCCGCCCGGTAGGCGTCGAGGTACTTCTGGAAGGCGGTCGAGGGCTCCCCGCTCGCCGGGATCGGCGGGACGAACGCGGGGATGAAGGCGGGCCAGCCGTACTTCGCGGCGCGGGCGGTGCTCGCCTCGCGCATCGCCACGCTCATCAGGCGGTGGCGGTCGCTGTAGGGGGCGGGCACGATCCGCTGGACCACCGCGCCCTTGTAGGGGCCGTGCTCGAACTCGATGGGCTCGTCCTCGACCTTCTTCGCCCACAGCCGCTGGACCAGTTCGACCTGGGCGTCCATGAGATCCTTGGAGTCCTGGAAGTTCACGCCGAAGCCGATGGTCTCCTCCGGCGTGGTGCCCGAGCCGATGCCGACCAGCAGCTTTCCGCCAGTGAGGTGGTCGAGGAGGTTGACTCGCTCGGCGAAGCGCACAGGGTGGTGCAGCGGCAGCGTGGTCACCGAGAAGCCGTAGTGCACCTTCTGCGTCCGGCCAGCCAGGTACGCCGCGAACAGGAACGGATCCGACGCCATCGGCGCGTAGCCGGTGAAGTGGTGGTCGGGCAGGAAGACGGCGTCGAAGCCGAGCCGGTCGGCCTCCAGCGCGTGGTCGGCCAGGGTCTGGATGACGTAGGAGTCGTCGTCTGGACCGGTGGAACGGCCGACGAGGAACACGGAGAAGCGCATGAGCAGTCCCAGATCAAAGAAACGGAATCGAGATTCTGAATCTAGGTCGGCCGAAGCCCCCCGTCAAGACTGGAGCCCAAGGAAACGAAAACAGAATTCTGTATTGACGGCGAGCTGTCGGTATGACACGTTTCGGCCACCGGCCTCCCTGGCACGCTCAGCGCGCCGCAGGTCGGACGCGGTGGGATGCACAGAGCCGCAGCAGGCCCGCACCCGCCACCCCCCACCCGTTTCTGCCTTCACAATGAAGTGAGCGTGCGTGCACATGACAGACCAGACGCTTGCGGCCGCGCCCGCGCAGACTGGCCCCCCGCAGTTGTCCCGCAAGGAGAAGCTGGGCTTCGGCCTTGGCGACCTCGCCTCCAACTTGTCGTGGAACTTCACCGGCAGCTTCCTGCTGTACTTCTACACGAACGTCGCCGCCATATCAGCGGCCGTCGCCGGCACCATCATGCTTCTCGCCCGCATCCTGGACGCGGTTGCCGATCCCGTGGTCGGCGTGGCCGTCGACCGCACCCGCAGCCGCCACGGGCGTGCCCGCCCCTACCTGCTCTACGGCGCGGTCCCCTTCGGCGTGCTGTCCGTACTGGCCTTCGTCTCACCCGACGTCTCCCATACCGGCAAGGTCATTTACGCGGCCGTCACGTTCCTGCTGATGGGCGTCGTGTACTCGGTCGTCAACATCCCCTACGGCTCACTCATGCCGCTCATGACCCGCGACAGCCGCGAGCGCATGCAACTGGGCACCGCCCGGGCCGTCGGCATGTCGATCGGCACCATCTTCGTCGCCATCGCCACCCCGCACCTGGTCACCACATTCGGTGGCGGCAGCGAAGAACGCGGCTACCTCCTCACCGCCGTCCTCCTCGGTGCCGGAAGTGTCGTCTTCTTCCTGCTCACCTTCCGCACCACCACCGAGCACTACAGCGACCTGCCCGCACAGGAAGCGGCCGGCAAGACCGTCACCGGAGCCTGGACCACGGTCAGGCAGGGCCTCCGCAACGGCCCCTGGGTGCTCTCCGCCCTGTTCATGGTGGTCAACTTCACCCGCCTGGGACTGCTCACCACCGTCACCGTCTACTTCTCCCTGTACGTCCTCAAGGAACCGTGGACCATTTCCGTCCTGCTTCCGTTGATCTCCGGCTCCCTGCTCGTCGGCTCACTGGCCGCACCCCGCTACTTCGCCCGCCTGGGCAAACGGCGCGGCAACGTCCTCGCCCTGGCCGTCGGAGCGCTGCTATACGCCGTTATGCCCTTCACCGAATCGGTCCTCCCCCTGCTGATCACCGTCTACGTGTGCGCCTGCCTGGTCATCAGCCTCAGCCTCACCTCCAGCTTCACCCTCGTCGCGGACTCGGTCGACTACCACGAGTGGAAGTTCGGCAACCGGGCCACCGGACTGCTGAACGCCGCCCAGTCCCTCGCCACCAAACTCGGCACCGCACTGGGCGCCGCACTGGTCGCCGCAGTCCTCGCCATGACAGCCTTCGACCCCGGCCACGTGGGCGGAGCCACTGTGAACGGCCTGCGCTGGCTCTACTACGGAGCACCGATCGCCCTGCTGTTGCTCCAGCTCCTCGTCATGTCGTTCTGGCGGATGGATGCCCTGCACCCCCGCATCCTCGAAGAGCTCAAGGAACGACGGGAGTGCCTGCGTTCCGCGTGATTCTGGGGCGCTGGAGTCTCTGCCGGGTTGAAGGTGCAGGTCAGGGCAGGGACTGGTGACGCGGCCGGATTCGCCTAGAGACGCGATCTCGCGGATCCGCCTGCGCTGGCCTGCCGTTGTCCGTAGGTCTGAAGTCGTGCATATGAAGACGACGAAGCGGAGAACAAGCCGGGCACGGTGCGGTCTCTGCACCTGGCTCACCACGAGTGGGATCCGGTGACGGGCCGGGCACCCGCCGGGCCCATCACCCCGGCGGGTTCATCGTCGGTCGGCGCCGACCGGCCGGCGGCCGGGGACGGCCGGCCAGCGTGGGCCGGTTTCGGGGTCGTTCAGCCACACGAACTGACCGTCGGACCGCACCGTCATCCCGTAGTCGTACGGCGTCGGCCGGTCGAACCGCTCCCAGGACCGCGGTCCCGTGCAACCCCGGCCGAGTACGTCGAACTGACCCCGTACGCCGGCCCAAAGCCCTCCTGTGGACGCCCGAACGGATCGCCCAGTGGCGGGAGAGCGGCCAGAAGCCACCACCGGTCATGGCCTGGACGGCCGAGCAGACAGGCCACTTCCTCGACTACCCCGTCGAGACCGAGCACCGTTTCTACGGGCTGTTCCACATCATCGCCCTCCGCGGGCTCCGGCGGGGCGAGGCGTGCACCCTGGCCTGGTCGGACGTCAACTGGGACGCCCGGGCCCTTGCCGTCACCGAACAACTGGGCCAGGACAGCTGGGAGATCATCCAGGGCCGGGCGGCGCCCGCTGCCCGGCTGGCATCCAGGAATTTGCCGCCGCCAGCCAATTGAATCCGACCGTCCACACATCACCCGTGCCCGGAAAGCCCGCCGACTCCATTGAGCACTTCCGTTGGCGGAACCGGTGAGGCCACCAACGGGTTCACCGGCTGTACCGTCAGATCTCGCCGTCGAAGTGCCCACTGCCGTCGAGCAGGTCCAGTCCGCGCCGCGCCCAAGCGATCTCCGTCCTGGCCCGTTCGATGAGACCGTCGTAGGCGAACACCTTGAACGCCACGATCCGCTCGTGGTCCTGCGGCAAAGCAGTCTTCAGCCGTGCCAGAAGTGTCGGGTTCGTCCGGTCCAGGATCCCCTGGCGCTGCGCGAGCCACTGCTCCAGCTGCTGGGAGTGGAAGTCCACGTGCAGCTGCAACTGCTTGCGCGCCGCTTCGGGCTCGGCCCACTCCAGGTAGGCCGCCTTCAAGTGGTGCACGTCCCGCTCGCGCTGGTAGCCGAGAGGGCTGTTGATCCAGGCCCGGAACTGCAGGGTTCCTTCCTCGGTGATCCGGTACTCGCGCTTGGTGCGGCGACCGCCCGAGGCCATCTCCTCGGCCTGCACGAGCCCGTCGGCCTCCATGCGGCGCAGTTCGGGATAGATCTGCGAATCGGGTGCGTGCCACACGTGGCCGACCGAGGCGCCGAACTGCTTCGCCATGTCGTAGGCCGTGAGGGGACGGGCTGTCAACAGGGCCAAAAGCGCGTATCGAACGCTCAACGGTCCTCACCCTTCTGCACGCCCGCGCCCGGCGCCGGCGAAGTCCGCGCTGCAGGGTCTTGCGGACACCTCTGCCCATAGGTATAGGTTACGACACACCCCTATACCTATCGAGATAGGTATTGAAGCGTGCCGCAGCAGCTCCGGCTGCCTCTCCCCCACCCGGAGGATCCATGCCTTCCCTGGACACGCCACAGACCTCGACGACGAACAAGACCCTGGGACATCCGCTCAACACCTGGTACGCGGCCGCATGGGACCACGAAGTCACCGCCAACGCACTGTTCTCGCGCACCGTGGCGGGCCGACCCGTCGTCCTCTACCGCACCGACGCCGGCCGCCCGGTCGCGCTGGCTGACGCCTGCTGGCACCGCCTGGCACCGCTCTCCCGCGGCAAGCGGGTGGGCAGCGACGAGGTTCAGTGCCCCTACCACGGTCTGCGCTTCAACTCCGCGGGGCGCTGCACCCAGATGCCGGCCCAGAGCACCATCAACCCCAGCGCGACGGTCCCCTCCTTCCCCGTCGTCGAACGTCACCGCTTCCTCTGGGTGTGGCTCGGGGATCCCACCCGGGCGGATCCCCAGACGGTGCCCGACATGCACCAGATGGACTCACCCGACTGGGCGGGCGACGGCTCGAACTTGTCGGTCGACGCCAACTACCAGCTGCTGCTCGACAACCTCATGGACCTCACCCACGAGGAATTCGTCCACAGCAGCAGCATCGGCCAGGCGGAGCTGAGCGAATCGGACTTCGAAGTCACGCACGACGAACGGACCGTGACCGTGTCCCGGTGGATGCTCGACATCGACCCGCCCCCGTTCTGGCTGAAGAACATGCGGGACAAGTTCCCCGGATTCACCGGCCGGGTCGACCGCTGGCAGATCATCCGCTTCGAGGCACCCTCGACGATCCGCATCGACGTCGGCGTGGCCAAAGCCGGCACCGGAGCGCCCCAGGGCGACCGCAGCCAGGGCGTCAACGGCTACGTCATGAACACCATCACGCCCCGGACGGACCGCTCCTGCCACTACTTCTGGGCCTTCATGCGCAACTACCGCCTGGAGAGCCAGCTCATCACCACGCAGCTCAAGGAGGGCGTGACCAACGTCTTCGGCGAGGACGACATCATGCTCGCCGCCCAGCAGGCGGCGATCGACGCCAACCCGGACCACGAGTTCTACAGCCTCAACATCGACGCCGGCGGAATGTGGGTACGCCGGCTCATCGAACGCATGCTGGCCGCTGAATCCCCGGCCGCAGCCGGCGCCTGACCGACCACCCCCGACCCACTCAGGAAGACACCATGGCAGCACAGAACCAGCCCGTGTGGCAGACGGGCACGGTCGTGGAAGCGACCCCCGCCGCCACCGGTATCCGGCGCATCGTCGTGGCGCCGGCCAACCCCCAGCGCGCCGCACCAGGCACCCACGTCGACGTCCTCGCCGACCTGGGCCACACCAGCGAGACGCGTTCCTACTCGATCGTCGAGTCCAACGACGACGGTGCCCTGCTCACCCTCGGCGTCCAACTGGCCTCCCGCACACGTGGGGGTTCGGCGTTCATGCACGCCCTGACCGCGGGCGAGCGGATCACGATGACGCAGCCGCTGCAGAACTTCCCCCTGCGCGTGGGAGCCGACCGGTACGTCCTGCTCGCCGGAGGGATCGGGATCACCGCCATCGCCGGCATGGCGCGCCTCCTGCAGCAGCTGGGCTCGGACTACCAGCTCGTCTACGCCGGCCGAAGCCGCGACCGCATGGCCTATCTCGACGCCCTCGAAGAGCTCCACCAGGAGCGAATCCGCGTCCACGTCTCCGAGGACGGCACCTCTCTGGACGCATCCTCGCTGGTCGAGGAGATCGCCACCACCGGACCGGCGGAACTGTACATGTGCGGCCCCATCCCCCTCATGGACGCGGTACGCCGCAGCTGGCGGGAGAACGGCCTGCCCCCGACCGACCTGCGTTACGAGACCTTCGGGAACGGCGGCTGGTTCCCCTCCGAGGACTTCGTCGTATCCATCCCGCGGCTCGGCATCCGAACCACCGTCGAAGCCGGGCAGACCATGCTCCAGGCGCTCGAACGTGCCGGCGCGGACGTCCTCTCAGAGTGCCGCAAAGGCGAATGCGGCCTGTGCCAGGTCACCGTCCTCGACGTACAAGGTCGTATCGACCACCGCGATGTCTTCTTCGACGACGACCAGAAGCAGGCGACCAAGCGCCTGTGCGCCTGCGTCTCACGGGCCGTACGGAAAGACCCGGCCGGCACCGTAGCCTCCATCGGCGATGACCGCGCCGTACTGACCCTAGACATCCCCTGACAACTGCCCTAGGACTCCGCCCGAGGAAGCTGGTTGACGCTTGCTCACTACAGACCCGGAGCGGCGCACATCGGCAAGGACGGCTCGCAGCCGGAAGGGCCGGTGACCGTATGTTCGGGGTGAAGTCCTGGAGAGACTTGGAACAGACGCGGGCCTGCAAATCCTGGGGCGCGCATAGGCAAGCAGAACAGGCCGACTCCCTCGGCCTGCCGGGGGCCAGCATCCGGGCGCATGTCCATTGATCATTTCTCGGCGGACTCGAAGAGCGCCTGCAGGGACGTTTCGCTGGGCTGGAGGGGAACCGCGGGCGGGCATCGAATGGTTCTCGTCAGGAGCCACCGTGCGGGTGTGTGTTGCGGCGGGAGCCCGGGGCTGGCAGGAGAGAGGCAGTGGCGCGCGGCCTCCCCTTCGTCACCCTGCATGCCGGCCCTGGCGGTACCGCCGGAGCACACGATTTGTTCATCGTCGATGGGTCCGGATCCACAGGCCCGCCGGCGCTGGGACACGGAGCATGCACAGCCCGTAACGAAGGACCGGGACCGAGTCTGACGCTGCCGACCGGCACGATGCCGACGGGTGCCACGCCCGACCCGCCATCGGCGTGTCGCAGCCCCCTCATACCGCAGCGTCGATCTGCTGCGCCGTCCAGATCGTCTTGCCGTCCCTCGTGTACCGGCTGCCCCACTGTTGTGTGAGCTGGTGCACGAGGAACAGACCGCGGCCGCCCTCGTCCGTCGGCCGGGCATGGCGCAGGTGCGGCTGGGTCTGACTGGGGTCGGAGACCTCACAGATCAGGGACCGGTCCCTGATCAGACGTAGGTCCACTGGGCTGCCGGCGTACCGGATCGCGTTGGTGACCAGCTCGCTGGCCACGAGTTCGCTGGCGAAGGCCAGATGCTCCAGGTCCCAGGAGGCCAGCGTGCGCGTCACCGCTTGTCTGGCGTGGGCGACAACGGACGGGTCCGCCGGGAACCGGAAGTGGGTGGTGTTTTCGGGGGCCAGCCGCCGCACGCGAGCCGCCAGGGCTGCTCCGTCCCTTCCGGCCGCGCCGGGCGCACCGAGGGTTTCTTCAAGAAGGTCGTGGAGTGCTGCGACTCTGCCCCCTGCGGTGGCCGATTCGGCCCTTTCCGCCGGGAGGGTGGCACCACCGGCGAGGAACAGCAGCACGCTGCCGGGATCGAGACGCAGCTCGACGGTCTCATAGGGCAGGTCACCGACCCCGAGCGCCTGCCGGGGTTCGATCGGGACCGGAGCGGCCTCGCCACCAGGACAGATGACCACAGGGGCCATGTGACCCGCACTGGCCATGGCGCAATGGCCTGTGACCGGATCGTAGACGGCGTAGAGACAGGTGGCCCCGATCTCGCCCGCACGTCCGTCACGGTCCGCCGGTGGCCCGGTGTGCGCGCGGTGGCGCGCCAGTCGCCGCACGAGCTCGTCGATGTGGGTCAGCACTTCCTCGGGAGCGAGGTCGAGGTCGGAGAGGGTCTGGATCGCGGTGCGCAGCCGACCGGCCGCAGCAGCCGCGGCGACCCCGCGGGCGGCAGTGGTCCCGGCCACGAAGGCGACCCTCGCCGAGGACAGCGGCACCGCATCGGCCCAGGCACCGCAGTTCGCCGCCGGGGACGGGGAAGGCACGTGGAGGTACGCGATGTCTGCGGCGCTGACGTCCTCGACGGACGGCGGCAGGAGGCTTCGCTGAAGCGCCTCGGCGCTGCGGCGCTCATGCACGAACCGCCGGGCGTTGTCGATGCTCAGGGCGGCCCGGGTGACGACCTCCTCGGCGATGTCCTCGTCGAGGGCGTCGAAGGGCAGCCGCGCGGGCAGCCGCTGCATCAGCACCCGGCCGAGGGTCCGGCCGCGTGCCTGCAGTGCGCCGGCCAGTAGGGAGAACACCCCAGATTCGCCCGCGTCCGGCACGGCGGACGGATCTGGGAGAGCAGGGTCCTGGTCCGGCTCAGGAAGGCGTTCGCAGCGGCCGAGTGAGGCGACGCGCAATCGGGCCGCTTGTCCGGAGAAGTCGTCCGGCTCCTCGCCGGACAGCACGGCCTCAGAGAGGTCGACGGCAGCCCCGTCGGCGAAGGCCGGCACGAGGACCTCCACCAGCTCCCGTGCACACTGCGCGGGATCGAGATCGGCACCGATGCGGCGCGCCGCTTCCCCGGCGAGGAAGCGGCCCTCCTTCTCCCGGTGCTCGGCCGTGATGTCGGTGAACGCCACCACAACGCCGCACCGGCTGCCGTCCGGGCCCGACAACGGGATCGCCGACAAGGACACGATGCGGTCCGACAGAGGCTGCTCGGCACTACGAGCACGTTGAGGGACCTCGACCATCGCCTCTCCCGTCTCCAGCACGCGCCGGAGCTGCACCTCGATCTCGGCGGCGTCCTGGGCGACCAGTGCCTCAGCCAGCGGCTGCCCGCCCAGCCGTTCCACCATGGAACCCCCGGAGGGGGATCCGAACTGTTCGTCGAGGCTCACCCGGGTCACCCGGAGTGCGGCGTCGTGGACGGCGAGACCGACCTTCGCCTGGGAGAAGAGTGCCTGCAGCAGAGCCGCGTCCTGGTCCGCGTACTGCGCCGTCCTCTCCGGAAGCAGCCGCAGCAGGCAGTCTGCGGCCCCTGCCCCCGCTACGGGCAGCAGCTGGCACCTCACCGGCATGCCCGTACTTCGTAGCGTGGCCGACCAGGAGGAGGGCGGGGCCTCGCCTCCGGATCTGCCGGGCCACGGGTCGAGAAGGTCGGGTACCCGGGTCTCCCTCATCCGATCCGCCGGTACGCCGAGGTACTGCTCGGTACCGGGGGACCAGCCGAGAACGTCGTCGCCCCCCACCAGAAGCACCGATTCATTTCCGAGGAAGCCGCTCATGTCCCTCACCCTCCTCCGCGAAGGCTTGCGGGCAGACGGCCCAGGCCAGACCGGCCCTCGCTCACCAGTGTGACCGGACCGACACACGCCCGCCTGCACAGTGGCCAGCGCCCCTGCATGATGCGCCGCCTCTACGTACGTCAACTGTCCAGGAGGACGACGTCGAGGGTTCGGGGGCCGTGGACTCCTTCAACGCGGCCGGGTTCGATAATGCTGGTGGCGAGGGGCCGGAGGTGGTGCGTTTATCGCGGATGGTGCGGGTGGCGTGGGTGAGGTTGGCGCGCCGCTGTCCGTTCCTGGTGAAGATCTTGGCGGCCTTCGGGAAGGCGGGCGTGCCGATATAGGTGCCGCCTTGATCCGCGTCCGAGGGCGGTGTTCTGCGCCAACGACCTGCTGGCGCTTGGCATGCTGCAGGCGGTGTTCGCGGCCGGCGTCCGGGTCCCCGAGGACATCGCGCTGGTCGGCTACGACGACATCGAGTTCGCCGCAGCTGCCGCGGTGCCGCTCACGTCCGTGCGGCAGCCTGCTGTGACTCTGGGGCGGCAGGCCGCCGACATACCGACGGGCAGCCCGACGTAGTTCTCGGCGAGTTCGGCGGCGGCGTGCGTGGATGTGGCGATGCGCTCCAGCTGGGAGATCTGGAGGCGGCGCTCGAACGGCGTGTGTCCCGGGTCTGTGTGCAGGGTGGTCGTCATGAACCAGGAGAAGTGCTCGGCGCGCCACACTCGCCGCAGGCAGGTGTCGGAGTACGTGTCGAGAAGGGTGGTGGAGCCGGTCGTGTACCTCTCGGTGAGAGCCGCGGCCAGCACGATGACGTCGGCGGCGGCGAGGTTGAGGCCCTTGGCGCCGGTCGGCGGGACGATGTGGGCGGCGTCGCCGGCGAGCAGTACCCGCCCCCAGCGCATCGGTTCGGTGACGTGGCTGCGCATCGGCAGCACGGACTTCGCGGTGATCGGTCCGCGGTGGAGCGGGCCGGAGCCCTCCGAGGCGAGCCGGAGGCCGAGTTCGTCCCAGATCCTCTCGTCGGGCCAGTCGGCGACGTCGGTGCCGTTGGGTACCTGGAGGTAGAGCCGGCTGACCGTGGGACTGCGCACGCTGGCCAGGGCGAAGCCGCGGTCCGAGTGGGCGTAGACCAGCTCGTCGCCGACCGGCGGCGCGTCGGCCAGGACACCGAGCCAGGAGTACGGGTACGTGCGCTCGAAGGTGCGCCGCTCGGCCTCCGGGATCGCTCGCTTGGCAACGCCGTGGAAGCCGTCGCAGCCCACGACGTAGTCACAGGTCAGGGTCTGCTCCCGGCCCTCGTGCGTGTAGCGGATCACCGGCCGGTCGGTGTCCGCGCCGTCCACTCCTGCGACCTCGGCGCCGAACAGGAGCGGCCCGCCCTCCCGCAGTTGCAGGGCGATGAGGTCTTTCACCACCTCGGTCTGGGCGTAGACCATGACGCTGCGCCCGCCGGTGAGTGCGGGGAAGTCGAGGCGGTGGGAGCGGCCGTCGAAGCGCAGTTCGACGCCGTGGTGCACGAGGCCCTCCCGGTCCATTCGCTCACCCGCCCCGGCGGCACGCAGCGCGTCGACAGTGGTCTGTTCCAGGATGCCGGCGCGCTGGCGCTGTTCGACGTAGGCGCGGTCGCGGCTCTCCAGGACGACGCTGTCGATGCCTGCTCGGTGGAGGAGGCGGGCGAGGAGGAGGCCTGCGGGGCCGCCGCCGATGATGCCGACGGTGGTGTGCATCAACTGTTCCTGTCGTCGAGAGGGTGGTCGGGGAGGAGGTGGTCGTCGCGCAGGACGCGGTCGGCGACGGCGAAGGCGGCGTTGGCGGCCGGTACACCGCAGTAGACGGCGCTCTGGAGCAGGACCTCGCCGATCTCCTCCGGGGTGAGCCCGTTGCGCAGGGCGGCCCTCACGTGCAGCACGAGTTCCTCGTGGTGGCCTCCGGCGACGAGGGCGGTGAGGGTGATGCAGCTGCGGGTGCGGCGGTCCAGCCCGGGCCGGGTCCAGATGTCGCCCCAGGCGTAGCGGGTGATGAAGTCCTGGAAGGGGGCGGTGAAGGCGGTGGTCCGGGCGGCGGCTCGGTCGACGTGGGCATCGCCGAGGACTGCGCGGCGCACCCGCTCCCCCGCCGGCCGTTGCCCGCCGAGGTGCTCCCGGAGCGCGGCGAGGACGGCGTGCGGCCGTTCGACGGGTGCGAGATGGGAGGCGCGGGCGATCTCGGTGAGCGTGGCGCCGGGGATGCCGTCGGCGAGTTCGCGGGCGTGGGCGGGCGGGGTGGCTGGGTCGTCGCGGCCGGCGAGGACGAGGGTGGGTGCGGTGATGAGGTGCAGGTCGGCGCGCAGGTCGAAGGCGGCGAGGGCGTCGCAGCAGGCTGCGTACCCCTGCGGGTCGGCGGCGCGGTGGTCGGCGGCCAGGGCGCGGGCGACGGGCTCGTCGGTGAAGGCGGGGGTGAACCAGCGGCCGGGGGCCGTGTCGGCGAGCGGGCCGGTGCCTTCGGTGCGGACGTGCGCGGCGCGGGCCCGCCAGGCGTCGGGTGCGCCGAAGCGGGCGGAGGAACAGATCAGGGCGAGCGAGGTGACGCGCTGCGGGTGGTGGACGGCGAGGTGCGCCCCGACGGCGCCGCCCAGGGAGATGCCGGCGTAGGCGAACCGGTCGACGCCGAGGTGGTCGGCGAGGTCCAGGACGCGGGCGGCGAGGTCGGCCACGGTGGCCCCGGCGGCGAGGAGGGTGGCAGGCGAGCCGCCGTGTCCGGGCAGGTCCCAGCGGACGACGCGGTGGGTGGCCGCGAGGGCGGGGGCCTGTGCGTCCCAGACCGCGAGGGTGGTGCCGAGCGAGGGCCCGAGGAGAAGGGCCGGTGCGTCGGCGGGACCGTCGGCGCGGTGGTGCAGGACGGTCGACATCACGGGTGCTCCTTCAGGGCTCACGGGTGCTCCTTGAGGGCTCGGTCGACGAGTGCCGCAGCGGCGCCCAGGTAGTTCGCGGGGTCGATGAGCTCACGCAGGCGGCGCTCGGGGAGCAGTCCGGTCAGGGCCGGCTCGGCGTCGAGCGCCTCGTCGAGGTCGAGCATTTCGGTGGCGGCGCGCCGGGCGGCGCGGGCGAGTGCCTGTTTTGCCTCGGTCCGGCCGACGAGGGGTGCGAGGGCGGCGGCGAGATGCTCGGTGACCACCAGGCCGCCGGTGAGGTCGAGGTTGTCGGCCATCCGGTGCGGGTGGACCTGCAGGTTCTCGGTGAGCTCGGCTGCCGCGTGGGCGGCGCCGCCGACGAGGCGCAGGGCGTCACGCAGCGGCTGCCATTCGGCGTGCCAGGCGCCGGCCGGGCGTTCGTCCTCGGCGGCCATCGCGCCGAACAGGATCGCGGCGAGGGCCGGGACCTGACGGGCGGTGCCCGCGATCAGGGTGGCACGCACGGGGTTCGACTTGTGCGGCATGGCCGAGGAGCCGCCGCCGTCGCCCTCGGTGAGCTCGCCGATCTCGGTGCGGGAGAGGGTGAGCACGTCGGCGGCGATCTTGCCGAGCGCGCCGGCGGTGAAGGCGAGTGCGGCGGCGAGGTCGGCGACCGGGGTGCGCAGGGTGTGCCAGGGCAGCAGTGGTTCGGCGAGTCCGGTGCGGCGGGCGTAGGCGGCGAGCAGCCTCAGGGCGAGGCCGGGTTCGCGGGGGGCTCCGTCGGCTTCGGCGTGGGCCAGGAAGGCGGCCAGGGTGCCTGCGGCGCCGCCGAGTTGGGCGGGCAGGGTGGCGCGGGTGCCGGCGAGGCGGCGGTGCGCGTCGAGGACGAGGCTGCGCCAGCCGGCGGCCTTGAGGCCGAAGGTGGTGGGGACGGCGTGCTGGGTGAGGGTCCGGCCGGGCATGGCGATGTCGCGGTGTCGCTCGGCGAGGGCCGCCAGGGCTGCGGCGGTCCGACCGAGGTCGGTGATCGTCGCGCCGAGGGCGTCCACGGCGACGAGCATCAGGGCGGTGTCGAGGATGTCCTGGCTGGTGGCGCCGCGGTGGACGTGGGCGGCGGCACCCGGACTGCGGGCGGCGACCGCGGCCGTGAGATCGGCGACCAGCGGGATGACGGGGTTGCCGCCGGCTCGGGCGCGCAGTGCGATGTCGCGTACGTCGAGGTCACCGGCGGCTGCGGCCAGGACGTCGGCCGCGCCGGCCGGGGCGAGGCCGAGGTCGGCCTGGGCCCGGGTGAGCGCCGTCTCCGCCCGCACCATCGCGGCGAGCAGCGCGGCGTCGCCGGTGGCCGCGGTGACGGGCGAACCCGCGGTGACGGGGGTGAGCAGCCCCAGGTCGTCCGGGGGGAGGGCGGGGTCAGTCGAAGGCAAGGAAGACCGTCTCCTTCTCGCCCTGGAGACGGATGTCGAACCGGTGCCGGCCCGGCCCGTCGGGCGTGGTCTCCAGGGTGCTGCGGCGCTCCGGCCCCAGCGCCGCCAGCAGGGGGTCGGCCGCGAGCAGCGGGTGACCGGCCAGGTAGGCGCGGGTGTGGAGGTGGTGGAGGAGGCCACGGGCGAAGACACACACGGCGAGGTAGGGAACGCCGCCCGGCGCCAGGGTGTGCAGCGTCCAGTGGCCGTCGGCGTCGGTGGGAACCCGGGCGAAGCCGGTGAAATCGGTGCCGTTGCGGCCGAGATGGCCACCGGTGACGGGGTCGCGGCGCATCGAGCCGGGAACGCCGGTGCGGGTGCCGTCGGGAGCGGGCTGCCAGAACTCCAGCAGCGCGTCGGGGACGGGCTCGCCGGCGCCGTCCAGGACGTGGCCGTGCACGGTGATCGTGCCGGGCCGGCCGGGCGGGGCGAGGTCGCCGCCGCCGGGGAAGGGCAGGGCGTAGCCGTAGAAGGGGCCGACGGTCTGTGAGGGGGTGGGGAGCATCAGCGGCCTTCCTCGATCCAGGTGGCGGACGGCCCGTCGAGGACGATGTCCCAGCGGTAGCCGAGCGACCACTCGGGGGTCGAGAGGTCGTGGTCGTAGGCGGCGACCAGGCGGGCGCGGGCGGCGGGGTCGGTGACGGACTGCAGGATCGGGTCGTACGGGAAGAGCGGGTCGCCGGGGAAGTACATCTGGGTGACGAGCCGTTGGGTGAAGGCGGTGCCGAACAGCGAGAAGTGGATGTGGGCGGGCCGCCAGGCACCGGTGTGGTTGCGCCACGGGTAGGCGCCGGGCTTGATCGTGGTGAAGGCGTAGCTGCCGTCGTCACCGGTGAGGCAGCGGCCGGCGCCGGTGAAGTTCGGGTCGAGCGGGGCGGGGTGCTGGTCGCGCCGGTGGGCGTAGCGGCCGGCGGCGTTGGCCTGCCAGATCTCGACGAGCTGGCGGCGCACGGGTCGGCCGTCGCGGTCCAGGACGCGGCCGGTGACGGTGATGCGCTCGCCCAGGGGTTCGCCGGGGTGGTGGCGGGTGAGGTCGGCGTCGAGGTCGGTGACGTCGGTGGTGCCGAACGCGGGGCCGGAGAGTTCGACCGCCTCGGGGTCGTGCACGGCGACCAGTGGGTTCTTGGGGTGGCGCAGTGCGGCGCTGCGGTAGGGCGGGTAGTCGCGGGCCGGGTGGGTACGGCCTCCGCCGGCGCCCGCGTGCCGGTCGATCTCGTGGGAGATGTCCGCTTGGGTGGGGAGCACGGGGTCTACCTTTCGAGGACGAGGGCGAGGCCCTGGCCGACGCCGATGCAGAGGGTGGCGAGGCCGAGGCCCGAGCCGGCGGCGGCGAGCTGGTGGGCGACGGCGCCGGTGATGCGGGCGCCCGAGGCGCCGAGAGGGTGGCCGAGTGCGAGGGCGCCGCCACGGGGGTTGACGGCTCCGGGGTCGAGGTCGGGCCAGTGGGTGAGGCAGCCGAGTGCCTGGGCGGCGAACGCCTCGTTGAGTTCACAGACGGTGACGTCGCCGGCGCCGCGCCCGGCGCGCAGGAGTGCGCGGCGGACGGCCTCCACCGGGCCGAGGCCGAAGTAGGGAGGCTCGATGCCGGTGACCGCGGAGGCGCGGATGCGGGCGAGCGGCTCGCGGCCGGTGGCGACGAGGCCCGCCTCGTCGGTGATCAGCAGGGCGGCCGCGCCGTCGCTGAGCGGGGAGGCGTTGCCCGCGGTCACCGTCCCGCCGGGCCGGAAGACCGGCTTGAGGCGGGCGAGCGCCTCCGTGGAGGCGTTGTCGCGGACGCTCTCGTCGCGGTGGAGGCCGGTGCCCGGCACGGGGACGGTCTCGCTGTCGTACGCGCCCGCGGCCCAGGCGGTGGCGGCCTTGTGGTGGGAGGCGAGTGCGAAGGCGTCCTGGGCCTCGCGGGTGATGCCGTGGCGGTCGGCGACGAGTTCGGCGCCCTCGCCGAGCGGGACCGTCCACTCGGCGGGCATCGTAGGGTTGACGAGCCGCCAGCCGAGGGTGGTGGAGGAGAGTTCCTGGTGGCCGGCGGGGAAGGCCCGGTCGGGTTTGGGCAGGACCCAGGGGGCGCGGCTCATCGACTCGACGCCGCCGGCGATCACGATCGAGGCGTCGCCGAGCGCGACCGCGCGGTACGCCTGGATCACGGCCTCCATGCCGGAGCCGCAGAGCCGGTTCACGGTGCTGCCGGGCACGGTGACGGGCAGTCCGGCGAGGAGGACGGCCATCCGGGCGACGTCGCGGTTCTCCTCGCCGGCGCCGTTGGCGTTGCCGAGGACGACGTCGTCGATGCGGGCCGGGTCGAGCTGCGGGGTGCGCTCCAGCAGGGCGCGCAGGGTGTGCGCGGCCAGGTCGTCGGGACGGGTGCCGGCGAGCGCACCGCCGTACTTGCCGACGGGGGTGCGGACGGCGTCGACGATGTAGACGTCGCGGGTGCTCACACCTGTTCCCGGACGGGTGCGGCGGTGGCGGCAACCAGCTCTGCGACGGTGACACCGGGGGCGGTCTCGACGAGGACGAGGCCGTCGGGGGTGACGTCGAGGACGCCGAGGTCGGTGATGATGCGGTGGACGCAGGCCTTGCCGGTGAGCGGCAGGGTGCACTCCCGGACGATCTTCGGGGAGCCGTCCTTGGCGGTGTGCTCCATCAGGACGACGACGCGGCGGGCACCGTGCACCAGGTCCATCGCGCCGCCCATGCCCTTGACCATCCTGCCGGGGATCATCCAGTTGGCGAGGTCACCGCCGGCGGACACCTGCATGGCGCCGAGGATCGCGGCGTCCACGTGGCCGCCGCGGATCATGCCGAAGGACAGCGAGGAGTCGAAGAAGGAGGCTCCGGCCAGGACCGTGACGGTTTCCTTGCCGGCGTTGATCAGGTCGGGGTCGACCTCTTCGGAAGCCGGGTACGGGCCGACGCCCAGGATGCCGTTCTCCGACTGGAGGACGACGTCGATGCCGTCGGGCAGGAAGTTGGGCACCAGGGTCGGCAGGCCGATGCCGAGGTTGACGTAGCTGCCGTCGGCGAGTTCGCGGGCGGCCCGGGCCGCCATCTGGTCACGGGTCCAGGCCATCAGGCGCGCACCGTCCTCTTCTCGATCTGCTTGTCGGCGGCCTGTGCGGGGGTGAGGGCGACGACGCGCTGCACGAAGACGCCCGGCAGGTGGATCTCGTCGGGACGCAGTTCGCCGGGTTCGACGAGTTCCTCGACCTCGGCGAGCGTGATGCGTCCGGCCATCGCGGCGAGCGGGTTGAAGTTGCGGGCGGCCCTGTTGAAGACGAGGTTGCCGTGGCGGTCCCCGCGGGCCGCCCGGACGAGCGCGTAGTCGGTGGTGATACCACGTTCCAGGACGTAGCTGCGGCCGTCGAACTCGCGGATCTCCTTGGGCGGGGAGGCGAGGGCCACCGCGCCGTCGGGCGTGTGACGCCAGGGCAGGCCGCCGTCGGCGACCTGGGTGCCGACACCGGCGGGGGTGAAGAAGGCCGGGATTCCGCAGCCGCCGGCCCGCAGCCGCTCGGCGAGGGTGCCCTGCGGGACGAGTTCTACCTCCAGCTCGCCGCCGAGGTACTGGCGGGCGAACTCCTTGTTCTCGCCGACGTAGCTGCCGGTGACGCGGGCGATCCGGCCGGCTGCCAGCAGCAGTCCGAGGCCCGCGCCGTCGACGCCGCAGTTGTTGGAGACCACGCTCAGGCCGGCGGCGCCCTGCGCGAAGAGCGCCCGTATCAGGGTGTCGGGCACGCCGCTGAGGCCGAAGCCGCCGACGGCCAGCGAGGCGCCGTCGGGGATGTCGGCCACGGCCTCCCCGGCGCTTGTACTCACTTTGTCCATGGGGGTGTTCCTCTGCCTCTTGTCGTGTGGGCTGCTGTCAGGGGCGGGTGCGGGGCCGGGCCCGGGCGGGCCGCAGCGGCACCGGGTCGGCACCTGTGACGACGGTGTTGGAGACGGTGCCGATGCCCTCGACGGTGAGGGTGACGGTGTCGCCGGGCTGGAGCGGCGGCGGACTCTGCTGCCCGTTGCGGCCCCACAGCTCGGCGAGGCAGCCGCCGTTGCCGCAGGTGCCCGACCCGAGGACGTCACCGGGGCGCACGGTGGTGCCGCGGGAGGCGTACGCGACCAGGTCCTCGAAGGTCCAGCCCATGTTGGACAGCAGGTCCCGGCCGATGACCTCGCCGTTGACCTCGGCGGTCAGGGCGAGGCGCAGGAATCCGTCCGCGTCGCGGTGGGGCTCCAGTTCGTCGGCGGTGACCAGCCAGGGGCCGAGGGTGGTGGCGGTGTCCTTGCCCTTGCAGGGGCCCAGGCCGACCTTCATCTCGCGGGACTGCAGGTCGCGGGCCGACCAGTCGTTGAAGATCGTGTACCCGATGA
The DNA here is from genome assembly GCF_041435095.1 of Kitasatospora sp. NBC_00315. Lineage (NCBI taxonomy): Bacteria > Bacillati > Actinomycetota > Actinomycetes > Kitasatosporales > Streptomycetaceae > Kitasatospora > Kitasatospora sp. NBC_00315. Next base: position 6,595,774 of record NZ_CP108025.1, on the reverse strand, counting down.
TGTGCTCGCGGGCCTGTTCCGAGGTGAGGTCGGCCCCCTCCCGGCCGATGACCGCCGCGACCTCCAGTTCGAAGTCCAGCACCGTCGATCCGGGGGGCATCGGGACGTCGTCGTGGGCGCCGATCACGGCGTAGGGGTTGCCGAAGTAGAAGGTGGGCGCCTCGTACCAGGCCTCCGGCACACCGGCGGCGCCGTCGATGCTGCGGCGCACGCCCTCGACGTGCTCCTCGAACGCGACGAAGTCGCGCACGGTCGGGGGCTGGAGAGGCGGCAGCAGCCGCACGTCCGCCAGCGCGGGGCCGGCGGGACCGGCGAGCGCTTCCTCGCCGGCGTGCAGGAGGGCGGGGAGCCCGGCGCGGACCAGTTGGAGCAGGTCGACGTCGGCCGGCAGCGGGTGCAGGCGGTCTCCGTCGACCACGCCGCAGCGGCGTTCGCCGTCGTACTCGTAGGTGGCCAGGCGCATGGTGTTCCTCGGAGGTAAAGGGATCGGTGCGGAAGAGGGTCCGGTGCCCGGCGCGCCGTGTCAGGGCATGGCCCGGCCGCCGGGCACCGGGGTTCGGGTCAGACCGGCGGGGCGACGAACACGCCGCGGTCGACGTCGTTGAACGATTCCTTGGCGACGATCTCGCTCATCGGATTGGCCGTGCCCCACTGGTCGGTGACCTCGGGCTGGGAGAAGTCGTAGACGTGCGGGTGCCAGGCGTCCTCGTCCAACTGCTCCAGCTCGGTGGTGTACTCCACCGTGTTGCCGTGCGGGTCGAGGAAGTAGGTGAAGGTGTTGTTGCCCGCCAGGTGACGGCCGGGGCCCCAGACCTTGCGGACGCCCGCCCGGAGCAGCCGGCCGGTGCCGTACATGTACTCGTCCAGGCCGCGCATCTCGAAGGAGACGTGGTGCAGCGAGGTGTGCGGGCCCTTGGCGATGGCCATGGAGTGGTGCTGGTTGCTGATCCGCATGAAGTGCATCACCTCGCCCATGTGCGGGGAGGCGAGGGTGTCGGAGAGGGCGAAGCCGAGGTGCCGCTCGTACCACTGGCGGGTGCGGTCCAGGTCGGGTGAGTTGACGACGACGTGGGAGAGGCGGACGGGGATGGACTCCTTCTCCTCGATGCGGCGGTGGGTGCGGGTGGCGACGTCGGCGCTGACCTCGATGGTGCGGCCGTCGACGTCGAAGAAGCGGAAGCCGTAGCCGCCGCCGGGGGTGTCGACGGTGCCGGGGCGGGTTATCAGCTGGACGCCGCCGGCGAGCAGTTGCTCGGCGAGGGTGTCGACGTCGGCGGGGGTGGCGGCGCCGTAGGAGATGAGGTCGAGGCGCTTCTCCTCGGCGCGGCGCAGCCGCACGATGTACTGCTCGGGTGAGCCCTCGGCGGCGAGGAAGGAGATGCCGGAGTCCTCGGCGACCTTGGTGAGGCCCCAGAGTTGGGCGTAGAAGTCGAGCTGTGCCTCGTAGTCGGGCACGGCGAGGTCGACGTGCCGCAGGTGGGTGAGCAGGCGGTTCATGGTGTGTTCCTCCTCAGCCGAGGCCCAGCAGGGCTGCGGCGTTCGCGCCACGGACGGCGTGGTGGTCGTGGTCGGACAGGCCGGCTTCGGCGAGTGCGCCGAGCGGGTCCCAGGTGCCCATGTCGAAGGGGAAGTCGGAGCCGAGCAGCACCCGGTCCTCGCCGGCGACGCGGACGAGTTCGCGCAGGACGGCGGGGTCGTGGACGAGGGAGTCGAACCACAGGTCCTTGAGGTAGCTGCTGGGTTCGCGGGCGCAGCCTCGGGCGTCGGGGCGGGCGCGCCAGGCGTGGTCGGAGCGGCCGATGTGGGTGGGCAGGTAGCCGCCGCCGTGCGCGGCGATGACCTTCAGGCCGGCGTGGCGGTCGAGGACGCCGGAGAAGATCAGGTGGGAGAGGGCGACCGCGTTCTCGGTGGGCTGGCCGACGGTGTTGGAGAGGTACCAGCGGTTCAGTCGCTCGTCGAGGGTGCAGCCGAAGGGGTGCAGGAAGAGGACGGCGCCGGTTTCGGCTGCGCGGGCCCAGAAGGGCTCCAGCCGCGCGTCGGACAGTTCGAGACCGGGCGCGTGGCTGGAGATCTCGACGCCGAGCAGGCCGCTGTCCAGGGCGTGGTCCAGCGCCTCGACGGCGAGGTGGGGGTGCTGGAGGGCGATGAGGCCGAGACCGCGGAGCCGGTCCGGGGCCTTGGCGCAGTGCTCTGCGGTGGCGGTGTTGGCGAGTTGCCAGACACCGCGCGCCGTCTGCTCGTCGGCCCAGTAGTGGTAGTGCGAGGGCGAGGGGCTGACCAGCTGGATGTCCACGCCCTGGGTGTCCATCGCGGCCAGACGGGCGTCGACGTCGGTGAGCAGCGGGATGCGCTCGCGGACCATGGGGCCGCTGACGGCGAGGGCCTCGGGGCCGTTGCGGCGGGCGTCCAGGGCGCGGGCGTCGGCCAGGGCGGGGTGGTCGGCGACCAGCGCTTCGACCTCGGGCAGCAGCAGGTGGGCGTGGACGTCGACGGTGGGGGCGTTGTTGGCGGAGGCGTTGTTGGTGGGGGCGTTGTTGGCGGGGGTCATCACGGCAGTTCCTTGAGGACGGTCATGGTGCGGCCCATCAGGCCGGGGACGTCGGCGTCGCGGACGCCGTCCATCAGCCACTGGCCGAGCTGGCAGGAGCTCTCGACGACCAGCCGTACGCGGGGCAGTCGGCGGGCGTGGTAGTCGAGCAGCAGTTGTTCGTCGAACTTCTCCCGGGTGGTGAGGAGTTCGGCGAGGACGGCGGCGTCCTCCAGGGACATCGCGGCGCCCTGGGCGAGGGTGGGCGGGCAGGCGTGCGCGGCGTCGCCGACCAGGACGACGCGGCCGCGGTGCCAGGGGCCCTCGACGAGGTGGCGGTCGAACCAGGTGTAGTTGACCTGCTTCGGGTCGGTGATGCTCGCGGCGATCTCGGCCCAGTGGCCGCCGTAGCCGGCCGCGAGGCGGCGCATCTCGTCGGCGTACGTGGCGGGGTCGATGCCGGCGCGGTCGCGCTTGGGCTCGACCAGGTAGGCGTAGACGGTGTCGGGGCCGGTGGGGCAGTAGCCGGCGATGTAGCAGGGGCCGCCGTAGGTGAGGTCGGTGCGCTCTACGTCGGCGGGGCGGGGGGCGGGGGTGCGCCAGATCGCCATGCCGGTGGGCTCGGGGCGCTCGGTGATGCCGATCATGGCGCGGGTGGCGGAGCTGATGCCGTCGGCGCCGACCACCAGGTCGTAGCGGCCGCCGGTGCCGTCGTCGAAGCGCACCCACACGCCGTCGTCGTCCGAGGACAGCGACTCGACGGTGGTTCCGAGACGGACCTTGGCGCCGGACGCCTTCACCGCGTCGATGAGGATGCGCTGGAGCTGCGGGCGCTGCATGCCGAGGGTGGCGGGCAGGTCGTCGCCGCCGGTGCGCACGTCGCGGGCGACGTGCAGGAGCGTGCCGTCCGGGGCGGTGATGCCGAGTGATCCGAAGCCGAAACCGGCTTCCCGGACCTGCTCCCAGACGCCGATCTCGCGCAGCACGCGCAGGGCGTTGCCCTGGAGGGTGATGCCGGAGCCGGAGACGTTCCAGTCGGTCTTGGCCTCGACGAGGTCGACGTCGAGGCCGGCCCTGCGCAGCAGGACGGTGAGGCCGTTGCCTGCGGTGCCACCGCCGATCACGAGGACGGTGCGGACGCTGGTCATGTGTACTCCCTGACGGGTGAACCGCGCTGCGTTGAGCGGCGGACGGGGAGGAGCGGTAGGGGATACCTGGATGGAAGTGCGGGTCGGACGCCCGGTGGCTGTCCAGGGCGCAGGGCGCCCGACCCGGCTGAGGGGAGCGGGCCGGCCTACTTGACGGCGATCGGGTTGACCGGGGAGCCGACGGCGCCGGTGATCGGCAGCGGGGCGGCGGTGAGCCAGAACTCGTACACGCCGTCGACGGCGCAGTGCTCGGCGAGGGCGTCCGGGTCCCACATCTCGCCGATCAGCAGGCCCATGTTGGGAATGGCGACCTGGTGCAGGGGCTGGAAGGCCTGGTCGAACTCGTTGGGCCGCACCTCGAAGCCCCAGGTGTCGGTGGCGACGGCCGCGATCTCGGTGCGGTGCAGCCAGCCGGCGGTGGTGAAGGAGAGCCCGGGGGCGTCCCCGCCTGCGTAGTCGCCCCAGCCCTCGCGGCGGGCGCGGGTGAGCTGGCCCGTGCGGATCACCACGAGGTCGCCGCGGCCCACGGCCGAACTCGGGCCCTGGGCCTCGATGGTGGCGCGCAGGTGGTCCTCGGTGATCGCGAAGCCGTCGGGGAGTTCCCCGTCGGTGCCGATCGCCCGGCCGACGTCGAGCAGGACGCCCCGTCCGGCGACGTCGGCGGCCATGTGCTCGATGCCGGTGACCTGGTCGCCCTCGGAGGTGACGGTGCTCGCGGCGTCACGGCCGTTCCACGCCCTGCCGTGGTCGAAGATGTGGCCGAGGCCGTCCCACTGGGTGGAGCACTGCAGGGGCATGGCGATCACGTCGTCGGCGCCGCCGATGCCGTGCGGGAACGGCTGGTGGCCGGCGGCGGCGTCGGTCCCGGTGTCGAGCATGGTGTGGACGGGGTTGGTGCGCCGGCGCCAGCCCTTCTGCGGGCCGTTCATGTCGAAACGCTGGGAGAGCGAGAAACTGACACCCTGGCGGACGAGGGCGGCGCCCTGCCGGCGCTTGGCCGCGTCGAGGAAGTTGAGGGTGCCCAGGCGGTCGTCCTCGCCCCAGCGGCCCCAGTTGGAGTACGCGGCGGCGGCCTTGGCGATCTCGGCCTCGGGGGCGGTCCGGTCGGGGGTACTCATCGCTGCTCCGCGATACAGCGGGTGCGCTGGGCGCCGAGGCCGGTGACGGTGCCGTCCATGACGTCGCCGTCGCGCAGCAGGCGGCCCCAGTGCATGCCGTTGCCGGCCGGGCTGCCGGTGAGGACGAGGTCGCCGGGGAGCAGGGTGGTGGTCTGCGAGGCGTAGGAGACCATCCGCGCCACGTCGAAGATCATGTCCTTGGTGGACTCGTCCTGCATGGTCTCGCCGTTGAGCTTGAGCGTGACCTGCAGGCCGGAGGGGTCCGCGACGAAGGCCGCGGGCACGAGGTAGGGGCCGAGCGGGGTGAAGCCGGGGGCGTTCTTGCTGCGCAGCCAGTCGGTGCCGATCTCCGGCATGTCCTTGCGGAAGATCAGCTCACGGGCGGTCAGGTCGTTGGCGATGGTGTACGCGGCGACGTGCTCCAACGCCTCCTCGGGGCTGACCCGGTAGGCGGGCCGGCCGATGACCGCGGTCAGCTCCAGCTCCCAGTCCGGCTTCTCGCACCACGCGGGCAGGATCACGTCGTCGTACGGGCCGGTGATCGAGGACGGCAGGCCGATGAACATGTACGGCTGGTCCTCGGCCGCGCGGCGGTCCATCATCGCGGCGGCCTCGTTGCGGGCCTGTTCCTCGGTGCGCGGGTCGTCCGGCCGGCGGTGGGCCACCACCAGGTCGATCACGTGCTGCCGGTAGTTGGCGCCGGACTGCAGGATCTGCCGGGGCTCGACCGGGGCGTGGGTGTGCAGACCGGTGATCGGCTGCCACGGTTGCCCGGGTTCCGCCGCGAGGCGGTGGAGGACGGGCAGTGCCTCGTCCCAATTCTCCAGCAGCGTACGGGTGTTCCGCGACCGGCCGTCACCGAGCACGCCGCTGATGTCGAGAACACGGCCGGAGACCACCAGGCCGGGGAACTGCACACCGTCCGGCCGTGAAAAGGTCCCGACGGCGAAAGGACCGGCGAGTTGCGCTTGCATTGCCACGAGGTTTCCTCCTGATGCGATGCGACTAATCTGACCGAGATCAAGGAATCCGGGAAATAGATTCTTTGAATCGCTACCATCGGCAGTACAAATATCTGGAGGTCTCGTCGTGAACCTTGCCAAACTGGACCTCAACCTCGTGCTTGCTCTGCGTGCCCTGCTGGAGGAGCGCAACGTCACCCGCGCCGGCGCCCGGATCGGACTGAGCCAGCCCGCCACCAGTGCCGCCCTGGCCCGGCTGCGGCGCCACTTCGATGACGACCTGCTGGCGCGCGACGGCAACCGCTACGTGCTCACCCCCCTGGGCACCGCACTGCTGGAACGCACCGCCACCGCGTGCGACCTGCTGGAACGGGTCTTCAGCAGTCAGGCCTCGTTCGACCCGGCCGTGGAGAGCCGCGAGTTCACCCTGCTCGCCTCGGACTATGCGGTAGCGGTGTTCGGCACGGAACTGGCCCGAGTCGTGCACGAGGAGGCGCCCGAGATCCGGCTGCGCTTCCAGCAGGTCGGGCCCGGCATTGTCGAAGCCGCCGGGCCGCTGCTGAGCTCGGTGGACGGTCTGCTGATGCCGCACGGTGTCATCAGCGGCTATCCCACGGTCGAGCTGTACCGGGACCGCTGGGTCTGCGTGGTGGCCACCGGCCATCCCGAAGTCGGAGACTTCCTCACCATGGACGACCTGGGCCGCCTGCCCTGGGCCATCTACCAACAGCCCTACGACGCACCGGCCGCCAAACAGCTCGGCCTGCTCGGCATCGACGCGAAGGTCGAAGTGTCGGTGGAGAGCTTCCAGCTCCTGCCGTTCCTGGTCGCCGGCACGCGGCGGGTCGCGCTCGTCCAGGAACGCATGGCCGAGCGACTGGCCCGGCTCGCCGACGTACGTATCCTGCCGTGCCCGTTCGATGCCGTACCGGTGCACGAGGCACTCTGGTGGCACCCCGTGCACACCCAGGACTCGGCCCACGTGTGGCTGCGCGAGACGGCGGCCCGCGTCGGCGAGACCCTCGGCGCCGGACACTGACAGCGGCCCCGCCCCAGCCATCCGGCGCACGGATCGTTGCCATCACAACAATCGATCGGCACGGGCATTCCCTTGGCACGGCCTCCCCTCCAAGATGGCGACTGCCTCGCCACCTCACTGGCGAATCCGCCGCGCGAGCCCGGGATTTCGGCCTGCCCTCCCTGCTGAGATGCCCTGCAGGGTTCGGCGCCGCCGCCCGGTGATCTCCACCCTCGTGGCCCCACCGAACGGAGAGCACCGTGCCCACTTCCCCATCCGGCGAAAACGTCGAGCCCACCCGCCGGCTGCTGGCCGCACTGCTGATGGCCGGCAGCTGCCTGCCGATCCTCGGCGCCGTCCTCATCGCCCCCGTGCTGCCCCGGATGCAGGACCACTTCGCCGCCACACCGGGGGCGTCCACCCTGGTGCCGGTCGCCCTGACGATCCCGGCGCTGTCGCTCGCCCTGCTGGCGCCTTTCGCGGGCCTACTGGCCGATCGCCTCGGGCGCAGGCGTCTGCTGGTCGGCGCGGCCGTCGCGTACGCGTTCGTGGGCACGGCCCCGCTCTGGCTCGACTCGCTCGGCGCGATCATCGCCAGCCGGGCGCTGGTCGGCGTGGCCGAAGCGGTGATCATGACCTGCTGCACCGCACTGATCGGCGACTACTGGTCCGGCCGTACCCGCGAGCGCTACCTCGCCCTGCAGACCATGTGCTCGGCCCTGTCGGCGACCGCCTTCTTCGTCCTCGGCGGGGCGATGGGGTCGGCTGGCTGGCGCACACCGTTCTGGGCCTACGCGGTGAGCCTGCTGCTCGCCCCCGTGATGGCCGCGGTCCTGCGGACACCGGCCCACGTCGCCGGGACGGCCACCGAGCCGGACGCCGGCCGTGCCCTCCCCTGGCGCAAGCTCTCCGCCTCCTGCGCGCTGACCTTCTTCGGTGCGATCGTCTTCTACACCGTGCCCGTCGAGATGGCCTACCTGCTCGACGACCTGGGCGTGACAGCCACCGCCGCGGTCGGCGCCGCCACGGCGGCGGCCAGCCTCGCCACCGTCGTCGGTGCGATCGTCTTCACCCGGGTCGCCGGACGCGCCGAGCAACTGCTGCCCGCCGTCCTCGCCCTGTGCGCCACGGGCTTCGGCGTCATGTCCTTCGCCACCGGCACGCCCGTTCTCGTCATCGGGGCCGTCCTGAACTGCCTGGGCGCCGGCATGCTGCTGCCCACCCTGCTGACCCGGACGGTGGCCCTCCTCGACCACACCAACCGCGGGCGTGGCACGGGCCTGTGGAACATGGCGTTCTTCCTCGGCGAATTCGTCTGCCCCCTGATCCTGCTCGCCACCGCCGCCGCCGTGGGCAGCCTCGCCGGCGCCGTCGGAATGCTCGGCGCGGCGACCGCCGTGGTCGGCTGCGGCCGGCTCCTCGGCCGTCGCCGGCCGGCTGTCGTCGCCGCGTAGCACCCATGGTGGCGCGCAAGGCAGGTGCCGGCTGTCGTGTCCCCGCGCGGGGACACGACAGCCGGCACCTGCCTTCGTACCGTCAGTGGTGGGCCTGAACGCCCTCCGGCCGCCGTACCGTCAGAAAGGACAGGACGGCGCTGAGCAGACAAGGGCGTCCGCTCGGCCGGCGTGCAGCGCCAGTACACCGGCACCGCCGGCCGCACCGAGAAGCTCTCGAGCGCCCTGGGTGTCAAGGCGACAACCCTTGAGCGATCGGGGGCCGCGCCGATATTTCGGATGCCGTGTGTCTTGAGTCCGGCAACAGCCGTGTCCGTATCGAGGTGGTGTACACATGTCGGCGCCACTCCTGGCTAGCAGGCCGGAAGCACCGATCGCCATGCAGGGCTGCACCGACCGGCGCCTCTCGAACCTGCCGTCGACTCGCGGAACGGCCGACAGTTCACACGGTGGCATGCTGGATCCAGGGCGGATTGAGGTCCCCCTTGGCTTCAGGTGGCTTTGAGGTCATACCTTCTCTCCTATGAGCATGGAGAGCACAGCCTGGATGCAACTGCACAGCGTCATGAACGCGCAGCAGGAGCGCCGCCCGTTCGACCGCGCGACGCTGCGGCGGATCGCCACCTTCGCCCGACCGCACCGTCGCCGTATCGGGCAGTTCGTGGCGCTCAGCGTGGTGACCGCGCTGCTCGCCGTCGCCACGCCGGTGCTCGCGGGGCGCGTCGTCGACGTCATCGTGTCCCACGGCGACCAGGGCACCGTCGTACGCCTTGCCCTGCTCATCGCCCTCATCGCGCTGGCCGAGGCAGCGTTCGGAATCCTCGGCCGCTGGCTGTCGTCGACCCTCGGCGAAGGGCTCATCCTCGATCTGCGGACGGCTGTGTTCGATCACGTGCAGCGCATGCCGGTCGCGTTCTTCACGCGTACGCGTACGGGAGCGCTGGTCAGTCGCCTCAACAACGACGTGATCGGAGCGCAGCGCGCCTTCAGCAACACCCTCTCCGGTGTCGTCGGCAACCTGGTGACGCTGATGCTCACCCTGGCCGTGATGCTCACCCTGTCCTGGCAGATCACGCTGCTCGCGTTGGTACTGCTGCCGGTGTTCGTGATCCCCGCGCGGCGGACGGGCAGCCGGATGGCGAAGCTCCAGCGCGAGGCCGCCAACCTCAACGCCTCGATGGGCACCCGGATGACCGAGCGGTTCTCGGCGCCCGGCGCCACCCTGGTCAAGCTCTTCGGGCGGCCCGAGGAGGAGTCCGTCGAGTTCGCGGCGCGGGCCCGGCGGGTGCGGGACATCGGGGTGCGCACCGCGATGGCGCAGTCGGCGTTCATCACCGCCCTGACGCTGGTCTCCGCCCTGGCGCTCGCGCTCGTCTACGGGCTCGGTGGCTGGTTCGCGCTGCGCGGCACCCTGCAGCCGGGCGCCGTGGTGGCCCTGGCGCTGCTGCTGACCCGCCTCTACGCGCCGCTCACGTCGCTCGCGGGGGCTCGCGTCGAGGTCATGAGCGCCCTCGTCAGCTTCGAGCGGGTCTTCGAGGTGCTCGACCTCAAGCCGCTGATCGAGGAGAAGCCGGGCGCCCGCGCCGTGCCGGCAGGGCCGGTTGCCGTGGAGTTCGAGGACGTCCGCTTTAGTTACCCGTCCGCCGACAAGGTCTCCCTGGCCTCACTGGAGGAGGTCGCCGCCCTGGACACCCGCGACGGAGCCGAGGTCCTGCACGGCATCAGCTTCCGCGCCGAACCCGGCCAGACCGTCGCGCTGGTCGGCTCGTCCGGCGCCGGAAAGTCGACCATCGCACAGCTGCTGCCGCGGCTGTACGACACCGACGCGGGAGTCGTGCGGATCGGCGGCGTCGACGTGCGCGACCTGAGCGCCACCTCGATGCGAGCGACTCTCGGCATGGTCACGCAGGACGGGCACCTCTTCCACGACTCCGTACGCGAGAACCTGCTGCTCGCCCGGCCCGGGGCCACCGAGGACGAACTGTGGGACGTGCTGCAACGGGCCCGCCTCGAAGACCTCGTACGCTCCCTGCCCGACGGCCTCGACACCGTGGTCGGCGAGCGCGGCTACCGGCTCTCCGGCGGCGAACGCCAGCGCATGACCATCGCCCGGCTGCTGCTGGCCCGCCAGCGCGTCGTCATCCTCGACGAGGCCACGGCCCACCTGGACAACACCTCGGAAGCGGCCGTCCAGGAGGCACTCGCGGAGGCCCTGGAGGGGCGGACCGCCGTCGTCATCGCCCACCGGCTGTCGACCATCCGGGCCGCCGACGTGACCCTCGTCATCGAGGGCGGACGGATCGCGGAGCGCGGCACACACGAGGAACTGCTCGCGGCGGACGGCCGGTACGCGGAGCTGCACCGCACGCAGTTCGAGAAGCACGCACCCGGGAAGAACGTGACAGACACCGCGGGCGCGGGGGAGGCAGTCGCGGTGGCGTAGGCAGAGGGCCGGGCGCTGCGGTCCGCCGCGCCCCCACCGCCCGCCGGCGGGCGGCGGCACCCTTCCCGTCCTCGGAATGCAGCTGGACGACGGCTCGACTCCCACGTTCCCGGAGGCCCATCCGCGTCAGCACTCATCCGATACCACCACTGGTGGATCTAGCTCCAGGTCACTGACCAGCACAAACGCGCGTGGGAAAATGGTGCGTGTCCCCCTCGGACACCAAGCATTTCCCCACGGGGAGATATAGTGCTCAGAAGGTGCGGGTCGAGGTTCACCTCGACCCGCACCTTGTTTTCGCCCCGGGTAGTAGGTGCCTCACAGCCCCAAAGGCTTGGTAGACGGGTGTCTTCACCTCGATCCTCGCGTGGCTGATCGCGGCTGCCATGTCGGTGATCTTGGCCACCAGAGCCTTGATCTGCTTCCCGAGACAGGTGCCCCTGTCCGGGGCAGGGCCTTCAGCCGAATCTGTGCCTCGGCCTTTGCCGCCTGGACCTCGTTGGTCCAGAGGGCAACCAGCTTTGGGTCTCTACCGGCTTCGAGCACGCTCCGGTACTGAGCGATCTTCTCGTCGCTCGTCTTGATGACTCGTCGAGCATCCTCAGCCGCCGAGGCGTCCGTTGCCGTCGACAAGTCGTCCCGCTGGGCCTCGACCATGGCTGCCAGGGTGCGCTCAAGGCGGCCGGGAGCGAAGGCCCGGGCGATCCAGCCCGTCCAGCGGCCCGACGAGGTCCGCTTCGCGAACATAGACGTTGCGCCGGTGCTGAACATGGTCCGCGAGCGCGTAGTCGTCGGGGAAGCGGCAGCGGTAGTACGGCTCACCGTGAATTTGCTGACCTTGCATCTTGCGGTTGCACAACCCGCAGCAGAGGGCGCTCTTGAAGGCGTAGTGGTTCGTGGTGCGATAGCCCGTCTGCTTCTTCGGGCCACAGCCACGGGAGGCAAGGACAGCCTGCGCCTGCTCGAACGTCTCCTTGTCGATGATGGCCTCGTGGACGGGTTCACTGGAGTAGATCCACTTGTCACTGGGATTCCAGCGCATCACTGACATGTGACCCAGCGCCACGTCTTCGGTGTCGAAGAGGACTTCATCCTTCCGCTGCTTGGCCCAGACCTGATGGCCGGTATAGCGAGGATTGGTGAGGGGGCCCTGACCCAAGGCCGGGTAGTTAGGGCTTGCCGGAAATCACTCGCTGTCTTGATCTCTGACGGTGGTGTGATGCCGTGGCGGGTGGCGAGGCCGATGAGGTCGTCCAGGGTTGCCAGTCGGGTGTCGGCGGGTTCGATGGTGTGGCCGGCTTCGTCGAGGAGGCGCCGGGTCTGGCTGACGGCCCGGTTGAGGCTCTGGGGAACCATTCCGAAGAGCGGGGCGATCGTCACTTGCGGAAGCCGGTGTCGCTGGTAGAGGAGGGTGGCCAGGAGCCGGTGGACGAGGGTGAGGCCGGGGCGCCGGCCGGTGTAGCGACCGGGCGCGGGCGCTTTCTGCCGGTCACCGCCGCGTCGTTGGTGGAGGTGCTTCCCGCTGGCCTTCTCGTGCCGTGCTCAGTGCGGCGATGAACTGGCTCCACTGCTCGTCCGGCATGCCGGTCAGGGCGAGGTGGGCCAGCCATGAGCGGCCCGGTCCGAGCAGGTCCTGGGGCGGGATCGGTGGGATGCCGTCGCGGCAGTGTTTCTCGGGGCGCAGGGTGTAGTTCCAGTCCCCGTGCCAGTCGTGGCGGTCCAGCGGCAGAGCTGCCATCTGCGTGTCGCCGATCGTCATTCCGGCCGGGTAACTGTTGGCGTCCAGAGCTGCGGTGACGGTCAGTCCGGTACTGGTGGTTGTCGCGGCGATGCAGTTCAGTAGGACTTCGTGGCTGGTCAGGGGCCTGCCGCGCCAGTTCATGCTGATGTGGGCGAACAGGCGGTGCTCGATGCGGTTCCACTTCGATGTGCCCGGCGGCAGTGTGCAGACGGTGACGGCCAGGCCGGTCTGTTCGGCGAACGCGGCGAGCTCGGTCTTGAAGGACCTGCGCCGGTAGCTGTTGGACCCGCCGGCGTCGCAGGTGATCAGCAGCCGTCCGGCCTGCGGATAGGTGTCCTTGCCGATCGCGGTCCACCAGCAGCGCAGGGACTCCACGGCGAAAGCGGCGGTGTCGTGGTCGATGCCGACGTTGACCCAGCCGGTGTTCGCCGACACGTCGTAGACCCCGTAGGGGGGATCGCCTTGCCCAGCCTCTCGTCGGGGAAGTCGTGGGTGCGTACCGGGACCGGCTGCCCGGCCCGCGCCCACTCGGTGCCGGTGTTGCGGTACTCGCCGATCAACTCCTTCTTCTTCGTGTACACCGACACCACCGGGTCACCGACCGCGTGGAAGGCTTTGACCTGCTCGTTGATGTAGCGGAACTGCCCGTCGCGCTCGGGGCTCTGCTTACCCTCGATCGTCTTGGCGTTGCCCTGCAGGCTGAAGCCCTCGGCGCGCAGCAGGCCGGCGACGGTGTCGGCCGAACAGCGGTGACCGACCGCCGTCAGTTCCCGGGACAAATTCCTGGTCGACTTCGTCGTCCAGCGCAGCGGCGACATCGGATCCCCGCGCATGTCCGGCTCGACCAGCGCCAGCAGCGCGGGCACCAGTTCCGGGTCCAGGTCGGCCAGCTTCTTGCGGCCCCCGCCGGGCCGGCGGACCCGACCGCTCGGCTCCACCGCGCCGTCCAGTTCGTCCACTCCACGCGAGACGGTACCTTCGCGCATTCCCGCAGCCCGAGCCACCACCCGGATCCCGCCATGCCCTAACGATCGCGCCTCAGCCCCAGCTGCCAGGCGGCGTTGCCGCTCATCCAGATGCGGGCACAGCACCTCGAACTTCGCCGTCAGCGACGCCTCGATCTCCAGAGATACGCCCATACCACAACAACGATGCCCGGAACGGGAAGCAACGCTTTGTTCTCCGGCAAGCCTAACTACCCGGCCTTGGGTCAACGCCCTCCCCCGTATCGCCAACGCACTGAGGGCACTCGGCTCGTGCCCATCACCATTGCTATCGACCGTAAGATCTCCACACCAACGTTTACGGGGGAGCCGAGTTGAGCATCCTGCACATCCGCCAGATCGCGGCCTCGATTCAGCGGACCATCGGACCGCACCTTGACCTCAGCGACCTTGCGGGCCGCGGCGACACGGACTCCGCTGTCCTCACCCGAGGCCTCTCCGCTCTGGCCGTCCAGATGCTCACGGGCTTCAGCCCGGCCGATGCGGCGGCGTGCGTCGTCGACGGTTTCAACGACAACGGGATCGACGCGGTGGCCGTCGACGCGGACCATCACCGCATCATCCTGGTCCAGTCGAAATGGCACGCCGACGGACGCAAGACCCTCAACGCGGGCGAGGCCCTCAAGCTCGTCCAGGGCACTCGCGACCTGTTCCGGAGCAACCCCGATCCGTTCAACGAGCGCGTCCGCCGCCTCATGCCGGCGATCGAGTCGAGCCTCAATGAACCTGAAACGCGCATCGTCATCGCGATCGCCACAACCGGTGGCGACCAACTCCCGGCAGAAGTACAACGCCCGCTGGTCGACCTGCTGACCGAGATCAACGACGGCGGGGACGACCTGGTGAGCCTCCGGGTCCTGGGCTCAGCGGACCTTCACGGATTCCTGACTCACGGGACGGCGTCGCAGAAGGTCGACCTCACTCTCAACCTCTCGGGCTGGGGAAGTGTCCAGACGCCCTACCAGGCGTACTACGGCGTCGCCTCGGCCATCGACATCGCCGGGTGGTACGACCAGTACGGAGACCGCCTCTTCGACGGGAACATCCGGGAAGCTCTCGGCAGCACCGCGGTCAACGACGCCCTGGTCACCACCCTTGACCAGGAACCGGAACACTTCTGGTACTTCAACAACGGCATCACCGTACTAGCCGAGAGCGTGAACCGGGCCGCACGCGGAAGCCAGAACCGAGCCCACGGCCAATTCCATCTCAGCGGTGCCACCGTAGTGAACGGCGCCCAGACGGCCGCCAGCATCCACGCCCTTCTACAGAGGGACGAAGCGCTCCTCGAGGACGCGGCGATCTGGATCCGCGTCATCGCCCTGGACGGCTGCCCCGATGGCTTCGCCGCCAGCGTGACCCGCGCGACCAACACCCAGAACGGCGTCGGCGCCCGCGACTTCGTCGCGCTCGACCCGGGCCAGGACCGGATCCGGGCGCAACTGCGCCTGCAGTTCGACAAGGCCTACGGCGTCAAACGCAGCGCGCAGCCGATCACCGGAGCTGCAGGGTGCGACGTCGAGGAGGCAGCCATTGCCCTGGCCTGCGCCAATCCGGACCCAGCATTCGCCGTCGATGCCAAGCGCCAGGTCAGCCTGCTCTGGGCATCCACCAATGATCCCACCTACCTGGCGCTCTTCCCGGCCCACTTGGACGTCGCTCGGCTCTGGAACAGTGTGCTCATTCTGCGCCAGGTTGAGACAGAACTCGGTCGCCTCAAGAACTCCCTCGCGAGCAAGGCATCGGGAGTCCTGGTTCATGGCAACCGCCTGATCGCGCACCTGGTGATGTCTCAGCTCGAAGCTGCCAAGGTCATTCAGAACCCAGAGGCCGAAGCCGAGGGTCTACTTGATCAGGTTCCCGACCTCACCCGGCTACTGGCTGAGCATTTGCGGAACGCAGTGAACGCCGCCTATCCGGCAAACACCTTCCTCCAACCGCTCTTCAAGAACCACTCCAAGTGTCGCCATCTGGTCGAGACAGCACTGAGCGAGTACTCCGGCACGCGGGTGAGCCTCCCCGAGCCGCGGCGGCATCAGCCGGCGGCACCACAGAACGGAAGTGGCAGCGCAGACTCGACAGAGACCGCTCGAACCGTCGGCATCTCTCGCATGAAGGACGCCATCAAGGTCATTCAGGAGGCATCCGCCCTGCCGGAGGGAGCCCTCCTGCTGTTCAAGGCAGGGACAGAGCGCGAGCGGAATCAGATGCTCCCCTGGATCCAGCAGGACCCTCGCCGTGGCCGCGTACGGTGGACCAACGAGCCGCCGTACCAGCAGCCACTCATCTGGGAGTACGACGACAAGCGCTACTCCCCGAGCAACCTGGTCACCACAGCGATGATCGCCGCAGGCATGTCCCCACCTTCTGGCGTACGGGGCCCTCGCCGCTGGGCCACGGCGGACGATGAGACGCTTGTTCAGATTGCAAAGCGACTTCTCCGAGAGGGCATCGTCGAGGATCGCTGACAGCTGGCGAATTGTTGTATAGCAGAGTGCCGCTCCGGGGCAGGTCTTCGCCCAAGGTAGGCGTTGCCTGGCTCCGGAGCCAGGCAACGCTGAGCCCGAATCCACCGGGTGATTGCTGCCAGGGAAGCCCCGTGCAACGAAGAGATGCCTTGCGACCTGCGATGATGGGAGTTCTCTAGCCTCGATTTTTCATGACGGTCCGTTGGCGTGGTCGGCGGGCCGTTTCGGCTTGTGTGGGTAGTGGTGGGTAGGCCGAGGGCCCGACTGTCGCGTCGGGTGCGCGTCGGATTCCACGGTTCCGGAGGTGTTCGGCTGCTCGTCGGGGTGGGTCGTTGTCGCTGGTCAGCCAGGGTTCGGTAGTGCTTGCAGCCTGCTGAACGCGGTAGTGATCACGTCGGTCCAGGGCCAGTGGTTGGCCAGGCGGAGGATGCGGCGGCGGCCGGTGGTGACCAGGCGGGCGGCGGCGGAGAACAGTCGCAGCCGCATGCGCTTGGGTTCCCATCTGCGGGTTCGGCCGGTGAGGGCGAGCGTGGGCATCCAGGCGAGGAGGTCCAGGGCGAGTTGGACGATCTCCAGCCAGAGCTGATTTTGGGCGGTGTGGTGCAGGGGGAGATTGCGCAGGCCGGTGTCGCGGGCGGCGCGGATGCGGTCCTCGGCGCGGGCGCGCTGGCGGTGCCGCAGTTCCAGGGCTGCGATCGCGGTTCCGGGGGTGTTGGTGGCGAAGCAGGTCAGGCGCATCCCGTCGGCGTCGGTGAACCTCAACTGGGCTCCGGGGTGCGGTCGTTCCTTGCGGACGATCAGCCGTATTCCCTTCGGCCAGCCGTTGAGGACGTCGCCCGCGAGTTCGGCGACCCAGGCGCCGTCGCGGACCTGGCCGTCGGGTTCGACCGCGGGCGTCCAGGCCGGGGCCGGGACATGGAGCACGGCCTGGTGGACCGCGTCGGTGATCGTCATCCCGACCGAGTAGGACAGCCACCGGCCGCGTGTGGTCAGCCAGTTCAGGAAGTCGTGGGTGCCTCCTGCGGAGTCGGTGCGGATCAGGGTGCGGCGTCCACGCCGGTGGCGCTTGGGAAGTTGGGCCAGGGCGAGCTGGGTGGTGGTGATGTGGTCGGCGGCGGTGTTGCTGCCGGCGTTGCCCGGCCGCAGCAGTGCGGCCACCGGTTCCCCGGAACCACCCGCTCCGTGGTCGACGAACGCGACCAGCGGGTGGTGTCCGAAGGTCCGCTTCCAGGTCGCGGTCGCGTCCTGCTTCTCGGAGTGCGCCAGCACCAGCACTCCGTCGATGTCCACGATCACCTGCCCTCCGGCGTCGGGGGCATCGGCCCCGGCAAGCTTCCAGACCCGTTCGCGGACCTCGGCCCTGGCCCGGCGGATCGCGGTCAGCGCGTGGGGCCCGGCCGCGGCCAGGGTCTCCACCAGGCGCGAGACGGTGGGGTCGGAGGCCACCAGCCCGAACACCTGCGGTTCGGCACGCAGCACGGCCACGTCCGACAGGCAGTCCCCGCCCAGCGCCACCGCCAGGGCCAGGTCCAGCAGCACCTTGCCCGGGTCGTGCACCGCACGCTGTTTGCGCCACGGCGCCAGCGCCGCCGATATCGCTGTGTCCAACCCGGTCTTGCGCACGGTCTCCACCAGCAGCACCCCGCCGGCCTGCGAGACCACCGCACCGCCGTCGCCCTGGACGCGGACGCGCGGGTAGGACCCGATAAGCTTCTTCACCTGGAGAGTGCTTCTTTCCTTGCAGCGGACAGGACCCTAGACAAGTCCCATCGTTGCAGGTCAGAAGCACTCTCCGTTTATTTGATCAAGGTTTGGACGAGCCGCTCATGAAAGCGCGAGGCTAGGCTCCACCACGCACGATCGGCAAGGCATCTCGTAAGTGCAATCCTCTCATGCTGTCTCGGCCGTCTCCGTCGTGTTCGACGAGCCGAATCTGATCGCAGACGCCGGACTGCTCCCGCTGGTCCGCCTGGCCGAGCGCGTCGACCTGCCCGCCCTGGTCGGCGACAGGCTGCGCATCGAAGGCGCCGGCAGCGGTGCCGGTGCCAATCCGGCCGCGAAGGCGATGACGCTGGTCGCGGCGATGTGCGCCGGGGCCGACTCCATCGACGACACCGACCGGCTCCGGCACGGCGCGATGGACCGACTGTTCGGCGGGGTGCGCGCGCCGTCCACCCTGGGCACCTTCCTGCGCGCCTTCACGCACGGGCACAACCGTCAACTCCACGCGGTTCACCGGGACTTCCTTGCCCGCCTGGCCCGCACCACGCCACTGCTGCCCGGCGTCGACCTGGTGGCGTTCGTGGACATCGACCCCACCCACCGACGCGTCTACGGCCGCGGCAAGCAGGGCGCCGAGGTCGGCCGGTTCAAGGGCGTACGCACCCTGCACCCGATCCTCGCCACCCTCTCCACCCCGTCGGCCCGCCCGGTTATAGCGGCGGTCCGACTGCGGCGGGGCAAAGCGGCCGACGCCCGCGGAGCCGGGCCCTTCACCGCCGAGGCCCTCGCGGCCACCCGGCAGGCCGGCGCGAGCGGCACGGTGATCGTCCGCGCGGACAGCCAGTTCTACAACGCCGACGTCGTGGCCGCCTGCCGCCGGGCGAACGCCCGATTCTCCGTGACCGTGCGGATGAACCCGCACGTCGCCGCCGCGATCAGCGCCATCGACGAGGCCGCGTGGACGCCGAGGTCGCCGAGACTACCTACACCGCGTTCACCGGCCGCAAGAAGGCCGAGCACGTCACCGCGCGCCTGGTCGTGCGCCGCGTCCGCCGCCTGAACGCCGAGGTCGCGGCCGGGCAGGGCGAGCTTTTCACGGCCTGGCGCTACCACCCGGTGTTCACCGACAGCCCGTTCGAGATGCTCCAGGCCGAGCTGCAGCACCGCCAGCACGCCACGATCGAGCAGGTCATCGCGGACGGCAAGGGATCGGCCCTGGCCCACCTGCCCTCCGGCAACTTCCAGGCCAACAACGCCTGGCTCACCCTGTGGGCGATCACCCACAACCTGCTGCGGGCCGCCGGCAGCCTCGCCGGCTCCTTCCACGCCAGAGCGACCACCGCCACCCTGCGGGCCCACCTGATCAACGTCCCCGCCCGCCTCGCCCGCTCAGCCCGTCGGCAAACACTCCACCTGCCCCGCCGATGGCCCTGGCAACACGCCTTCACCGACCTGTTCGACACCGCCCACGCCCCGCCCACCTGATCGCAGACCCGACCACCCCGCCCGCCAGGGCCCAACCGGAGCAAACGTGGAAGAGCTGGGCAGACCAGCGGACACCCCACACCCTCCAACCGGTCACCCCGACCAAGCCGCCGAAACGATCAGTTCGGAATCAGCCCGGTGGATTCGGGCTGAGGCCGACCAACGGCTCCGCCACTGCGGGCTCGGTAGACGCGAGCCGTAGTCCAGACTGTTGGTTGGTTTGACTGCCGGCTCCTTCGTTCAGGTTTGCCCCATTGCGATGGAAGCCTCATGAATCCCCGGCATCGCTCACCGCCGAGTCCAGATGCAGGTCGCTGACCAGCGAGAACACCGGTGGGGAAATGGTTTGTGTCCCCCCTCGGACACAACAGATCGCCGATGCGGTCGGCGAGAGAATGCGGGTCGGGAGAAATCCTGGCCCGCATTTCGCGTTTTCCCGCGGGTCTTGCGGGTCGTCGTGGGTCTTGCGGGTCGTCGCGGGTCTTGCGGGCTCCGCGGGCCACCGCGGGCGCGGTGGCCCGCGGTGACCGGTCCGCCCCGGCTGCGCGTTCGAGTGCCATGGCCGATGTTCGACGAACCAGGGGTGATGGGCTACCGTCCCTGCGGTGAACAGAAACCGCAGGTGGCTACCCCGGGCCACCGCCGGAAGCGCCCAGGTCCCGTCCACCGTCGGTCGGGCCGCCGCCCGGCTCGGCTGGCTGGACGCGCTTCGCGGACTCGCCGCGCTGACCGTGGCCATGCACCACTTCAACCTGCTCGGCATGCTGCCGTTCGGCGGCTTCGTCTGGTGGCACTTCGACCCGGGGCTGTACGGGGTGATGCTGTTCTTCGTGGTCAGCGGCTACATCATCCCCGCGTCGCTCGAACGCCGGGGGGACATACGGGCGTTCTGGGTCGGACGAATATTCCGGATCTACCCGGCCATGATCGCCGCCCTGGCGCTCTCGATCATGATCCTGCCCAGCGGCGACGGCTCGGTGGCGCTCCTGCGGACCGGCCACAACCTGATCTCGCTGGTCGCGAACGGCATCATGCTCCAGGATCTGCTGGGCGTCATCAACAGCATGAACGTCACCTGGACGCTCTGCTACGAGATGGTCTTCTACTACTTCGTGACCGCGCTGTTCAGTCTGGGCTGGCACCGGCGCAGCGGCCCGATCGCGGTGGGCTCCGCGACGGTGGCGCTCGTGCTGGGCACCGCCATCGCCCCGATGACCCTCACCACCGACCTCTCGTCCACCCGCAACCTGGTGCTGGCCGCCGCGGTGATCGTGGCCATGGGCCTCGCCTGCATGCTGAGCGGCAACCGGACGCTGACCCGGACCGGGGCGCTGCTGCTGGCCGGGCTCGGCCTGGTGCTGGTCGTCTTCAACAGCCGGGCGCCGTCCTTCGAGACCTGGATGATCTTCGCGACCATGTTCGCCGGCACCGCGGTGTACCGAGCCGAGCACGGCCAGATCGATCGGATGCAGGCCGCGTTCTGCTGCGGGTTCGTGATCGTGGCCGGTGTCCTGGTCGGCTGGATGTACAACCGCGACGGGATGCAGCAGAACACCTGGACGGCCGGCTGGGTCGCCTGGTCGGCGGCCTACTTCGGCGCCTGGGCGACCTTCGGGGTCGGCCTGATGCTGCGCCGCCGCAGGTTCCCGCGGGTGCTGACCTGGCTGGGGGCCGTCAGCTTCTCGGTCTACCTGCTGCACATCCCGCTGCTCCACACCCTCGCCCCGCGGCTGCACGTGCCGCCGGTCCCGCACACGGCGGGCGGCAAGGTGCTCTGGACGGCCGAGTTCCTGGCCGTGGTCCTGCTGGTGAGCTACCTGCTGTACCGCCTGGTGGAACTGCCCATGCAGAAGCTCGGACGGCGCGTCCTCAAGGCGGTGGAGCGCGGGCTGCCGGCCGTGGCCGCCGGACCGGGCCCGGGCGGGTCGCGATCCGGACCGGACGGAACGGCATCGGACGGTGCCGGGGCGAGCGCCGCCCGGCCGGGCGGTTCGCGGCCGGGTGACCCGCAGCCGGGCGGTACGGCCGTGCTGCCCGCCCAGCCCGGACCGGAGCGGGCCGGGGACGTGACCGCCGGCTCACGCTGAGATCCCGAGCGCCTCACCCCGCCGCTGCCCGCACCCCGCCCGGGTGCGGGCAGCGGCGTCCGCGCGGCCCGGGCCCACGGTGACCGCCCGTCAGAGAGCCTCGCCCGGAAGGGAGCCGGTGTCGTCCGCTCCCTCCGGATCCACCCGGTCGGGCATCCCGAGCCGGGCCCGCAACAGCCGGTTCTCCTCCTCCAGGGCGGCCGTCCGCCGGTGCAACCGGTCCAGATGGGGCCGGAGTTCGGCCTCCGAGAAGCGCGGGGTGATGTGCTGGTGGCAGTTCCAGTTGACGCCCTCGACCCGGATCAGGAGCAGGCGTTCGACCAGCCCTTCGGTGCGTAGCCCGCAGAGCCGGGCGGTGAGCTCCGGGTCGTCGTCCAGGCCCTGGACGGCTGCCCGCCCGAGGATCTTCAGACGGGCCTGGCGGGGGTAGTCCATGAAGAACAGCGCCACCCGCCCGTCCGCCCGGATGTTGCCGGTGCTGATGTACTGGCGGTTGCCGCGGACGTCGGCGAAGGCGATCGTCCGCTCGTCGAGGACCTGGCAGAAGCCCGGCGGCCCGCCGCGGAACTGCACGTAGGGCCAGCCCGTCTCGCCGACGCTGGCGAGGTAGAACCCGTCCCGGGAGTGGATGAACGCGCTCTCGTCCGCGGCCAGCCGGTCCGGCTCGTCGCCCTCGGCGAGCCGTCGGCCGACAGCCGCGGCACTCCCTTGCTCCTCCTGTACCAGGCGCACCGTGTCGGTGTAGGCCAAGTGGGCGAAACGGCTCATGCCGTACTCCTTCTCGCCGATCGGGCGGACGCCGCCGCCCGCCGGCTCATCCGGCGAGCGGACGCACCGCCGGGGGGTCGGCCGCCAGGACCGAGGTCAGCAGCCCCGGGAAGCGGCTCTCCAGATCGTCGCGGCGGAGCCGGCTCAGCCGGGAGTTGCCCACCAGCCGGGTCGCCACCACGCCGCTCTCGCGCAGGGTGCGCAGGTGGTGCGAGACGGTGGAGCGCTTGACGGGCACGTCGAGCGAGGTGCACGAGCCCTCTCCCGCCGCGTCGAGCAGGCGCACGATCTGCAGGCGCACCGGATCGGCCAGCGCCTGGAGGACCAGGCCGATCTCCACCTCCGCGAGGTCGGGTTGCGGCAGCCAGGTGTCCTGCATCGTTCGCCTCTCTTCGCCACGCGCGTCGTCGTTCTCGACGAGCCCCGGTGCCGACGATACACATCGGAATCCACTCCTCCCGGGCCGGCATCCGAACCTTCTCCGATCCTCATCGACCATGACGATGGTCATCGGAATAAGTTACGATGCCGATCGTAACAGACGTCGAGCATCGGAACAGGAGCCGTACCCATGACCGACACCGCAGAATCCCCCCGGGACGACCGCTGGCGGGCCCACGTGATGGTCCTGGCCTTCGGCACCTTCGCGGTCGGCACCGACGCCTTCGTCATCGCCGGCCTGCTCCCGGACATCAGCCGCTCCCTGGGCGTCGGCGTCGCGGCGGCAGGACAGCTGGTCAGCGTCTTCTCCATCGCGTACGCGGTGCTGTCGCCCGTCCTGGCCGCCCTCACCGGCACCTGGTCGCGGCGCACCGTCCTGCTCACGGCGCTGGTCGTCTTCGCGGTGGGCAACGTCGTCACCGCACTGGCCCCGGACTACCCGCTGGTACTGGCCTCACGGGTGCTCGCCGCGGCCGGCGCGGCGATGTTCACCCCGAACGCCGGCGCGACGGCGGCGGCCCTCGCGGGCCCGGAGCGCCGGGGGCGGGCCATCGCCATCGTGACGGTCGGCCTGACCTCATCGCTCGCTCTCGGTGCGCCGCTCGGCACCGCCATCGGCAACGCGCTGGGCTGGAAGGCGACCATGTGGTTCGTCACCGCGCTGGCCCTCGTCGTGGTGCCCGTCATCGCACTGCGCCTGCCCGACATCCGCCTGGGCACCGCCGCCCGGCTGCGCACCCGGCTGTCGCCGCTCACCGACCGCCGGGTGGCGGGGGTGCTCGGCTGCACGCTGCTGGCGTTCGTCGGCATCTACCTGCCCTACACGTACATCAGCTCCGTCTTCGCCCCGGCCACCTTCGGCGACGGCGGCCGGGTGGCCCTGCTGCTGCTGGTCTTCGGACTGGCCGGCACCGGCGGGAACCTGATGGCCGGCCGCCTCGCCGACCGCCACGGTCCGCGCCGGGTGGTCATCACCGCCACTCTCGGGCTGGCGGCCGTCTTCCTCGCCATGGTGCCGAGCCGGGGATCCTTCCTCCCCGCCGTACTGATGGTGGCGCTGGCCGGGCTGGGGTCGTGGTCGGTGACGGCCCCGCAGCAGCACCGCATCATCGCGCTGGCACCGGCGGGCGCGGAGTCGCTGGTGGTCTCCCTCAACGCCGCCGTGATGTACCTGGCCATCTCGCTCTCCAGCGTGCTCGGCGCGATCCTCCTGAGCGCCTTCGACTCCCCGGTGTACCTGCTGCCGGCGGCGGCTGCCTTCGTGGTCGCGGCAGCCCTGGTGGCCCGACTGACCGGCCGGCCGGGGCAGGGCGAGGGCGAGGCCGAGGACGAGGGCGAGGGCGAGTCGGCCGAGGGCGAGTCGGCCGAGGGCGAACCCGCCGCCTCGACCGTGCCGGTCTCCCCGGCGGCGAAGTGACCGCGGGTCCCGCCGGGGGTGAGGTGGCGGCCGGCCGCGGCGCGATGCGTCCGGCCGCCACCGGCCGGCCCCGATAGCCGACCCCGACAGTCGACCCCGACAGTCGGCGCCGTCGGCCGGGGCATTCTCGCGGTGGCGCCTTCCGGCCGAACCGATTTGCGGGACAGCCGCCCCACCGAACCGGCCCATGGTGTGATTTCGGCCAGCGAGTTCCACCTCTCACCGGCGGCCCCAGAGGGAACACATCGCACACGGACCCAGATCGGTTGACAGGCAAGAGTCAAGAGGTAAGCTGACGTTCCGCCAGCTCATGTGCGCACACGCCCGATTGACCGCTCGGGCACGCACTGCACTCCGGTTTCCGCCGACGCCTCCCCGTCGGCCATCATCGCACGGGGAATGCTCAGCGCCTACCGTCGCGTATCTCCTTTCTCGCGTGAAGTTCCGCCCACTCGCGGAATTTCGGCCTTTCGCTGATCAGTGACCGGATGGGATGGACACCCCCGATGGAAGAACCACTTCCCACGAACAGCACCGATTGGATCCGGATATTCGACCGTTCCCCGGAAACCGCACTGCGGCTGGTCTGCTGTCCGCACGCCGGGGCGTCCGCGGGCACCTACCGGGCCCTGTCCGGCGCGCTGCCCGCCGCCGTGCAGGCGCTGCCGGTCCAGTACCCGGGCCGGCGCGGTGGGCCGGCCGGCCCCGGCATCGACGACATCGGCGAGCTGGCGGAACGGATCAGCGCCGAACTCCTCCGGGCCGACGGGCCGTTGGGGAGCCCCGGGCCGCCGGTCGCGGTACTCGGCCACAGCATGGGATCGGTGGTCGCCTTCGAGGTGACCCGGCGGCTGGAGGAGGCCGGGGTGCAGCCGGTACGGCTGTTCGTCTCGGGGCGGCGCTCGCCCTCGGCCGGGCTGGGCCTGGATCTCCCGCGGGACGACGCGGAGATCCTCGCCGAGCTGAGGGAGTTGGGCGGGATCCCGGAGCGGCTGCTGGCGCGGCCGAAGTACCGCGAGTCGATCATGGCGGTGATCCGCACCGACTACCGCGCCAACTCGCGCTACCGCGCGCCCGCCGCCGCGCTGGTGAAGACTCCGCTCACCTTCCTCTTCGCGGAGGACGACCCCTACCTCGACCCCGACGCCGCGTTGGCCTGGCGCCGGCACACCGCGCAGGACTTCCGGCTCGCCTCCTTCCCCGGGGGCCACTTCTTCCTGAACGAGCAGTTGGCGGCCATCGTCACGGTGATCACGGCCGACCTGGGCATCGATTCCACCCCGCGAGGCACCGGAGGCCGGCCGTGAAGCAGGTACTGGACGAGACCGACGAGGACGTGGCGCAGCGGGTCTACGAGTTGATGCTGGCCAGGAGGTGCCTCAGCATCTCGGAGATCGCCGAGGAGCTGGACCTCCCGGTCGACCGGGCGGAGCAGGCCCTGGACACCCTGCGCGCCCTGAAGCTGGTCAAGTACTGCAAGACCCGCGGCTACCTGGCCGCGGTCAGCCCGGACAGCGCCCAGTTGGAGCTGATCCTGCCGCTGGAACAGGCGATCCATGACAAGCGGCGCGAACTGGCCGACTTCCACGACCAGTTGCGCTCGTTCACCGACACCTTCAGCAACCTCCAGCGGACCCAGCTGCGGCAGGATCCGGTGCTGAGCAACCAGGATCCGGAGCAGGCCCGGCTGCGGCTGGCCGAGGCGGTGCGCGACTGCCGGTCCGAGATCCTCACCATGGAGCCGCTCGCCCCCGGCCAGGGTCACGACTCCCCCGCGCTCGACCTGCCGGGCCTGTCGCCGGGGGTGCGAATACGGGCGCTCTTTCCCCACACCGCCCGCACCAGCCTGGTCTCGCGCGGCGGTCTTCGCGCCCTGGTCGAGTCGGGTGCGCGGGTCCGCACCTCGAACCAGGCCTTCGACCACCTGGTCATCGTGGGCGGCGAGGTGGCCTTCCTCCCCGACCCGCACCCGGAGCAGGGCGCCCCGGCCGTCACCGTGGTCTACGAACCGACGATCGTCTCCCGGCTGGTGCGCCACTACGAGTACGCCTGGCAGTCGGGAACGGACTTCGCCGCGAACGTCGTCAGCTACGGCGAGACCCTGGACGAGGTCCGCAGCGCCATCCTGGACCTGCTCGCCTCCGGGCTCAAGGACGACGTGGTGGCCCGGCGGATCGGCATGTCCTCGCGCACCTTCCGCCGTCATCTGGCCACCATCATGGAGGAGTTGCACGCCGAGAGCCGGTTCCAGGCCGGTGCGGCCGCCGTCCGCGCCGGCCTCCTGACCGGTCCGGGCGGCAGCGGCCGGGCCATGGTCCGGCCGCCCCGGCAGGTGGCCCGCACCGCCGACTGAATCACGGCCACCCGGGGCCGACGGGCCCCGGGTGGCCGCAAGCGGCCACACCGCATCAGGACATTGCGGGGCCCACCGGAATCTCCATACGGTCGAGAAGTGCCGGGAACAACGGCACGAACGTCGGGTCCGCCGACCATCAGGCGGCGGCCGGAGATCCCCGGAGGTCACTCCAGCATGGTCAGCAAGCTGATCAACCAGGACGACCGGTTCCTGGAAGTCCTCGATCGTCTGACCACGAAGTCGATCGACGACTACTACAACCCGTACAAGCTCTTCGAATGGCCGGAAAGCCTGCCCGAGGACATGTGGTGGATGAGTTCCGAACTCACCACCACTCACGGCACCGAGGCTCTCGACCGGCTCACCGAGAAGCAGCTGCACGCGTTGTCGCGGCACGAGAGCATCAACTTCTACAGCCTGAACGTGCACGGAATCCGCGAGCTGCTCATCGAGGTCACCCGCCGGATCCACACCACCGGTTTCGAGACGCCGTCGGAGTTCTTCCACCATTTCATCGGTGAGGAGAACGAGCACATGTGGTTCTTCGCCGAATTCTGCCTGCGCTACGGCGGGAAGATCTACCGCCAGCCGGCCGGCGCGGCCGCCGAGATCCCCCGGTCGAACGTGGAGAGCCTGCTGGTCTTCGCCCGGATCCTGATCTTCGAGGAGCTGGTCGACCACTTCAACTCCCGGATGGCGGTCGACGATCGGCTGCACGACACGATCCGGGCCATCAACCGCATCCACCACCAGGACGAGTCCCGGCACATCGCCTTCGGCCGCGAGCTGGTCTCCGTGCTCGCCGAGGACGTGAAGCGGACCTCGACCGAGGCGGAGCTGGCCGAGATCGCCGGCTACCTGCGCCGCTACATGACCTACAGCTTCGAGACGCTCTACAACCCGCAGGTGTACCGGGACGCCGGCATCGAGAACCCGCTGGACCTGCGACGCGAACTGCTCGACTCCCCGGCCCGGACCGAGTTCGAGAAGAGGGTCTTCCGCAAGACCGCCAAGTACCTGGAGAGGACGGGGATCATCTGATGGGCCACACCCTGCCGCACGCCGCGGACCTCTCCGAGGGGCTGGTCATCCTCGACCCCGGCCGCACCGACCTCCTCCTGGAGCTCGACCGGACGTTCAGCGGGTGGGGCCGGTCCGCCGGCGCCGGCGAGATCCTCGCGCCGCCGCTGTACCCGGTCTCCGACCTGGAGCGGTTCGACGTCTACACCAACTTCCCGCACCTGGCCCTGGTGGCCGCCCGGCTCGATCTGGCGGACGGCGGGGCGAAGCCGGCGGACGGTGTCTTCCCGCCCTCCGCGCTGACCGGAGCGCAGGTCGGCCTCCCGCACGCGACCTGCTACAGCGCCTTTCTGTACCATCGGAACACCGTCGTCGCCCCCGACACCCTGACCACCCTGGTCAACCGCTGCTTCCGCGCCGAGGAGCGCTACGAGGGCCTGCGCCGACTGCTCAGCTTCCAGATGCGGGAGATCGTGGCGCTCGGCTCCTTCGAGCACACCCAGGACGTCATCGGCGTGTTCGGCGAGCGGATCGCCGCGTTCGCCGAGGCGCTCTCGCTGAAGCTGGACAAGGTCCCCGCGTTCGACCCGTTCTTCCAGAGTGACGGCGGCCGCGCGCTGCTGCAGAAGCTCAGCCCGGTCAAGTACGAGTTCCAGGTCGGTGACCTGGCCATCTCCTCGGTCAACACGCACCGCAACTTCTTCGGCGAGCGCTGCGACATCCGGCTCGCCCACAACGACTTCGCCTACAGCAGCTGCGTGGCCTTCGGTCTGGAGCGCTGGCTCTCCGTCCTGCTCGACCTGCACGGGGACGACGCGGCGCAGGCCCTGGACGCGGTGCGGACCGCCGCGCGACAGGTGTCCTGAGATGTCCGGCGGACGGGTCGGAGTGGACCTCGTCCCGTTCGGCCGGGTGCGCGAGCTGCTCGCTCCGGGAGCCGGCCCGGCCCTCGCCCGGATGCTCTCCGAGCGGGAGCTGCGGCTCTGTTCGGCGCCGGCCGCCCCGGACGTCGCGGGCATCGCCGGGCGGCTGGCCGCCAAGGAGGCCGTCTTCAAGCTGTTCCGGCAGTCCGGGCAGACCCTGCCGTGGCTCGGCGTGGAGATCCTGCGCGACGACGGCGGCTGGCCGGTCGTCAGGCTGAGCGGGCGCGCCGCCCGGCTCGCCCGGGAGGCCGGCATCGAGGGCATCGACGTGAGCATCGCGCACGACGAACCCTGCGCGGTCGCGGTCGCCTTCGCCCGGACGGGTTCCGGGCAGCCGCAGCCACTGGCCCCGGACCCCCGGTAGCCGCCGCCCCGAGAGCCGGCGCACCCCCCTGCCCCCGTACCCCCGAATCCCCGTACCCCCGAATCCCCGAATCCCCGTACCCGCCGTCCCCGACCCCGGGGGCCGGTACCGGCCCCCACCGCGGGCCGGAGAGAAACCGAGGAGTGGCCATGGCTTCGCCAGGAATCGACGACGTCCGCGACTGGATCCTGGGCCGGCACCCGGACCGGGTCTCCGTCGCACCGGACGAGAACCTCATCGAGAGCAGGCTCGTCGACTCGCTCTCCTTCGTGGAGCTGGTCTACGTGATCGAGAGCGCGAGCGGCACCGAGATCGACTTCGACAGCATCGACATCCAGGACTTCCAGACGCTCTCCGCGATCGAGAAGACCTTCTTCGCCCCCGCCCGACTCCCCTAGGAGGCACCCGCCATGGAAGCTGTCTCGTACACGGCCCAGTGGACCGCCGCCGCCCGGGCCGTGGAGTCCGAGCGCACCGGCGACGCCCTCTTCCGGGACGAGTTCGCCCGGGAGCTGGCCGCCCCGCGCGGCTTCGAGCTCCTGGACAAGTACGGCGGTGGCGGGCTCGTCCCGTTCATCGCGATCCGCACCCGGTACCTGGACGACAGCATCGACACGGTGCTGCGCGAGAGCGACCTGCGGCAGGTCGTGCTGGTCGCCGCCGGCATGGACACCCGGGCGTACCGGCTCGACTGGCCGGCCGGAACCACGGTGTACGAGGTGGACCACGCCGGCCTGGTCGAGGAGAAGCGCCGCCGGCTGGCGGCGCTGGGCGCCGAACCGGCCGTCGAGCGCCGCGAGGTTCCGGCCGACCTGGCCGGCGACTGGCTGCCCGCGCTGCACGAGGCCGGTTTCGACCCCGGGCGGCCCACGCTCTGGGTCACGGAGGGCCTGATGTTCTTCCTCACCGAGGAGCAGGCGGCCGGTCTGCTCGCCACGCTGGGATCCGTCTCCGCACCCGGCAGCCGGCTGGCCGTCGACTTCGTCAGCCGGGCGTTGCTGCGCAGCCCGTTCTCCAAGGCGTTCCTGAACGGCCTGCGGGAGGACGGCACGCCCTGGCTGTTCGGCACCGACGACCCGGAGGAGTTCCTGGCCGCCGCCGGGTGGAAGGTCCGGGATCTGCGCGAGCCCGGGGAGCCCGGCGCCGGGCAGGGCCGCTGGCCGTACGAGGTGCAGCCGCGCGAGCGCCGGGGCGCGGCCCGCAGCTGGCTGGTCCGCGCCGAGTTCTCCGGCAGCTGAGGGGGCACCGATGAGCACCGCGACCACCCTGGAGCGGATCGAGTCGTTCCTTCCCGAACGCAGCGTGCGGATCGACGAACTGGCCGGCCCGCTGGGGCTGCGGCGCGCCGAGATCGGCGTGTTCCGGAAGATCTACGGTCTGGACCGGCTGCGGTTCGACCCCGGCACCGGCCTTTTCGACCTGGTGCTCCCCGCCGCCCGCCGCGCGCTGGCGGCGCTGCCGCAGGGGCGGCGGATCGAGTACGTGATCTACGCCCACACCATGCAGACCCTGACCCCGCCGCACATCGACGCCGCCCGGGTCATCCGCGCGGAGCTGGGACTGCACGAGGCCGAGGCGTTCGCCCTCACCCAGCAGGCCTGCGTGAGCAGCCTCGGGGCCGTCGACCTGGCCGGCGAGCTGCTGCGGGCGGAGGGCCGGCCGGGTGCGTACGCGCTGATGGTGACCGGGGAGCGGGCCTACTCGCCGAAGGTCCAGCTGATCCCGAACAGCGCGATCATGGCGGACGCGGCCGCCGCCTGCCTGGTGACCACCGGCGGATCCGGGGACACGGTGCGCTCCTTCCTGACCCGCACGCTCGGCGAGTACGCGGCCGGGCTGGACATGACCCGGGAGGAGGTCCAGGGCTTCGGCGCCGCCTACGCCGGAGTGCTCGGCGACGTCATCCTGGCGGCCGTCCGGGAGGCCGGGCTGGACTTCGCCGACATCGACCTGGTCGTTCCGCACAACGTCAACGCGGTCTCCTGGCGCCAGACGATCAAGGAGATGGGCGCGGACCCGGCCAGGTTCTTCCTCGACAACATCCCGCTGTACAGCCACTGCTACGCCTCGGACGTGTTCGTGAACTACACCACGCTGCGCGAGCAGGGCCGGCTCGTCGAGGGGCGTCACTACGTCCTGGTCTCGGTCGGCCTGGGCGCCACCTTCGGCGCCATGGTGATCACCCATCGGAAGGGAGACGCGCGATGACCGGCACCGCGTACACCGCGGACCTGAAGGAGGCGCTCACCGGCGACCGGGACGCGCGGTTCGTCTGGCTCTGCAACTTCGAGGTGGAGAAGCAGTGGGCGCACGGCTTCACCGGCCTGCCGGCGCCGCGTGTCACGGCCACCGCCGCGACCGTCCAGCGGATGGAGGAGCTCGGGGCGCTGCTGGCCGAGCCGACCGACTTCCTGCTGCTGGACCGCCCGCTGGACCAGGGCTACCGGGGCTACGTCGAGAAGTCCGGTCTCGGGGCGCCCGCCGAGCTGGTCACCCGGGCCCCGGCCGGCGCCGGCGGGACCAGCGCGGCCGTGCTGGACTCGCCGGAGCTGCTGCACCGGCTGCGCCGGCTCGCCGACGGCGGCGCCCACCTCATGCCGATGGGCAACTCGCCGCTGGAGCAGGAGATCTGCCGGCTGACCGGGCTGCGCCCGGCGGTGCCCGACCCGCAGACCTCGGCCCGGGTCAACAGCAAGATCTACAGTCGCCGGCTGACCGAGGAGCTCGGCCTGCGCACCATCCCCGGCTTCTGCTGCGAGACGGTGGAGGAACTCCGCCGGGCCCTGGACGAAGGGCTGCGCGACGGCGGCCCGGTGATCGTCAAGGACGCCTACGGCGTCTCCGGCAAGGGTCTGATCGTGCTCGACGACCGGGCCCGGGCCGACCGGCTGCTCCGCATGGTCGACCGCCGCGCACGCACCTCCGGGAGTGACGCCATCCACGTGGTGGTGGAGAGGTTCCTGCCCAAACGCTTCGACCTCAACTACCAGTTCACCATCGACCGCGGCGGAGAGGTCCGGTTCGACTTCGCCAAGGAGGCGCTGACCGCCGGGGGCGTGCACCTGGGACACGTGATGCCCGCCGGGCTCTCCCCGGAGCAGCACGAGGCTCTGGCCGACGCCGCCGTCCTGCTCGGTGCGCGGCTCCACGCGGACGGCTTCTTCGGGGTCGTCGGGGTGGACGCCCTGCTCGGGGCCGACGAGCTGGTCTACCCGGTGCTGGAGATCAACGCCCGTCTGAACATGTCCAGTTACCAGGGTCGGGTGACCGAGCGCTTCCTGCGCCCGGGCGGCGCGGCGCTGGCCAGGCACTACCCCCTGCGGCTCGACCGGCCGCTGTCCTTCGACGAGGTGGCCGACGCCCTCGGCGAGCTGGCCGAACCACCGGTCGACGGCACCGGCCTGATCGTCACCTGCTACGGCACGGTCAACGCCCAGGCCGGCCGGGACGGGCCGTTCGACGGCCGGCTGTACACCCTGCTCTTCGCCGCCGACCGGGAGGGCCTGGCCTCGGTCGACCGCCGGGTCACCGACCGGCTGCGCCGACTCGACCACGCCGGGAGGACACCGTGAACGCCGGGGAACTGCGGGTGCAGGGCATTCCCGTGTCACACATCGCCGAGGAGTTCGGCACACCGCTGTTCGTCTACGACGCCGACGTGCTGCACGAGGTCTACCGCACGCTGCGCGACGGGCTCCACCCGGCGGTGGACGTCTTCCTCTCGCTCAAGGCCAATCCCAACGTCGCGATCGCCGGGTACCTCGGCTCGCTGGGCGCCGGCGCCGAGATCTCCTCGCTCGTGGAGCTGATGACGGTCCGCCGGGCCGGTATCGCGCCGGAGAACGTGATCTTCCTGGGGCCCGGGAAGACCCGCGCGGAGCTGGAGGCCTGCGTGGCGGCGGGCCTGCACGCCGTCGTCTGCGAGTCCTTGGACGAGCTGCGCGCGCTGGAGGAGATCGCGGCCGAGGCCGGCCGTGAGGAGGTGCCGGTGCTGCTGCGCGTCAACCCGGACTTCCACACCAAGGGCTCGGGGCTGGCGATGAGCGGCAAGCCCCGGCAGTTCGGCATCGACGCCGAGCTGTTGCGCCGCTCCCGGCCGGTGATCGACGGACTTCGCCGGGTGAAGGTCCGCGGCTTCCACGCCTACATGGGCACCCGCTTCCTGAACGCCGAGGACCTGGTGCACAACACCCGCCAGATCCTGGCGCTCGCCGAGGAGCTGTCGCAGACCCTCGGCGTCCCGCTGGAGACGGTCGACTTCGGCGGCGGCTTCGGCGTCGCCTACTTCGACAACGAGAAGGACCTCGACCTGGCGGCCACGGTGGCCGGGATCAACGAGGTCGTCGAACCCTTCGTCCGGGCGCACCCCGGCTGCCGGCTGATCAACGAGCTCGGCCGCTATCTGACCGCTCTCGCCGGCACGTACGTGGTGCGCGCGCTGTACGTCAAGGAGTCGCTGGGCGAGCGGTTCGTGGTCGCGGACGGCGGGACCAACCACCACATGGCGGCGGTCGGCGTCGGCAGCTTCGTCAAGCGCAACTTCCCGATCCGCTCGCTGACCCGCCACGGGCAGGAGCCGGAGGGCGTCTACACCGTGACCGGGCCGCTGTGCACGCCCAACGACGTCATCGGCAGGAAGGTCCCGCTGCCGCCGGTCGCCGCCGGCGACCTGCTGGGCGTGGAGCGCTCCGGCGCGTACGGACCGACGGCCTCGCCCGGGCTGTTCCTCAGCCACGGCTTCCCCGCCGAGGTGCTCGTCCACCGCGGCACCGCGCACCTGGTCCGGGAGCGCGACCACCAGGAGGAACTGCTCGCCAAGCAGCGCCTCGTCGACTTCGGACCGCCGGCCGTCAACGGGCTGCCCGGCCCCGCAGCAGAGGAGTGACACGGAAGATGGAACGTCAGAACGTGGTGTCCGCGGTCGAGGCGGCCCTCAGCGAGGTGCTGGAACGTGCCGTCGGCGACCTCTCCGAGGACGCCCGGCTCTTCGAGGACCTGCACCTGGACTCGACCTCCGTACTGGAGCTGCTGATGGTGCTGGAGGACACCGTCGACATCTCGGTGGACCCGGAGGAGCTGGACATGGACGACTTCCGGTCGGTGGGCACGCTCACCGACTACGTCCTGTCCCAGCGGACCGGCGGGGCGTGAGATGCCCGCACTGAACGCGGCCGCCGTGGTGGTCGCCCCGCCACGGCGGCCCTACGACGACGATCCGGCGAAGCTCGCCTACTACCGCGACCTGGTCGAGCCCTTCGGCCTGGAGGTGGCGCAGGACCTGCTGCGCGCCGGGCCGAACGTCGACCACCGCGACCTCGTCGACCGGCTGGCCGCCGACGAGGAGGTCCGCGGGGCCGCGCCCGATCTGGTGATCGTGGCGCAGGCGCTGCCGGACGTCACACCCTTCACCGCGATCGGTCCCTACCTCGACCACCTGCTCGGCGGTGGGGCCACCAGCCTCGGCATCCACCAGCAGGGGCTGGCCGCGCCGTTCACCGCGCTGCGGATCGTGGCCGCCTTCCAGCGGGCCGGCCGCAGCCGGCGGGCCGTCGTCGCCGTCCTCGAACAGACCACCCTGCCGACCCGGTTCCCGCTGGTCCACGACAACCACCTGGTCGACTCCGGCGTCCTGCTGGTCCTGGGCAGCGAGGACGGGCCGCAGGTGACGAACGTCGAGACGATCCCCTCGACCAGGTCGGCGACCGGGCGGATCGAGGAGCTCGCCGCCAAGGACCCGGAGGGCACCCTGCTGGTGACCGGGCCGTGGTTCGACCCGCGCGCGCTCCCGGAGGGCCTGACCCGCCACCGGGTGAGCCCGGGCACCTACTGCACCAGCGTGTGGCTCGCCCTCGCCCGCAACTGGCGCGCCTGGCAGCAGCGGTACACCACGGTGCTGCTCTGCGACACCGACCCGCGCTCCGGCGAGAGCCACCTGGCCGTGCTGCGCTCGGCGCCCGACGCCCCGCAGCCGGACCCGGCCGGGGGGATCCGGTGACGCCGGGGCAGGGCGCGCCGCCCGCCCCGGCGGCGCGGGTGGACTTCGCCGCCGCCCTCGACGCCCTCGACGCCTGCCACGAGCGGGCCGCGCCGGGAGCCGTGGTCGTCTCGCCCGGCGGCTGGGCGATCGCCTCGGCCGCACGGCTGCCCGGGGGCGCCCCGGTACCGGGCTGCCCGGCCGCGCTGGTGGCGGCCGGGCACCGGGCACCGGCGGCCGGGCCCGTCCTGGCGGCGTTCGCCGACGGGTTGCTCCGGCTGCAGCTGGGCGCCCTGCGCGAGGTGCTCGACGGCGCGGTCACGCACCTCGGCGGACGCCTGTCGGAGGGCGCCAGCCTGCTCAACCGCCAGCTGCCCCGGGGCGCGGTCGCCGACGTCGCCCTGGCGCTCGCCGAGGTGGAGGACCTGCTCGGGCTCCCCGGCCCGGACGGCGCCCGCCGGTGGCGGGTCCACCGGGAGCTGGTGACCGCGGGGCGCACCGCGATCAAGCTGTACGGCGCGAGCGGCTTCGCGGCGGACGGGCCGGGCACCCGGTTGTACCTGACCGAACTGCTCGGCAACACCTACCTGCTGCCGTCCGGCCGGCCGGCGCGCGACACCGAGACGGAGGGCGCAGATGAGTGACCCCGACTCGCCCCGGACGGCCGCACTGCGGGCCCACGTCCAGGAGGCGGCGCGGGAGTTGCGGGGGCTCGGCCTGGAGCTGGACCGCGACCCGGAGGCGATCGACCGCTGGCTGCACCTGCCGGCCGTGGACCTCATGCGCCTGTGCACCGTCCCGGTGGAGTACCTGGAACGCCCGCTGCGTCTGGACGGCCACACCTACGACCTGACCTCCTGCCTCGAACACACCATCACCATCGAGGAGTTGAGCTACGGCGACGCCGGGTTCATGCTGGCCTGCCCGGGCCCGCTGATGTCCGGCGTGGCGGTGGCCGCGCTGGGCGACGACAAGCAGCGGCAGGCGTACTACGAACGGCTCGCCGGACCGACGGCGACCTGGACGTTCTTCGGGCTGACCGAGCCGGCCAGGGGATCGGCCGCCACCGAGCTGGAGACGGCCCTGACCCCGGACGGCGACGGCTTCCGGCTGAACGGCGCGAAGCGCTGGGTGGGCAACGCCGCGTACGCGCAGCTCGGCGTGGTGTTCTGCCGGCGGGCGCCGGGGCCGCTCGGGATCGAGGCCGTCCTCCTCGACACCGACTCCCCCGGGTTCCGGGCGGAGCGGATCCCGACCGTCGGCCTGCGCGGCGCCCGGATCTCCGCGATCGAGCTCGACGACGTCCGGGTGGAGCCGGAGCAGGTGCTCGGCTACCGGACCCTCAAGCCCAGCCGGCGCGGCCTGGTCGGCGCCGTCCGGACGCTGCAACGGTTCCGGCCGGTGCTGGCCGGCACCGCCCTGGGGCTGGTCCGCGCGGTGCTGGACCACGTGCACGAGCAGCGCCCGGCGCTCGGCGCCGCGGCTCGGCTGCGGCTCGACGACCTGCGGGACCGGCTGGCCGCGCTGCGCCGGCACAACTACGAGGTCGCCGTGGCCGTCGACGCCGGGCGGATCCGCCCGGACCGGATCGCCGGGGTGAAGACCCGCGCCGCCGAGCTCGCCGAGGAGGCCACCCTGGCCGCCGCCGAACTGCTGGGCCCCGCGGCCCTGCTGGAGGATCCGCTGCTGGACAAGCTGTACCGGGACGCCCGCGCCTTCGAGTTCATGGAGGGGACCGGCCACATCCAGCGGCTGGCCGTCTTCCAGGGCGTGCTCAAGGGGACGTTCCTCGGGTGAACGGGTCGGGCGGGTACCGCGGGCCGGGGGTGTGCTGACGGTGTGGATCGGAGTCGACGTCCTGCACGAGGACGAGTTGTCCGCGCTGCTGGAGCGCCCCTGGTTCCGGGCGTACGCGTACGCCCCGGCGGAGCTCGCCCTCGCCGGGGACTACGGCGAGGAGCGGGCCCGGGAGTTCCTCACCGGCCGGTTCGCGGCCAAGGAGGCCGCGCTCAAGGTGATCGGCACCGGCGTCGGCTCCGGGGTCACCCCCCGGCAGGTGGCCGTCCTGCGGACCGTTCTCGGGGCGCCCGTCGTGCGGCTGTCGGGCGCCGCCGCGCAGCGGGCCCGGGAGCGCGGCATCGCCGGGATCAGCGTCTCCATCACGCACAAGCGCGGACTGGTCATGGCGGCGGCGATCGGGGTGCCGGGCCGCCCCGCCGGGACCGCCGGGGCGGTGGCCCGCGGCAGTTCGGACACCGGACCGCCCGCCCCGGGTCAACAGCCGGTGAACATCGTGATCACACCGGTGACCCGGTCCGGCGGTGATCGTTAGGCGAATGTGTTAACCGACATCGACACCCCAGAATCCCGCTCCGTGCCCGCCGGACCGAGCGCCCGGGCGCTCACCGCCGCGCTCTTCGACGACGGGCCCGCGCCCACCCACGAACACTGGCGGAAGATCGTCTCCACCGAAGCGTTCCGCCACCGTGAGGGCCTGAGTACCGCCGAACGGGCCGCGCTCTCCTACGAACGCCTGCGGGTCCTCGACGAGGAGATCCCCTGCGCCGAGGAGCTCGCCCGCGACCCCCGGACGCTCGCCGCGATGCACGAGTGGACCGCCACCGTCGACGGCGGCCTGGCCACCGTCGCGGGCATCCACTACAACCTCTTCCTCGGCAGCCTCCTGGACAGCGCCGACGCGGGCCACGGCGCGCCCAGGACCGACCTGGCGCAGTTCGCCGGCCTGGGCCGCACCGGCACCTTCCTGTGCACCGAACGTGACCACGGCAACGACGCCGCGGCGCTGGAGACCACCGCCACCCTCGACCCGGAGAGCGGCGGATTCGTCCTGCACACCCCGCACGAGGGGGCGCAGAAGTTCATGCCGAACACCAGCCCGATCGGTGGCCCCAAGAGCGCCGTGGTCGCGGCCCGCCTGCTCGCAGCCGGCCGGGACCAGGGGGTGTTCCTGTTCCTCACCCCCCTGACCGACCGGCACGGCCCGCTGCCGGGCGTGCGGATCACCCCGCTGCCCGAGCGGACCGGCACGCCGGTCGACCACTGCGCCACCTCCTTCCAGCACGTCCGGCTGCCGCGCACCGCGCTGGTGGAGGGTCGCCACGGGTGGTTCGGCCCCGACGGGGAGTTCCGCAGCGAGCTGGGCAGCGCCCGCAAACGCTTCCTGCACGCCATCGGCCGGGTGACCACCGGCAAACTCTGCATGAGCGCCTGCGCCCTCGGCGCAGCGCGAGCCGCCCTGGCGATCGCCGTCCGCTACGCCGGCCGACGGCACATCTCCGGGCCGGTCGCGGGGCTGCGCATCCCGCTGGCCGCGCACCGCAGCCACCACGGCCGGCTGCTGGAGGGCCTGGCCACGGCGTACGCGATGACCTTCCTGCACCGGTCGGTGGTGCGGCGGTGGGTCGCCCACGAGCCGGCCGAACGGGCCACCGTCGAAAGGCTGGTGGCGATCGCCAAGGGCTGGATCAGCTGGCGGGCACGGAGCGTCGCGATCGAGTGCCGGGAGCGGTGCGGCGCGCAGGGGCTCTTCCCCGTGAACGGGCTCGCCGCGTTCCCGGCCGACATGGAGGGCGCGATCACCGCCGAGGGCGACAACCTCGCGGTCTGGTGCAAGGCCGCGTCCGAGATGATCTTCGGGCACGAGCCGGCCGGGCCGGCGCCCTCGGTCGGACCGGACCCGGACGACCTCGTCCGCCTGCGCGGCCTGCTGGCCGCCGCCGAGCGGATCTGGCACGCCCGGGCCCGGCAGGGGCTGCGCGCAGGCCCGGCGGGCGACCCGATCGGCCGCTGGAACAACGCCGTCGCCGCGGCCCTGGAGGTCGTCGGCGCGCACGCCTGTCTGCAGGCCGCGGACGCCTTCGCGGAGGCGGTCGCGACGATCCCCGACCCGGCCACCCGCGGGCTCCTGTCGGCCCTCTGCCGGCTGTTCCTGCTCCGCGAGATCAGCGGCTCCAGCGGCGACCTGCTGGCCGACGGGCACCTGAGCGCCGAGCAGGTCCGCGCGCTCCCGGCGGAGATCGAGGAGGTGACCGCCCGGCTCGCCCCGCACCTGGCCACCCTGGCGGAGGCGTTCGACCTGCCCGAGGAGCACCTGGCCGACCTGCCCATGCTGGCGGGCGCCCGGTAGCGGGAGCGGGCCGCCGGACCGACCCGGGGCTCGGTCCGAGGGCTCGGTCCGGCACCCCGGCACCCCGGCCCCGGGGCTCGGTCCGGCGCCCCGGCCGTCCGCCCGACCCGGTGGCTCAGTCCCGTGCGTCGCCGATGCTCCGGGTCAGCCAGTCGATCCAGAACGTCTCCAACCCGATGCCCGCCTGCAGCACCTGGTGCTGCAGGCGGTTCTCGTCGGCGGCCTTCTCCGGCGGGAAGTCCCGCTCCTCGATCTCCCGGTACTCCTCCAACTGGCGCCGGTGCAGATCGAGATGGCGGCGCAGCTCGTCCGCCAGGCCGTCCGTGCCCAGCACCGCGGCGGCCCGCAGGCGCAGCAGCAGCGGGTCCCGCACGGGCCTGGGGTCCTGGCGTTCGGCGACCCAGCCGGCCAACTCCTCCCGGCCGGCCGGGAGCACCTCGTACTCCTTGCGCTGCCCCCGGGAGGGCGGCTGGGGTACGGCGCTGATCAGCCCGGCCTGCTCCAGCTTGC
The DNA here is from genome assembly GCF_041435095.1 of Kitasatospora sp. NBC_00315. Taxonomy (NCBI): domain Bacteria; kingdom Bacillati; phylum Actinomycetota; class Actinomycetes; order Kitasatosporales; family Streptomycetaceae; genus Kitasatospora; species Kitasatospora sp. NBC_00315. The sequence goes on along the minus strand of NZ_CP108025.1, from coordinate 6,556,677 downwards.
CGATCTCCCGGTAGATCTGCTGATGGGTCGCCGACCAGAAGAAGCCGATCGAGCGGTCGAACCGCCGGGTGACCTCCAGCCCCGAGGACGGTTTCTCCAGCAGGGCGGTGAGGATGGCGTGCGGCAGTGACATGGGGCGATCCTAGAGGGGCCGGCCGGACCGTCAGAGGGTCGCCGCGAGCCGGGTGCCCTGGTCGATGGCCCGCTTGGCGTCGAGCTCGGCCGCGAGGTCGGCGCCGCCGATCAGGTGCGGTTCCAGCCCCTGGGCGCGCAGCGCGTCGTACAGGTCGCGGCGGGGTTCCTGGCCGGTGCAGAGCACCACGGTGTCGACCGGGAGGATCCGCCGCTCACCCTCGACGGTCAGGTGCAGGCCCTGGTCGTCGATCAGGTCGTAGGCCACGCCGGCGGTCATGGCGACGCCGCGGTGCCGGAGCTCGGTGCGGTGGATCCAGCCGGTGGTCTTCCCGAGGCCGGCGCCGACCTTGCCCGTCTTGCGCTGCAGCAGGTGGACGGTACGCGGGGAGCCGCGTCGGACGGGCTCGCGCAGGCCGCCGGGGGTGCGGTGCTCGGTGTCCACGCCCCACTGCTCGAAGAAGACCTCGGGGTCGAGGCTCGCACCGGCGCCCGGGTCGGTGAGGTACTCGGCCACGTCGAACCCGATGCCGCCCGCGCCGAGGATCGCGACCCGCTCCCCCACCGCCGCCTTGTCGCGCAGCACGTCCAGGTAGCCGACCACGCTGGGGTGGTCGGTGCCGGGCAGCTCGGGCAGGCGGGGGGTGACGCCGGTGGCGACGACGATCTCGTCGAAGCCCTCGGCGGCCAGGCCGGGCGCGGTGACGGTGGTGGAGAGCCGGACGTCGACCCCCTCGGCCGCCAGCTGGTGGCGGAAGTAGCGGATCGTCTCGTCGAACTCCTCCTTGCCGGGCACCTGACGGGCGATGGTGAGCTGTCCGCCGATCTCGTCGGCCGCGTCGTAGAGCGTCACGGCGTGGCCGCGACCGGCGGCGGTGACGGCGCAGGCCAGACCGGCCGGGCCGGCGCCGACCACGGCGACGCGCTTGCGCGACCGGGTCGGCGCGAGGACGAGTTCGGTCTCGTGACAGGCGCGGGGGTTGACCAGGCAGGAGGTGATCCTCCCGCCGAAGGTGTGGTCGAGGCAGGCCTGGTTGCAGCCGATGCAGGTGTTGACGGCCTCGGGACGGCCGCTCCGGGCCTTGGCGACGAACTCGGGGTCGGCGAGCAGCGGACGGGCCAGCGAGACCAGGTCGGCGTGCCCGTCGGCGAGCAGCCGCTCGGCCAGCTCGGGGGTGTTGATCCGGTTGCTGGTCACCAGCGGTACGCCGACGGCGCCCATCAGCTTCTTCGTGACCCAGGTGTACGCGCCGCGCGGGACGGAGGTCGCGATGGTGGGGATCCGGGCCTCGTGCCAGCCGATGCCGGTGTTGATGATGGTGGCACCGGCGGCCTCGACGGCCCGGGCCAGCCGGACGACCTCGGCGAAGGTGGAGCCGCCGGGGATCAGGTCGAGCATGGAGAGCCGGTAGATCAGGATGAAGTCCGCTCCGACCCGCTCGCGCACCCGGCGGACGATCTCGACCGGCAGCCGCATCCGGTTCTCGTAGGAACCGCCCCAGCGGTCCTCGCGCCGGTTGGTCGGGGCGGCGATGAACTCGTTGATCAGATAGCCCTCGGAGCCCATGATCTCGACGCCGTCGTAGCCGGCCTGCCGGGCGAGCGCGGCGCACCGGACGAAGTCCTCGATGGTCCGCTCGATCTCGTCCTCGGTGAGCGCGTGCGGGACGTACGGGCTGATGGGCGCCTGGACGGCGCTCGGGGCGACCAGGTCCTCGTGGTAGGCGTAGCGGCCGAAGTGCAGGATCTGCATCGCGATCCGGCCGCCGGCCCGGTGGACGGCGTCGGTGACGATCCGGTGCCGGTCGGCCTCCGCGTCGGTGGTGAGCTTGGCGCCGCCCGACCAGGGCCGGCCCTGTTCGTTGGGGGCGATGCCGCCGGTGACGATGAGGCCGACGCCGCCCCGGGCGCGGGTGGCGTAGAACTCGGCCATCCGCTCGAAGCCGTTCTCGGCCTCCTCCAGTCCGACGTGCATCGAACCCATCACGACGCGGTTGGGCAGCGTGGTGAAACCCAGGTCGAGCGGGCTCAGCAGGTGCGGGTAGGCGGTCATCCGGGTCTCCTCGCGCGACGGTGTCGCCACACGGTAGGGCGACGCACCAGTTTTATGCAACAAGTTGCACTGATGCGTCGCCCCTCCATGCGGATCAGGCCGACCCGCGCACCACCAGCTCCGTACGCAGGATCACCGTGGCCGGCTCCTCGCCGGCGATCTGGGCGAGCAGCAGCCGGACCATCTCGTCGCTGATCCGGTCCCAGGGCTGGCGCACCGTGGTCAGCGCCGGGCGGGTGGCGAGTGCCACCGGCGAGTCGTCGAAGCCGCCGACCGCCACGTCGCCCGGGACGCTGCGCCCCGAGCGCTCCAGTGCGACCAGTGCGCCGTCCGCCATCAGGTCGGAGGCGACGAAGACCGCGTCCAGGTCGGGCGCGTCGGCGAGCAGCCGCACTATGGCCGCCTCGCCGCCGGCCCGGCTGTAGTCGCCGACCGCCACCAGCCGCTCGTCGTAGGCGATGCCGTACTCGCCGAGCACCTCGCGGTAGCCGTAGAGCCGTTCCACCCCGCCGGGCGTGTCCTGCGGGCCGGCGATGGTGGCGACCCGGCGCCGGCCGGAGTCGAGCAGGTGGCGAACCATGTCCTTGGCCCCCTCCCGGTCGTCCGCCGCCACGTAGGAGACGCGCCCGCGCTGGCCGAGCGGCTTACCGCAGGAGACCACCGGGACGGCGGCCTCCCGCAGCTGCTCCAGCATCGGGTTGCCGCTGTGCGAGGAGACCAGCAGGACGCCGTCCACGTGCCCGGCCGCCAGGTAGCGCGCGACCCGGCGGCGCTCGGGCTCGTTGCCGGCCGTCATCAGCAGCAGCGGGATGTCGTGCTCGCCCAGCGCCGCGGTGCAGCCCCGCAGCAGGGTGGTGAAGTTGGGATCCTCGAAGAAGCGCTCCTGCGGTTCGGTGAGCAGGAAGGCGACCGAGTTGGAGCGCTGGGTGACCAGGTTGCGGGCGTGCCGGTTGACGACGTAGCCGAGCTTCCTGATCGCGGCGTTCACCGCCGCGAGCGCCGCCGGACTGACGTTGTGTCCGCCCTGCAGCACCCGCGAGACGGTCCCGCGGGAGACACCGGCCTCGGCGGCCACGTCGTGGATGGTGGGCGGCCGCCGGGTCTTTCCGGTGGCCCGGCCCCGGGGCGCGGGTTCCGTCATGGTCGCTTCCTCAACAAACGGTACTGGCGGACGGTCAGGACTTTACGGCCCCGGAGAGCAGATCGATGCGCCAGTAGCGCTGGAGCCCCAGGAACAGCGCGATCAGCGGTACCACGGAGAGCAGCGCTCCGGTGATCACCAGGGTGTAGAGGGCCGGCGCGTTGGCGCCCTGCTGGAGCAGCGAGTACAGGCCGACGGTGACCGGGAACTTGTGGTCGTCGCCGAGCATGATGTACGGCAGCAGGAAGTTGTTCCAGATCGCCACGAACTGGAAGAGGAAGACGGTGACCAGCCCCGGCACCATGATCGGCAGCGCGATGCTGCGGAACAGCCGGAACTCGCGCGCACCGTCCACCCGGGCCGCCTCGACCACCTCGTCCGGCACGGCGGCGGCGGCGTAGATCCGGGCCAGGTAGATGCCGTACGGGCTGACGATGCTGGGCAGCAGCACGGACCAGTAGCTGTCGGCCAGGCCGGCCTTCGCCATCAGCAGGTACTGCGGCACGGCCAGCGTCACCGGCGGCATGAGCACACCGGCCAGCAGGATGTTGAACAGCGCGGTGCGCCCCTTGAACCGGTACTTGGCCAGCGCGTATCCCGTCACGCCGGACAGCGCGGCGGAGAGCAGCGCGCCGACGCCCGCGTAGAGCGCCGAGTTGGCCAGCCACCTCCAGTAGACGCCGTCCCGGTAGTGCGAGAGGTCGGCCAGGTTGTGGAGCAGGCCGCTGCCCGGGGCGAAGGTGAAGGTGGTGAAGAGCTCCTGGCTGCTCTTGCTGGCGGCCATCACCACCCAGACGATCGGGACCAGGCAGTAGACCGCGCCGAGCAGCAGGATCAGGGTGGGTGTCCAGGCGGTGCGCCGGCGCGGCGCGGCGGGACCGCCGGGGGTGGAGCCCGGCGCGGGCGCGGTGCGGCGGCGGGCGGCGGGCACGGCCCGCCGGGTCAGGTCGGTGCTCATATCTCAGCTGCCTCCGTCGGAGCGCTTGTTGACCAGCTTGAGGAAGCCGAAGGACAGGATCAGCGTCACGACGGCGATGACCACCGAGGTCGCGGCGGCGGAGTAGATGTCGCCCTGGACGAAGGCGTCGCGGTAGACCTTCATCAGCGGGCTCCAGGTGGAGCTCAGGGAGTTGGTCAGCGGCTTGAGCGTCATCGGCTCGCTGAACACCTGGAGGGTCGCGATCATCGAGAAGAAGAAGGTGAGCACCAGCGAGGGGGCCACCATCGGGATCTTGATCCGCAGCGCGATCTGCAGCTCCGAGCAGCCGTCCAGGCGGGCGGCCTCGTACAGGTCGGCGGGAAGGGCCCGCAGCGACGTGTAGATGACGATCATGTTGAAGCCGGTACCGCCCCAGACCGCGATGTTGGCCAGCGCCACGAACAGCCCGTTGCCGTGCAGCAGGTCGGGCCCGCCGATGCCGGCCCGGGCGAGCAGGAAGTAGCCGGGGCTGACGGTCGGCAGGTACAGGAAGCCCCAGAGCAGCGAGGCGACGATGCCGGGGACGGCGTACGGCAGGAAGATCGCCAGCCGGGAGAAGGCCCGGAGCCGTACCCGGGGGGTGTCCAGCATCAGGGCGAGGAGCAGCGCGCCCCCGAGCATGGTCGGCACCAGCAGGGCGCCGTACAGCAGGGTGCGTCCGGAGCCGGACAGCAGCTCGGAGTCGGTGAGTGCGCTGCTGTAGTTGGACAGGCCCGCCCAGACCTCGGTGCGGGCGTGCGAGCCGAGACCGAGGCCCTTGATGTGGACGGCCCGGAAGCTCAGGTAGACGGCGTAGCCGATCGGCAGCGCGAAGAACAGCGCGAACAGGATGACGGCGGGGGTGAGGAAGGCGTACGGGGCCAGGCGCCGGGCGGGCCTGGTGGAGGGGGGCGCCGGTGCGGCCATGGCTGTCCTCGAATCAGGGGGCGGTGGGGGCGGGGCCCGGGGCTGCGGCGGCGCAGCCCCGGGTGCGGGCGGGGCGGCTCAGCCCTCCGTCGTGAAGCCGTTCTTCTTCAGGTCGGCGACGGTGGCCTGCTGCATCGCGCTCAGCGCGGCGGAGAAGTCGCTCTTGTCCTGGGCGGCCTTGCCGAAGGCGTCCTTGAAGGTGGAGTACGCGACGTTGACGTTCGGCCCCCAGGCGGCGGGGGCGGTGTTCTTCGCGATCTCGGCGGCCCGGGTGTAGAAGTCCGGCTGGTCGGAGAAGAAGTCCGGCGCCGTGGCGAGGGCGTCACCGCTCTGCGCGGCGGTGGCCGCCGGGTAGATGCCGGCCTCCTTGACCAGGGCGGCCACGGCCTGCGGGTCGGTGTTCAGCCAGGTGGCGAACTGTGCGGCGGCGTCCGCGTGGCCGGCCTTGGCCGCGCCGGTGGTGACGCCGGTGGTGGAACCGCCCCAGCTGCCGGTGACCGACTCGCCCGCGTTCCACTGCGGGAGCGGGGCGATGGCCCACTTGCCCTTGGTGTCCGGGGCGGAGCTGGTGAAGACGCCGGGCGCCCAGACCGCGCTGACCCAGGCGATCTGGGTGCCGTCGTTCAGCGCCTTGCTCCAGGCCGGGGTGTACATCGGCTGGTTGTCGATCGCGCCCTCCTTGACCAGACCGCCCCAGAAGTCGGCGACCTTCCTGGTGGCGGCGTCGTCGATGCCGACCTTCCAGGTGTCGCCCGAGCTGGTCCACCACTTGGCGCCGGCCTGCTGGGCGAGGCCGGCGAAGAGGCCGGAGTCGTTGGAGGAGAAGGTGGTCAGCGCCTTGGCCGGGTCCTTCTGCTTCAGCTGCCGGGCGGCGTCCGCGAACTCGGCCCAGGTGGTGGGCACCTTGAGGCCGTACTGCTGGAAGAGGTCCTGGCGGTAGTAGAGCGCCAGCGGGGCGCTGTCCTCGGGAATCGCGTAGACGGCGTCGGAGCCGAGGGTGACCTGCTGCCAGACACCGGCGGCGAACTTGTCCTTGGCGGCGCCCGCCTGCTTGGCGATGTCGGCGAGCACGTCGTTGCTGACCAGGGTGGGCAGCGCCTGGTACTCGGCCTGGACGAGGTCGGGCGCGTTGCCGGCCTTGGCGGCGGTGATGGTCTTGGTGACCGCGTCGTCGCCGGAGGCCTGCTTCTGGACGCTGACCTGGATGTCGGGGTGGGCCTGGTTCCAGATCTCGGCGACCTTGTCCATGTTCGGGGTCCAGGACCAGAAGGTCAGCTTCACCGGGCCGGCGGCGGCCTTGGCGGCCGTGTCGGAGCCGCCTCCGCTGCTGCCGCAGGCGGTGAGGACGAGCGCGCCGGAGAGTGCGGCGGCTGCGGCGAGGGCGAGGCGACGGTGCATGAATCCTCCCGAGGATCACGGCTGGGTCTGTGGGGGTGGGGGCCTGCGGGGCCCGTGCGGATCCGGGCGGTTGTTCGCACGGGGTTCGCACGGGATTCGCACGGGGTTCGCACGGGGGTCGCGCGGGGTTCGCACATGGGGGGAGCGCGCCGGTCGGCCGCCCAGCGACGGGGCGGGCCCTGTGACTGCGGCTTGTGCACGTTCACAGTACGGAAACCGGCCGGACACTTGTCAATCCCCGGAGTCGTACGGTTATCTATGCGAAACACAACGACCTTCGACTGTGCACGTTCACAGCAAGCCCGGGACACCGCACAGCACAGCCGTACGCAGACCTGCCTGATGGAGCACCCATGGATCACCTGCCGAGCCGCGCCACCACCCCGGCCGCGGCCCCGCGCCCCGCGGCCGGGCCCACCGCTCCGGTCGGCCTGGACGCGCTCGCCTACGGCGGCGACTACAACCCCGAGCAGTGGCCCGAGGAGGTCTGGCCCGAGGACGTCCGGCTGATGCGGGAGGCCGGGGTCACCATGGTCAGCGTCGGGATCTTCTCCTGGTCGCTGCTGGAGACCGAGCGGGGCAGGTACGAGTTCGGCTGGCTCGACCGGCTGCTGGACCTGCTGCACGAGGCGGGCATCAGGGTCGACCTCGGCACGCCCACCGTCGTCCCGCCCGCCTGGTTCTACCGGGAGCATCCCGAGGCCCTGCCGGTCTCCCGCGAGGGCGTCCGGTACGAGTTCGGCGGACGCGGCGCGATCTGCCACAGCTCCCCCGCCTACCGGGCCGCCGCCGCGGGCATCACCGAGCAGCTCGCGCTGCGCTACGCGGACCACCCCGCGCTCGCCCTGTGGCACGTACACAACGAGTACGGCGTGCCGGTGAGCGCCTGCTACTGCGAGGAGTCCGCCGCGCACTTCCGACGCTGGCTCGCCGCCCGCCACACCACCGTCAAGGAGCTCAACGCGGCCTGGGGCACGCCGTTCTGGGGCCAGCACTACAACCGCTGGGAGGACATCCGTCCGCCCCGGCTCACCCCGACCGCCTGCAACCCCGCCCAGCAGCTCGACTGGGCCCGGTTCACCAGCGACGCCATGCTGGAGAACTTCCGGAGCGAGCGCGACATCCTGCACCGCCTCGCCCCCGGGGTGCCGGTCACCACCAACTTCATGACCGCCCTCTCCCAGTGCGAGTCCGTCGACTACTGGGCCTGGGGACGCGAGGTGGACCTGGTCTCCAACGACCACTACCTGGTCGCCGAGGCCGAACGCAACCACGTGAACCTCGCGATGTCCGCCGACCTCACCCGCTCGGTGGCCGGCGGCAAGCCCTGGCTGCTGCTGGAGCACTCCACCGGCGCGGTCAACTGGCAGCCCCGCAACCTCGCCAAGCGGCCGGGCGAGCTGGCCCGCAACAGCCTCGCGCACGTCGCGCGCGGCTCGGAGGGAGCGATGTTCTTCCAGTGGCGGGCCTCGCGCTACGGCACCGAGAAGTTCCACTCCGCGATGCTCCCGCACGCCGGCACCGACAGCCGGATCTGGCGCGAGGTGGTCGCCCTCGGCTCCGACCTGACCTCGCTGGCCGGCATCCGCGACAGCCGGGTGGTGGCCGACGCGGCGGTGCTCTGGGACTGGCAGTCCTGGTGGGCGCAGAAGCTGGAGTGGCGCCCGAGCGTCGAACTCGACGCCCGCGAGCGCGCCGACGCCTGGTACGCGGCCGGCTACGACCGCCACCTGACGCTGGACTTCGCGCACCCCGAGGCGGATCTCACCGGCTACCCGCTGGTGCTCGTCCCCGCGCTCTACCTGATGACCGAGGCGGCCGGGCAGAACCTGCGCCGGTACGTCGAGGGCGGCGGCACCCTCGTCGTCTCGTACTTCTCCGGCATCGTCGACGAGCACGACACCGTCCACGCGGGCCCCCACCCCGGTGCGCTGCGGGACGTACTCGGCCTGACGATCGAGGAGTTCGCGCCGCTGCGGGCCGGCCAGAGCGTGCGGCTCACCGGCGCGGCGGGCGATCTGACCGCCGACGGCTGGGCCGAGTGGGTCGTCCCGCAGGGCGCCGGCACGCTCTGGACGTACGCCGACGGCCCCACCGCCGGCCACCCCGCCGTCACCCGCCACGCCCTGGGCACCGGCTCCGCGTGGTACGTCTCCAGCCGCCTCGACGCTGCCGGACTGGACACCGTACTGGCTCGCGCCGCCGCCGAGGCCGGCCTGCCCGAGCGCGAACTCCCGCGCGACGTCGAGGTGGTGGAGCGAGCCGGCGAGCTGGGCCGGTACCTCTTCGTGATCAACCACACCGACGAGGACGCCGTGGTGCCGCTGCCCGGCGACGGCGTCGAACTGCTCACCGGCAGCGCCGTCCGCGGCGCGCTGGACGTCCCCGGCAACTCCACCCGGGTCGTCCACCTGTGATCCCCCCGACCACCTGCCGGGGCCGCTGAGGGTCGGCCCCCGCAGGTCCCCGTCCGGTCGCGCCCCCAACGTGCCCGGGCGGTCCGGGAGCCCGCCACTGCCCCGGCGGGCTCCCGGCAGTCCCCCTCCCTCGGCACACCCCGCCCCGGAACCCGCGGGGCGGCCCGCACCACCCCGCCCGCCACCACCGGGGCGGCCCGTACCACCTCCCCCACCCCGCCTCATCGCCAAGGATGACGATGCACCAGGGACTCAAGCGCCTGCTCACCGGCGGCGCCGCCACCATGCTCCTCACCTCCGCCGCCGTCGTCGCGCTCCCGGCCGCCGGGGCGCAGGCAGCGACCACACTCACCAACGCCGGCTTCGAAACCGGCGGCGCCGCCACCGCCACCCCCGCCGGCTGGACCGCCTACTCCGCCGGGGGCCAGAGCGCCGCCTCCTACACCGAGGCCGGCGGCCACGGCGGCTCCTACCGGCTGACCCACTGGTCCGCGAGCGCGTACAAGGTCGAGACGTACCAGTACCTCTCCGGCCTGGCCAACGGCACCTACACGCTCACCGCCTGGGTGCGCTCCAGCGGCGGGCAGAACTCCGCCTACCTGGCGCTGCGCAACTGCGGCGGCGCCGAACAGCGCACCGACCTGCCGCCCACCCCGAACGGGGCCTGGATCCGGCTGGTCACCTCGGTCGCGGTCACCGGCGGCCAGTGCACCATCAGCATCAACTCCGACGCGAACGCCGGGAACTGGCTCAACGTCGACGACGTGTCCTTCGCCGCCGGCAGCACCGGCCTGACCGCGCGCGGAGTGGACGTCTCCACCCTCAAGAAGAGCGAGGACAAGGGCGGCGTCTACCTCAACTCCTCCGGCGCCACCGGCGACGCGCTGAGCATCCTGCACTCGGCCGGCGCCGACTACGTCCGGCTCAAGGTCTGGGTCGGTCCCGCCGACGGGTACAACACCAAGACCCAGGTGCTGGCCATGGCCAAGCGTGCGAAGGCCCTCGGCATGAAGGTGCTGATCGACTTCCACTACTCCGACACCTGGGCCGACCCGGGCAAGCAGACCAAGCCCTCCGCCTGGTCCGCCTACACCCTCGCGCAGCTCAAGACGGCGGTCTACAACCACACCTACGACGTGCTGAACGGCCTGAAGGCCCAGGGCACCACGGCCGACATGGTCCAGGTCGGCAACGAGATCAACGGCGGCATCCTGTGGTCCGAGGGATCGACGGCCAACTGGTCCAACCTGGCGGCCCTGCTCACCCAGGGTGCCAACGCCGCCAAGGCGGTGAGCAGTTCGACCAAGGTGGCGCTGCACCTGGCCAAGGGCGGTGACGACGCGGGAGCCCGGACGTTCTACGACAACGCCGTCTCCTACGGGGTGCCGTTCGACGCCATCGGCCTCTCCTACTACGGCTACTGGCACGGGCCGCTCAGCGACCTGCAGACCACCCTGGACGACATGGCCGCCCGCTACGGCAAGCAGGTCTTCGTCGCCGAGACGGCCTACCCCTTCACCCTGGCCAACAAGGACAGCCTGGAGAACAACATCGCCACCTCCTCCCAGCTGGTGGCCGGCTACGACGCCACCCAGGCCGGCCAGGCCGCGAACTTCCGCGACGTGCTGAACGTGGTCGAGGCGGTACCGAACGGCAAGGGCATCGGGGCCTTCTACTGGGAGCCGACCTGGACGGCCGTCGCGGGCAACGGCTGGGATCCGGCCGACCCCACCTCCCAGGACGCCTGGGAGAACCAGGCGATGTTCGACTACACCGGGAAGCCGACCGCCGCGATGAGCTGGCTCAGCCACCGCTGACCGCCGGCCGGGGCGATCCCGGCACCCGATCGGCCGGGGCGCACCCGGCCGATCGGGTGCTGCCGCGCCGCGACCGGCGTGTTCCCGTCCGCTCTCCCGGGCCGGGCGCCTACGGTCGGTCCAGCCACCGCCCGGCCGGAAGCGGCGGGAGCCCGCACGACGGGTGCCGCGGGCGGACACGGGAGGTACAGGATGCCGTCGAGTCGCCGGACGCTGCTGGCCGCGCTGGCCGGCGGCGCCCTGACCGGGTGCCGGCCGGGCCCCGACCGTTCCCCGGCCGGCACCCGGTCAGGACCGCCGAACCCGGACCGCACCGGGGCGCAGCCGCCCGGGGCATCGCCGGCGGCCACCGCGGCGAGCCCTTCGGGTGACGCCGTCCCGCCGCCCGCCGGCGTCACCCGGGAGGAGGTGGTCGCCCGCTACGGCGCTGCGGAGCCGACCGGTTGGGGCTTCGACGCTCCGGGAGTGATCAGCCGCCTGTCGCCCACCGCGACCGACGCCGGAGCGATCGCGCTGACCTTCGACGCCTGCGGCGGCCCGCAGGGCAGCGGCTACGACGAGGCACTGACCGGGTTCCTGCGCGAGCACCGGGTGCCGGCCACCCTCTTCCTCAACTCCCGCTGGATCGAGGCCAATCCATCGGTCTTCCGGCAGCTGGCCGCCGACCCGTTGTTCGAGATCGCCAACCACGGCACCCGGCACTGCCCGCTGTCGGTGTCCGGGCGCTCCGCCTACGGCATCGACGGCACCCGGGACGCGGGCGAGGTCTTCGACGAGATCGCGGGCAACCGGGCCGGGCTCACCCGCCTGCTGGGGCGGCCGCCGCGTTTCTTCCGCTCCGGCACCGCGTACCTCGACGACGTCGCGGCCCGGATCGTCGACGACCTCGGCGAACGGTTCGCGGGCTTCACGGTGAACGGCGACGGCGGCGCGACCTTCAGTGCCGAGCAGGTCCGCCGGGAGGTGGGCGCCGCCGGCCCGGGTGCGATCGTCCTGGCCCACATGAACCAACCGGGCGGCGGCACGGCGGCCGGGATCGCCGCCGCCGTCCCCGAACTGCTGGACGCCGGGCGCCACTTCGTCCGGCTGTCGGACGGCGTGGGCTGATCGGCCGCGATGTCACGGCGGGTACCGGGCCCGCGGCGTCCGCAGGATCCCCGGCCGGCCCGCCGGAACGGCTCCGCCCCGGAGCCGACGCCGAGGGTCGGTTCCGGGGCGGAGCCGCCACGGGCCAGGAGTTGCGACTCAGAGGGTGCCGTCCGGTCGGCTGCCGGCCGGGACCGCCGGCAACCGGATCTCCTCCGGGGCCCGCCTGCGGTCGCGGATGATGAACATGCCGTCGACCAGGTAGGTGTAGGTGTCCCAACCGAGCCGCTCGCCGGCCGTCCGGGCGGCCCGCCTGGTGGTGCTGATCGGCCCGAGCCCGGCCGCTCGCTGGAGCGGCATGGTCACGTTGCCGTAGTAGCCGCCGAGTTCCTCCCGGAGGGAGTCGCGCATCAGCGTCTCCAGCAGCTCCACCAGATCCTGGAAGCCACGGCGCCGCTCCTCCCGTGTCGTCGGCATCGCGGTGAACTCCCCTTGCCCGTGAGTTACTTCACGGATCCGGCGGTGAGGCCGGAGACGACCTGGCGCTCGATGACCGCGAACAGGACGATGACGGGCAGGATGGCGACGACCGAGCCGGCGAAGAGGTAGTTCCACTGGACGGTGTAGTTGCCGATGAAGTTGTTGATGCCGACGGTCAGCGGCTGGCTCTCGGGCACCGTGGTCAGGCGCAGACCCATCACGAACTCGTTCCAGGCCGAGATGAAGGTGAAGATCAGCGCGGTGACGATGCCGGGCATGGCGAGCGGGATCGTCACGCGGCGCAGTGCGCCGAGGCGGCCGAGACCGTCGATCTGGGCGGCCTCCTCCAGCTCGACGGGGATGGAGGAGATGTAGGCGGTGAGGATCCAGATCGCGAACGCCAGGTTGAAGGCGGCGTTGCAGATGATCAGCGTCCACACGGAGTTGAGCATGTCGAACTGGTAGAACTCGCGGTACAGACCGACCAGCAGCGAGGTGGGCTGGAACATCTGGGTGACGAGGACGAGCAGCAGGAAGATCTTGCGGCCGCGGTACTTGATGCGGGCGGTGTAGTAGGCGGCGGGCAGCGCCACCAGCAGGACGAGCAGGGTGGAGCCGCCGGCGACGAGCAGGGTGACCCGCAGGTTGCCGCCGAGGGTGGAGTCGGTCCAGACGTTGACGAGGTTGGACCACTCGAAGTGCGAGGGCAGGTACGTGGCGTCACGCAGCTCGTCCGCGGGCCGCAGCGCGGTGACCACCATCTCCAGGTAGGGGATGAGGAAGAGCGCGGCGAGCAGCCAGGCGACCGAGGCGATGACGACGGTGCGCGGGCGGATGGTGCGGCGCGGCCTGGCGTTCGCCCTGACGGGACCGGCGGGGGCGGTGACCGCGGGGGCGGGGGCGGCGGGGGCGGCGGCGGTGCTGGGCTGAGTCATCAGTTCTCCTCCTGGTTCCAGCGGCTGACCTTGAGGAAGACCAGGACCATGAGTACGACCAGGCCGAAGTTGATGACGGACATGGCCGCCGACTCACCGATGTCGGTGTTCATCAGCTGGAAGGCGAAGACGGTGCTGGTGGCCGTGTCGCTGTTCGGACCGCCCTGGGTCATGCCCCAGATGACGGGGAAGGAGTTGAAGACGTTGATCAGGTTGATGACCAGGCCGACGAGCAGGGCCGGGCGCAGCAGGGGCAGGGTGATCAGCCGGTAGGTCTGCCAGGGGCCGGTGCCGTCGACCTTGGCGGCCTCGTAGACCTCGGCGGGCACGGTCTGCAGGCCGGCCAGGAGGGTGTAGGTGGTGAACGGCAGCGAGACGAAGACGGCGACGAGCATCATCCAGGGCTTGGCGGAGCCGGGGTCGCCGAGCCAGTCCTGGGGGTGGTCGATGATGCCGAGGTCGGTGAGCGCCGTGTTGAGGACGCCGGCGGTGCGGTCGAGCATCCACTTGAAGCCGATGGCGGTCATCAGCACGGAGGCGGCCCAGGGCGCGATCAGTGCCCAGCGGGTGAGCCGGCGGCCGGGGAACTGCTGGTTGAACAGCTGCGCCAGGGCGAGCGAGAGCACCATGGTGAGGATGACGACGGCGACGGTCCAGATGACCGTCCAGCCGAGCACGGGCAGGAAGTCGGGCTCGTCGAACAGCTTGGTGTACTTGTCGAAGCCGGCCGTCCCGCGGACGAAGCCGGTGGTGCTGATGCGCAGGAACGAGGTGTGGACCATCTCGTAGACGGGCCAGAGCACCACGAACAGGATCAACAGAACGGCAGGGGCGATCCAGGGCAGCGGACCGAGCCGGGCCAGGCCGGAGCGCCTGCCCGCCGGAGTGCCCCGGCGTGCCCGGTCGGCACCGGGCTCGGCGGTCTTGAGCGACACGGGGTAAGGCCTTCCCTTGGTGTGCGCGGCGTCGGCCGGCACACGGTGTGCGGTGGTGGGGCGCGGTACGTGCCTGCGACGCGGAGTACGAGGGGTACGCGCGGGTGCGGCTCGAAGGAGCGGCGGTACGGGGCGGAGCGGTGGTGCGGCGTCGGGCCGGTGCCGGTGTGGTGGCCGGCACCGGCCCGAGGGGTGTTACTTGTTCGCGACCGCGGCTTCGGCCTTCTTCTGCAGGTCGCCGAGGACGGCGGTCGGGTCACCGGAGACCGCGCTGCCACCGCTCTTCTTGATCTCGGCGGAGACGGCGTCCCAGCTGGTGTCGCCCAGCGGGTAGAAGGAGGCCTGCGGGAGCAGGGCGAAGAACGGGGCCAGGTCGGCGTGCTTGCCGCTGGCGGTCATGTCGGCCAGGGTGTCCTTGGTGACCGGCATCAGGTTGTACAGCTCGTCGAACTTGAGCGTGTTCTCCTTGTTGAAGGCGAAGTCGAGGAACGACTTGACCTGCTCCTGGTGGCCGTTCTTCTTGAACGCCATCATCCAGTCGGCAACGCCGAGGGTGGAGGCCAGCGGGCCGCTCTTGCCGGGGATCGCGGCGGTGCCGTAGTCGACCTTGCCGTCCTTGGACATCTGGATCAGCGAGGGGTGACCGTTGAGCATCGCGGCCTTGCCGGCGGCGAAGTCCGCGAAGGCGGTCTTGCGGTCCGTGGTGGCCGGGTTCGGGTAGGTGTCACCGGTGGCGACCAGGTTGGTCTTCAGCCAGTTGAAGGTCTCGACGTTGGCGGCCGAGTTGATGGTGTACTTGCCGGAGGCGTCGGTGACCCCGCCACCGTTGCCGAGCTCCCACATCATGCTCTCGCCCTGGGCCTCCTCGGGACCGAGCGGCAGCGCGTAGGGGGTGACGCCCGGGACCTTGGCCTTGATCAGGTCGGCGTCCTTCTTCACGTCGTCCCAGGTCTTGGGGGCCTCGGTGATGCCGGCCTGGGTGAAGATCGCCTTGTTGTAGAAGAAGGCGCGGGCCGAGGAGACGAACGGGATGCCGTACTGGGTGCCCTTGACCTGGCCGGCCTTGGAGAAGGTGTCGATGAAGTTCGACTGGGTGGCCGGCGAGAGCACGTCGGTGGCCTTGTAGAGCAGGTCGTCGGCGACCTTGTCGGCGTAGCCGCCGGTCTGCAGGACGTCCGGGTAGTTGCCGGACTGGATCATCGTCTTGACCTGCTTGTCGATGTCGTTCCAGTTGACGACCTGGACATCGACCTTGATCTTCGGGTTGGCCGCGGTGAAGGCGGTCGCGACCGCGTCCCAGTAGGTCTTCGAGCTGTTTGACGCCTTGTCACCGTAGTCGGCCGCGACGAGCTTGATGGTCGTGGTGCCGCCCGCGGAGTCCCCGCCGCTCTTGGTGCTGCTGCCGCAACCCGTGAGCACCAGGGCACCGGTGGCACAGGCCGCCGAGAGGAGAAGTACAGATCGGTTCACAGGAGTTACCGCTTTCTGCGTTGATCTGAAGCCACCGGTGCGGGGGCTTCTGAGAGTGGGGGACGGGCAGGTGGGGGCCGGGTGGCACGGTCGGCCCGCCGTGGCCCGGAGTCGTCGTCCGGTTTGGTGCGTGCGGCCGTGCGCGCGGCCGCAGCAGGTACTCCACTGGGTGTGCGCCTGCGTCCGGTCGAGGTCGCGGGGCGCCGTCTTGCTGCGTGAGTCAGAGTGCACCACCCCGAGATAGAGGACTAGACCTCTTTACCGAATCGATGCTGGGGGTGCAGAGGGCGCCTCGAAGGTGACCGGGAGGCAACGAAATCGGCACTTGGTACGGACCAAGGCCCGCTCGAAACTCCGGCCCGGAGGGCTCGGAGGAGCAGGGCGCCGACCGATCGGCCGCGCCCTCGGCATAGGTTACGCGTCGGAACAAAAGAACGGGTAGCCCACCCCGTCAATTCGTGGACGGACAAGCCGTCGAGAAGCCTTCGTTCCCGATACGTACTGCTCGCACGCCGCGCGAGGGCGATCCGCTCGTCGCCGGGATCGCCCACCCTCCCGGTGGGCCGCGTCCCCCGCGGGGCGCCGGTGGCCGAAGGCGTGGGGGTGCGCCGGCGAGCCGGCCCGTGGACCGGCGCCGTCCTCGCCGACCCGGCGCCCTAGCCGAGCCCCGCCCCACCCATCGCGGACCGCAGTTCGGCGGCGTCCGGCGGGTTGGCGCCCGCTCGGGAGACGGTGACCGAGGCCGCCGCCCCCGCGTACCGGGCGATCCGCGCGAGCGTTCCGGCGTCCCAACCGGCCGGCCGGGCCCGGTTCGCGCTCCCGAGGGCGTCCAGGCGCGCCATCGCGTCCAGGGTCGCCGCCGTGTAGGAGTCCCCCGCGCCGACGGTGTCCGCCACCGTGACGGCGCGCGCGGCGACCTCCGCCCGTCCCTGCCGGCCGAGGGCCAGCGAACCGGCACCGCCCCGGGTGACCAGGACGGTGCCCGGACCGAGATCCAGCCAGCGTTCGGCGATCCGCTCGTACGGCTGCCCCGGGTAGAGCCAGTCGAGATCCTGGTCGCTGGCCTTCACCAGGTCGCTCAGCGCGACGCAGCGCTCCACCCGCGCCACCGCCCGGGAGTGGTCACCCATCAGCGCGGGCCGCACGTTGGGGTCGTAGCTCACCGAGGCACCCGACCGCACCGACTCCACCTGCGCCAGGACGGTGTCGGCGCCCGGCTCGGTGACCGCCGCGATCGATCCGATGTGCACGTGGTCCGGCCGGAAGGGCACCGCCACGGCGCTCAGCGTCCAGCCGATCTCGAAGGCGTACGAGGCGTGTCCTTCGGCGTCCAGGGTCACCACGGCGGCCGGCGTCCGGGCACCGTCGCCGGCCGTGAGGACCTCCACCCCGGCGGAGCCCAGGTGGGCCCGGATCAACTCGCCGTCGGCGTCCGCCCCGAGCTGGGTCACCAGCGCGGCCCGGCGGCCGAGCCGCGCCAGCCCGTACGCGACGTTGGCCGGGCTCCCGCCGGGGTGCGTCCGGTCGGGCCGGCCGGGCGTGCGGACGATGTCGGCGACGCACTCGCCGATCACCAGGAAGCGCGGCTCTGGGGCGGTGGGACGCACGGCGTCGGCTCCTTCGCGTAAGGTCCCGGCGCGCGGCCGGAGCACGGCGGCCGCCCCTCTCGGTGCGGGGGAGGCCATGGGGGAACCATGCCATCCTCGCCACCGGTGCTGTCCAGCACACCCGCGTCACGACCGCCGTGGCGCCGCCTGCGGGGGTGCTTCCGGCCGCCGCACCCTTTCGGTCGTGCCCGGAGCGGACCAGTAGGGTGATCATCCCGTGCCGGGTCCGCACCGACCGACGACGCCGTGAGAGGACTTCGCATGCCGACGCTCGGGCTCCACAAGGACTTCCTGCGCGAGTTCGCCCAGTTGGAGAAGAAGGTGCGCACGAAGGTCGCCGACGCCTTCGACAAGTTCGAGCACTCCTCGGCCACCGGGCAGCACCTGGAGAAGCTGAACCACGCCCGGGACGCCCGGCTGAAGACCATCCGGATCGACCGGTTCTACCGCGGGGTCGTACTGGCCCCCGAGGACGGCGACAGCTTCCTGCTGCTGAAGGTCCTGCCGCACGACGACGCGATCGACTGGGCGCTCAAGCACCGGGCCACCGTCAACGCGGCGACCGAGGGCATCGAACTGCGCAACGACATCGCACTGGAACAGCTCGGCCCCGGGCTGGCCCGGGCCACCGGGGACGGCGTCGCCCGCCCGCTGTTCGCCCACGTCTCCGACAGCGACCTGACCCGGCTCGGCATCGACGCCCAGATCCTGCCGATCGCCCGCCGGCTCGACTCGGAGGAACTGCTGGACGCGCTGCGCCCGATCCTCCCCGAACACCAGCACGACGTGCTGTTCGGGCTGGCCGCCGGCATGAGCGCCGAGGACGTCTGGCGCGAGATCGTGCAGACCCAGCTCGCCGCCGGCTCCGGGAGCACCGCCGGCGCCGGCGCCGGCGACGACTCCCCGAAGGACGGTCTGACCGCCGCGATGGCCCGGGCCCGGGGCCGGATCACGCTGGTCTCCGGACCGGCCGAACTGATGGAACTGCTGGAGCGTCCCTTCGACGCCTGGCGGGTCTTCCTGCACCCCTCCCAGCACCGGATCGCCTACCGCCCCTCGTTCAGCGGGCCGGCCCGGGTCACCGGCGGACCCGGCACCGGAAAGACCGTCGTCGCCCTGCACCGCGCGGCCCACCTGGCCGCCGCACTCCCCGACGACACCCCCGACGACTCGATCCTGCTGACCACCTTCACCCGGGATCTCGCCGCCGAACTCCAGCGCAGCCTGAACCTGTTGATGACGGACCCGGAACAGCGCCGCCGGGTCCGGGTGGTCAACATCGACGCGCTCGCCGCCGAGATCCTGCGCGGCAGCCGGGGCACCCGGCGCCTCAGCATCCTCACCGACCAGCGTGCCGTCACGGCCCGTTGGGGCCGGATCGCCCGCCGGCTCGGCCTCGGGCACAGCGCGGAGTTCCTGGACCAGGAGTGGCGGCACGTCGTGCTCGCCCAGTCGATCGGCACTGCCGAGGAGTACCTCAGGGCGTCAAGGGCCGGACGCGGCACGGCACTCGGGCCGCTCAAGCGGGCCGAGGTCTGGCGTGCCGTCACCGCGTTCACCGAGGAGCTCCGGGCCGCCGACACCTGGACCTTCCACCAGGTGTGCGACGAGGCCGCGCGGATCCTGGACGCGCGGGGCACCGACGGCGGCCGCCGGCTGTTCCGGCACGTCCTCGTCGACGAGGCGCAGGACCTCCACCCGGCCCAGTGGCGCCTGCTGCGCGCCGCCACCGAACCCGGCCGCCCGGACGACCTGTTCATCGCCGGCGACCCCCACCAGCGGATCTACGGGAACAAGGTGTCGCTGCGCGGCATGGGCATCGCCGTCACCGGCCGCTCGCACCGGCTCCGGATCAACTACCGCTCCACGCACGAGATCGTCGCCTGGGCCACCGCCCTGCTCGCGGGTGAGGCGGTCGACGACATGGACGGCGGCGCGGATCGCCTCGGTGACTACCGCTCCGCCTTCCACGGCAGCCGCCCGGTGACCTCCGGCCACCCGACCAAGGCCGCCGAGCTCGACGCCCTGGCGCAGCAGGTGTCGCAGTGGCTGACGGTCAGCGCGATACCCGCCGACCAGATCGGCATCGCCGTCCGGTTCGTCCAGTTCGGCCGGGACGTCGCCGCCGCCCTCACCCGGGCCGGCATCCCGGCCGCCGTGACGGGCGCCGTGACCGACGCCGTGACGGGGGCCTCCTCGCCGGCCGGCGAGGAGGGGTGCGTGCGGATCGGCACCATGCACCGCCTCAAGGGCCTGGAGTTCCGCTGCATGGCGGTGGCCGGCGTGTCGGAGGGCGTCGTCCCGATGCGCAACGCCCTCACACCGGTGGAGGTGGACGCCCAGCAGCACCGCGAGGACCTGCTCGGCGAGCTGAGCCTGCTGTTCGTCGCCTGCACCCGGGCCCGCGAGGCCCTGTACGTGTCCTGGCACGGCGAGCCCAGCCCGTTCCTTCGCCGGGTGGAGCTCGGGTCCGCCTGAGCTCGCCGGGCCCCCGCCGGGCCCCCGCCTGAGCGGGAGCGACCGGCTGGGGCCCGGGCGGCGACGGATGCCCGCACCGGCCACGGCGGCCGTCAGGCCGGCCGCGCCGCGTGCGCGAGGCTGACGACCGCCTCACCCGTGTACATCAGGAAGGTCAGCGACTCCTGGAGGTACAGCTGGACGCTCTCGGTGTCGTGCGCGTGGTAACCGATCGCCAGGTCCTGTCCGAGGTGCAGCTCGTAGTCCCCGCCGCGGGTGGAGAGCAGGAACGCGCCCTCGATCGCGGGCGCCCAGATGATCTCCCCGTCGAGCAGCCGGGCCAGGTGGTTGTGCACCGGGTAGCCGTGGTCGGAGGTCTCGTTGACGGCGGTGTACGCCTCGGCCCCGAGCAGCAGCGAATAGGGGCCGCTCACGCCGGCCAGCCGCAGCGCGGTGAGGGCCCGGCTGACGGCGTTCGGGTACTCGCGGACGTCCTCGGGCAGGGTCAGCGCCGGATTGGTCGACGCCTCCCGGATCCCGGCGACGGCGGCGGGCCGGTAGCCGTCGAAGACCACCCGGTCCTCGGCGCGGGCCATGGTCAGCGCCGCGTCCTTCACCGGCTGCCAGTCGGAGTCCTTGGCGCCGCGTTCCACGTCGTCCACCGCCCGCCGGTCGACGGTGAAGGGCACCCGCAGCTCCACCATCGGCTGGGAGCGGCGCGCGTGCGCGACGGCGCCCTCGACCGGCGGGTCGAGGTCGTCGAGGTGGCCGATCCCGACCGCCGAGAGGGTTGGTCCCTCCGGTCCGCGCAGGTCGACGACGCGGCGCCCGGCGACGTGCAGGGTGAAGGTGCGCCTGACCTCCTCCTCGATCTCGGCCCAGGCCGCGGCGGAGATGGGCGCCAGTTCGCGGTGCAGGTTGTTCATCGGGGGTTGCTCCTTTTCAGGCTGCCGATGCCCAGCGAGCCGTCGGCGGCGCGGGTGCCCGCGCCGCCCGTCGCGATGGCAACGGCCTCCGGGCGGTGGGCGGACGCCGCCCGCCCAGGGGCATCGGGCAGGTCGCCGAGCAAGGCGGCGGAGGGGGTGAAGAAGAGTGATCCGGTGACGGCCGAGGAGAAGTCGAGAATGCGGTCGTAGGTGCCCGGCGGGCTGCCGACGAACATGTTCTCCAGCATCCGCTCGGTGACGTCGGGGGTGCGGGAGTACGCGATGAAGTAGGTACCGAACTCGCCCTGGCCGGCCGTTCCCCAGGGCATGTTGTCGCGCAGGATCTGCAGCTGGGAGCCGTCGGCGGCGGTGACGGTGTTCAGCGCCACGTGCGAGTCGGCCGGTTTGGCGTCGTCGTCCAGCTCGATGTTCGAGGACTTGGTGCGGCCGATCACCTTCTCCTGCTCCTCGACCGGCAGCGCGTTCCACGCCCGCATGTCGTGGACGTACTTCTGCACCACGACGTAGCTTCCGCCGGCGAACTCACGGTCCTCCGCGCCGATCACGACGGCGGCCTCGGCGGCCCGGCCGACCGGGTTCTCGGTGCCGTCGACGAAGCCCATGAGGTCCCGCTCGTCGAAGTACTTGAAACCGTGCACCTCGTCCACGACCTCGGCGGCCCCGGCGAGCCGGTCGGCGATCTGGACGGCCAGTTCGAAGCAGAGGTCCATCCGCTGGGCGCGAATGTGGAAGAGCAGGTCGCCGGGCGTGGAGACGGCGCGGTGCCGGTCCCCGGCGAACTCCCGGAACGGGTGCAGCCCGGCCGGGCGCGGTCCGCCGAACGTCCGGTCCCAGAGCCCCGAACCGATGCTGGTGACGCAGGTCAGCGCACCGGCGGGCACCCGCGAGCCGACCGACCGGCGCAGCCCGGCGAGATCCGGCAGCAGTTCCCGGACCACCGCCTCGCCGCCGGGGGCGACCGTCACGACCAGGAACACGGCCGCGTCGCTGACCGGAGCGAGGACGGCCTGCGGCTCGGGGGGCGCCGGGGCGGCGGCGGGCGCACCGGCCGGGAGCCGGTCCGCGCCGGGGAGCCCGCCCCCGGCCGCCTCCGTGGCGGGCCGGTCGGCGGGGGTCCGATCGGTCGGGGTCCGGTTGGCGGGGGTTCTGTTGGCGGGGGTTCTGTTGGCGGGGGACCGGTTGGCGGGGGACTGGGCCGTCGGGTCGGCCGGCAGCGTCATGGCAGCACAGATCCTGGGGTCGGCGACGGGCCGCAGGTCACGGCGGCCCTTCGACCGAGTATCCGGGGGGAGTCCGGCCCCGGCCACCGCTGCCGGGCCCGGCCGGGGGGGGCAGCCGGCGGGGCCGGGCGGCCCCGGACCCGTCCCGTCGGGCCACCGGCGGGTGCGCGCGCCACTCGGACGGACCGGCCCGGAGGGGCCGGGTGGGGTGGGCGGGGCCGTCAGACCCGCAGCGCCGCCAACTGCTCGGCGAACGGGACCACCGGCTCGCCCTGCCACCGTCCGGCCTGCTCCGGTCCGGCCTGCTCCGGGTCCCCCTGCTCCGGTCGGTCCGGCAGCAACCCATCCGGCAGCAACCGACCCGGCAGCACTCGGCCCGGCTCGGGTTGACCCGGCACCGGGAACACCGGTCGGCGGGCCGTCAGAGCGGCCAGTTCCCCGGCCGCGCGGTCGATCCGGGCGGGCAGCCCGTCCGTGTGCGCGTCCCCGCCGCTCCCCCAGTCCTCGGTCGCCGCGTAGACCGCCGTCGGCACGACCACCGCCCGGAGGTAGGTGAACAGGGGCCGGACGGCGTACTCCAGGGCGAGTGAGTGCCGCCCGGTGCCGCCGGTCGCCGCGATCAGCACCGGCTTTCCGGTCAGCGCGTCCTTGTCGATCACGTCGAAGAACGACTTGAAGAGCCCGCTGTACGAAGCGGTGAAGATCGGTGTCACGGCGATCACGCCGTCCGCCTCCGCCACCGCCCCGAGGGCCTCGTGCAGCGCCGCGCCGGGGAAGCCCGTCACGAAGTTGTCGGCGATGCCGGTGGCGAGGTCCCGCAGTTCGATCACCCGTACCTGTACCGCTGCCTCCCCGCCGAGTCGCAGCACGGCGGCCGCAGCCAGGCGGTCGGCCAGCAGGCGGGTGGACGAGGGCTTGCCGAGACCTGCCGACACGGCCACGAGCTTCAGGGTGTCCATGGTGTTCCTCTCCTCTCGGTACCGACCGCCGGACGACCGGTGGGCCGGACGGACGGCCACCGGGACGGACGACCGGCGCGTGGGCCGGTCGGCGTCCCGGACCGCCGGTGCGCCGGTGCGGCGATGCGCCGATGCGCCGATGCGGGCGGTGCGTCAGAGCGCCGGTGCGGCGGCCTGCTGGGCGTCCCGTCGGGCGACCAGCGCCCGGTGGGTGGGCCCCTCCGGCACCCCGGCGGGGCGTGCCTTGGCGAACTCCTCGCGCAGGACGGGGATCACCTGCTCGCCGAGCAGATCCAGCTGCTCCAGCACCGTCTTCAACGGCAGGCCGGCGTGATCCATCAGGAACAGCTGGCGCTGGTAGTCGCCGAAGCTCTCGCGGAAGGTCAGCGTCTTCTCGATGACCTCCTGGGGGCTCCCCACGGTGAGCGGAGTCTGCTCGGTGAACTCCTCCAGCGAGGGACCGTGCCCGTAGACCGGCGCGTTGTCGAAGTACGGCCGGAACTCACGTACCGCGTCCTGCGAGTTCTGCCGCATGAACACCTGCCCGCCGAGCCCGACCACCGCCTGCTCCGGGGTGCCGTGGCCGTAGTGCGCGAAGCGCTCCCGGTAGAGGTTGATCAGCTTCCGGAAGTGGTCCTTGGGCCAGAAGATGTTGTTCGCGAAGAACCCGTCGCCGTAGTACGCGGCCTGCTCGGCGATCTCCGGGCTGCGGATCGAGCCGTGCCACACGAACGGCGGCACGCCGTCCAGCGGACGCGGAGTGGCGGTGAAGGACTGCAGCGGCGTACGGAAGCGGCCCTGCCAGTCGACCACGTCCTCGCGCCACAGCTTGTGCAGCAGCGCGTAGTTCTCGATCGCCAGCGGGATGCCCTGGCGGATGTCCTTGCCGAACCAGGGATACACCGGCCCGGTGTTGCCGCGTCCCATCATCAGGTCGACCCGGCCGTCCGCGAGGTGCTGGAGCATCGCGAAGTCCTCGGCGATCTTCACCGGGTCGTTGGTGGTGATCAGCGTGGTGGACGTGGAGAGGATGATCTTCTCGGTCCGCGCGGCGATGTGGCCGAGCATGGTGGTCGGCGAGGACGGCACGAACGGCGGGTTGTGGTGCTCGCCCGTGGCGAACACGTCCAGGCCCACCTCCTCCGCCTTCAGTGCGATGGCCACCATCGCCTTGATCCGCTCGTGCTCGGTCGGCGTCCGACCGGTCGTGGGATCGGGGGTCACGTCGCCCACGGTGAAGATTCCGAACTGCATGCTGCTCACCACTCCCCATGTCATTTAACTTTCAACCACCCTAGCACCGGTCGACCCGGGTTCATTCCCCCGGCACCGGAGCGACCGGCCGGAGCGACCGGGCAGCGCGACCGTGTGGGAGCCGGGGATCCGCTCCCCGCCCGGCGGAGCGTTCACGGGCCCGTCTCCGTGGTCCACCCCGGCCACGGGCGGGGCTTCGACCGGGCCCGGCTCCGTGCGCCGACGCACGCCTGGCTGCGCGGCACGGCCCTGGGGCGGTGGCCCCGCGCGCCGCCCATGCCGATGCCCGGCCGCCGGGCCCGGGCGACAATGGAAGGCAGCGGGGACGAGACCGACCGACCCGGAAGGGCGGCAAGCATGCCCTACGTCGCGGTGAGTGCGCTGAGCCATGAGGGACTGGTCCGGGAGCACAACGAGGACAGCCTGGCCGTCGGGCCGTGGACGCTCTGCGCCACGGTGACCGGGAATCCGCAGACCCTGCTGTTCCCGCTCGACGGGGCCGGGTCGCCGCCGTGCGTGGTGGCGGTCGCGGACGGGCTGGGCGGCCATCCCGGCGGCGAGGTCGCGGGCGCGCTGGTGGCCCGCCGGCTCGCGGCGGCGGGCGCGCGGCTGGACAGCGAGCAGGCCGTCCGGGAGGAGCTGCACACCTGCAACCGCGCGGTGTACGAGGCGGCCGCTGCGGCTCCCGAACTGACCGCGATGGGGACGACGGTCGCCGGGGTCGTCCTGCTCCCGCAGTCGCTGGTCGTCTTCAACGTCGGCGACAGCCGCGTGTACCGGGTGGCGCCCGACGGGCTGCGGCGACTCAGCACGGACGACTCCCCGCCGCTCGACCCCGGCCGACGCACCACCTCCCTGGTCACGCAGTCCCTCGGCGGCTCCGCGGAGCTGACCGTGGTCGAACCGCACGTGACGACGGCCGGGCTGGCCGTCGGCGACCGGTTCCTGGTGTGCAGCGACGGCCTCACCGACCCGGTGCCGGACGAGGAGCTGCACCGCGTGCTGGCCGGACCGTACGAGCAGTCGGAGCGGGCGGACGGCCGGGCGGCGTTCGACCTGTGGAAGGCCGCGATCGAGGCGGGCGGGCCGGACAACATCACCCTCGCACTGGTCCGGGTCGGCGGCTGACACCCCACCCGCGCCCCACCCGCGCCCGTCCACCGCTCCGCCCAGCCCCACCCGCGCCCGTCCACCGCTCCGCCCCGCCCGGACCGGACCGGCGGCGCCCCGCCACCGGGCCGCCCGACGCGCCGGGGCGGGCGATCGGAGGCAGGGTGGAGGCATGTCAGAGCGACCCGAAGCGCACCCGGCGGCCACCTCCGCGGCCGCCCGCTACCCGCAGGCCCTCGCCGCGTTCGGCCGGCAGGTCCGCCGGGTCGCGCCGCACCAGTGGGCGGCCCCGACCCCCTGCACCGACTGGTCCGTCCGCGATCTCGTCAACCACGTCACCGTCGAGCAGCTCTGGGTACCCGAGCTGCTGATGGGCGCGACCGTCGCGGAGGTCGGCGGACGCTTCGACGGCGACGTACTCGACGACGACCCGGCGGCGTTCTGGCAGACGGCCGCCGACGCCGCGCAGGAGGCCTTCGGCGTCCCGGGAGCGGCGGAGGTCACCGTGCACCTCTCGTACGGCGACGTGGGGGCGCCGATCTACTGCGCCCAGCTGCTCGCGGACACCGTCGTCCACACCTGGGACCTCGCCCGTGCCATCGGCGCCGACCCGGCCCTGGCACCCGAGCTGGTGGACTTCGCGCTGGGCGAGGTCACCGGCCACGGAGAGGACCTCGCGGCGAGCGGGTTGTTCGGGCCGCCCGTGCCCACCCCCGACGACGTGACCCCGCTGACCCGACTGCTCGGCCTGACCGGGCGCCGGGAGGGCCCCTGAACCGCCGCGGCGCCGTCGGACCTGCGGCGCCGTGGGGGCCCCGGCGCGGTCGCGCGGCCGTACGGCGGCCCGCTCGACGCCGGATACTGGAATCAGGCCGGGCCGGCCGACGTGACGAGGGCGAACCGGAACGGGGCGAGCCATGAGCAACAGGGCAGACGTCGTGGGCGAGCTCAGCGCCGACCACCGCCTGGTGGCGGAGCTGCTCACCCGGATCGAGGCGACCGCGCCGACCGGCGCGGAGCAGGCCGGGCCGCCGCCGACCGGCACGGCGCCGACGGGCGCGCAGGACGCTGCGGCCGGGCACGGCACGGCGTCGGGCCCCGGCCCAGAGGCTCTGGTGGCCCTCGTCGAGGAGCTCTCCGACCTACTGCTGAGCCACTGCACCGACGAGGAGGAGTACCTCTTCCCCGCGGTGCACGAGCAGGTGCCGGACGGCGGCGCGCTGGTCTTCACCAGCCTCGCCGACCACCTCGCCATCGGGCAGTACCTCACCGACCTGCAGGGCCTGGTCCCCGGCGATCCGGCCTTCGCGCCGCTGCTGACCGGCCTCTCCGGCGCCGTTCACACCCATCTGGGCGAAGAGGAGGAACGACTCTTCCCCGCGGTGCGCAGGGCGATGGCACCGGCTCTGCTGACCGCGCTGGGTGAACGGCTGCGGGAGGCCCGGCGAGCCACGGCGGACCGGCCCACCGGCTCCGAATCCGGCCCCGGCGCCGAATCCGCCGCCGGCCCCGGCCCCGCATCCGGGAGCGGCGGACCGGACGGCGGCGCACCCGAGCCCGGACCCGCCGCACCGCAACCCGAGGCACACCACGACCGCACCGCACCCGACCACGACGTATCCGACCGCATCGCACCCGACCACGACGCACCGGGAACGGCTACACCCGGGGGCTGATCACCGCGAAGCGGCCGCCCTGCGGATCCCGCAGCCGGGCGACCCGCCCGTACGGACTGTCGAACACCGGCCCGATCGGGCCGCCGCCGAGGTGCTCGGCCCGGGCGGCCGCCGCGTCCGCGTCCGGCACGGAGAAGGAGACCTCCCAGTGCGGCGGCGTGCCGGCCGGACTGTCCGCCTTCTCCGCCCGCAGCGCGGCGACGCTGCGGCCGCCCGCGAGCAGCACCACCCGTTCGTGCTCCCAGCGCACCTCGAACTCCGCCGGGTCACGGTCGTCCCAGCGGAACACCTCGCCGTAGAACATGGCGGCGGCGAACGGATCCGGCGTCCGCAGCTCGATCCAGACCGGGGCCCCGGGCACCTCCTGCCGCCTGGGCGGCCCGGCCGGGCCCTCCCAGATGCCGAAGGAGGCACCGGCCGGGTCGGCCGCGAAGGCCACCCGGCCGACGTCGAAGGCGAGCGGTCCGACCGCCAGCGTCCCGCCCCGCTCACGGACCGCGTCGGCGGCCCGGTCGGCATTCTCGGTGCCGAAGTAGTTGGTCCAGGCGACCGGCATCGACCAGTCGCTCCCCCCGACCCCGAGGCCGGCCACCGCCTCGCCCGCGACGACGGCGTGGACGTAGGGACCGAACCGGTCGGGGCCCGGTTCGAAATCCCAGCCGAGCAGTTGCCCGTAGAACTCCTGTGCCGCGTCGAGATCGTGCGCCGTGAGGCTGACCCAGCACGGCGCAGCCGCCACGCATCGCACCTTGGGAGTTGGGCTGCCCATTCTCGCGCTACCTCCTCGGCCGGCGCCGGGGCCGTCCCGGCACGGGCGGCCGCCGGGCCGCCGTCCGACCTCAGCCTAGGGTCACCCGGGTGCCGGAGCGCGGCACGGCACGCGCCTCTCCCCCGGCTCGCACATCCCGCCCGTGCTGCTCACCCGTCCCGACCTGTTCCGTCACGCTCCGGATGCACCGCCCGCGATGCCCAACTCGCCTGGCCCCGAGGGCGATAGCCCTCCCGGGCGGGCATCCGACGGGGCCTTGACAGGCCGAGGAGAATCGGCCGGAAAAGCAGGTCCACGACAGGTTTCCGGACGGCAGGAAGGTGGCCCCGGTGGCAACACGACGGTACTGGTTCGCTCTGGCGGTCTTCGGCGGGCTGCTGCTCCTGTCACTACCGCTGTACGTCACGCACGGATCCCCCTGCACGGGCGGCCGGGACTGCGCGGTCGGTCTCTCCTCCCCCGCCGGCCTGCTCACCGTCGACCAACTCCCGCGCCCGGGCCTGCTCCAGGTGTACGCACTGCTCGCGACGGCGCTCGGCGGGTTCCTGCTGGTCAGGCGCTACCGGCGGACCGGGAACCTCGGCCGGCTGGTGCCGGCCATTCTCACGGCCACGGTCTTCGCGGCCGGAACGGCCTGGCTGACGGTCACCCACTGGCACGGCTTCCACCGGCCCTCCGCCCTGGTGGAGACGGCCGAGCTGATCCTCTTCAACGGCGCCACGCCCGTCCTGCTGGTCGCGGTCACCCTGCTCGCCCTCGCGGCCGGCGAGCGCAGCCTGCCGCTGCTCGCCTTCGGCGTGCTGTTCTGCGCGGTGGCGTACGTGGCGGCGACGTACGACTCGTTCTACCTGCTCGGGCGCGCCGGCCTGCCGCTGGACACGCTGCGCGACCCCCGGGGCATCCGGCAGGCGCTGAACATCGCGGTGCCCGCCGCGCTGCTGCTCGTCGCCGCGGCCGTCGCGCGCCTGGCGGCCGGGCGCTCCCCGGCCCGCGCGGGTGCAGGCGCCGGTACGGCCACGGCGGGCGGACGACACGGGCGGCATTCGCGCACGTGAGAGGCCGGGTGGGGACCTCCGCGCGCTGATCCTCCGGGGCGGGGCGTCCAGGGCCGGCCCGGCCGCGACGCGGCGTGGGCCGGCCATCGACGACTCGTCAACTTCGCCCGCCGGCGATGAGGTTGACCCCGGGGAGGATCCACCTCCCGGTAGGCTGCCCGGCATGACGATCACACCCGCGCCCCACCGCCCCGGGCTCGCCGATCACCTGCGCGACAAGGGCGCCGCGATGCGTGCCGCGGCCGCCCGCCGTCCCGCGAGCGGGGACTGGGACGAGGAGATCGGCGCGGTCTGCGTGGCCGACGACGCCACCGGCGTGCGCAAGGTACGGATCGGCGACTGGTCGCTCATCGGCGACGGCGGCCCGGACATCGGGGGTTTCGGCCTCGGCCCGTCCTCGCCCGAGCTGCTGTGCGCGGTGATCAGCACCTGCCTGACCCACACCATCCTGTGCATCGCGGCCACGGACGGACTCGCGCTGGACCGGGTCGAGGTCGCCGTCACCGCACGCAACAACGACGCCCGCTTCTTCGGCGTCGCCACCGACGCGCCGCCGGTGCCGTACGACCTGACCGCGACCGTCGACCTGCGCGGCGCCGTGGACGCCGGGACCGCCGCCTCCCTGCTCGCCACCGCGGACGGCCGATGCCCGATGCTGCGGCTGGTCCGCTCCGAGCACAGCGTCTCCCTTCGGGCCGCCCTCCGGGACCACCCCGCCGGCCCGGCCTGACCGTCCGGCCTCACGCTCCGGCCCGACGAGGGTCGGGCGGCCCGTCACGGGCCGGTCGCCCCCGGTCATCGCCGGTCGGAAGGAGCCCGGAACGGCCCAGGAACCACCTCCGGACCGGCTCCGCACGGCCCCGGGCGAAAATGTGATCCAGGTCACGTCGAGTTCCGAAATTTCTGGGGACGGAATCCCCGTTTGCTCTTCTGTAGGCCCAACCGGGGAGCTTCTCCCCGGAACCCGGAGAGGAGTCCGCCGTGACCAGCACCATCGCCGCGCCCCGCGCACCCAAGCTGCGTGCGGACGCCTCACGCAACCGGGAGCGGATCATCATGGCGGCCCGGGAGGCCTTCGTCGAGCACGGTGCCGATGCGCCGCTGGACGAGATCGCCCGGCGTGCGGGAGTGGGCAACGCGACCCTGTACCGTAATTTCCCGGACCGGGCGTCGCTCTTCCGGGCCGTCGTCCTCCAGGTGAAGACCCGAATCGTCGCACGGGCCGAGGAAGCCCTCGGCGACGGGTCCGAGCCGTTCGAGGCCCTCGTGGGCTTCGTCCACGCGGCGGCCGACGAGAAGCTCGGCGCGCTCTGCCCGATGATGTCCGGCCGCTTCGACCCGTTCGACCCCGAGCTGGTGGAGGCCCGTGCCCGGCTGGAGAGCACCGTCACGGAGCTGCTCGACCGCGCGCGCCACTGCGGTGCGTTGCGCGCGGACGTCGGCGCCGGGGACGTCTTCGTCGCCATCAGCCAGCTCACCCGGCCGCTCCCCGGCACGCACTGCCTCAACTTCTCCGACTTCGTCCACCGCCACCTGCAGCTGTTCCTGGACGGCATGCGGGCGCCCGCCCACTCCGTCCTTCCCGGTCGGGCCATCACCTTCGAGGACTTCAAGCTCCAGTCCTGAGCACACGGCCGACCGAGCCGCTCTCCATTCGACCACGGACCATCTACCGACCACGGACCGCCGACGCACGTCCCGCTGACGCCGTCCCTGC
Source organism: Kitasatospora sp. NBC_00315 (assembly GCF_041435095.1). Lineage (NCBI taxonomy): Bacteria > Bacillati > Actinomycetota > Actinomycetes > Kitasatosporales > Streptomycetaceae > Kitasatospora > Kitasatospora sp. NBC_00315. The sequence continues at coordinate 6,526,157 of NZ_CP108025.1, read as the reverse complement.
CCGACCCACGCGACCGGGTGCACCGACGCACTCGCGCCGCGGCCCAAACCTGCCCTGAGTTCGCAAGCCTCGCACCGCAAAGTGAGTACCCCCATGCCCGAAACAGCACTGCAGCCCGATCCCCGGCGCTGGAAGGCGCTGATCTTCATCGGTCTCGCCCAGCTGATGGTCGTGCTCGACGCCACGATCGTGAACATCGCCCTGCCCTCCGCCCAGCGCGACCTCGGCATCACCGACGGCAACCGCCAGTGGGTCATCACGGCCTACGCGCTCGCCTTCGGCGGCCTGCTGCTGTTCGGTGGCCGGATCGCCGACCTCTGGGGCCGCAAGCGGACCTTCGTGGTCGGCCTGACCGGCTTCGCCCTCGCCTCCGCGCTCGGCGGCGCGGCCGCCAACACGGCCATGCTGCTCGGCGCCCGTGCCCTGCAGGGCGTGTTCGGCGCACTGCTGGCCCCGGCCGCGCTCTCGCTGCTCGCGGTCATGTTCACCGAGGCCAAGGAGCGCGCCAAGGCGTTCGGCATCTACGGCGCCATCGCCGGCGGTGGCGGTGCCATCGGCCTGATCCTCGGCGGTCTGCTCACCGAGTACCTCAACTGGCGCTGGACCTTCTTCGTCAACATCCCGTTCGCCATCGTCGCCGCCTTCGGCGCCGTCATGGTGATCCGCGAGCCCGCCCAGGGCCGCAACCGCAACCGGCTGGACATCCCCGGCGTGCTGCTCGTGACCACCGGCCTGGTCTCGCTGGTCTACGCCTTCACCCGCGCCGAGACGGACGGCTGGTCCGCTCCGATCACCATCGGCCTGTTCGTCGCCGCCGCCGTCCTGCTGGCCGCGTTCGTCGTGGTCGAGCGCGTGGTCAAGGCCCCGCTGCTGCCCCTGCGCGTCATCCTGGACCGCAACCGCGGTGGCGTCTACATGTCGCTGGGCCTGGCCGTGATCGGCATGTTCGGCCTGTTCCTCTTCCTGACGTACTACCTGCAGGTCGTGCTCGGCTACAGCCCGGTGCTCACCGGTGTCGCCTTCCTCCCGATGGTGGTGGGCATGATCACCGGCTCCACCCAGATCGGTGCCCGCCTGATGACCCGGGTCGCGCCGCGCTACCTGATGGCGCCCGGCTTCCTGGTCGCCTCGATCGGCATGCTGATCCTGACCCAGATCAAGACGGACAGCTCCTACCCGGTGCTGATCCTGCCGGGTCTGGTCCTGATGGGCCTCGGCATGGGTACCGCCTTCATGCCGGCCATGAGCCTGGCCACGCACGGCGTCCAGCCGCGCGACGCCGGTGTCGCCTCCGCCATGGTCAACACCTCCCAGCAGGTCGGCGGCGCCATCGGTACCGCTCTGCTCAACACCATCGCGGCCAGCGCCACCACGGCCTACCTGACCGCGCACACGGCGGGCGCCACCTCCAAGCAGGCGCTGGTGATGCAGTCGATGGTGCACGGCTTCTCCACCGCCATCTGGTGGTCGTTCGGCATCCTGGTGCTGGCCGCCGGCATCGCCTTCACCTTCATCAACACCGGCCACCAGGGCGGCCCCGCCGCCACCGCCGGTTCGAAGGACGAGGACGCCAACCAGATCCCGGTGCTCGCGCACTGACCCCGTGCAAGGGGCGGCCGCGCCGCTCCGTGCACAATGACCTGGTGGATCTTCAGGACCAGTTGAACCAGGCCATGGAAGCGGCCCGTCCGGTGCTCGGCACCGGGCGGGTCGCCGACTACATTCCGGCCCTCGCCGCCGCCGATCCCGGCGCGTTCGGCCTGGCGCTCGCCACGGTGGACGGCGAGGTGCACGGCGTCGGCGACTGGCAGCACCCCTTCTCGGTCCAGAGCATCTCCAAGCTCTTCACCCTCGCGCTCGCCCTCGCGGTCGGCGGCGACGACCTGTGGCACCGGGTCGGGCGCGAACCCTCCGGCAGCCCGTTCAATTCGCTGGTCCAGCTGGAGAGCGAGCACGGCATCCCGCGCAACCCGTTCATCAACGCGGGCGCGGTCGTCGTCACCGACCGCCTGCAGAGCCTGACCGGCGACGCCCGTGCGGCCGTCCGGGACTTCCTGCGGACCGAATCCGGCAACCCGCGGCTGGACAGCGACTCGGTGGTCGCCGCCTCCGAGGCCGCGCACGGCCACCGCAACGCCGCCCTGGCCCATTTCATCGCCAGCTACGGCAACCTCGACAACCCGGTCGAGACCGTGCTCCAGCACTACTACGACCACTGCGCCCTCACCGCCAGCTGCCGCGACCTCGCGCTGGCCGGTCTCTTCCTCGCCCGCCACGGCCTGCGCGCCGACGGCAGCCGCCTGCTGAGCCGCAGCGAGGCCAAGCGGATCAACGCCGTCCTGCTGACCTGTGGCACCTACGACGCGGCCGGCCAGTTCGCCTACCGGGTCGGCCTGCCCGGCAAGAGCGGCGTGGGCGGGGGCATCCTCGCCGTCGTCCCGGGGCGGGGCACTCTCTGCGCCTGGAGCCCGGCCCTGGACGCCGCCGGGAACTCGGTGGGCGCGGTCGCCGCCCTGGACGCCTTCACCACCGCCACCGGCTGGTCGGTCTTCTGACCTGGAATCGACTGCCCGCCCGAACATCAACTCAGGGCAGTCACGCCATCGCGCTGCGCGACGGTCCGCCGATCTGCCACCATCGGCTTGCCGGTGTCGTGGGGGCCCGGCGGTAGCCGGAGGTGTCAGGATGCGTGGGTCGTCCCCGTCCTGGCGGATCGCCGTCCCGGCCCTGGCCGGAGTCCTGCTCACCCTCGCCGGCTGCTCCTCCGACGGCTCCCGCCCGGCCTCGGCGGACGGCCCGGCGACGACGGCCGCGACGGCACCCACCTCAGCGCCCACTCCGACGCCCACGCCCACGGCGGCAGCGACGACAGCACCCGCGCCCACCACGGCGCGGAGCCCGGTCGCCGACTGCATCGACACCTCGGCGTTCACCACGACGCAGATGCACGACTACCTCACGGCCCTGCCGGGCGCCTCCAGCGGACTCAAGGGCCTGCGCACCGACGAGTACGGCGTGTACTTCGATCCGGCCGTCGACCACCGGTCCTGCAGGACGCTGTACGTCAACGTCTCCCACTACTGGGTACTGGTGACGACGGACACCTCGGACACCACCGGCACCACGGGCACCACCCGCCGGACCCCCGGCACCGGCCGGGTCACGGACACCCACTACGTGTACGTGTACGCGCCGATCAGCACCACCGCCGTCGCCCTCACCCTGGGTGTCGGCAATGTCCCGGGCACTGCGCCGCCCGAGCCCGCGGCCTGCAAGGGAACCCTCACGGTCGTCCACCTCGGCGAGGCGATCACCGACGCGGAACTCCCTGCCACGCTCAGCTTCGAGTCCTCGCCGACCGGCTACGGCAAGGGCACCTCCGAGGTCACCGTCAAGGCGGATCGGGCGTTGAGCGCCGTACTGGTCTCACCCACCAGCAGGACCGGCTGCTGAACTCCCCCGCCACCGTCCACGCGCTCGATGCGCTCCTCGGGCAGCGCGACGGAGAAGAGCATCTCGCCTGCGTTCACGGGGAGTTCGGCCGCGAGAACGGACGGCCCGGCCGGTTGCGGCGTGACGTGGACGAGGTACATGCATCGAGCGTCCCAAACGACCCGAACCGCGCACGGTCGATCACGATGGACGGTTCGGTCCATGGCCGGAAGCGTCCACGGACTCCGCGGCGCAGCCGAAACCCTTCGTGAAAGCGTCGCCCCCGCGCCACCCACGGCGCCCTCCCACGCGTCGGCCGGCCGCGTCAGCCCGCCGGGCCGGCTTCGCTGGGCCGCTCGACGGCCGGGGCGTCCTCGGACTCCGTGCAGGCCTCTCGGCCGGTGGCCTCGTGGACGACCCTGATCGGCCGTTCCGGCCCACCGGGTACCACCCGCTGAGGGTGGCCGCACCGGGGGCAGATCAGCGGAACGCGCGACATGGCGAACCTCCCTGGAGACGTCGGGGTGCCGGGGCCCGGAACCGCGTCCGGCACCGGCGGAGCCGCGTGCGACACCGGCGGAGCCGGGCCCCGCGAGGGCGCCGGGCGGGCACGGCAGGCGGTCGGAGACGGCAGGCGGTCGGAGACGGGCGGTGTCCCGGCCCCGGAGCGGCGGCGCGCGGACGCGGCGGCGCTCCGGCTCCGGGGCGGCCCGGCCGCCCGACCCCCCGCGTGGTCACATCAACGGGTGGTCGGGCAGGCGCCCGACGTCCTGGATCTCGTTGTGGGCCTTGGTGAGCAGTTGGGAGGCGAGGTCGTTCAGCGCCCGCGCGGCCGAGATCTCCTCGCCGACGCGCAACTGGTCCGGGTCCGAGGGGTGCCGGCTGCTGTAGCCGTGGGCCCGGACCTCCGTCCCGTCGCCGAGCCGGAGCAGCGCCGCCGCGGCCGTCCTGGGGCCGTCCTCGCGGAATTCCATCTCGATGTGCCAACCGACGAGAGTCTGCATGGCCGATCACCTCCAGCGGATACCCCTTTCCAGGGTGCGCCGGGTGCGCGTCGAACACCAGGGGGCGGCCGCCGGCGGGGGCGGCCCGGCGCGGGCCGTCCGCCACGGCGGCCGGGCTCTCAGGCCGCCGGCGCGGCCGGAACCGTCACCAGGACCTTGGCGCCGTCCAGGGTGCGGACCTCGAAGTGGTCGATGTCCCCGGGCCTCAGACCGGCGCCACCGGTGGTGTTCAGCGTTGCGGGAGCGCCGGGGGCGCCGTAGCCGGCGGCCGGCACGCTCCAGGAGGTGACGGTCTGCTGCTCGCCGGTCCGCGAGACCGCGACCAGGTCGCACGTCAACGGGCCCGGGACGTGCGAGAGCCGCAGGGTGATCCGGCTGCCCCAGGCCGCGCCCTCGACCCCGACGGTGGCCGTGGCGCCACTGGCAGCGTCGGTGCCGCTGAACTGCTGGGCGACGGCCCGGACCGGGTGCCCGGTGTCGGCGGTGACCACGGCGGTGACCGCCGGCCCTGCGAGCACCAGCACCGCGGCGGCCGCCACAAGCACCAGCCGGCGCCGACGGCCCCGGCGGCGGGCGGCGGTGACCTCGCCGACCAGTCGGCCGAGCATCGCCTCGTCCGGACGGGTGGGTACGGCGGCCGGCCGGCCCGGGGCGCCGGCGGCCCGGTACTCGGCCAGGATCGGTTCCAGCCCGCCGAGTTCGGCGACCTCGCCGACGCACTGCGCGCAGCCGGCGAGGTGCTCCTCGAAGGCGGCCCGCTCCGCGGGGTCGAGTACGCCGAGGACGTACGCGCCGACGTCCACGTGGTCTTCCGGTGGCGGCGTCACGATGTCACTCCTCGTTCTTCGAGCGCGACCTTGAGGGCGCGGAGCGCGTAGAAGATCCGCGATCGCACGGTTCCCGCGGGGATACCGAGCGCGGCGGCCGCCTCGTTGACCGTGCGGCCCTTGAGATAGGTCTCGACGACAACCGTCCGGTGGGCCTCGGTCAGGTCGTCGAGCGCGTCGGAGATCGTCATGAACCTCAGCGCCCTGTCGAGTTCGTCCTCGGCCGGCAGCAGCTCCAGCGGCGAGGGGTCGACCTCGCGCGGCCGGGCCAGCGTGCTGCGGTGGTCGTCGATGACGATCCGCCGCGCGACCGTCACCAGCCAGGGCCGCAGCGACCCGGCTGTGGCGTCCAGCCGGTCGATGTTGCGCCAGGCCCGGACCAGCGTCTCCTGCACGACGTCCTCGGCCCGTTGGCGGTCCCCCGCCACCAGGCGCAGGACGAACCCGAACAGCGGACCCGCGTGATCCCGGTACAGGGTGCGCATCAGCTGCTCGTCCGGCGCCGGGCCGTACGGGGGACCGCCGGCGCCGTCGCCGTCGCCGTAGTGCTGCTCGGTCACAGCGCCATCCTTGCGCACCCGCACCTCCGGGGTCGAGAAGTGGCCCGCTCCGCGGGCGGTGTCCGTCCGCGACCGCGGTCGGCCCGGCACGGCGGTCGGGGGCGGCCGCGCCGCGGGTCAGTAGCCGTAGCCGCCGGGACCGGTGGCCGGGGGCATGGTCGGGGTGGTCGACTGCGCCGGGGTGGTCGTACCGGCCTTCGCGCCGGTCGGGGTGACGGCGAACCAGACGCCTCCGACGCCTTGGCCCGTGGTGTCGCCGGGCTTGGTGTCCGGCGCGTAGCGGTACAGCGGCCGGCCGTCGAGGGTGAGCTGCTTGCTGCCGTCCGCACGGGTCACGGTGCCGACCAGCTTGCCGTCGATGCCCTTGACGGACGTCTGGCCGGTGGCCGCGACCGGCGGCCACAGGGTGGCGCAGCTGCCGTCGCAGTGGGAGGCGGGCGGCTGGGTGGTGTCCTTGTCGAACCGGTAGAGGGTGAATCCCGCACTGTCGGTGACGATGGCGCCGAGTTTCGCGTCGGTGGCCGCCGACAGCGTGGCCGCACCGCTCGGGGCGGGCGTACCCGCGCTGCCGGGGGCGGCCGGCGCGGTGGCCGCCGGTGACGGGGCGCCGCTCGTGCCCGCGGAGCCCGAGGAGCCGGACCCGGATCCGCTCGAACCACAGGCCGTGACCAGGGCGAGCGAGGTGATGCCGGCGGCGGCGAGCAGGGCGGCTCGGCTGTGGTGACGCATGGCTTCCCCCATGGGTCGTGCCGGAGTGGACCGCCGGGAGATCCCCCGGCGGCGGGGCGCCGTCTCCGCGCCCGCACCCTCCAGTACGGGCGCGGGCGACGGATCGCTCACCTTCCGCCGGGGTTTTTCGGGGCGCGCGATTCGGGTCGGACGACAGGCGCCGGGGCCGCGCGCCGGGTGCCGGGCCGCGCGCGCCGGGTGCGGAATAGCTCGTACGACGGGCGGGTTGACGCGAGCGGACGGCGCAGCCCCCACCCGAAGGGAAGGAACCCGCACATGAGCACGGTCGAACTGACCAAGGAGAACTTCGACGAGCTGGTCCCCGGCCCCGAGGGCCGGGACTTCGTCTTCATCGACTTCTGGGCGGCCTGGTGCGGCCCGTGCCGCCAGTTCGCGCCGGTGTACGAGAAGGCGGCCGAGCGGCACCAGGACCTGGTGTTCGCGAAGGTCGACACCGAGGCGCAGCAGGAGCTCGCGGCGGCGTTCGGCATCCAGTCGATCCCCACCCTGGCGATCATCAGGGAGGGCGTGCTGGTGTTCTCGCAGCCGGGTGCGCTGCCGGAGGCGGTGTTCGAGGACTTGATCGGCAAGGCCCGGGAGCTGGACATGACCGAGGTGAAGCGCAAGGCCGCGGCGTCGACCGGTGCGGCGGGACCGGCCGAGACGGTCTGATTCCCGACCGACCGGCGGCGCGGGGCGGCGGACGGCGGCGCGGGGTCGACCCGCGTCGGCCGGCCCCGCCCCGCCGGTCGGTCGTTACGGCCGCGCTCGGTCCTCCCGGCCGCGGTCGGTCGTCCGGGCCCCGCTCCTGGCCACCGCGAGTTCGAGGTCCTTCGCCGAGCCGTCACCCGGTGCCGGCACGAACTCGCCGGTCCGGGCGAACCCGGCCCTGCGGTACATCGCCTCGGCCCGGGTGTTGTCCTCGTGCACGAAGAGCCGGACCCGCTCCACCCTGGGCTCGGTGAGCTCCCAGGACCACTCCAGCGCGGCCCCGAAGAGTTCGTGCGCGAGGCCGGTGCCACGCGCCTCGGGGCGTACGAAGACGCCGACGAGGTGGGTCTGCGACTGCTCGGGCACGTCCCCGAAGAGGCCGAGTTCGCCGGCCGGCTCGACCAGCACGGTGACGGTGCCGAGCCAGCGGCCGTCGGGCTGCTCCGCGACGAGCTGCAGCAGCGTCTCGCCCTCGGCGGCGCGGTCGGTCCGCTCCCGCCAGGAGTCGTCGGGCCTGGCCAGGGCCTGCTCGCGGGTCTCCAGGAAGGCGAGGTGCGCCACCGGATCCTGGAGGGCGGTGAGGCGTAGCTCCTTGACCCTCGGCCAGTCCTCCGACCGCACTGCCCTGATGATGTGGCTCATCGGCCGATCCTCGCACCCACCCCGAGGGGGCCCGCAACGGATTTTCGGGGCGAGGTCGATCCCACCGGCCGACGGCGGAGAACGACGGCACTCGGACCGGTGCACCACCTGCCGGGGCACCGTGGCCCAGCAGACCCGCACCCGCACCACGCGGGCTCAGGCGGCGCCGGCGGGCCGGACGCGGGCGGCGAGCCCGTCCAGCAGCAGGCGCAGCGCCAGTTCGAAGCCCCGCTCGTCGAGCCCGCCGGGCCCGCCCCCGCGCGCGGCGGAGGCCTCCAGCGCGCCGGCCAGGGCCGGGTAGCGGGGGCGGTAGTCGGCGCTGTCACGGGTGAAGCCGGCCGTGAAGGTCTCCAGGGCGGAGCCGAGCACGAGGTAGTCCAGGGCCGCGGCGGCCTCGGCGGCGTCGGCGGGCGGGAGACCGGCCCGCTCCAGGGCGGCGAACAGCGTCTCGTAGCCGAGCAACTGGCGCTCCGCCTCGACGCGGCGCCGGGCGAGCAGCGCGATGGTGTTGGGGTGGCGCAGGAAGACCGCGCGGTAGCCGCGGGCGTAGGCCGCCAGGCCGGTCCGCAGGTCGGGGCCGGTGGCCAGGGCGGTCAGCGGCGTGAGGTCGATCTCGGCGTTGACGAGGTCGGCGAGCGCGTCGAGCAGCTCGTCCTTGCCGGACATGTGGTTGTAGAGCGAGGCGGCCCGTACCCCCAGGCGGTCGGCCAGGACGCGCATAGTGAGGCCCTCGGAGCCGAGGTCGTCGACCACCTGGAGCGCCGCTTCGGCAATGATCTCCCTGCTCAGCAGCGCTCTGCTCGGTCGCCCCATGACCCGCCCCTCACGTCTGTGTCCGAACCGGGCCCACCGTATTACAGCCTGGTGTCGACCCCTTCCGCTCGGTCCGGGCGAGGGGCTACCGTCCCGAACTAACAAAGTTAGTTTTCGACGACGGCAAGGCGGACCGGCCATGAACGACCACCCTCCAGGCCCCTCGGCGGCCCCCGGCACGACCGCGGCACCGGCCGCCACCACCTCCCCCGCCGCTCCCGGCTCCACCGCACCCGCCACGGGCACCGGCACCGGGACCGGCACCGACCCGGGTGCCGGCACCGACGCCGAACGCCTCGCCGCCCTCGGCTACCGGCAGGAGCTGCGCCGCAGTCTCGGCGTCCTCGGCAACATCTCCATGGGCTTCGCCGTCGTCTCCCCCGTGGTCGGCCTCTACGCCGTGAGCCAGGTCGGCATGAGCGTGGCCGGCGGCGCCTGGGTCTGGGCCCTGCCGGTCTGCCTGCTCGGCCAGATCCTGGTGGTCTGCGTCTACTCCGAGCTGGCCTCCCAGTGGCCGCTGGCCGGTGGCGCCTACCAGTGGACCCGCCGCCTCGCCGGGCCGTCCTTCGCCTGGATGAGCGGCTGGCTCTGGCAGTTCGCGGTGATGTTCGCCAACACCACCGTCGCCTACCTGGCCTCCCCCTGGTTCTTCGCCCTCTTCGGGCTCACCCCCACGCCCGCGCGGCTCGTCCTGGTGTCCGCCGCGTTCATGCTCTGCTGCACGCTGGTCAACGCGTACGGCATCGACCTGCTGCGCCGGTTCGTCTCGCTCGGCATCGCCGCCGAGGCGATCGCCTCGGTGCTGGTCGGCCTGGCGCTGCTGCTGTTCTGCCGCGTGCACGGCTTCGGGCTGCTGACCGACACCCTGCACGCGCCGGCCGCCGCCGGGCTCTCCGCTCCGGCCGCCTTCCTGGCCGTGATCGCCGTCGGCGGCTGGGCCTTCATCGGCTTCGACGCCTGCGTCTCCACGGCGGAGGAGACCAGGGACGCGGGGCGCCAGGTGCCGCGTGCCATGTGGTACGCCCTGCTCAGCGTGGGGGTGGTGGTCATTCTGAACGCCGTCTCGGTGGCCCTCGCGCACCCCGACCCGGCCGCGGTGGTCGCCGGCGCCGACCTCGACCCGGTCACCGCCGCCGTCACCACCGGCTTCGGCGACTGGGCCGCCAAGCCGTTCGTGGTGGTCGTGCTGGTCTCCTTCACCGCCTGCCTGATGGCCTCACAGGGCGGCGCCGCCCGGGGTCTCTACTCGCTGGCACGGGACGGCGTGTTCCCTTTCTCCGCCCAGGTCCGCAAGGTCAACCGGCACCGGGCACCAATCGGCGGCCTGGTCGCGGCCACCCTGGTCAGCAGCGCCGCCCTGCCGCTGGGCCTGCGCTCCACCGCGATCGGCAGTCTGATCACCTTCGGTACCGCCGCGACCTTCCTGCCGTTCTTCCTGCTCTGCCTGGCCGCCCTGACCGCCCGTCTGCGCGGCCACTGGCGCCCGGCCGGCCAGGTCTCCTACGGGCGCGCGGGCACCGCCCTGAACGCGCTCGCGGTCCTGTGGACGGGCCTGGAGGTGGTCAACATCTGCTGGCCTCGCACCGTCCTCGCCCCGCCCGGCGCCCCCTGGTACCAGGTCTGGGCGGCCCTGCTCGGCGTCGGGCTGGTCACCCTGGCCGGGCTCGGGTACCTGGTGCTGCGCCGCCCGCAGCGGCTGATGCGCGACGACGGCGCCCCCGACCACCCGACGAGCGGCGCCCCGGAACCGGCCGCCCGCTGACCCCGACGGCCGAGCCCTGCCGGCCGGTGCCCGCGCGGCCGCCCGGCGCGCGGGCCGGGTGAAACCTGCGCCGACACGGCCCCGGCTCCCGGCCCGGCCCGCGCCCGGCGGCGAGCATGGGAGGCATCCGGAAGGCCCGGGCGCACCGCGCCCGGGCGCACCGGCGAGCGATCGGCGGGTCGACGGATGGCGGAGCAGCGGCCGGTGGCCGAACTCGACCCCCGGTACAGCGACGACGACGCGGCGGCGACCGAGTGGCCGCAGGCCCTCGACCGGCTGGCGGCCGCCGAGCTGTACTGGCTCTCCACCGTCCGCCCCGACGGACGACCGCACGTCACGCCCCTGATCGCGGTCTGGGTGGAGGGCGCCCTGCACTTCTGCACCGGCGGGGACGAGCGCAAGGCCAGGAACCTCGCGGGCAACCCGCACTGTGTGCTCACCACCGGGACCAACACCCTGCACTCCGGTCTGGACGTGGTCGTCGAGGGCGAGGCCGTCCGGCTGGCCGACGACGACGCGCTCCGGGCGGTCGCCGACGCGTACGAGGCCAAGTACGGCAGCGAGTGGCGCTTCGAGGTGCGCAACGGCTACTTCCTCGGCTCCGGCGGCAACGACCCGGTGTTCCGGGTGGAGCCGGTGACCGCGTTCGGCTTCCGCAAGGGCGAGTACAGCCAGACCCGCTGGCGGTTCGGCCCGGCCTGAGCCCGCCGCCCGCCGCTCCGCGCCGCCCGCCGCTCCGCGCGGCCGGCCGATCAGCGTGTTCGGCCGATCAGCGTGTTCGGTCACGCGGACGGCCGTACCCGGCGCAGGATGGGCCGGGGCGCCGACGGACCTGCGGCGCACCCGGCCGACCGAGAGCAAGGGCGTACGCCTCATGACCCAGAGCCAGACTCCCGCCGAGAGCCCGGTACAGAACCCGGCGGAAGGCGCGCCGGCCTCCCGCCGGGTGGCCCTCGTCGGGGCGCTGGAGGAAGCCCAGCGCGCCCGGCTGCTGGACATCTGCGAGCGCACCCCCGTCAACCTGGCGCTGCGGGCGGGCGTCGCGATCGAGACCACCGAGGAGAAGGCGTGAGCGCGCGGGAGAGCGACCGGTACGACGTGATCGTCCTCGGGGCCGGCCCCACCGGGGAGAACCTCGCCGACCGGACGACGGCCGCCGGGCTGCGCACGGTCGTCGTGGAGAGCGAGCTGGTCGGCGGCGAGTGCTCGTACTGGGCGTGCATGCCCAGCAAGGCGCTGCTGCGGCCGGTGGCCGCGCTGGCCGGCGCGCGGGCGGTGGCCGGCTCCCGGGAGGCGGTGGTCGGCCGGCTGGACGTGTCGGCGGTGCTGGCCCGGCGCGACTCCTTCACCTCGCACTGGCGGGACGACGGCCAGGTCGAGTGGCTCGACGGCGCGGGCATCGACCTGGTGCGCGGGCACGGCAGGCTGACCGGCGAGCGGACGGTCACCGTGACCACCGCCGACGGCGCCGAGCGCGTCCTGACCGCCCGGCATGCCGTGGCGGTCTGCACCGGCAGCCGCGCGGTGCTGCCCGAGGGTGTGCCCGGCCTCGCCGGGGCCCGTCCGTGGACCAGCCGCGAGGCGACGTCGGCGGCGAAGGTGCCGGGGCGGCTGGTGGTGGTCGGCGGCGGCGTGGTCGGCGTGGAGATGGCCACCGCCTGGCAGGCGCTGGGCGCCGAGGTGGTGCTGCTGGTGCGCGGCGAGCGGCTGCTGCCCCGGATGGAGCCGTTCGCGGGCGAGCTGGTCGCGGACGGGCTGCGCGAGGCGGGGGTGGACGTGCGCACGCACGCCGCCGTCGCCTCGCTGGAGCGCCCGGCGGCCGACGGGCCGGTGACCGTGGTCCTGGACGGCGGCGAGCGGCTGACCGCCGACGAGGTGCTGTACGCGACCGGCCGGGCGCCCCGGACCGAGGACCTCGGCCTGGAGCGGATCGGCCTGGAGCCCGGCTCCTGGCTGGTGACGGACGACGGCTGCGCCGTGCTCGGGGTGCCCGGCGGCTGGCTGTACGCGGCGGGCGACGTCAACCACCGGGCGCTGCTCACCCACCAGGGCAAGTACCAGGCCCGGATCGCCGGCAACGCGATCGGCGCCCTGGCCAGGGGCGAGGTGCTGGACACCGCGCGCTGGGGCGCGCACGTGGCCTCCGCCGACACCGCGGGCGCGCCGCAGGTGGTGTTCACCGAGCCGGAGGCTGCGGCGGTCGGCCTGAGCCTGGCCGAGGCGCAGCGGGCCGGCCTGCGGGTGAAGGCCGTCGACCACGACCTCGGACAGGTCGCCGGGGCCTCGCTGTACGGCGACCACTACCGGGGCCGGGCCCGGGTGGTCTTCGACCTGGACCGCCGGCTGCTGGTCGGCGCGACCTTCGTCGGTCCGGGGGTGGCGGAGCTGCTCCACTCGGCGACGGTGGCGGTGGTGGGCGAGGTGCCGATCGAGCGGCTCTGGCACGCGGTGCCGGCCTATCCGACGATCAGCGAGGTGTGGCTGCGGCTGCTGGAGGACTGCCGGGGCTGAGGTCTCCGGGGGCGTCGGGGCCGCACACCCCGGCGCGCCGGGGTGTGCGGCCCCGCGGACGGCGGGACACTGGCGGCGGGGGCCGAGTCGCCGATCAGGTGGGTGTTCGTCATGACCGAAGTGCTGTTGGCCGTCGGGACGCAGAAGGGTTTGTTCCTCGGGCGGAGCCACGACCGGGTGGACTGGGAGTTCAGCGGTCCGCATTTCCCGATGAACGCGGTCTACTCCGTCTCGATCGACCGCCGCGGCGGCCGGGTCCGGGTGCTGGCGGGTGCCGACAGCAGCCACTGGGGCCCGTCGGTGTGGCGCTCCGACGACCTGGGCGGCAGTTGGTACGAGCCGCCCAGGCCCGCGATCGGGTTCCCCGAGCACACCGGCGCCTCGCTCACCCGGGTCTGGCAGCTCCAGCCCGCCGGTGACGAGGCGCCCGGTGTGGTCTACGCGGGCACCGAGCCGGCCGCGTTGTTCCGCTCCGAGGACGGCGGCGAGTCCTTCGCCCTGGTCGAGTCGCTCTGGGACCACCCGCAGCGCGCGCACTGGGGCGCCGGGTACGGCGGGCAGGGGCTGCACACCGTCCTGACCGACCCGCGCGACCCGCAGACGGTGCTGGTGGCGGTCTCCAGCGGCGGCGTGTACCGGACGAAGGACGGCGGGCAGAGCTGGCAGCCGTCCAACACCGGCCTGCGGGCGGAGTTCCTGCCGCAGGAGAGCCAGTACCCGGAGTTCGGCCAGTGCGTGCACAAGATCGCCCGCGACCCGGTCGACCCCGACCGTCTCTACCTGCAGAACCACGGCGGCGTCTACCGCAGTGACGACGCGGGCGCGACCTGGCGGTTCGTCGCCGACGGACTGCCCGCCGACTTCGGCTTCGCCGTCGCCGCCCATCCCCGGCGCGCCGACACCGCGTACGTCTTCCCGCTGGACGGCGCCGCCAGCCGGATGCCGCCCGGGCGCCGCTGCCGGGTGTTCCGCACCGAGGACGCCGGCGACAGCTGGCAGCCGCTCGCCGAGGGGCTGCCGGGCGGCGACCACTACGGCGTGGTCCTGCGCGACGCGTTGCGCAGCGACGACGCGGATCCGGCCGGCCTCTACTTCGGCAACCGCAACGGCGAGGTGCACGCGAGCGCGGACGAGGGCGACAGCTGGCGGCTGCTGGTCTCCCACCTGCCGGACGTGCTCTGCGTCCGGGCCGCCGTGATCGGCTGAACGAGGGACGGCCGGGGGCGGCCGGGGGCGGCCGGGTCGCAGTCGCGACCTGGGACGGCGACTGCGGCCCGCATCTGCGATGCCCCGTCAGAACGCTTCTGACCTGCTCTTTTCTTCCCAGTAGGGTGGAGGGCGGCGCGATCGGAACCCCTGTTCCCCCGACCGAAGAGCGAGGCACCACCCATGAGCCTGAGCATCCGCAACCAGCTTCCCGGCACCGTCACCGCGGTCGCCACCGGTGAGGTGATGGCCACCGTCAAGGTCCGCCTGGGCTCGGGTCTGGAGATCACCTCGGCCATCACCCTGGACTCGGTGAAGGACCTCGGGATCGCCGAGGGCAGCCGGGTCCGCGCCCTGGTGAAGTCCACCGAGGTGGCCCTGGCCACCGGGCCCGTCGCCGGACTGAGCATCCGCAACCAGATCCCGGGCACGGTCGTCGAGGTCGCCACCGGCGGCGCGATGGCCGGGGTGAAGGTGGCCGTTGAGGGCGGCGAGCTGACCGCCGCGATCACGGCGGACGCCGTCGCCGATCTCGGCCTCGTCACCGGCAGCACGGTGGTCGCCCTGATCAAGTCGACCGAGGTCTCGCTCGCGACCGTCTGAGGCCGCGGCGCCGCGGTGGCGGGCACCCGGGAGGTGCTCGCCACCGCGGCGCCGCCACGCCCTCGTCCGGGTGATGGCCGCGTGTGCGGCGCCGCGCGCGGTAGCTGTTGACGCATGTCCAGCACCCAGCTCCGACGGGCCGCCGCCGTCACCGCCGCGGCCGCCGCCCTGCTCATCGCACTCGGCCAGGCCGTGGCGGCCCAGCCACCGCCGGCCCGGGACGACTCCGGGGACCGCCTGACGGTGACGCTCTCGTCCGGCGCCGGCCCGGCCGTCGACGGGCGGCACGAGCTGCGGTGCCACCCGACGGGCGGCGACCACCCGGAGCCCCGGGCGGCCTGCGACCGGCTCGACTCGCTGACCTCCTGGGGCCGGGACCTCTTCGCCCCGGTACCGCCCGACGCCGTGTGCGCGCAGCGCTACGGCGGACCGGCCACCGCCCGGGTCACCGGCCACTGGGCCGGGCGGCCGGTCGACGCCCGGTTCTCCCGGCGCGACGGCTGCGAGATCGCGCGCTGGGACTCCTTCGTACCGCTGCTGCCCCCGGTCGCCGCC
Organism: Kitasatospora sp. NBC_00315; assembly: GCF_041435095.1. NCBI lineage: Bacteria > Bacillati > Actinomycetota > Actinomycetes > Kitasatosporales > Streptomycetaceae > Kitasatospora > Kitasatospora sp. NBC_00315. The sequence goes on along the minus strand of NZ_CP108025.1, from coordinate 6,510,802 downwards.
GCTCAGGCCCCGAGTGCGGGCCCGAGCCAGACCGCGGTCACGCCGCTGACGTAGCGGGCACCGCAGTGGTCGGCGGGGACGACGAGCTGCGGCCCGGCCTCGTCCAGCGGGGCGCCGTCCATGCTGGTCGCGAGCAGGATCTGCTGGCCGCCGAAGTCCGGGTCGATCTCGGCCCAGGAGACCACGGCGCGGTGGCCGTCGGCGCCGGTGACCGCGAGCAGGAAGCCCAGGCGCGGCTTGCGCGCGGTGAGGTCGACCATCGGACCGGCGGCGCGCAGCACGTCCCAGAGCCGGGGGCCGTCGTAGCCGTGGTGCTGCGCGCCCTCGGTTCGGCAGTCGAAGGTCACCTCGACGTGCTGCGCGGGCAGGTCGCGCAGCTGGCCGACGGTCAGCTCTGCGGGCCGGTCCAGATGGCCGTGCAGCCGGACGGCGGGACGTCTCATACGGCGTGCTCCCTCCCGGTCCGCCGGGTGCGGCCCGGGAGGGTGGTACCCCGTGGGATCGCCGGCCATTCGCAGCTGCGACCGTGGAATGATTCCATCGGCCGCAGCTGCGAGGAACATGCGGCGTTCTTCCTCGCAGGTGCGGACGGTTCGTCAGGCCCCTGCCACCGGGCGGCCGGTGCGGTGCTCCTCGATGGCCTGCCAGACCTTGTCGCGCAGGAAGGGCGCCTGCGTGAATCGGATGCCGGTGGCGTCGCGCAGGGCGTTGGCGAAGGCGGGCGGGACGGGGTTGAAGGGGCTCTCGCTCATCGACTTGGCGCCGAGCGGCCCGATGGCGTCGGAGGTCTCCGAGAAGTGGACCTCGGTGCGCGGCACGTCGGCGTAGGCCGGCAGGCGGTAGCGGCGGAACGCGGCCGTGGTGACCTCACCGCGTCCGTCCACCAGGACCTGTTCGAAGAGGGTGGCACCGAGGGCCTGGGCCACACCCCCCTCGACCTGGCCGCGGCACTGCATGGGGTTCATGACCTTTCCGGCGTCGGCCCCGTGGACGCTGCGCAGGATCCTGATCTCGCCGGTGCCCGGGTCGACCGCCAGCCGGAACCACTGCGAGTTGAAGGCCACCGAGCGCGGGGAGCCGCCCCAGTGCCCGTCGGCCGCGAGGTCGACACCCCGGGCCCGCGCGGCCTCGAAGACCTCCTTGAGGGAGACCGTCCGCCCGTCGCAGTCGACCGCGTCGGCGGTGAGGCGCACCAGGCCGCGCGATGTGCGGGCGTACTCGGCGGTGAAGGAGAGCAGCTGCTCGGCGAGCGCGTTGGCCGCCTTCATCACCGCCTTGCCCGCCACCACCGTGCCCGCGGAGCCGAAGGCCCCGGTGTCGTGCCGGACCACGTCGGTGTCGGACTGCCGGACGGCGATGCGGTCCACCGTGGTGCCGAGCGCGCCCGCGGTGATCTGCTGGTGGACGGTGGTGGTGCCGTTGCCGAACTCGGCGGTGCCGACGGCGATGTCGTACGTGCCGTCCTCCAGCAGCTTCACCGTGGCGTCGGCGAAGTGGCCGCCGGGCGGCCCGGTGGCGATGGCCGCCATCGCGAACCCCTGACCGACCAGCCAGCCCTCGGGGGCGAGTTCGGCGCTGCGGTCGTCGTCGAGCGCGTTCCGCACCACCTGGAGGCACTGGTCCAGGCCGTAGCTGGCGATGTGCAGGTCCTCCTCCTCACCGCAGGGGCCCTCCATGTGCTCGCCGGGCCCGATGACGTTCCGCTCGCGCAGGATCAGCGGGTCGAGGCCCAGCCGGCGCGCCAGCTCGTCCATCGCCGACTCCAGGGCGAAGGTGACCTGGCCGAGTCCGTAGCCGCGGAACGCCCCGGCCGGAACGCAGTTGGTGTAGACGGAGTACGCCTCCACCTTCTTGTTCGGTGCCCGGTACACGCCCATCGACTCGCCGACGCTGTGGAACATCACCGCGGGGCCGTGGTTGCCGTACGCGCCGGTGTTGGAGACCACCCGGAACCGCAGGGCCGTCAGGGTGCCGTCACTCCGGGCCCCGACCTTCACGGTCACCGTGAACGGGTGCCGGGTGGTGGCCCCGTAGAACTGCTCGGGGCGGGTGAACTCCAGCTTGACCGGCCGGTGCAGCCTCATCGCGGCGAGCACGGTGATGTCCTCCGTGAGCATCTCCTGCTTGCCGCCGAACCCGCCGCCGACCCGGCCGGCGACCACCCTGACCTTCTCCATCGGCAGGTCGTACAGCGCGCACAGCGCGCGCCGGGTCAGGAAGGGCACCTGGGTGCTGGAGCGGACCACGATCCGCTCCTCGCCGCTCTCCGCGTTCTCCTCGAAGTAGGCGACGCAGCCGTGCGTCTCCAGACTCGCGTGCTGCACCCGCTGGGTGCGGAAGGTCTCCTCGTAGACGACGTCCGCCTCGGCGAAGCCCTGCTCGACGTCGCCCCTCTCGCCGTGCACCTCCCCGCAGACGTTGTTCTCCGGGCGGGCGATCCGCGACTCGGGGCCCTTGGGGTGGATCACCGGGGCGCCGGGGGCCATGGCCTCCTCCGGGTCGAGGACGTAGGGCAGTTCCTCGTACTCGACCACGATCCGGCGGCAGCCCTCCTCGGCCGCGCCCTCGGTGTCGGCCACGACGGCCGCCACCCGCTGGCCGACGAAGCGGACCACGTCGTCCAGCACCCGGGTGTCGTCCGGGTCCTCGGTGGGGTGCTCGTGCCGGGCCGAGGAGTACAACCGGTCGGGGGCGTCGTGGTGGGTCAGGACGAGGTGCACGCCGGGCACCCGCAACGCGGCCGAGGTGTCGACGGCGAGGATCCGGGCGTGCGGGTGCGGCGAGCGCAGCAGCTTCATGTGCAGCAGCCCGTCCACCTCCAGGTCGAAGGTGTAGCGGGCGGTTCCGGTCACCACCTGCGGTCCGGCCGGCGCGCCGGGGCTGCGGCCGACCGCCTGCCCTGCGCAGGGCAGCTCGGCGTTCCTGACCCCGCGCACTGCGTCCTCGATCGCCCGGTAGCCGGTGCAGCGGCACAGGTTTCCCTTCAGCGCCCTCGGCAGATCGGTGAGCTGCTGCTCGTCGAGGGCGGAGGCGGTCATCAGGAAGCCGGCCGTACAGAAGCCGCACTGGAAACCCTGCGCGTCGAGGAACCGCTGCTGGACGGGGTGCAGCTCGCCGTCCCTGGCCAGCCCCTCGACGGTGGTCACCGAGCGGCCCTCGGCCCGCACCGCCGGGTAGAGGCAGCTGTGCACGGGCGCACCGTCGACCTGGACGGTGCAGGCGCCGCAGTCCCCGGCGTCGCAGCCCTTCTTCACCCCGAACCAGCCGCGGTCCCGCAGGTACGTCCGCAGGCACTGCCCCGGCCGGGGCTCGGCGTCGAAACGCCGGTCGTTGACGCGGATCTCGAAACTCATCGTCCGGCCTCCTCGGTACGGCCGGCCGCGCCCGGCCCGCCTTCGGTCAGTTCGCGGCGGATCTCCTCGGCCAGACGGAAGGTCATGTGCCGGCGCCAGGCGGGAGTGCCGTGGATGTCGTCGAAGTACTCGCCCGGCGCGATCGCGTGCTCGACGGCCTCGTGCAGGGCGCGGGCGTTCGGCGGCAGGGGGAAGCGCAGGCGTACCGGTCGTACCGTGGACGCGGTCACCGTCACGGTCAGCGCGCCGTCCACCGGGTCGAGCACCCCGATCACCAGCACGCCCGACCGGCCGAGCCCGTACAGCGAGGCCTGCCGGAAGGCGGTCCGGCCGGCCAGTGCCCGGGCGGGCAGGGTCACCGAGCGCAGCAGCTCGCCGCGCTCCAGCAGGTTGCGGCCCGCCCCGGTGACGAAGTCCGCGACCGGGACCTCCCGGAGCGCCCCGCTCTGGCCGCGCAGCAGGCAGACGCCGTCCAGGGCCGCGGTCAGCGAGATCATCGGTCCGGCCGGCAGCGAGTTGCAGAGGTTGCCGCCGACGGTGGCCATGTTCCAGATCTTCCAGGACGCCAGGAAGGCGTGGCAGCACTGCTGGAACAGCGGCCCGGCCGCCCGGCGCTCGTGGTCGGGGAACCGGAACAGCCGGGCGATCGTGCAGGTCGCGGCGATCTCCAGGGAGTCGTCGGCGGTGACGCGCAGTGGCTCCCAGCCGGTCCCGCCGAGGTCGATCAGCCGGCGGAGGTGCACCTGCGGCTCGGAGAACAGATAGGTGCCCCCGGCGAGCCAGGCGTCCCCCTGCTGCCACCCGCCGCGACGGCGGGCGTCGCGCACCTCCAGCACCGTGTTCAGATCCACGTTCTCCCACCGTCCTCAGCAGTTCGACAGTGCGATTGAAGCAACCGCCGGTGGCGCGGACGAGTGGTCTCGCGCACCAGCGAGCCACGCCCGGGCTGGACGATCGACCAGCCGGCCGGCCCTGTGAACAGGTGCTTTCGCGGGCGCCGGCCGTGCTGCGAGGGCCGGCGGTCGACGGCGGTGCCCCCTCCCGCGCGCGCCGGGTGTCCGGAAAGCGGCGGCCGGCCGGAACGGGGCCGGGTGGCGGTCCGACGCAGGGGCGAACCCGGTGCGACGCGGGCCGCCGCCGCGGCCGGACGGGGGCCGGGCACCGATCGGACCGGTCGCGCAATACGACGGACGACCACCTCGCGGCGCCGCCCCGGGGTGGTCGCACTGGACGATCGGCCAAGAAGAATTCTCTCGGCTTGACCTGCATTTACGATGCCTGTGCGCACTTTAAGCTTGCATCTGCAAGCTCAAGTCCGGCGCAAGCACAAGGAGTGAAGCATGATCGTCGGAGACCTGCTGGACCTGGACGACCTGGACATCCACCTGGCCTGGGGCACGCCCGAACTTCTGGACCGCCCGGTCACCGGCGTGACCTCCACCGACCTCCAGGACCCGGCACGCTACCTTCAGGCGGGCGAGCTGGTGCTGACCGGACTGGTCTGGTGGCAGCCCGAGGACGCCTCGGGGGCGCTGCGCTTCGCGACCGCCCTGCGCAGTGCCGGGGTGGCCGCGCTGATGGCGGGCGAGGGCACCCACGGCACGGTGCCGACCAGCCTCGCCGACGCCTGCCGCACCCACGGGATCCCGCTGCTCGCGGTGCCGGCCGGCACCAGTTTCCGTGCCGTCACCGACCGGGTCTACCTTCGCCTGTGGGGCGGCCTGCGGGCCGGCGAAGGGGACACCGCGGTGATCCCGCGCACGGTCGGACGAGAACTCGCCGCCCTGGTCGAGGCGGGCGCCGGCCCGGCGGTGGTGCTCGCGCACGCGGTGAACCGGCTCGGCCTGCCCGACTGCTCGATCACCACCGCCGCCGGGCGGCCGGTCGCCGGCCCCGCCCTCCCCCGCGGCGCCGCCGCCCGCGGCGGCCTGCCCGTCGGCCCGCAGGAGGACTCCCCCTTCGACGGCTGGCGACTCCACCCGGGCCCCGCCGGCCGGCCGGACCACGCGGGGCCCGACCGGACCCCGATACTGGACGCCCTGGCCGGACTGCTCGCCCCGCTGGCGGTCCGCGCACACGCCGGGACCGCCGCCCGCGGCCGGGCGGCCGGGCACCTGCTCGACCTGCTCGCGGCCGACGGGCCGGTCGACCTCTCCGATCCGCTCGCCGCCTGCGGCCTGCCCGGCCACGGCCCGCTGGTCGCGATCGCGGCGCGGGCCGACGCCGCCCCCGCCGGCTGGGCCGCGTACGCCCTCGACGAGGCGCTGGAGCCGCTCGCCGTCCCGTTCGCCGTGGGGACGGACCACGCCGGGCGGACCGCCGCCCTCGTCGCCGCACCTCCCGAGCAGGCGGCGGCCGCACTGCGCGGGGCGTGGCCCGGCCTGGAGGCCGGGCTGACCGGGCGGCAGTCGCTGCGCGCCGGGGTCGGCCCGGCCGCGCCCGCGACCGCGGCGGGGCTGCGCGGCGCGCTCGTCCAGGCTCGCTACGTGCTGGCCGGCAGCGCCGGCCCGGTCGGCAGCGCGACCGCCCTGGACTCCCTCGCCGAGCTGCTCCGGGGCATCCCGCCCGAGGTCACCGCCGCGTTCCACGCCCGGCTGCTGGCCCCGCTGGCCGCGCACGACCGCGACAACGCCGTCTCCCTGCTGGGCACCCTGACGACCTTCCTGGACCACGACGGCTCCTGGGCCCGGACGGCCGACTCGCTGCACGTCCACGTCAACACGGTGCACTACCGGATCCGGCGGATCGAGGAGCTGACCGGACGCAACCTGGCCCGACTGCAGGACCGGCTGGACCTGCGGGCCGCCCTGCTCTGCGCCCCGGCGGGGCACTGAGCGGGGACGGACCGGGCGGGGCACTGAGCGGGGACGGGCCGGGCGGGGCATTGAGCGGGAACGGGCCGAGCGGGGACGGGCCGAGCGGGGACGGGCCGGGCGGCGACGGCACGGAAAGCGACGGGCCGGGCGGCGACGGGACCGGCGGGAGCAGCCGAAGGCCCGGGAGCCGGAGCGACGGCGCGGCTCTGGACGCGCCCGATTACCGATGAGTAAGGTCCGACCATGCCTACCGGCCGCAGCTACGACATCGTCCTGTTCGGCGCCACCGGATTCACCGGCGAGCTGACCGCCGAGTACCTCGCCCGGCACGCGCCGGCCGGCACCCGCTGGGCACTGGCCGGGCGCAGCCCCGACCGGCTCGCCGCCGTCCGGGACCGCCTGACCGCGATCGATCCGGCGCTGGCCGGGCTGGATCTGCTCACGGCGGACGCGGGCGACCCCGGCTCCCTGCGGGCGGTCGCCGAGGCCGCCCGGGTGGTGATCACGACGGTCGGGCCCTACGTCCACTTCGGCGACGCCCTGGTCGGCGCCTGCGCGGCGGCCGGCACCGACTACGTCGACCTCAGCGGTGAACCCGAGTTCGTCGACCGCACCTACCTGCGCCACCACGCCACGGCAGTGGCCAACGGCGCCCGACTGGTGCACTGCTGCGGCTTCGACTCGATCCCCTACGACCTCGGCGTGCACTTCACCGTGGGCCGGCTGCCCGAGGGCGTGCCGCTGCGGGTGGAGGGGTTCGTCAGCGCGTCGGCCACCTTCTCCGGTGGCACCTTCCACTCGGCGCTCACCGCGTTCGCCCGGCTGCGCGCGAGCGCCCGGGTCGCGAAGGAGCGCGGGCGGGCCGAGGAGCGGCCCGCGGGCCGCCGGGTGCGCGGCCTGCCCCCGCGCCCGCGCTACGAGCGGCGGATCGGCGCCTGGGCGCTGCCGGCCCCGACCATCGACCCGCAGATCGTGCTGCGGTCCGCCCGCACCTTGGAGCGCTACGGCCCCGCGTTCGACTACGGGCACCACCTGGCGGTCCGACGGCTGCCGGTCGCGATCGGCCTCGCGGGCGGCGTGGGCGCGCTGGTGGCGCTCGCCCAGCTGCCGGTGGCCCGGGGCTGGCTGCTGGGGCGCCGGCGGCCGGGCGAGGGACCTTCGGCCGAACGGCGGGCGCGGTCCTGGTTCCGGGTGGTCTTCCTGGGCGAGGGCGGCGGCAAGCGGGTGGTGACCGAGGTGTCCGGTGGCGACCCCGGGTACGGGGAGACGTCCAAGATGCTCGCGGAGTCGGCGCTCTGCCTGGCCTTCGACGACCTGCCAGCCTGCTCGGGCCAGGTCACCACGGCGGTGGCCATGGGCGACGCGCTGACGGCCCGGCTGGTGGCGGCGGGCATCGGCTTCCGCGTCCTGAAGGACTGATCCCGGGCCGGACCGGGACGGACCGGGACGCGTTCGGGACAGACCGGACCGGGGCGCGTTCGGGGCGGCGCCCGGTCGGGACAGATCCGGTGGGACAGATCCGGTGGGACAGCGCCCGGTAGGCGGACGCCGTCAGCGGGCCAGCCGGTCCGCCGCCGTCCGCCAGGCCCGGGTGACGGCCTCCCTGGCCTGGGCGGTCGCGGCCTCCACGTCCCCCGTCAGCCGCAGTGGCGCGCCCAGGTGCACGTGCAGGGCGGGACGGCGCAGCGGCGCGGTGAGCAGCCCGCTGAGCTGCTTGGCGGTGGAACCCGAACTGATGCGGCGGGCGCCCGCCTGTCCGAGCGGGACGACCGGCGCGCCCTCGGCGGCGAGCCGGGCCAGGCCGGTGCGGAACGGCCCGGGGGCGGTGTCGGCCGCTTCCACGTGCCGGGGCAGCCGCCCCTCGGCGTAGATCACCACCACGCGGCCGGCGGCGAGCGCGGCCGCGGCGGCCTCCAGTGCCTCGGCGGCCCGCTCGGTCCCGCGCCGCACGGGCACATGGCCCTCGCGGACGAGCACCCGGCCCAGCACGGGTATCCGCCACAGCCCCGACGTCGCGAGGATCACCGGCTCGACGCCGAGGCGGCGGACGGCGGCCAGCACCACCCCGGGGTCGACCAGCGAGGAGTGGTTGGGAGCGACGATGCTTCCGGGAGCCAGGACGGCGCCCTCGTCCATGGACATCGTCAGACGGCCGAGCACGGGAACGACGGTACGGGCCACGGCGCTGAGCATGATGCGGTCCTCGGGATCGGCTGCGGTGCGTCGCCGACGACCGGCGCGTGCGCCCATTCTCGGTGCCCGGTGCGGCGCTGCGCCTGAGTCCGGATACTCAGATCGGCTGCTCGGGCCGGCCGGGTGGCCACGGACCCGGATTTCCCGGGGGCCGGTCAGGACCGTTCGTCCGCCCGCAGCCGGGCGCTGACCTCGCCGAGGCCCTCGGCCAGGGCGGTGAGCTGTTCGCGGGTGAGGACGTCGACGAGCAGCTCGCGGACCAGGGCGACATGCCCCGGGGCCGCCTGCCGTAGCGCCTCCCGGCCGGCCTCCGTCAGGTCGGCGAAGACCCCGCGCACGTCGCTCGGACAGGAACGGCGGCTGACCAGTCCGGCCTTCTCCAGCTGGGTGACCTGGTAGGTGAGGCCGCTCTTGGAGGTGATCAGCTTCTCCGCGAGCTCGGTCATCCGCAGCGAGCCGCCCGGGGCGCCGGAGAGGTGGACGAGAACCTCGTACTGGGTGTGCGAGAGGCCGGAGTCCTCCTTGAGCTGGCGCTCCAGGCGCCGGCCCAGCAGGTTGCTGGCGGCGACGAAGCCCCGCCATGCGGCCATCTCGTCCTGGTCCAGCCAGCGGGGTTCTTCCATGAGTGCATGCTACTCCTGTTGTTCAAATTCGAACCAAGGTGTACCGTTTCGAGTATCGAGGTTCAAATTTGAACTAACCGCCGTGGGAAACCGCCCGGCGGACAGTCCCGACGTGGACGAGCGGGATCGAACCGAGGAAGGCCCCGATGAGCACCACAGCCCCCGAGCGCATGCCCGCCCTCTACCTGTCGCACGGCGCACCGCCACTCGCCGACGACCCGGTCTGGCCCGGCGAACTCGCCGCCTGGTCGGCCGGCCTGCCCCGCCCGAAAGCGATCCTGATGGTCTCCGCGCACTGGGAGGAGGCCCCGCTCGCCCTCGGCGCCACCACCACGATCCCGCTGGTGTACGACTTCTGGGGCTTCCCGCAGCACTACTACGAGGTGACGTACGCCGCCCCCGGCGCTCCGGAGCTCGCCGACAGCGTGCGCAAGCTGCTGCGCGCGCCCGGCACCCCCGTGCAGGACGTCCCCGACCGGGGCCTGGACCACGGCGCGTACGTGCCGCTGGTGGAGATGTACCCCGGCGCCGACATCCCCGTCCTCCAGGTCTCCATGCCCACCCTCGACCCGCAGCGGTTGATGGAGATCGGCCGCCGGCTCGCTCCGCTGCGCGACGAGGGCGTCCTGATCGTCGGCAGCGGGTTCTTCACGCACAACCTGCGCGCGATCAGTCCGGACGGCACCGTCCCGTCCGTGATGGCGGAGTTCGACGACTGGGGCAGGCGCGCGCTGGAGGCCCACGATCTGGACGCCCTGCTCGACTTCGAGCGCAAGGCGCCGGCCGGCCGGCTCGCCCACCCGCGCACCGAGCACTTCGCCCCGCTGTTCGTCACCCTCGGCGCCGGCGAGGCCGACCTCGCCACCCAGCGAAGCGTGATCGACGGCTTCTGGATGGGCCTCGCCAAGCGCTCCCTCCAGCTGGGCTGAGGGCCCCGGCGGCGGGCGTTGCGGGCGGGAGGCCGCCGCCGTCAGGCGCCGCCCACCAGGCCGTCCCAGCCCCAGCGCGGGGTGGGGCCCGGGTCGCCGAGGTCCTCGCCCGCCGGTGAGGTCGAGACGTCCCGGGCGATCCTGGTGCCCCAGTCGAAGTACTCCAGGACGCGCCGTCGCAACAGCGCGTCCGCCGGGAGCTCCCGCTCGACCGCCCCGGCCATCAGCTCCATCCAGCGGGCCCGCTGGCCCTCGGTGATGGACAGGCCCAGGTGCGAACGCAACAGGGCCTGGTGTCCGCCGAGTTCGGCGGTGAACCGGGCGGGGCCACCGAAGATCTCGGCGAGCCAGACCGCGACGTGCTCGGTGTGCGTCCGGGTGAAGCCGGCGAAGACGGGGGCCAGCAGCGGATCGGCCAGGACCGCGTCGTAGAAGGTGCTGCTCAGGCGCCGGAGCGCCTCCGTACCGCCGATGGCGTCGTACAGGCTCTCGGTGCGGCCGCTCTCCACGGGCATGCGCGCCTCCTGACTCCGCCGGGCCTGCCGGTCCCGGGCCCGCCGACCGGTTCCAGGCTAGTGTCCCGGCCGGGCCTGCGCTCGGCGCACCGTTTCCGGAGCGTCGGCGGCCGAGCCGCGCGGTGCACCGGGCGCCGGGCACCGGGACGCACGGGCGAACCGGCGAACCGAGCGGCCGAGCCGGCGACGACACCCCCGATCGGGGGTGTGCAACGGGCCGGGCCGGTAGCAGAGTGGGGTCATGCAGACTCCACTCTCCGTGATGGACTTCCTCGACCGGGCCGAGCTGGTCTACGGCGACCGGGTCGGGATCGTCGACGAACCGGTGCAGCCGGCCCCGTCCTGGGGCGAGCTCGGCTACCGCCGGGTGGCGGAACTCGCCCGTGCCCAGGCGGCGGGCCTGGACCGGCTCGGTGTCGGCCCCGGTGAGCGGGTCGCGATCGTCTCGCACAACTCGGCTCGGCTGATGACCTCGCTGTTCGGCGTCAGCGGACACGGCCGGGTGCTGGTGCCGGTCAACTTCCGCCTCCGCGCCGAGGAGGTCTCGTACATCGTCGAGCAGAGCGGCGCGTCCGTCCTGCTGGTCGATCCCGAACTCGCCGACTCGCTGGCCGGGGTGAAGGCGCGGCACACGTTCGTGATCGGCGCCGAGAGCGACGCCGTGCTGTACGACTTCGACAACGCGCCACAGCGCGTCGAGATCGCCGAGTCCGACACCGCCACCATCAACTACACCAGCGGAACCACCGCCCGTCCCAAGGGCGTTCAGCTCACCCACCGCAACATCTGGCTCAACGCGGTGCTGATGGGCCTGCACTTCGGCGCGAGCGACCGGGACGTCTACCTGCACACCCTGCCGATGTTCCACGCCAACGGCTGGGGCCTGCCGTTCGCCCTGACCGGCCTCGGCGCGCAGCACATCGTGCTGCGCAAGGTGGACGGCGCGGAGATCCTTCGCCGGGTGGAGCGGCACGGGGTGACGTTCCTGTGCGGTGCGCCCGCCGTCATCACCATGGTGCTGGAGGCCGCCGCCGACTGGGACGGCCCGATCCCCGGCCGGGACCGGGTGCGGATCATCGTGGCCGGCGCGCCGCCGCCCACCTCGGTGGTGCAGCGCATCGAGGCCGAACTCGGTTGGGAGTTCATGCAGATCTACGGCCTGACCGAGACCTCTCCGCTCGCGACGGTCAACCGCACCCGTGCCGAGTGGGACGAGCTGCCGGCCGCCGAGCGCGCCGAGAAGCTGGTCCAGGCGGGAGCGCCGGCCCTGGGCAGCCAGGTACGGGTGGACGACGGGGGCGAGGTGCTGCTGCGCTCCAACACCGTGCTGGAGGGCTACTGGCGGCAGCCGAAGGAGACCGCCGAGGCGATCCGGGACGGCTGGTTCCGCACCGGTGACGGCGGCACCCTGACGGAGGGCTACCTCACCATCTCCGACCGGAAGAAGGACGTCATCATCAGCGGCGGCGAGAACGTCTCCTCGATCGAGGTGGAGGACTGCCTCTACGACCACCCGGCCGTCGCCGAGGTCGCGGTGATCGGCGTACCCGACGAGAAGTGGGGCGAGACGGTCAAGGCACTGGTGGTCCTCAAGCCGGGGCGCACCGCGAGCGAGGCGGACCTCATCGCGCACTGCAAGCAGCGACTGGCCGGCTACAAGTCCCCCACCTCGGTGGAGTTCCGGGACGTGCTGGCGCGGACCACGACCGGGAAGCTGCAGAAGTTCCGGCTCCGCGAGCCGTACTGGACGGGCCGCGAGCGCGGAGTGAACTGAACCCGGACGAAACGCGTGCAGGTCACCCCACGCCCGGGCCCGCGTGGACGGGCCCGCGTGGACGGGCGACCGACCCCGGAGCACCCTTCGCCCGGCCGCCCGGCCGCCCGACCGGTCAGCCGGTCAGTCGGTCAGCCCGGACTCCCTGGCGATCAGGGCGAGTTCCACCCGGTTGCGGACGCCGAGCTTGTGCATCGCGCTCTTCAGGTAGCCGGTCACCGTGTTGCAGGTGAGGCCGAGCTGGGCGGCGATCTCCGGGTTGGTACGGCCGGTCGCCACCCAGCGGAGCACCTCGTGCTCACGCGGGGTCAGAGCGGCGACGCCCTGGAGGACAGGGCCCGCCACCGCCGGAGCCGTCCAGGCGGCGGCCCTGGCGAGGGCGCGGGTGGCGGTCGCGGCGAGTTCGGTGACCTTGCGGATGCGCACGTCGCCGAACGGGACGACGGTACGCAGCGAGGCGTACACCACGCCGTGCACGATGCCGTCGTGCAGCAGCGGCACGGTGAGCATCGCGTAGAGGTCCTCGGCGCTCACGGCCGCGTCGTGGTCGTGCGAGATGGTGGTGGCGGCCCGGTAGTCGGACACCCAGGTCGGGGCGCGCTCGGCCAGTGCCTTCCCGCCCAGGCCCGACCCGCTCGGGACCGCCAGGTCGTGCAGCAGGGCCGCCCGGGTGCCGGCCCAGTGCCGCAGCACCATCCCCGCCGGGCCCTCGCCGGCGGCTCCGGCGGTTCTTCGACCGGCGGGGCCGGACCGGTGGCCCGGATCGGGGACGCCGACGAGCCCGACGTCGGCGCCGCAGTCCGCGACCACGCGGCGGGCGAGGTCGGCCAGCACGGCGGCCCTGACCAGTTCGGCGGCCCGGGTGTCGGCGCCGCCGGCCGCCCGGGTGGGGGTGTCCGCAGCCCATCTCATCGCGCGATTGTCACATGAGCGGGGGCCGTCGGCGAGGTCCGTGCCGCACGTGTTGCCGGCCTGTTCCGCGTTCGTGCCCGAACCCCCGGTCGGCGCCCGTAGTCTGCGTCCGGGGTGTTCGTCCATGGGCTTCCGTCCGTGGCCCCGCGCACGGTCCCCATCGGTGACCCGGTGGCGACGGCGGGCCGGCGCCGGGTCCGAGGCTCCGGACGCGGCCCCGGCGCACCCGGCAATTCCCGGCAGTACCTGGTGAACGAGCGGGAGACGACGATGACCACCACCCTGGACGGCCTGCTGGCCGACCTACGGGCCGAGAACACCGAGCTGGACGCGCTGGTGGCCCGGCTCGACCCGGCCGACTGGGCCCGGCCCACACCGGCCGAGGGCTGGACGATCGCCCACCAGATCGCCCACCTGGCCTGGACCGACGACTGGGCGGCGCTGTCCGCCCGGGAGCCGGAGGACTTCACCTCGGTGGTCGAACGGTCCTTCTCCCCCGGCACCGACCCGGTGGAGGAGGGAGCCGCCGCCGGAGCCGCCCTGGCTCCGGACGAACTGCTCTCACGCTGGCGGACCGGGCGCGATCAGCTGCTGGCCGCTCTGGAGGCCGCGCCGTCGGACGTCCGGCTGCCCTGGTTCGGGCCGCCGATGAAGCCCGCCTCACTGGCCACGGCCCGGCTGATGGAGACCTGGGCGCACGGGCAGGACGTGGCCGACGCCCTGGGTGCGACCCGTGCCCCGACGGCGCGCCTGCGCCACGTGGCCCACCTGGGCGTGCGCACCATGGGATTCGCCTTCGGCCTGCACGGGCTGCCGGCGCCGCAGACACCGATCCGGGTGGAGCTGACCGGACCGGACGGGGAGCTCTGGGCCTGGGGCCCCGAGGACGCGCCCGACCGGATCACCGGACCGGCGCTGGACTTCTGCCAGCTGGTCACCCAGCGGCGCCACCGGGACGATGTCGCGCTGGTGGCCTCGGGCCCGTCGGCGCTCGCCTGGCTGCCGATCGCGCAGGCCTTCGCGGGCGCGCCGGGCAAGGGGCGCGAGCCGGGCTCGGCACCCCCGGCGGCGGAGCACCAGCCGTTCTGACCGCCACCTCGCCGCCGTCCTCGTCCGGCCGCGACGCCTGGCAGGACGGCGGACGGGACGGCGGGCCGGGCGCCGGGCGGGCGGCCCCGGGCGCGACGCCGGGCGCGCGGCCCCGGGCGGGGGCCAGACCACCGGGGCCGACGTCCGGTCCTGGACGAGGAGCCCGAGCAGCACCTCGTCCAGGAACTCGCCCATCACCCACGCCGAGGAGCGCGGCACGCCCTCGCGGACGAAGCCGTTGCGCTCGGCGGAGCGCAGCATCGCGGCGTTGTCCGCGACCGTTTTGGGCCGACCGTCCATGTGACGGCCGGTTACCGCGCCGTAACGGTCCGGGCACCGCGTACTTCACACGCCCTGCCTAGCGTCACCGCTCACACGCCTCGATCCGTAGGAGCGGTGATGACCGACACCACCAGTCCGCCCACGCCCGGTACGGCGCCGAGCCCCTCCGTCGCGCCACGTCGCTCGTACGCCAAGTCGGCCGCCGACGAGAGCCTGGAGGACTACTCGCTGAGGTACGCGCCGCACTCGTTCCGCCGGTGGTCCCCGCTGTCCGTCGCCTCGACCGCGCTCGGCGGCATCGCCTACCTCGCGGACTACGCGATCGGCGCCGGGATCGTGATGTCGTACGGGTTCACCAACGCGCTCGCCGCGATCCTGGCCGCCGCGGTGGTGATCTTCCTGACCGGCATCCCGATCGCACGGGCCTGCGCGGCCAACGGCGTGGACATGGATCTGCTGACCCGCGGCTCCGGGTTCGGCTACTTCGGCTCCACCCTCACCTCGCTCGTCTACGCGAGCTTCACCTTCATCTTCTTCGCCCTCGAGGGCTCGATCATGGCGCAGGCCTTCCACGAGGTCCTGCACATCCCACTCCCGCTCGGCTATCTGATCACCACGCTGATCGTCATTCCGGTGGTGTTCAGGGGTATGACCTGGATCGCCAAGCTCCAGGCGTGGACCCAACCGCTGTGGCTGGTGGGCCTGGTCGGACCGTTCGTCATCCTGGCCGTGCACTCCCCGAGCACCTTCGGGGCCTTCACCCACTTCGGCGGCACGGCCGGTGTCGGCTCGGGCTTCACCCTGCTGGGCTTCGGTCTCGGCACCGGCGTGGCGCTCTCGCTGATCGCCCAGATCGGCGAGCAGGCCGACTACCTGCGCTTCATGCCCCGCCGGACGGCCGCCAACGCCCGCCGCTGGGACTTCGCGGTGCTCGCCGCCGGCCCCGGCTGGGTGGTGATCGGCGCGCTCAAGCAACTCGGCGGCGCACTGCTGGCGTTCAGCGCTCTGGCGGTGGTCGGCAACGCCCGGGCACTGGAGCCGATCGCCCCGTACGTCGAAGCGCTGCGGCCCTGGTTCGGCTCGGCGGCCCTGCCACTGGCGGGGCTGTTCGTGATCGTCTCACAGGTGAAGATCAACTCGACCAACGCCTACTCGGGCTCGCTCTCCTGGTCCAACTTCTTCTCCCGGCTCACCCACCGGCATCCGGGCCGCGTCTGGTACATCTTCCTCAACTGCGGCATCGCGTTGCTGCTGATGGAGATGAACATGTTCAGCGCGCTGAACTCGCTGCTGGGCTTCTACTCCAACGTCGCGATCGCGTGGATCGGCGCCGTCACCGCCGATCTCGTGATCAACAAGCCGCTCGGCCTCAGCCCGAAGTACATCGAGTTCAAGCGTGCCTACCTGCACCCGGTCAACCCGGCCGGCTTCGGGGCGATGTGCATCGCGGCCGCCGTGTCGATCGCCGCCTTCTTCGGCTGGTTCGGCGAGTACGCCAAGGCGTTCAGCCCGTTCATCGCGCTCGTCCTCGCGATGGCCTGCAGCCCGCTGATCGCCTGGGCCACCCAGGGCCGCTACTACCTGGCCCGCCCCAACCCCGACGCCGGTCACGCGGACGGCGGCCTCGGTGAGGACGCCGACATCACGGCCACCCGCGAGTGCACCGTCTGCGCCGGCTCCTACGAGGTGCCGGACACCGCACACTGCCCCTTCCACGCGGGCACCATCTGCTCGCTCTGCTGCAGTCTGGACGCCGAGTGCCACGACGCCTGCACCAGGGGAGCCGCCGCCGGCGGGCCGGTGCTGATCGGCCTGCCGACCGTGCGGGAGTGAGCGTCGGCCGCCCCGCGACCGGGGTCGTGGGGCGGCCGACGCCGGGGCACGGCGGTCGGGCCGTGCCCCGGCGAGGCGGCGGTGCCGGTCAGCCGTCCGGCCGGTGCCGGACGAGCGGGGCGCCGACGGGTCCACCCCGGCCGCGAGGCAGGGCAACCTCGGATGGACGGTGCGGCCGGGGTGGAGTGCGGGGGGCCGGCCCGGCGGCATGGCAGGCGCGCTGTCGCCGGACCGGCCGGTGAGGGTGGGTGGTGGTTCAGCGGGCAGCCGTCGGCGCGCCGGCGTGCGTGGCGGTGTGCAGGGGGGTGCGTCGGTGCGGGCGAGGACCTCCTCGACGGTCGTACCGGGTGCGGTCTCGACCAGGACGAGGCCGTCGGGGGTGACGTCCAGGACGGCGAGGTCGGTGATGACGCGGTGGACACAGGCCCGGCCGGTGAGCGGCAGGGTGCACTCCCGGACGATCTTGGGGGTGCCGCCCTTGGCGGTGTGCTCCATCAGGACGATGACACGGCGGGCGCCGTGGACGAGGTCCATCGCGCCGCCCATGCCCTTGACCATCCTGCCGGGGACCATCCAGTTGGCCAGGTCACCGGCGGCGGAGACCTGCATGGCGCCGAGCACCGCGGTGTCGATGTGGCCGCCGCGGATCATGCCGAAGGACAGGGCCGAGTCGAAGAAGGACGCGCCGGGCAGCACGGTGACGGTCTCCTTGCCCGCGTTGATCAGGTCGGGGTCGACCTCGTGCTCGGCGGGGCAGGGGCCGGTGCCGAGGATGCCGTTCTCCGACTGCAGGACGACGTGGACGCCGTCCGGCAGGTGGTTGGGGATCAGGGCGGGCAGGCCGATGCCGAGGTTGACGTACGTCCCGTCGGCGAGTTCGGCGGCCGCCCGGGCGGCCATCCGGTCGCGGGTCCAGGGCATCAGGCGTGCACCTCCGTGGTGGGCCGGGACGTCGTCCGCCGCTCGATGTCCTTGGCGGTGACCTGGGCGGGGGGCGGTTTCCATGCCCCAGGAGCCGCCGACTCCGGCCACCGCCTGGACCTGGGCCCGGCTGTCGACCGTGCTCTAGGCGGCAAGGGCCGCCAGGTAGGCACCGTCGGCATGGCCGAACAGGCCGATCCGCTCGGTGGCGGGGCCGAAGGCGGTGGCGTTCGTCCGCAGGAGGCGTACGAGGGCGCGCAGGTCGCGCAGTGCGTGGTCGTGCCGGGGGGTGCGGCGGGCGCGGACGGCGGCCACGGCGATTCCGTGGGCGGCCAGTTCCGACGCCCACGGGGTGGTCGCGGGGCGGTGCGCGGCGGCGTAGCCGGAGACGTCGATGACCAAGGCCGTACGTCTGCGGGGACGCCATCAGCATGCCGACCGCGTGGGCACCGGCGGACTGTCCGAAGAGCGTGACGTTCCCCGGGTCACCGCCGAACGCGGCGATGTTGCGCTGCACCCAGCGCAGGGCGGCGATCTGGTCCTGCAGGCCGAAGCCGCCGGAGCTTCCCGCCTCCCGGTCGAGCTCCGGCTGCGCCAGGAAGCCGAAGACTCCCAACCGGTAGTTCAGGCTGACGACCTCCACGCCCCTGGCGGCCAGCGCTGCCCCGTCGTACTTGGGATCGGCGGAGGAGCCGAACTGGAACCCTCCGCCGTGGAGCCGGACCATGACGGCTTTCGGCGGGCCCAGCCGCCGGGGTGGCTGCCAGACGTTGAGCGTCAGGCAGTCCTCGCTCATCGCCACCGACGGTGCGCCCGGCTGCTGGGTGCCCCAGCAGGCCGGCCCGAAGGCGTCGGCCGGACGCACGTCCTTCCAGGCCGGCGCCGGCCGGGGTGCCTTCCAGCGGAGCGGACCCACCGGCGCGGCGGCGTAGGGGATGCCCTTGTAGGCGGTCACGCCGTTCGCGTCCGGCGCCGCCCCTTGGACGAGGCCGGCGTCCGTCACGGCCACGCCCGACGGCAGCGCCGACGCGGAGACCGGGCTCAGCGTCACCGCCGCCGCCGTCACCAGCGACAGGGCCAGACCTGCGGCCGGAACGCTCGCCCATCGTGTTCGTTGTTGCATGCATGACTCCCAGGGTGGGGGGATCACTACGCGAACGACCGCACAGTGACCGGGAGTTGAGACACTAGAAGATCTTCCTCCGCCCTGTTCGGGGCGGTCTCATTGAGTGGCACGCCGATTTCCCCGACGGAGCCGACGCACGTCGGTCACCGAGCGCTTCGCGGACCGCGAGGCCCAACCCGAGACCCACCTGACCACCCGTTCCGACGACCGACGCTCGGCTACGACTCCCCGCACGGTCCGGTCCGGCCTGTTCGGTACGCCCGGTCCGGTCCGGCCGGACCGGTGCGGCCTAGGGTGGGCGGATGAAGACCATCGGCCTGATCGGCGGCATGAGCTGGGAGTCCACGGCGGAGTACTACCGCCTCCTCAACGAGCTGGTCCGTGAGCGGCTCGGCGGGCTGCACTCGGCGAAGTGCGTGCTGTACTCGGTCGACTTCGCCGAGATCGAGCGGCTGCAGAGCGAGGCCCGCTGGGAGGAGGCCGGCGAGATCCTCGCCGGCGCCGCGCGGTCACTGGAGGCAGCCGGCGCCGAGCTGGTGCTGATCTGTACGAACACCATGCACAAGGTCGCCGACCAGGTCGCCGCCGCGGTCACCGTCCCGCTGCTGCACCTCGCCGACACCACCGCGGCGGCCGTCCGTGCGGCGGGCCTTCGGCGCGTCGGCCTGCTGGGCACCGCGTTCACGATGGAGCAGGACTTCTACCGGGGCAGGCTGGCCGGCCACGGCCTCGACGTCCTGGTGCCGGAGGCCGGCTCCCGGGCCGTCGTCCACCGGGTGATCTACCAGGAGCTCTGTCTCGGCATCGTCCGTGAGGACTCCCGCGCCGCCTACCGCGCCGTCATCGACGAGCTGGTGGTGGCGGGCGCCGAGGGGATCGTGCTCGGCTGCACCGAGATCGAACTGCTCGTCCGCCCGGAGGACAGCCCCGTCCCGGTGTTCCCCACCACCCGGCTGCACGCCGAGGCCGCCGTCGCCGCCGCCCTGGACCGGCAGCGGTAGTCCCGCACCGCCCCGACGACAGCTGCCGAGCGCAGACCAGGTTGCGGTGCCGCTCGGAGCCCGTACCGCCACGCCTGCCTGCGGCACCCGGCCGACCGTCATCCGCCGGCCGCGCAGGTCATCGCGCGCAGCGTGGCCGCCATGTTCCGCCGCAGCTCGGCGAGCCGGCCGGTGACCACGTCGTCCGCCCGGCCGGGGCTTCGCTCCGAACCGACCCGCAGGCCGGTCAGCCCGGGGCCGTGGACGAACGTGTGGGTCACGGTGGTCCCCCCGCCGGCCGGCCGCAACCCGTAGCGCCAGAGCGAGCCGGGCCGGTCGACGACCCCGTCGTCGTCGAGCACCACCCAGGCGAACACGGACGGCCGGTCCGCCTCGGTGACCACGCACTCGACGGTCGCGACGAAACCGTCGCGGTACTCGTTGCGTGCCCGGAAGCGGTCCCCCGCACGCGGCCTGTCACCCTCCCGCCGTGTCCAGTGGGCCCCGACGCACTCCGGGCTCCACTCGCCGATCCGGGTCACGTCGCTCACCAGGTCCCAGAGCTGCTCGGGCGGCAGATCCACGGTCAGCTCCACCTCGGTGGTGGCACCCGTGACGAGGTCGTCCATGGTCATCTCCGTTCGTCGGTACCCGCTGCGCGCCGTCGGCGGTACCCCGGACCGCTGCACCGGAGTCGTCCGACGGCGGCGGCGCACCGTACGGACGGACCGTCAGTGTGCGACGGCGATCGGCGTCGCGTCCAACGGCTCCGGGCGGCCGCGCGCCTGCCACCCCCGCCCCGGCCCCGGCCCCGACGCACCCCGGCACCCCCGGCACCCGCGAGCGCCCGGCAGGGGCGGCCGGGCCGCTGAGCGCGGCCGTCCTCAGCCCACCCCGATCCGCAGCGGAGTCAGCCGGGTGGCGACCAGGTTGGTGGCGCCGTGGTCGCGTTCGACGTGGCCGTGGATGAGCAGACCCGCCCGGTCGAGCGCGGTACGGCGCTGCGACTCCCAGACCGGGCGGCTGCAGATGACGTTGATCAGACCGGTCTCGTCCTCCAGGCTGATGAAGAGCACTCCGCCTGCTGTGGGCGGTCGTTGACGGTGCGTCACCAGTCCCCCGACCACGACCGGGGTGCCCGGCGCCGTGGTCAGCAGTTCGGCGGCGCACAGTGCGCCGCCGTGATCCAGGGCGGCACGCAGGTGCTGCATGGGGTGGCTGGTGGCGGAGGCGCCGGTGGCCCAGAGGTCGGCGATGGTCTCCTCGACGGGAGTCATCGCGGGCAGCGGGGGCGCCGTGGTGCCGGGGGTGGTGCCGGGGAGAGTACCGGCGCTGCTTCCGGCGAGTGCGCCTGCGGACCACAGAGCCTGGCGCCGGGTCAGGCCGAAGCATCCGAAGGCCCCGGCGGTGGCCAGTGCCTCCAGCGCGGGGGCGGGCAGTCCGGTGCGGCGGGCGAAGTCCTCCAGGTCGGCGTACGGCTGCCCGGCCGCGATCGCCTCGGCCTGCGGGGCGCCGATGCCGCGTACGGTGTCCAGGCCGAGGCGGATCGCGGGCTGCGGATGGCCGGCGGTGATCGGCGGGGGCGGCGGCGGCGCGTCGTCGGGCTCCAGCGAGGGCCCGGCGGAGCTCGCGTTGGCGTCCACCCCACGGACCCGCACACCGTGTCGGCGGGCATCGGCGATCAGGCTCAACGGCGAGTAGAAGCCCATGGGTTGGTTGGCCAGCAGCGCGCATCCGAAGGCCGCCGGGTAGTGGTACTTGAACCAGGCGCTGGCGTACACCAGATAGGCGAAGCTGATGGCGTGCGACTCCGGGAAGCCGTAGTTGGAGAAGGCCTCGATCTTGGTGTAGACGTCCTCGGCGACGTCCTGCGGGATACCGCGCTCCGCCATGCCCGACAGCAGCCGCTCCCGCAGTCGGGCGACCCGTTCGTGGGAGCGTTTGGAGCCCATCGCCTGGCGCAGCCGGTCCGCCTCGGCCGGGGTGAATCCGGCGCAGTCGATGGCCAGTTGCATCATCTGCTCCTGGAACAGCGGCACCCCGAGGGTCTTGCCGAGCGCGTTCTCCATCAGCGGGTGCGGACAGCCGGCCGGCTCGACCCCGGCCCGACGGCGCAGGTACGGGTGGACGGAACCGCCCTGGATCGGCCCGGGCCGGATCAGCGCCACCTCGACCACCAGGTCGTAGAAGTGGCGCGGACGCAGTCGCGGCAGCGTGGCCATCTGGGCGCGCGACTCGACCTGGAAGACGCCGACGGTGTCGGCCCGGCAGAGCATCGCGTAGACGCCCTCGTCCTCGTCCGGGATGCTCGCCAGATCGTAGCGCTCACCGTGGTGGCGGGCGATCAGGTCACTGGTGTCGTGCAGGGCGGCGAGCATGCCGAGGCCGAGCAGGTCGATCTTGACCAGCCCGGCGCCGGCCGTCGAGTCCTTGTCCCACTGCAGGACGGACCGGCCGGGCATCCGGGCCCACTCGGTCGGGCAGACCTCCCCGATCGGCTCGCGGGTGAGCACCATCCCCCCGGAGTGGATGCCCAGGTGACGCGGAAGTCCGTGCAGTTGCCGGGCGAGGGCGACCACGTCGTCCGGGATGACTGCGTCCGCACCGGGTGGGGCGTGGAAGTCGCTCTGCCGGGTGAACGCCTCGATCTGGCCGGCCGGGTAGCCGAGCACCCGGGCGGCGTCGCGCAGGGCGAGCCGTGGGCGGTAGGTGATCACGTTGGCGACCTGGGCGGCGTGCTCGCGCCCGTACCGCCGGTAGACGTACTGGATGACCTCCTCGCGGCGGCGGTTCTCGATGTCCAGGTCGATGTCGGGCGGCCCGTCGCGGGCCACGCTCAGAAAGCGTTCGAACAGCAGCCGGTAGCGGATCGGGTCGACGGCGGTGATCCCGAGGGCGTAGCAGACCGCCGAGTTGGCGGCCGAGCCACGCCCCTGGCACCAGACACCGGTGTCCCGGCAGAAGGCCACGATGTCGTGGACGATGAGGAAGTACCCTGCCAGGTCGAGCTCTTCGATGACGTCGAGCTCGCGGAGCAGCTGCTTGCGGGCCGCCTCGTTCCCGGCGCCGAAGCGAGCCGGTCCGCTCTCCGCGACCAGGGCCCGCAGGTGGCTGATCTCGGTGTGGCCGTCGGGCACCGGGAAGCCCGGCAGCTTGGGCTCCAGGCCGCCGAAGTCGAAGGCGCAGGCTCGGGCGAGCTCGACGGTGGCCTGTTGGACGCCCGGGTAGCGGGCCAGCCGGGCCGCCATCTCCCGGCCGGAGCGCAGGTGGGCGGTGCCGGCGGCCTGGGTCCAGCCGGCCGCCTCCCGCAGGGTGCGGCGGCCGTGCAGGGCGGCGAGGCTCTGGGCCAGTCGTCCCTGGGCGGGCGAGGCATGGTGGGCGTTGGTGGAGGCGACCGACGGCAGTCCGGTCCGGGCGGCCAGCGCGGCCAGCGCGTCGTTGCGCCGGTCGTCGCCGGGAAGGCGGTGGTCGGTGAGTTCGACGAAGACGTTTCCACGGCCGAACATCTCCTCCAGATAGCGCAGTTCGCGCTCGGCGGCCTCGGCTCCACCGGCGTCCAGCGCGGCCCGTACCCGGCCCTTGCGACAGCCGGTGAGCACCGCCCAGTGACCGTCGTGCGCCCCGGCGAGGAGGGATCTGTCGTACACCGGACGGTTCTTGACCCCGCCGGCGAGCTGCGCCGCGCTGATCGCGGACGACAGCCGGCGGTACCCGGCCTGGTCGCGGGCCAGCACCAGCAGATGCTCGTCCGGGCCGAGGCTCAGCTCGGCGCCGAAGACCGTGCCGACCCCCGCCTCCCGGGCCGCATCGGCGAAGCGCACCACTCCGTACAGGCCGTCGTGGTCGGTCAGCGCCATGATCTCGGTGCCGAGCCGGGCCGCCTCGGCGACCAGGGCCTCGGGGTCGCTGGCACCGTCCAGAAAGCTGAAGGCCGAGTGGACGTGCAGTTCGGCCCAGGGCGCCGCCTCCGCGAGCGCGCCGGAGGAATCGGGAGGACCGGAAGGACCGGAAGGCTGCTCCGGACGGCGTAGCGGCAGGGGCACGACCTCGCCGCCCGCCGGGCCGGGCGGCCGGTGGCCGGCCAGGCGCCGGTGCAGCTCCTGCCAGGGGAGCGAGGGGTGACTGGTGAATCCCATCGCGGGTGGTGCTCCGTCTCGGGGGGTGTCGAAAATCGTCGCGTCGCGAGCCCTGGTGGCCCCCCGGCCCGGTTCTGTGGTGTGCGGTGGTCGTGGGTCGCGGGTTCTCCTGCTTCGTCGGTGTCGGTGGTGTTGGTGGTGTTGGTGGTGTCGGTGGTGCCGGTGGGCCGGGTCGGCCCGTGGCCGTCCGTCGTGGCCCGTCAGTCGTGGCCGTCGGTCGTGGCCCGTCAGTCGTGGCCCGTCAGTCGTAGGCGGCCTCCACGAACCACTGGCCGGCTTCCACGGTCAGCAGCAGGGCACGGCCGTCCGCGACCGCGACCTGGAAGCGCGCCCGGCGGCGGTGGAGGCCCGGATCCCACCAGTACTCGACCGAGGGCCACGGCCCGGTCCAGCCGGTCACCTCCACTTCCCTTCCCTGCAGGGTGATCCGGGCCGGTGCGGCGGACACCCCGGCCCGGCCGTCGACCGAGACCGGCAGCCCCAGCGCGTCCAGCACCGTGACCGGCACCGGCCGTCGGGGAACCACCGGCGGCGGCGGGTCCTCGATCCGCCCGGGCCAGGGGGCGTCCTCCGGCGCCGACGGCTCGTGCACCTCGCCCCAGGGCACCCGGACGACCCGCTCCTGCGGCCCCCGGCCGCCGGCCTGCTCGATCCGGCGCAACCCGGCATGTCCGAGCACCGCTTGCACCCGGGCCACCGCGCGCTCCACCCGGTCGTCGATGACGGCCTGGCCCCAGAGCGCCAACTGCCTGCCCTGATCGGGGACCAGGCCGTCCGGGACGAGCCGCAGCGCGGCGAAACCTGCCGCCGGATCGGGCGTGCCGAGCGGATCGGGCGTGCCGACGGGGTCGGACGCCACGGCCCGGTCGCCGGACGCCACGAACGTCCCGGCGCCCTGCCAGGCCTGGAGCTGCCAGCGCACCCGTTCGGCCAGCGCGGTCGCGGACAACCGGCCCTCGTGCCGCCACAGCCGTGAAACCGTGCGGCCGTCGGCGCAGACCACCTCGACGGCCACCCGCTGACAGGTCAGCCCGACCGAACCGAGCATGCCGTGCAGCCGCTCGGCCAACATCCGGGCGACGAACACCAGGGGCTCGGCGAGCAGCTCGGGCGGGTCGAAGAGCTGTTCGGCGGTGAGGTCCAGCCCCTCGGGCCGGGGAGCCAGTGGGCGTGCCTGCAACCCGCGGGCCAGCCGGTGCGCCGCCGTCCCGGTCGGCCCGAAGCGGTCGGCCACGGCCGGCCCGGGCAGCGTGGCGAACGCCCCCACGGTGGGGATGCCCAGGCGCTCCAGCAGGGTGGCCAGCTCCTCGTCGCCGAGCGCCGCCACCGGGTACGGGGCCAGGAACTCCGCCGTCCGCCCGACCGGCACGAACAGGCCGGCCCGAGCCGCCAGCACGGCGGCGAACAACCCGTCGGCCACACCGACGCGGCTGAGCGGAGGACCGGACGGCGGGCTCGGGACCGTCCGTGAAGCCTCCTCCGGGGCCGGGGCAGGGGCAGGGGCAGGGGCAAGGGGAGAAGAGGCAAGGGCAGGACGGGGGGAAGGAGACGGCGGGGCCGGGTCGGGCGCGCGGACCACCCGGAGCCGGGGCCGTCCCGGCGTGGCGCTCCCTGGCTCGGAGTCGTCGGGATCGGGAACCCGGACGGGCCCGTCACCGAGGCCGTCACCGGGGCCGTCAGCGGGGCCGTCAGCGGGCTCGGTGTCCGACCGCGCCGACCCGGCTGCCGGCTCCGGCTCCGGGCCCGGGCCCGGGCCGGACCCGAGATCCGTCTCCCGCTCCCTTTCGGCTCGAAGCTCTTCGGCCGCCGCTGCCCAGCCCTGGGCCAGCGCGTTCGCCACCGCCTCGTGCACCCGGGCCGTCAGTGCCTCCTCGCCACCGAAGTAGCGGCTCGGCCCCTTGACCGGAATCGCACACAGGCCCGGTCGCAGCACCTCCACCCGGGGAGTGAACGCCTCCACCGCCGCGACGACCGGTTCGAACCGGCGGGTCTCCGCCTCCGGGTCGCGGTCCCGCAGCTCGAGCTCGGGGCAGAGCCGCTGGGCCAGCCGCAGACGCTGCCCCCGCCGGACGCCGGCCGCCCTGGCCGGCTCCGAACAGGCCAGCACCCGCCCGGCGACCGCCACCGCCACCGGCCGGTGCTCGTCCGCGTCGGAGCGTGCGGTGGCGACGACCGGCCAGTCCGGACACCAGACCACCAGCACGCGGGGCGTCCCCGTCTCACTGCCGGCCATGTCACACCACCGCCAGGTGTTCGGGGACCGCCCCCGCCGCCAGGCCCTCCCCCGGTCCCGCACCCGCCGAACCCACGCCCATCGAACCCACGCCCATCGAACCCGCGCCCGCCGAACCTGTACCGACTGCCGGGCCGGTGCCGGTCGCCGCACCGCTCTCGACCGCCCGTACCGCTCCGTGTTCGTCCGGCAGCCAGAGCCGGGCCGTACGGCTGCGCGCTGCCGCACCGCGTCCCTCCGCCAGCACCTCCACCTGCCGCCCGGCCAGCTGCCCGTGACCCGCGCCGAGTCCGACCCAGCCACCGGACCGGACGCTGAGCCGCAGCCCGGCGCCCGGCCAGGGCCCGGCCACCAGCAGCACGCAGCCGCTGCGCCGCAGGATGGCCGCCAGGCGGGCCGCCAGCTGCGGCGGCACCGGACCGTCCGGACGCAGCATGATCAGCCCGACCGCGCCGGCCAGTGCCGACACCACCTCGGCCCAGTGCGGGCCCGGATCATCGGCGACCAGCAGTCGGCGCAGGTCGAAGCCGTAACCGGCGGCAGCGGCGAGCCCGAGATCGGGGAGCCCCACTGCGGCGGACCACCCGCCGCCCACCGCCTCCCCGACGCTCCCGGCGGCCCCGGCTCCGCCGGCGCCCAACGCGAGCAGCAGCCCGGTGTCCCCGGGCACCGACACCGCGCTCCCGCGCCGCAGAGCTCCGTCGGGGAGCAGCGGAGCCAGGGCGGGCAGCACCGGCAGCAGGCCGCCCCCGGCCGGGGTGGCCGGCCGGAGCGTCTGCTGCAGGAGCGCGGAATCGAAAGTGGACACACCCCCAGGATCGAACATCTGTTCGTAAAGATTCAAGTCCGATTCCGCCACCCCCTCTGTCACCCTGTGTGACGTGACCAGCAATGACAGGTGCAAAAGTGTCGATGCACCTGTCGTCTGATCGTGGAATCCGCGCACCCCCCGGGGCCCCGCACGGGAGCCCGCAGGACGCCTGCAGGACGCCTGTAAGACGCCCACGGCACCCGAATGCCCCGGGGCCCCGACGGACCGGCCCGCACTCCCCGACCCCCCGGCCCGGCCGACACCGGCCCCGGCGCCGCCCAGGACCCGCCCCCGTTCGGCCCCGGCGGACGAGCCGTCGACGGACCGACCGTCAGGAGGTCTCGCACCAGGGCACGATGCGCCCCGGAGTGGATCGGCCCGGAACGGACCGGCCCGGAACGGATCGCCGCGTCGTCCCGTACCAACCGCGACTGCGACTGCGACTGCGACTGCGACTTTGACCGCGGCCGTGGCCCGTACTGCTGCGCGGCCCGAGTCCAGGGGCGTACGTCACCCTGGAAGCCTTCGTCCCCCTGCTGCTGGACACCGCCCGCCGGGCACGGGGCACCCTCGCCACCCGCGCGGTGGGCGAGCCGCACCCTCCTACGCCGAACCGGTCCCGGAAAGACCGCCGGAGCACGGCGGCGTCCGCCGACCACCGGGGCGCCTCACATACGGGGATGTCACGTACGGGCGGCAACGGGTCGGCCGGGGGTGGGCCGTGCTGGTCGCAGCCGCCGGAGAGGCCGTGACCAGCACTCGCCGCACGGACCTGCTAGGAGTCGGTCCCGTTGCCCGAGCCGACGATGTTGTCGTCGAAGGCGTCGAAGATGTCGTACCCGGCGACCTGGTTCCCGTCGCCGATGATCACCGCGTAGGCGGCGGAGTCGCCCTCCTCCGAGGAGGACATGCCGCCCCCCAGAGCCGCGGCGCCGTTGCCCGAGCCGACGATGTTGTCGTGGCCCGCGTTGAAGATGTCGTCGCCGGCGACCTGGTTGTCGTCGCCGATGATGACGGCCGCGCCGGTGGAGTCCGCGAACGCGACAGCAGGCTGGCCGAGAATGCCCGCCGCAGTGATCAGGAGTGCCGCGGCCTTGACGATTCGGTTCATTTCCATCCTTTCCTGGACTGTGTCATGGCGAGATTAGGCTCGATTCCGCTTTTCGCCCGGGACCTTCCCCCGACTGGCGTGTTGTCAGTTCCACCGCTCCACAACGGTGACCGAAAAGCCGGCGACGGCGACAGGCCATCAGAGATCGTGTACCAACCGTAAAATGCGCCGAACGGCGTGCCCGACTCCCGATCGGCCCGTCCTTTGTCAAAGTCCGCTGTTGGCCCGCCTGTCCGGATCCGGGCCTGCTGCCGGCCCGGCCCCGGCCCCGGCCCCGGCGGGCGAACCTCCGGGGCGGGGCCGGGAGTCGGGCCCGGATCCGGCCTCAGCGACGGGTGGTCAGGCCGTACCCGTACGCGAACAGCGGGTCGTACACCTTGTCGCCGACGTTGACGGGCTCCTGGGCCTCGCTGCGCGGCCAGCTGACGGGGAGCTTTCCGGTGAAGGCGCGCTTGCCGAACAGCACGTCGGAGACGCCCGCCCCCTCGCTGCCGGGCAGCCAGGACATCACGAACGCGTCGATGCCGGGCAGTTCGTCGGTGATGATCTGCGGGCGGCCGGCCACGTCCAGCACCACACAGGTCCTGATCGCCCCGCAGACCTTGTCGATCGCGGCGCGGTCGGCGGCCGAGATGTCCAGGGTGTGGCCGTTGCCGACGTCGCCGACGCCCTCGGCGTACGGGGTCTCGCCGATCACCACGACGCCGACGTCGTAGCCGTCGGTCGGGGCGGAGGCGTCGGCGCTGTAGGTGGTCTGCGCGGCGTTCTGCCGGATGCCCTGCAGGATCGTCGTACCGGGGATGGTGCTGCCCGATCCGCCCTGCCAGGTGACCGTCCAACCGCCGGCCTGGTTGCCGATGTCGTCGGCGTTGACGCCGGCCACGTAGATCCGCTGGGAGGACGTGAGCGGCAGCGCGCGGTGGTCGTTCTTCAGCAGCACCTGCGACTCGGCGACGGCCTTGCGGGCCACCGCCCGGTGCTCGGCCGACCCGATGGTGGCCGCGTTCGTGCGGTCGGTGTAGGGGTGTTCGAACAGGCCCAGCTCGAACTTGGCACGCAGGATCCGGCGCACGGCGTCGTCGATCCGGGCCGTCGGCACCCGGCCCGCCTGCACCTCGGCGAGCAGCGTCTGCTCGAACTGCGCCGCACTGTACGGCTCCATGAACATGTCGAGGCCGGCGTCGACGGCCGTACGGACCTGGGTGGCGTAGTCGCCGGGCAGTTGGTGGATCGCCTCCCAGTCGCTCACCAGGAAGCCGTCGAAGCCGATCTTCTGCTTGAGGACGTCGGTCATCAGCTCCTTGTTCGCGCTCATCTTGACCGGGTTGCCGACGCCGTCCTCGGTCCAGTCGACGCTGGAGTAGGAGGGCATGATGCTGCCCACGTCGTGCTGCCGGACCGCCTGGACGTACGGGGCGAGGTCGATCTTCCGGAAGTGCTCGCGGTCGGTGACGGTCACGCCCTGGTCGAGCTTGTAGGTGCCGCTGGTGGAAGTGCCGTAGGTGGTGTCGCCGTCACCGGCGAAGTGCTTGGCCGTGGCCAGGACACGGTCGGGGTGGGAGAGATCCCTGCCGCCGTCGCCCTGGAAGCCGTCGATCGCGGTCTCCATCCGGGTGACCAGGTCCGGGTCCTCGCCGTAGCTCTCGTAGGTGCGCCCCCAGCGGTCGTCGCGGGCCACGCAGATGCAGGAGGCGAACACCCACTGCGGGCCAGTCGCCCGGGTCTCGGTGGCCGTGATGTGCGCGGCCTGCTCCACCAGAGCCGGGTCGCGGGTCGCGCCCAGCGCGATGTTGTGCGGGAAGACGGTCGCGCCGACCAGGTTGTTGTCGCCGTGCACCGAGTCGATGCCGTACAGCAGCGGGATGTGCAGCCGGGTGTCGAGGGCGTGCTTCTGGTAGCCGTCGATCATGTCCGCCCAGGCCGCGGGCGTGTTCGGGGTCGGCGTCGAACCGCCGCCGGAGAGCAGCGATCCGAGGGCCAGCCCGGTGATCTGCGTCTGGTCCCCGTTGACGGAGTTGCGCTCGGCCTGCGTCATCTGGCCGACCTTCTCCTCGATCGTCATCCGGCCGAGGAGATCCCTGATCCGCTGCTCCACCGGGAGCCTCGGGTCGAGGTAGGGCGCGACCCGGTCGCCGGCGTGCAGCGGCGCGGCCTGGGCCGCCGTGACCGGCACCGCGCCGACGGCCAGCGTGGTGGCGGCGAGCAGGGCGCCGGCGAGCAGGTGACGCCGACGGGCCGGGCGGCTCGGGCGGCTCGGGCCGTCGGTGGTGCGGCTGGGGAGGAACTTCACAGGTGTCTCTCCGTCTCGCGGGCGGGGTGGCGGGCGCGCGCAGCGGCCCGGCCGGTGACGCCCGGACAGTGGCACCCGGACGGGGCGCCGCCGGAGCCCGGGCCGGTGCGACGGCTGAAATGAAAGCAGACCTACCAACCACTTGGTAAGTATGGTGCGGGCCCTTTTTTCAGGCCATGACAAATCTGCAGGCCCGGCGCCCGCCGAGGCGCGAACGGGGTGCCCCTCGGGCCGCCCACCCCGCGTGCGGGACCGCGCGCACGGCACACCCCTGAGCGGGTACGGGCCCGCGTGCCCGCCCCGTCCGGGCGCGCGGGCACACCACGTCGAGGGCGCCGCCGGGGGTCGCGGGGTTCCGCTTAGACTTCAGCGGTGAGCCCCAGAAGCACGAACGAGGCGGCCGGGAGCGCCGGGCGGACGCCCGGTGTCCACGACGCCAACTCCCCCCGGTCCCCCCGCGCGGTGGGCGCCCGTCGGCGCGAGGAGATCCTCGCCATCGCCGTGGACACCTTCGCCACCCGCGGCTACCACAACGCCTCGCTGGCCGAGATCGCCGAACGCGCCGGGCTCACCCAGGCCGGCCTGCTGCACCACTTCCGCTCCAAGACCGCGTTGCTGAGCAGCGTCCTGGAGCTGCGGGACAGCTCCGAGATCGAGCAGCTGGGCCCGGAGCGCCCACGCGGGCTGGCCTTCCTGAACCATCTGGTGGACACCGTCCGCCGGAACGCCGAACGCGAGGGCATCGTCCGGCTCTACACCGTGCTCTCGGCGGAGAGCGTCACCGAGGGCCACCCCGCCCAGAGCTTCTTCCGCGAGCGGTACGACGGCCTGCGCGCCCTGGTGACGGAGGCCCTGTGCGAGGCTTGCGACCTGGGCGAGGTCCACGCGGAGCTGGACGTCGAGGGCGTGGCCGCCGCCGTCATCGCCGTGATGGACGGCCTCCAGGTGCAGTGGCTGCTCGCACCGGCGTCCGTCGACATGGCCGCCACCACCCGCCGGGTGATCGACGCGCTGCTGGCCGACCTGCTCCCCGCGCAGGACTGAGGGCCCGGCCCCGGGGAGGCGGTCGGGCGGACGGGCGGACCGACGCCGGCGGCGAAGACCCCGCAGGCCCGGTCCGACCTGCGGTGATTGCCGGGCGCGCGGCCGGCTCGGCTAGCCTGGGCTGACCATGAACCGTTTGACTACGCCGTGGGGCGGGTTCGACCTCACCCGCTTCCCCGAGGACCCGCGCGACCAGCTCCGAGCCTGGGACGCCGCCGACGAGTACCTGCTGCGCCACCTCGACGCGGCGGCCGGCACCGGTGGTGACCCCGGTCCGACGGACCTCTCGGGCACGGTGGCCGTGCTCGGCGACCGCTGGGGCTCACTCGCCACCGCGCTGGCCGCCGCGCGTGCCGACGGCAGCACCGACGGAAGCGCCGCCCGGACCGCCGACGGAGGCACCGGCCGGCTGCTGCAGATCAGTGACTCGTACCTCGGCCAGCGGGCCACCCGCGCCAACCTGGAACGGGCCGGGGCCGGCCCGGACGCCGTGCGGCTGCTGTCGACCAGGGACGCACCGCCCGAGCGGATCGACGTCCTGCTGATCCGGGTCCCGAAGAGCCTGGCGCTGCTGGAGGACCAGCTGCACCGGCTGGCGCCGGCCGTGCACGCGGGCACCGTGATCGTCGGGACGGGGATGGTCACCGAGATCCACACCTCGACCCTCAAGCTGTTCGAGCGGATCCTCGGCCCGACCCGGACCTCGCTCGCGGTGAAGAAGGCCCGGCTGATCCTCTGCACGCCGGACCTCGCGCTCCCCCGGACCGCCGGCCCGTGGCCGCACCGCTACGAGCTGCCCGGTGACATCGGCGCGGCCTCGGGCCGGACGGTCACCAACCACGCGGGGATCTTCTGCGCGGAGCGGCTCGACATCGGTACCCGGTTCTTCCTGCGGCACCTGCCCGAGCGTCACGGCCCGGACCGGGTGGTGGACCTGGGCTGCGGCAACGGCGTGGTCGGGACGGCCGCCGCGCTCGCCAACCCGGCGGCCGAGCTGCTGTTCCTCGACGAGTCCCACCAGGCCGTCGCCTCGGCGGAGGCCACCTTCCGGGCGAACACCGGCCCGGACGCCCCGGCCCGGTTCCGGGTGGGCGACGGTCTCGACGGCGTGCCGGCCGGCTCGGTGGACCTGGTGCTCAACAACCCGCCGTTCCACACCCACCAGGCGACCACCGAGGCCACGTCCCGGCGGATGTTCGCCGGGGCGCGGGAGGCGCTGCGCCCCGGCGGCGAGCTGTGGGTGATCGGCAACCGCCATCTCGGATACCACGTGAAGCTGCGGCGCATTTTCGGCAACTGCGAACTGGTGAGCAGCGACCCGAAGTTCGTGATCCTGCGGGCCGTCAGGCGGTAACCGCGGCCGCCCGCACGACAGCGCCCGGGAAC
Source organism: Kitasatospora sp. NBC_00315 (assembly GCF_041435095.1). Taxonomy (NCBI): domain Bacteria; kingdom Bacillati; phylum Actinomycetota; class Actinomycetes; order Kitasatosporales; family Streptomycetaceae; genus Kitasatospora; species Kitasatospora sp. NBC_00315. The sequence continues at coordinate 6,478,445 of NZ_CP108025.1, read as the reverse complement.
GGTCCGGCGGTGAACGGTCCGTCGGTGACGCCCGTGGGCCGCCCGGAGGACGTCCGGACGGGCCCACGGCTCTCGACACGGGTGGCGGCCGTGGCCCGGCGCGGGTCAGGCGACGGTGTCCGCGGTGCTGGCCCGGACCATCTCCGCGCGCTCCACCACCTTGACCCGCTCGCGGCCCTGGCTCTCGCCGAGCGCGCGCTCGTGCGCGTCCAGCCGCTTCCAGCCCTCCCAGGTGGTGTACGTGACGCCACGGCGCTCCAGGAACGCGGTGACCGCGTCCTCGCCCGGCTCGTCGGGGGTGCGCAGCCGCCCGCCCCGGTAGTCGTCGACCAGGCAGGCCACGGTCTCGTTGGCGTCGCCCTTGGTGTGGCCGATCAGGCCGACCGGACCGCGCTTGATCCAGCCGGTGACGTAGGTGGACGGAAGGTGCGCGTCGCTCTCGACCACCCGGCCGGCCTGGTGCGGGACGGTGCCGGACAGCTCGTCGAACGGGAGCTTGGCCAGCTCGGCCGAGCGGTACCCGACCGCGCGGTAGGCGGACTGGACGTCCCAGTCGCGGAACCGGCCGGTGCCCCTGACGTTGCCGGTGCCGTCCAGCTCGGTGCGCTCGGTGCGCAGCCCGACGACCCGGCCGTCCTCGCCGAGGATCTCGACGGGCGACTCGAAGAAGTGCAGGAACAGCTTGTGCGGGCGGTTCCCGGCATCGCGGATCGCCCAGTTCTCCAGCGTGGAGGCGACCATGTCGGCCTGCTTGTTGCCCCGGCGGGTGGCGATGCTGCCGTCGTCGTAGTCGATGTCCTCGGGATCGACGATGACCTCGATGGTCGGCGAGTGGTCGAGCTCGCGCAGCTCCATCGGGCTGAACTTGGCCTGGGCGGGGCCGCGCCGGCCGAACACGTGCACCTCGACGGCCCGGTTGGCGGCGAGGCCCTCGTAGACGTTCGCGGGGATCTCGGTGGGCAGCAGCTCGTCGGCGGTCTTGGCGAGGATCCGGGCCACGTCCAGGGCGACGTTGCCGACGCCGAGCACGGCGACCTTCTCGGCCTCCAGCGGCCAGGTCCGGGGGACGTCCGGGTGGCCGTCGTACCAGGAGACGAAGTCGGCCGCGCCGTACGATCCGTCCAGCTCGACGCCGGGGACGACGAGGTCGCGGTCGGCGTCGGCGCCGGTGGAGAAGATCAGCGCGTCGTAGAACTGGTGCAGGTCGTCGAGGCTGATGTCGCCGGGGTAGTCGACGTTGCCGAAGAGGCGGATCTGCGGCTTGTCGAGCACCTGGTGCAGGGCGGTGACGATGCCCTTGATGCGGGGGTGGTCGGGGGCCACGCCGTACCGGATCAGACCGAAGGGGGCGGGCATCCGTTCGAAGAGGTCGATCGACACGCCGGGGTCCTGGGCGACGTCGGACTTCATCAGCGCATCGGCCGCGTAGATGCCGGCGGGGCCGGCTCCGACGATCGCCACTCGTATGGGACGGGGCATGGGGGACTTCCTCCGGCTGACGGCGCCGCGGGGGCGCGAACGGGTACCGCTCTCGGGACACCCTTGCCGATGGCGCGCCGACCCGGTAGCAGCATCGGATCTATGGACCCATAGTACGGGCCTATGAGAGGCGGACCGCCGGGCCGGTCGCGGGGCGCACGGGCTTCGCCATGCCTAGGCTGGGCGGCGAGGGGCCCGGCGCCGCTTCGGACGGCCCCGTGATCCGCTCCCGAGGAGGTTTCGCGCCATGTCCGACACCGTACCCTCCGCCTCCGGACCGGCCGCACCCGCCGGTCCCGTCCCCGGTTCGCCGCCGCCCCCGCAGGTGTGGCCGAGCCTGCGCGCGCACGACGCGCGGGCGCTGATCCGCTTCCTGGTCGACGCCTTCGGCTTCGAGGAGACCGCCGTCCACGGGGACGAGCAGCACGTCCACCACGCCCAGCTGTCCTGGCCGGCCGGCGGCGGCGTCATGCTCGGCTCGGCCCGCGAGGAGGACGACGACGAGGACCCGTGGCCGCTGCGCCCCGGCAGCTTCGGCGCGTACGTGGTCACCGACGATCCGGACGCGCTGTTCGCCCGGGCGCAGGCCGCCGGGGCCGAGGTGCTCTCCGGGCCGCACGGGACCGACTACGGCTCGCGCGACTGCGCGTTCCGGGATCCCGAGGGCAACCGCTGGTCGTTCGGCACCTACCGGGGTGAGCCCCGCCGGCCGGCCCGGCCGGGCGGCGGGTGACGGCGGCCCCGGCCGCCCCGCCGGCCCCGGCCGGGAACGCGTGGGTGGTGCCGGCCCGCCGGTCGCCGAGCACGCCTTCGGCGCCGTGCCGTGCCGTGCCGCGGGGCCGTGCCGCGGGGGCCGCGCCGGGCCGTGAGATGAGCGGCGCGGTCAGCGGGGCGGGGCGTACCCCCGGGTGACGATCCGCTCCGCGCCCTCCTCGTAGTAGCCCGGATCCGTCGGGAGCTCCGTGTCGAGGCAGCTGACGTACCGGTTGTAGAGGCAGAACGCCGCCGCTATCAGCACGGTGTCGTGGATCTCGTCGTCACCGGCGCCCGCGGCCCGGGCGGCGGCGACCACCTCCGGCGACAGGGCCCGGACCGGCCCCCGGACCTCGGCCGCGATCCGCAGCAGGGCCCGCAGCCGCGGCGTCACGGGCGCCTCGTCGAGGTCGTGCAGGACGGCCTTGACCACGTCCCGGCCGCCCTCCAGCTGCGCCGCGGCGAACGCGCTGTGCGAGGCCGAGCAGAACTGCGTCTCGTTGAGCTCCGAGGTGTACGCCGCGATCAGTTCACGCTCGCCCCGGCTCAGCGTGCCCGGGCCGCGCAGCAGCGTCTCGGCGAGCTGGTTGAGGGGCGCCGCGGTGTCGGGGCGCTGGACCATCAGGCCGGTGATGCCCGGAAGATCATTGGAAATCCCGATGTGGGGCATGGCGTGACTCTCCGCGGGGTTCGGCCGGAACAGGGGACGGTCCATCCTCCGGCCGATCCGGGTGCCGCGCCTACTCCCAGGTTGCCCACTGTCGCCCGATCCTCCGGTGCGCTCCCCTGACGCACCGTCCGGTCCCCGCCGGGCCGGGTCCCCGGGCCGGCCGGCGGCGCCCCGCGCCGGGCGGGCCCGCGCCGGGCGCCGCGCAGGGGTTCCGCGCCCGGGTTCAGCGCAGGGTCCGGTACGGCTCGCACCACGCCCCGGGGACGGCTGCGGCCCGCGCCGCACCACGTGGCGGACCCCACAGCGCGGGCCCCGCCCGCCACCGCCGGCGGTCATCTAGGCTGGATGACGTGCTCATACTCGTCAGCCGTCGCCACGTGGACCTGCTCCGCGTCACGAGCATGTCCTGTCGACGCTCCGGCTGACCCTCCTCCCACTCCTCGCGCGGCCCCACCGGGCCCGCCTCCCCCTCCCGGCCCCCTGGACCCGCCCCACCCGGCGCGGCCTCGGCGTCCCCGGTCACCACCGGGCCCGGCCGGGACGAGACCCAGCGGATGTCACCCATGACGCAGCAGGCTCCCACTCCCTCCCCCGGCACCACCCCCGACGGCCCGCCCGCCGCCGCGCTGCCGGTGATCGACCTCTCGCTCGCCGCCGGCAGCGCGCGGGAGCGCGCCCGGCTGCACGACGACCTGCGGGCCGCCGCCACCGGGGTCGGCTTCTTCCAGCTCGTCGGCCACGGCGTCACCCCGGCGGAGACGGCCGCGCTGACCGCCGCGACGCACGCGTTCTTCGCCCTTCCGGAGGCCGACCGGCTGTCCGTGAGCAACCTGAACTCACCGCACTTCCGCGGCTACACCCGCACCGGGGACGAGCGCACCGGCGGCAGCCAGGACTGGCGCGACCAGCTCGACATCGGCGCCGAGCTGCCGCCGCACGTCCCCGCTCCCGGTGAGCCGCCCTACTGGTGGCTGGAGGGCCCCAACCAGTGGCCGCGGGCGCTGCCCGAGCTGCGGACCGCCGCCCTGCACTGGATCGACCGGCTCGGCGCCGTCGCCGAGCGGCTGCTGCACGAGCTGCTGGCCTCGATCGGCGCGCCGCCCGACTTCTACGACCGCGCCTTCGCCGGCCACCCCCATCTGCGGCTGAAGCTGGTCCGCTACCCCGGCACCGCTCAGGACGGCGCCGGCCAGGGCGTCGGCGCGCACAAGGACTACGGCTTCATCACCCTGCTCCTCCAGGACGGCGTCGGCGGCCTCCAGGTGGCACGCGCGGACGGCTCGTTCCTGGAGGTGCCGCCGATGGAGGGTGCCTTCGTGGTCAACCTCGGCGAGCTGCTGGAGGTCGCCACCGACGGCTACCTCAAGGCCACCAGCCACCGCGTGGTCAGCCCGCCCGGCGCCCGGGAGCGCTTCTCGGTGCCGTTCTTCTACAACCCGCGGCTGGACGCGCACATCGAGCCGCTGGAGTTCCCGCTGGCCCACCACGCGCCCGGCGCCACCCAGGATCCGGGCAATCCGCTCTTTGCCGATTTCGGGCGAAATGAGCTGAAAGGGTATCTTCGCGCCCATCCCGAGGTGACCCGCCGGCACCACGCCGGCCTGCTGGACGCCGGCTCGCGCTGACCCCGCTGCCGGGGGCCCGCCCCCGGCAGCGGGCACAATGGCGTCATGTCCCGACGAAACCGGCAGCCCGCCGCCACCGCCGCCACCCCCTGCCCCTGCGGGCTGCCCGCCCCGTACGGCGACTGCTGCGCCGGGCTGCACCGCGGCGAGTCGGCCGCCCCCACCGCCGAGCGGCTGATGCGCTCGCGCTTCAGCGCGTTCGCCGTCGGGGACGAGGCGTACCTGCTGCGCAGCTGGCACCCGGACACCCGGCCGGCGGAGGTCGACTTCGACCCCGGCGTGCACTGGCTCCGCCTGGAGATCCACTCCACCACCGAGGGCGGGCCCTTCCACCAGGAGGGCACCGTCGACTTCACCGCCCACTACAGCGACCGGGGCACCCCGGACGCGCTGCGCGAGCACAGCCGCTTCGTCCGCCACGACGGTGCCTGGGTCTACCTGGACGCCCTCCCGCCGGCCTGACGGTGCGCCTGCGCCGGGCCGTCCCGGCGGCCCGCTAGATTTTCTTCGCGGAATCGCGGCGGCGGTGTCGAGATCGCGGCACCAGCTTCTACCTGTACGTGAAAGCCCCCGATCGGGGGGCCCGGGAGTGCGAGGAGCAGGGCCATGAAGTACATGCTGCTGATGCAGTTCAGCGAGGCGACCACCGACTTCACGCCGATCACCGAGTGGACGCCGCAGGAGATCCAGGCGCACATCGGGTTCATGGGGGAGACCAACGCCAAGCTCACCGAGGCCGGAGAGCTGGTCGACGCGCAGGGGCTGGCGATGCCCGCCACCGCGAAGATCGTCCGCTCGCACGCGGGCGGCGCGCCGCTGGTCACCGAGGGCCCGTTCGCGGAGACCAAGGAGTTCCTGGCCGGCTGGTGGATCGTCGACTGCGACGGCCCCGAGCGGGCCGTGGAGATCGCCGCGTACGTGTCCGCCGCGCCCGGTCCGAAGGGCGAGCCGCTGAACATGCCGATCGAGGTGCGCGAGGTCATGTCCGGTCCGCCGACGGAGCTCTGAGCCCGCTGTCCGGTGCGGATATGCCCGCCGACGACCTGCTGCGCACGCTGGCGCCGCAGGTCGTCGGCGTGCTCACCCGTCGCTTCGGCGACTTCGACGCCGCCGAGGACGCCGTCCAGGAGGCGCTCCTGGCCGCCGCCGTCCAGTGGCCGCGGGAGGGCGTGCCCGACAATCCGCGCGGCTGGCTGATCCAGGTCGCCTCCCGGCGGATGATCGAGCAGGTCCGCGCCGAGCAGGCCCGCCGTCGGCGCGAGGACCGCTCGGCCCGTGAACTCCCGGTCGACCGGTGGACCGCGCCGGCGGCCGACGAGGCGGATCCGGCCGGGCAGGACGACACGCTGACGCTGCTCTTCCTCTGCTGCCACCCCGCGCTGCCGCCCGCCGCCGCGGTCGCCCTCACCCTGCGCTCGGTCGGCGGTCTGAGCACGGCCGAGATCGCCCGGGCCTTCCTGGTGCCCGAGGCCACCATGGGGCAGCGCATCAGCCGGGCGAAACAGCGGATCAAGACCTCCGGCGTACCGCTGCGGATGCCGCTGCCCGCGGAGTGGGCGGACCGGCTGGACGCGGTGCTGCACGTGCTCTACCTGATCTTCAACGAGGGGTACAGCGCCGCCGCCGGCCCCGAACTCCAGCGGGTCGAGCTCTCCGGCGAGGCGATCCGGCTCACCCGGGCGGTGCGCGCGCTGCTCCCCCACGACAGCGAGGTCGCCGGGCTGCTCGCGCTGATGCTGCTGAACCACGCCCGCAGCGCGGCCCGGAGCGGCCCGCACGGAGAGCTGATCCCGCTCGCCGAGCAGGACCGGAGCCGCTGGGACGCCGCCGCCGTCGCCGAGGGCGTCGCGCTGGTCACCGCCGCGCTGCCCCGGGGCCCGGTCGGCCCCTACCAGCTCCAGGCGGCGATCGCGGCCCTCCACGACGAGGCCCCCAGCGCCGGGGAGACCGACTGGCCGCAGATCCTCGCGCTGTACGAGGTGCTGGAGCGGGTCGCGGCCAGCCCGGTCGTCACTCTCAACCGCGCGGTCGCCGCCTCGATGGTGCACGGACCGGCCGCGGGCTTCGCCGTCCTGGCGGCGCTGGAGGCGGACGGGCGGCTGGTCGGCCATCACCGGGTGTACGTGGTCCGCGCCCATCTGCTGGAGCTGGCGGGCGACCGGCCGGGGGCGGTGGAGAACCTGCGCGCCGCGGCCGCCAGGACCGCGAGCCTTCCGGAGCGCCACCACCTCACGCTGCGCGCCGCCCTGCTGAACAATGGACCGCCGGACCGGTAATCCGGTTGGCCCACCGCTCCTCCCACCGCGATGATGCGGGTATGTCACGTACGTTCGAGGATCTGGTGGCCGAGGCCGAGGCCGTCTCCGTGGACGGCTGGGACTTCTCCTGGCTGGACGGCCGCGCCACCGAACAGCGCCCCTCCTGGGGCTATCAGCGGACCGTCGGCGAGCGGCTCGGCCGGGTGGACGCCGCGCTGGACATCCAGACCGGCGGCGGCGAGGTGCTCGCCGGGGCCGGGCCGCTCCCCCGGCTGATGGCGGCCACCGAGTCCTGGCCGCCCAACGTCGCGAAGGCGACCGCCCTGCTGCACCCGCTCGGCGCGGTGGTCGTCGCCGACCCGGACGAGCCGCCGCTGCCGTTCGCCGACGCCTCCTTCGACCTGGTGACCAGCCGCCACCCGGTGACCGTCTGGTGGGAGGAGATCGCCCGGGTGCTCCGCCCCGGCGGCAGCTACCTCTCCCAGCACGTCGGCCCCTCCAGCGTCTTCGAGCTCGTCGAGTACTTCCTCGGCCCGCAGCCCGAGGAGGTCCGCCGCGGCCGCCACCCCGACGACGCGCGCCGGGACGCGGCGGCGGCCGGCCTGGAGGTGGTCGACCTGCGCTTCGAGCGGCTGCGGACGGAGTTCCTGGACGTCGGCGCGGTGGTCTACTTCCTCCGCAAGGTGATCTGGATGGTCCCCGGCTTCACCGTGGAGCGGTACCGCGACCGCCTGCGGGAGCTGCACGAGCGGATCGAGCGGGACGGCCCGTTCCGCGCCCGCACCACCCGCTACCTGATCGAGGCCCGCCGGCCGGCCTGAGCCGGCCGGCGGGCCTCGCAGCGGGCCTCGGCCGACGGGTGCGTCTCCACCGGGACGTCCCCGCGGGTGGCGGCCGGTCAGCGGGCCGCGTAGGCGCCGTCGACCAGGTGGTAGCTGCCGTGGACGAAGGAGGCCCGGTCGGACAGCAGGAAGGCGGTCAGCTCGGCGACCTCCTCGGCCCGGCCGAGCCGGCCGGCCGGGTGCAGGGCGATCAGCGCCTCACGGGCGGCCGCGTCGGCGTCGCGCAGCAGCGGGGTGTCGATGAAGCCCGGTCCGACGGCGTTGATCCGGATGCCCTGGGCCGCGTACTCCAGTGCGGCGGTCTTGGTCAGGCCGACCACGCCGTGCTTGGCGGCCGCGTAGGCGGGCGATCCGGCGAAGCCGTTGGTGCCGAGGATCGAGGCCATGTTGACCACCGCGCCGCCGCCGGCGGCGAGGATGGCCGGGATCTCGTACCGCAGCGAGTAGAAGACGCCGTCGAGGTTGGTGGCCAGCACCCGGCGCCAGGCCCGCGGCTCGTACGCGCCGGTGGGCGCGGAGTCACCGCCGATGCCGGCGTTGTTGACGGCCAGGTGCAGGGCGCCGAGGCCCTCCACGGTGGCCTGGACGGCGGCGCGCACCGACTCGGGGTCGGTGACGTCGACCTCGACGGCGAGCGCCCGGGCGCCGGCGGCCTCCAGTTCGGCGACGGCCTTGCGGGCGCCCTCCAGGTCGAAGTCGGCGACCGCGACCGCGGCGCCGCCCGCCGCCAGCCGCCGCGCCACGGCGAGGCCGATGCCGGAGGCCCCGCCGGTGATCAGGGCGGTCCTGCCGGTGAACTCCCGGGCGTAGTCGTTGTCGGTCATGGTGGTACTTCCTTCTCCACGGGTGGGCGCCCGAGCTCTAGGGGTGGGCGCCCGAGCTCTAGGGGTGGGCGCCCGAGGGGTGCGGTCGAGCGGACGGGCCGTCGGGGGGCGGCTCGGCGGCGAGCAGGTCGAAGGCCCGCTCCAGCAGGTCGGGCAGATCGGGGGTCTCACCCGACGAGGCGCCGACGGGATGCCGCACCCAGGCGCGGGCCGCCGCCTGGAGCGCCGCGACGCCGAGGCCGACCGCCACGGCCGGCCGCAGGTCGTACTCGGCGTCCAGGCCCAGGCGCGCGGCGGCGATCCGGATGGACGCCTCCTCCTCGTCGACGCAGATCCGCCGGTAGGCGGCGGTCAGCGAGGGCTCCTCGGCGATCAGGCCGAACAGCTCCCGCACGCCAGGGCGCCGGTGCCAGGCCGGATCCTGCTCGTCCCGCAGCCAGACCCGCAGGGCCGCGCGGTACGCGGTCAGCGGGCTCTCGGCGGCGGGGCGGGCGGCGAGAGCCGCGTTGATCCGGGCGAAGTCGGCCCGCAGGCAGTCCAGTACGGCGTCCTCCCGGGAGGGGAAGTACCGGCTGAAGGTGCGCCGGGAGACGTCGGCCAGATCGGTGACGTCCTCGACGGAGACCGCGGCCGGGCCCCGCTCCAGCACCAGCTGCAGGGCGGCGGCGGCCAGCGACTCCCGGGTGCGGCGCGCCTTGCGGTCGCGCCGCCCCTCGGGGGCTTCCTCGGCTCTCTCGATGCTCACGCCGCCCACCGTACACCCGATAATGTCCCAGTGGGACATGAGTCCCGGCGAGACATAATCGGCCGGTCAGCTCGCCTCGGGGTGGACCCGGTGCAGGCCCTTGCGGTCGTAGTAGGAGGTCATCGCGAAGCCGAAGACCAGCGCCCCGACCGTCCCGATCGCGATCATGATCCAGGCCCGGGTCAGCCCCGCGTCCGCCTGCGCCTCGAAGTACAGGATCGACCGCACCCCGTCGCTGAGCTGGCGCATCGGCTCGAACACCGCCAGCCCCCGGTAGAAGGTCGGCAGCGCCTGCAACGGGATGGTCGCCCCGGAGGAGGGCAGCGACAGGGCGATGAAGATGAACATGCTGACCAGCTGCCCGATACCGCCGAACGCGGCGACCAGCGCCTGCACCCCGAGCCCCACCGCCGCGCTGGCGCAGACCGAGAAGACCCAGAGCAACGGGAGGTGCGAGGCGTCCATGCCCAGGATCACCACGGTCGAGAGCATCACCAGACTGGACGTCAGCAGCGAGAGCACGACGGACATCACGCTGGTGACGGCGAGCGTCCTGGTCCGGCTGATCGGGACCAGTGGACGCTGGGTGCGCAGCGGCCCCAGCTCGCTGGCCGCGTAGCCGAGCGCGACGTCGACCCCGTTGCTGATGATGTTCGCCCCGAGGAACCCGCAGAGCACCAGCAGCAGCGTGTAGTAGAACGCCGTCAGCCCCAGGCCGCTGTGCGGGCCGATGGGATGGCCCACCTGGACCACCACCGTGATCGGGTCGGCCAGCTGGAGCTGCGCCGCGATGGTCGCGCCGTCGACCGGGGGCGTGGCCCGGGCCTGCGAGGTCAGCGACATGCCGAGCCCCACCGAGGCCTGCTGGGCCGCCGCCTGGGAGATCGAGGAGGCCAGCGAGGAGGCCAGGCTGCCCACCCCGGGATTGGTGAGCACGGTCATCGTCGGTCTGGCGGGCGCCTGTTGGGCCGGGGCGCCCAGTGCGGCGACGGCGGCGGTGAAGCCCGCCGGGACCTCCAGCGCGCCGGCGAGCTTGGCCGAGCCGAGCTGCTCGTCGGCCGTCGCACGGTCGAGCAACCGCCAGGAGACCTGCCCCTGCGGGTCCGGCGCGGCGAGGATACCGGCCGTGATCTGCGCGCCGAGGTTCTGCGACTGCCCGGCCACGGTGGCCCCCTGGTCGGAGTTGACCAGCCCGATCGGCAGCCGGTGCAGATCCGTGCGCGGGTTGATGATGCCGCCCATGTAGAGCAGCGACAGCAGCAGGGCCAGGACTCCGACGATGACCGTCGGAAAGGCCCAGACCTTGGGGTTGCGCAGCACCTGCCGGGCCCGCACACCACCCGCAGGCTGGTTCGAGGTCATCACTCTCCCGGGAGTATCGGTCGGTCGGCCCCCGCCCGAACGTAACCGGCCGGCCCCGTCCCGTGGGTGCGCCTCGCCCCGCACGCCCGGGGGCTTCCCCCGTTCGCGGCGCCCGGCGCCACGGCGGGCGCCGGCGCCGGGAGCCGTCACCGGGAGCCGTCACCGTCGTACACCCCGGTCCGCCGACCCGTTCGACCTGGCCTTCAGCGGACCGTTCTGATGATGTAACAAATTCGTGTCCGGTTGGCGATGTCGGGTAGGTTCCCCGTTGTTCAGCCCCCCGGGGCCCGACGAGGAGAGGCGGGGCGACCGCGATGACCCGCAGCGCCGAGCCGATGGCCGGCCACCCGAGCGAGACCGTTCCGAGCGCCGGCGGTCCCTCCGCCACCGGCCCGGGGGCGTTGCCCGGCGCGCGGACCGGTGCCGGCGACCGGGCCGACGGCGGACGGCGCCGGACGAGGCTGCGCCGCCGGCTGCTGCCGGTGGCGCTGGCGCTGGTCCTGACGCTGGTCGCCGGCTGCGGCAGCCTCTACCTGTACTACCGCCACCTGAACGGGAATCTGCACGCCGGCAGCAACAACCTCAGCGACGCCCAGGGCGCGAGGAGCGCACCGAACGCCGCCGGGCAGACCCCGCTGAACATCCTGCTGATCGGCACCGACAGCCGCGGCTCCGCCGCCGACGTCGCCCTCGGCGGGAGCTCCGCCGACGCCGACCGGCCCGGCCTCGCCGACGTCCAGATGCTGCTGCACATATCGGCCGACCGCCAGAACGCCTCGATGATCAGCATCCCGCGCGACACCATGGTCGCCATGCCCGCCTGCCACAGCGAGGACGGCAAGCAGGACTACCCCGCGCAGAAGCGGATCCAGATCAACGAGGCACTCGCCCGGGGCGGCCCCGGCTGCGTGGTGGGCACCTGGATCGCCCTCACCGGCCTGGCGATCGACCACTACATGATGGTCGACTTCGCGGGCGTCGTGACCATGGCCGACGCGGTCGGCGGCGTACCGGTCTGCGTCACCATGAACATGTACGACCGTCAGATCCCGGGCGTCGGCGGCACCGGCCTCAAGGTGCCCGCCGGCACCCACCCCCTCAAGGGCCAGGACGCCCTGCAGTGGCTGCGGGTCCGCGACGCCTGGGGATCGGACCTCGGGCGCACCAAGGCCCAGCACCTGTACCTCGCTTCACTGATGCGCCAACTCAAGAGCAACGGCTCGCTGACCGACCCGGGCGAGCTGATGCGGCTCGCCGAGGCCGCCACCAGGTCGCTGAGCGTCGACCACTCGATCGCCGACGTGAGGAAGCTCTACGACCTCGGCGACGAGCTCAAGTCGATACCCGCCGAGCGCACCACCACGCTGACCGTGCCGACGCTGGAGGACCCGAAGGACACGAACCGGGTGGTCATGCAGGAGCCCGACACCGGCGACATCTGGAAGATGCTGCTCACCGACACCCCGCTGGACGGCAAGGGCCGGGCCGCCGCCGGCGCCTCGCCCACCGCCTCGCCCACCGGGGCGGCGACACCGTCCGCCGAGGCGCCGCAGGGACCGGCCAGGGACGGCATCGCGGTGACCGTCCAGAACGCCACCGGTGGCCCGAACCGGGCCACCGAGGTGAGGGACGCGCTGGCCGGGGCCGGTTTCACCCAGGCCGCCACCGTCGCCACCGGGGGCACCCGCGCCGCCACCACGCTCACGTACGGCAGCGGCCGGCTCCCGCAGGCGCAGGCGGTGGCCGCCGCGCTGGGGCTGCCGGACAGCGCACTCAGGCCGGCCGGCGAGAGCACGGCGCTCGCTCTGGTGGTCGGCTCGGACTGGCCCGGTGGCACCACCTTCGGCGCTGCGGGGACGCCGACCGCCGGGGCCGCGCCGACCGCGCTGCCGACCTCGGTGACGGCCGACACCGCCGCCGACGACCGGAACTGCATGGACGTCGTACCCCAGCACGGGCGCTACACCTACTGACCCGGTGACGGGAGTGCCCCCGAGCCGTCGGCTCGGGGGCACTCCCGTCACCGGGTCGCGGGAACGCGCGCCGGTCAGCCCTTGCCCTTGAGGGCGCCCACCAGCCGGGTCGCCAGCTTCGTGGCACCGGCCACGCCCTTGTCCGTGCTGCTGCTGGCCAGCACCGTCACCACGGAGGTGCCCACCCGGGCCGCCACCAGGGTGGTGCCGCCCTTCCAGGCGGGGCTGGTCTCGGTGATCGCCCAGGCCCCGTCGCCGAGCCCGGCCACCGCCTTCTCGGTGACCGTGACCTTGCTGCTGGTCTGCGCGTCGGAGAAACTCGGGCACGCCTTGGAGAGCTTGCCCAGCGCGCCGAGCACGGTCTCGGCGGTCGTACCGCGGTAGACGTCGATCTCCTGGGCGAGCTCGTCGGAGGAGTTCTTGTTCACGTAGGCGTTCTGCGCCAACGACACCCCGGAGATGCCGGTGACGGCCGTCCAGGAGGTCCCGCCCAGCTTGGTGCAGTCGGGGGTGGGCACGTCGGCGGCGGCCGGCAGCTCGTAGGTGTCCCCGGTGTCACGGGCGTCCGCGGGGTCGGCCGTGAAGCCGGCGGCGAAGTACGAGGCGGGCGCCAGCGCCGCCTTGAGCTGCGTGCCCGTCAGCAGACCGGCGTTGGCGTCTGCCTCGGTGGGCGAGGCAGAAACGGCGGCGGAGGGCGTCTGCGCGTCGGCGGCGGGTGCGGCGGCCGGCGCGGCGGCCTTCGGGGCGGTGGGGGAACAGGCCGTCAGCGCCAGCGGGAGCACCGCGACGGCGAGCAGGCCGGCGGCGGGGGATATCAGACGCATGATGTGCTTCGACCTCGATGTTCGAATGCCTGGCGGACCGGATCGTCCGGAACGCCCAAGGGGCTGCCCTCGGATCAGGGCGGCCCGTACGGGGCGCGGCCCCGGTCGAGACGGCAGTAGGACTCGCGCATCCCACCCGATCGACGCCCGGACGACAAGAGATCTGCGGGAGTCTTTGCCTGATCATGTGAAAGGTTTGCCAAACAGGCCGCATCGAGCAACAGGAAGGTGTATGGGCATCAGGGCCCGAGCCCCTGCGACCTCGGCTGCACGGAGCGTCCCACTGCTACTGTCACACCAGGACTGTCCCGTCCGGCCCACCAGCAGCGGAGGCACCACGCGATGACCGCCACACCCGCCGCGCCGCTGCGGCTGACCGTCGACGAACTGGCCGCCCGGGCCGGCGTCACCGTCCGCACGCTGCGCTTCTACAGCAGCAAGGGCCTGCTGCCCCCGCCCGAGCTGGGGGCCCGCCGGGTCGGCCTGTACGGGGCGGAGCACCTGGACCGGCTGGAGCTGATCGAGGAACTGCAGCGGCAGGGCCTGACGCTGGCCGCGATCGAGCGCTACCTGGCCCAACTGCCGGAGGGCATGAGCTCGCTGGACCTCGCGATCCACCGGGCCCTGGTCGCCTCCTGGACACCGGAGGCCGCCGAGGAGAGCACCCGGGCCCAGCTGGAGCGCCGGGCCGGCCGGGCCCTGTCGGAGACCCATCTGGCCCGGCTCGCCGCGATGGGCGCCCTGGCCCGGACGGCGGACCCGGACGTGTTCCGGGTCGACCCGGGACTGCTGCCGCTCGGGGTCCGGGTGCTGGACGTGCCGATCCCGCTGGAGACGTTGGTGGCCGCCCGCGCGGTGGTGCTGCGGCACAGCCGGGCGACCGCGCACGAGCTGCACCGGCTGTTCCGCGAGACGGTCTGGCGCCCCTACCGGGAGAGCGGCCCGGAGCCGGCCGAACTGGAGCGGATGAAGGAGCTCACCGACCACATCCAGCCGATGATCGCCCAGGCCCTCGTGACGGCCTTCCAGCGTTCGCTGCGCGAGGAGTTGGGCGGCGGACCGAACGGCGAGGGCGCCCGGCCGGGCGGCCCGACCACACCGGTGGACGGCGCCGCGCACGAGGGCTGAGCCCCGTACGCGGCGCGGGCGGCCCGAGGGCGCGGGCGCCCGTCCCGCCGTCAGTCCCCGAAGCGGCCGCCCTCGGCGGCCAGCCGCTCCAGCAGCGCCGGCGGCGCGAACCGCTCGCCGTAGGCGGCCGCCAACTCGCGGGCCCGGGCGGTGAATCCGGGCAGGCCGCCCTGGTATCCGTTGATGTACTGCAGCACACCGCCCGTCCAGGCCGGGAAGCCGATCCCGAGGATCGAGCCGACGTTGGCGTCCGCGACCGAGGTGAGCACGCCCTCCTCCAGGCAACGCACCGAATCCAGTGCCTCGGCGAAGAGCATCCGCTCCTTCATGTCCTCGAACGGGATCCGCGCGTCCGCCCGTGTGAAGTGCTCACGCAGCCCCGGCCAGAGCCGGGTACGGCGGCCTTCCTCGTACTCGTAGAAACCGGCGCCGCCACTGCGGCCGGGGCGGCCGAACTCGTCGAGCATCCGGTCCATCACCACGTCACCGGGGTGCGGGGCCCAGCTGCCGCCGGCCTCCTCGATCGCCCGACGCGCCTCGTTGCGGATCTTGCGCGGCAGGGTGAGGGTCAGCTCGTCCAGCAGCGAGAGCACCTTGGCGGGGTAGCCGGCCTGGGCGGCGGCCTGCTCGACCGAGACCGGGTCCAGGCCCTCTCCGACCATGGCGACACCCTCGTTGATGAACTGGCCGATCACCCGCGAGGTGAAGAAGCCGCGCGAGTCGTTCACCACGATCGGCGTCTTGCCGATCAGCCGGACCAGGTCGAAGGCGCGGGCCAGGGCCTCGTCGCCGGTCTCCGGCCCGCGGATGATCTCCACCAGCGGCATCCTGTCCACCGGCGAGAAGAAGTGCAGGCCGATGAAGTCCGCCCGGCGCTCGACGCCCTCCGCGAGCAGGCCGATCGGCAGGGTGGAGGTGTTGGAGCAGAGCAGCGCGTCCGGCGCCACCACCTGTTGCACCTCCTGGAACACCTTGTGCTTGAGCTCCGGGTTCTCGAACACGGCCTCGATCACCACGTCGACGCCCGCCAGGTCGGCCGCGTCGGCGGTCGGGGTGATCCGGGCGAGCAGTTCCTCGCGCTGGGCCGGGGTGGAACGCCCGCGCGCCACCGCCTTGTCCAGGAGTCCGGCGGAGTAGGACTTTCCGCGCTCGGCGGCCTCCCGGCTGACGTCCTTCAGCAGGACGTCGAGACCCGCCCTGGCGCAGGAGTACGCGATGCCGGCGCCCATCATGCCGGCGCCCAGCACCGCGACCCGGCGCACCTCGCGCTTCGGGACGTCCTTGGGGCGCCCCGCACCGGAGTTGACGGCGTTCATGTCGAAGAAGAGCGCCTGGATCATGTTCTTGGCGGTCTGCCCGCAGACCAGCTCGGTGAAGTAGCGGGCCTCGATCGCCATCGCGGTGTCGACGTCCACCTGGGCGCTCTCCACCGCGGCGGCCAGGATGTTGCGCGGCGCCGGGTAGGGCGCGCCGGCCAGCTGCTTGCGCAGGTTGCCGGGGAAGGCGGGCAGGTTGGCGGCGAAGGCCGGGGTGGACGGGGTGCCGCCGGGGATCCGGTGGCCCTTGACGTCCCAGGGCTGCTGCGCCGTCGGGTTGGCCGCGATCCAGGCGTGCGCCTTGGCGAGCATCTCCTCCGGGGTGGCGGCGAGTTCGTGCACCAGGCCGATCTCCAGCGCCTGCGCGGGCCGGTACTGGCGGCCCTGCAGCAGCACCTTGAGCAGCGCGTCGGTGATGCCGAGCAGCCGGACGGTACGGACCACACCCCCGCCGCCGGGGAGCAGCCCGAGGGTGACCTCGGGCAGGCCGAGCTTGCTGCCGGGCGCCTCCAGGGCGATGCGGTGGTGGCAGGCGAGGGCGAGTTCGAGGCCGCCGCCGAGCGCGCTGCCGTTGATCGCGGCCACCACCGGCTTGCCGAGCGTCTCCAGCCGGCGCAGCGCGCGCTTCAACGCCATCGACGCCTCGAGGAAGTCGGCCGCCCGCTCGGGCCCGACGGTGGAGAGCAGTCGCAGGTCGCCGCCGGCGAAGAAGGTCTTCTTCGCCGAGGTGATGATCACGCCGCGCAGGCCCTCGTCGTCGGCGAGCCGGGCGACGACGTCCGCGAAGGCGTCCCGGAAGGCGTCGTTCATGGTGTTCACGGACTGCGCCGGGTCGTCCAGGACGAGCGTGACGACGCCGTCCCGGCCCTGCTCCCAGCGGATGGCGGGGGTGCCCCCCTGCGGGCGGGCCGTCTCGGACAGGTGCGATTCGGACATGTGAGGTTCTCCAGAAGCCGATCGGGAAGCCGGAAGGGGGATCAGGCGAGGCGCTCGACGATGGTGGCGATGCCCATACCGCCGCCCACGCAGAGGGTCGCCAGGCCGTAGCGCAGCTCCCGGCGCTCCAGCTCGTCGAGGAGGGTGCCGAGGATCATCGCGCCGGTGGCGCCGAGCGGGTGGCCGAGCGCGATGGCGCCGCCGTTGACGTTCACCTGGTCGTGCCGGAAGCCCAGTTCACGCATGAAGCGCAGGACGACGGCGGCGAACGCCTCGTTGATCTCCACCAGGTCGATGTCGGCGGCGGTCAGACCGGCCTTGGCGAGGGCCTTGCGGGTGGCCGGGGCGGGACCGGTGAGCATGATGGTCGGCTCGGAGCCGGAGACGGCGGCCGAGACGATCCTGGCCCGTGGGCGCAGCCCGTACCGCTCGCCGATCTCGGCGGAGCCGATGGCGACCAGGGCGGCGCCGTCGACGATGCCGGAGGAGTTGCCCGCGTGGTGCACGTGGTCGATCTGCTCGACCCAGTGGTACTTCTGCAGGGCGACGGCGTCGAAGCCGCCCGCCTCGCCGATGCCGGCGAAGGAGGGCTTGAGGGCCGCCAGCGACTCCACCGTGGTGCCGGGGCGGATGAACTCGTCGTGGTCCAGGACGACCAGTCCGTTGCGGTCCCTGACCGGGACCACGGAGCGCTCGAAGAGGCCGTCCGCCCAGGCCTTGGCGGCGCGGGCCTGCGACTCGGCCGCGTAGGCGTCCACGTCGGTGCGGGAGAAGCCCTCGACGGTGGCGATCAGGTCGGCGCCGATGCCCTGCGGAACGAAGCGCGTCTCGTAGCTGGTCATCGGGTCCATCGCCCACGCGCCGCCGTCGGAGCCCATCGGGACCCGCGACATCGACTCGACGCCGCCGGCCAGGATCAGATCCTCCCAGCCCGAACGGACCTTGGCGGCGGCCATGTTGACGGCCTCGAGCCCGGAGGCGCAGAAGCGGTTCTCCTGGACGCCGGCGACGGTGTCGGGCAGGCCGGCCGCGATCGCGGCGACCCGCGCGATGTCGGAGCCCTGGTCGCCGATCGGGCTGACCACACCGAGCACGATGTCGTCGACCGCGGCCGGGTCGAGGCCGGGGAAGCGGCGGCGCAGCTCGTGGATCAGGCCGACCACCAGGTCGATCGGCTTGGTGCCGTGCAGCGAGCCGGTGGCCTTGCCCCGGCCGCGCGGGGTGCGGACAGCGTCGTAGACGTACGCTTCGGTGGTCACGGTGGGTGCCTTTCGAGGGGGTTTCGGGGCAAGGTGGTCGGGGCCGCGGCCGGGGGCCTCAGCCGAGCAGGGAACGGCCGATGATCTCTTTCATGATCTCGGTGGTGCCGCCGTAGATGGTCTGGATCCGGCCGTCGGTGAACGCCTTGGCGACCGGGAACTCACTCATGTAGCCGTAGCCTCCGTGCAGTTGGAGGCAGCGGTCGGCGGTGCGCTTCTGCAGTTCGGTGGCCCACCACTTCGCCATCGAGGCGTCCACCGGCGTGAGGGCGAAGCGGTTGTGCTCGGTGATGCAGCGGTCGACGAACGCGCGGGTGACGGCGCACTCGGTGGCCAGCTCGGCGATCTCGAAGCGGACGTGCTGGAGCCTGGCGAGCGGACGGCCGAACGCCTCGCGCTGTTTCACGTACGCGGTGGTGATCTCCACCAGGTGCTCGGCGGCGGCGATCGCGGCGACCGCGATCGCCAGGCGCTCCTGGGCGAGGTTGCGCATCAGCGAGACGAAGGCCCCGTTCTCCTCCCCCAGCAGGTTGGACTTCGGCACCCGGACGTCGTTGAAGAACAACTCGGCGGTGTCCTGGGCCTTCTGGCCGATCTTGTCGAGGTTGCGGCCACGCTCGAAGCCGGGCGTCCCGCGCTCCACCACGAGCAGGCTGAGCCCGTGCGCGCCGCCCTCGGGGGTGGTCCTCGCCACCACCACGACCAGGTCCGAGATGATGCCGTTGGAGATGAAGGTCTTGGAGCCGTTGAGCAGGTAGTGGTCCCCCTGGTCCACCGCGTGGGTGCGGATGCCCTGGAGGTCGGAGCCGGCGCCCGGCTCGGTCATGGCGATGGCGGTGACGATCTCGCCGCTGCAGAATCCCGGCAGCCAGCGCCGGCGCTGCTCCTCGTCCGCCAGTGACGTGAGGTAGGGGCCGATGATGTCGTTGTGCAGGCCGATCGCCAGGCCGGAGGCGCCGGCCCGGGTGAACTCCTCGGCGAGGACGGCGCTGTAGCGGAAGTCGTCGCTGCCACCGCCGCCGTACTCCTGCGGTACGGCGAGGCCGAGCAGGCCCTGGGCGCCGGCGGCCGTCCACGCGGAGCGGTCGACGATGCCGGCCCGCTCCCAGCGGTCGTGGTGCGGCAGCACCTCCTTGCCCAGGAAGGCCCTGACGGTCTCCCGGAAGGCCTCGTGCTCCTCGGTGTAGATGTCTCGCTGCACTGCGAAGTCCTCTCGGGGGAACGTCGGCGGGCCCGGAGCGCCCGGGCCGGGGAGCCGGGGTCGGCCGGTCAGCGGGGCCGCAGGCCGGGGACGCCCCAGTCGCGGGCGACCTCGGCGGTGTCGGCGCCCGGTCGGGCGGGGGGCCGGCGCAGGGTGCCCGGGGTGGCGGAGAACCGGGGGGCGGGGGCGGGCTGGGTGATGCCGTCGACCTCGGTGTAGGTGCCGCGTGCCACCAGGTGCGGATGCCGGGCGGACTGACGGAGCGTCAGGACCGGCTCCACGCAGGCGTCGGTGCCGTCGAAGACCGCCGTCCACTCGGCCAGCGTGCGGGCGGCGAACCGGGTGGCGATCCTGGCCCGCAGCTCCGGCCAGCGGGCGACGTCGAACTGGCCGGGGGCGTCCGCCCCGAGGCCCAGCAGCTCGGCGAACTCGGCGTAGAACTGCGGCTCCAGGGCCCCGACCGCGAGGTGGCCGCCGTCGGACGACTCGTACACGGCGTAGCAGGGCGCGCCCCCGTCGAGCAGGTTGACGCCGCGCCGGTCCTGCCAGTGGCCGGCGGCGAGCAGGCCCCAGAGCATCGAGGTGAGATGAGCGGCGCCGTCCACGACGGCCGCGTCGACCACCTGGCCGGCTCCGCTCTCGCGGGCGTGGTGCAGCGCGGCGAGCAGTCCGACCACGAGGTAGAGCGAGCCGCCCGCGTAGTCGCCGAGCAGGTTCGCGGGGATGGCCGGCGGCCGGTCGGGCTCGCCGATCAGGCCGAGCACGCCCGCCACCGCGGCGTAGCCGATGTCGTGGCCGGCCCGGGGGGCGAGCGGGCCGTCCTGGCCCCAGCCGGTCATCCGGCCGTAGACCAGGGCCGGATTGCGGGCGAGGCAGGTTTCGGGGCCCACGCCGAGCCGCTCGGCGACCCCCGGGCGGTTGCCCTCGATCAGCAGGTGGGCGCGCTCGACCAGGTCGAGCACCAGAGCGGGTCCACCGGGGGCCTTCAGGTCGATCAGGACGGAGCGCTTGTTGCGGTTGGTCACGTCGTACGCCGGCTCGGTGCCGAGCGGGGACGGCCCGGGGCGGTCGACCCGGACGACGTCGGCGCCCAGGTCGGCGAGGAGCATGGCGGCGAACGGCCCGGGGCCGATACCGGCCAGTTCCACCACGCGTACGCCGGCGAGCGGACCGGGATCGGGCGTGCTGGCCACCGGCTGCCCCTTCGCTAGGTTTGACAGTGAAGCTGTCACACTCGCGATGATAGATAAGCGACCGGCCAGTAACAAGGCCGACGCTCCATGCTTCTCCGGCCGGTTTCCACACCGGGCCACCGGGTCGCCACCCGCCGTGGGCACGAGTGTTCCCCCGCACTCCTACCAGTCAGTAGAGTGCGACGACCACGACGCCCCACTCCCCGACGCGGTGCCCCACGGCCCCGAAGAGAACAGGTGACAGCATGCCGATCTGGACCCGACCCGCGCTCTGGTGGCGCCTGGCCATCGTGATCTCGGCGGCGACGGGCATCACCCTCGGCACCGCCTCCCTGGTCTACTTCACCGTCCAGAGCAACGTGTTCGTCGTGGGCTACTTCGCCGGCGCGGTCTACTGGATGAAGCGGCGCGGGACCGTCGACGCCCCCGCGCCCCGGCTGCGCGGCGCCGTCACGCTGTACATCCTGATCACCGGCCTGGTCTCGCACATCCTGCTGGAGCACGGCGCGAACCCGCTGCCCGGGCTCTTCGACGGCCCGGACCGGCTGCAGCACTGGTCGTCCTTCTTCCTGCACTACGTCACGCCGGTGATGGTGATCATCGACTGGCTGACCCTGCGTCCGCGCAACGCCTCGCACTGGCGTGACATCCCGCTCTGGCTGGCCTTCCCGCTCGGATACGCGGGAGTCGTGATGGCCCGCGCGGCGCTGTTCTCCAACTACCCGACCCCGTACCCGTACTTCTTCTTCGACCCGACCACCAAGGGCTACGGCTACGTGTGGGGCCAGATCGCGCTGCTCACCGTCGAGTTCGTGGTCCTCGCGGCCGTCGTGGTCGGCCTGGACCGGCTCGGCACCCTGGTCGCGGGCAGGCTCCGGCCGGCCCCCGTCGAGGCGTAGCAGCGCTACCGTGGGGGCACGCGGCCGGGAGTGACGGAGCAGTGCGCCACCCCCGGCTCCTGGTCGGGAGCGTCGGAGGGTGCCATGCCGGACGAACCGGATGTCTGGAGCGGGACAGCGCCGTGGATCCACCGCGTCGACGACGGATCCGCGACCCGGCCCCACTGGCCGCTCCCGCCGCCGGGCACCTGCTACGTCGCCCACCTGGACGGCGCGCGGATGCGCGACAGCCAGGGGGTGTTCGAGGAGTTCGCCCGCGCCCTGCGCTTCCCGGTCCACTTCGGGTGGAACTGGGCGGCCTTCCACGAGTGCGTGCGGGACCTCTCCTGGATGCCGAGCCGGCACTACCTGGTCGTGGTCGCGGACGCCGGGCAGTTGCTGGCCGACGAACCGGACGAGCTGAAGCTGTTCCTGGGCCTGATGGACGGCACCGGACGCTCCTGGAGCCGCCGGCCGGACCGCCCGGCCGTGGCCTTCAACCTGCTGCTGATCCGATGATCCCCCGGGCCGGCCGGACCGCGTCTCCCGGCGGATCGGCGCGCGGGGCCGGAGCGGCCCGACCCCGCGCACCGGCCCGGCCCGTCACCGCCGCCCGGCCCGTCACATCGCCACAGCCCGTCACCGCCGCCCGGCCCGTCACATCGGCTCGACCGTCCGCAGCCCCCCGTCCAGCTCCAGCCAGCGGGTGATGCCCAGACCCCGCAGGAACGGCAGGTCGTGGCTGGCCACCAGGAGGGCTCCCTCGTACGCGGCGAGGGCCTGGGTGAGCTGGCGGACGCTGGCGAGGTCGAGGTTGTTGGTCGGCTCGTCGAGCAGCAGCAGCTGGGGCGGCGGGTCGGCGAGCAGCAGGGCGGCGAGCGTCGCCCGGAACCGCTCGCCACCGGAGAGGGTGGCCGCGAGCTGTTCGGCCTTGGCGCCACGGAACAGGAAGCGGGCCAGCCGGGCCCGGATCGCGTTGTCCCCGGCACCGGGGGCGAAGGCCTTGACGTTGTCGGCCACGCTCAGGGTGTCGTCCAGCAGGTCGAGCCGCTGCGGGAGGTGGCGCAGCGGTACCGGCGTGCTGATCTCCCCCGCCTGTGCGGCGACCTCACCCGCGATGGTGCGCAGCAGGGTCGTCTTGCCGGAGCCGTTGCGGCCGACGAGTGCGATCCGCTCGGCGCCGCGCACCTCCAGGTCCGCGGTGACGCCGTACGGCAGCCGGACCCGGTCGAGGGAGAGCACCGTGCGCCCGGCGGGGACCGCCGTCCGGGGCAGGTCCACGCGGATCTCGGCGTCGTCGCGGACGGCCTCCTCGGCGGCGCTGAGCCGCTGCCTCGCCTCGTCGAGCCGCTCGGTGTGGATGCCCTGGAGGCGCCCGGTGGTCTCCTGGTTCTGGCGTTTGAACTTGCCCGCGAAGATCTTCGGGTCGTTGCGGGTGACGGCGCGCTTCTTTCCGTAGCCGGCGCTGCGCTCCTGCCTGGTCCTGGAGTCGACCAGGTCCCGCTTCTGGCGCTGGACGTCGGCCTCGGCCGTGCGGACCAGCCGCTCCGCCGTCTCCTGCTGGGCCGCCACCGTGTGCTCGTACGCGGCGAAGTTGCCGCCGTACCAGGTGACGGCGCCGTCGCGCAGGTCGGCGATCTGGTCGACGTGCTGGAGGAGTTCGCGGTCGTGACTGACGATCACCATGACCCCGCCCCAGGACGCGACCGTCTCGTAGAGCCGCTCCCGGGCCGCGAGGTCGAGGTTGTTGGTGGGCTCGTCCAGCAGCAGCACGTCCGGGCGGCGCAGCAGCAGGGCCGCCAGACGCAGCAACACGGCTTCACCGCCCGAGAGTTCACCGGTGGTTCGGTCGAGCTCCAACCGGGTGAGACCGAGCCGGTCGAGGGTGGCGCGGGCGCGTTCCTCGACGTCCCAGTCGTCACCGACCGCGTCGTAGTGGCGGGTGTCGGGGTCGCCGGCCTCGATGGCGTGCAGCGCTTCGCGGGTGGCCCGGACGCCCAGTGCCTCGTCCACCCGCAGGGTGGTGTCGAGCGTCAGCCCCTGCGGGAGGTGGCCGAGTTCGCCGACGGTGCGCACGGTACCCCGGGTGGGGGTGAGTTCACCGGCGAGCAGCCGCAGCAGCGTGGACTTGCCGGCGCCGTTGAGGCCGATCAGGCCGGTGCGCCCGGGACCGATCGCCAGGTGGAGCCCGTCGAAGACGCCGCTGCCGTCGGGCCACTCGAAGCCGAGGTCGGTGCAGAGTACGGAGGTGGTGGTCGGATGAGCCATGGATGGTCTCCCGGAATGGTTGCTGGGGGGGGGGAGGTAGCAACACGGGAGACACCGCGGGGCGGGTGCGGGGGTGCGGGGGAACCCGGCGAGGGGCGGCCCGGCCCTACGGGGCCGGCCTGCCGCTGCGGTTCAGCACTGAGGTCGCACGCTCGCGCGCCGCGCTCGATCGGCGCGGGGGGCGGTGTCTCGGGACCTCAGTGGAGCAACGGCCTTCTCCTGTTCTGGCGGGTGTCGGATTCCACGCTAAGGGCGCCGCCACGGGCGCGCAACGGACTTTCGTCCCGCCCGGGCCGCACGCGCCCCGCACACGCGCCCCGCCGGTGAGCCGGGGGGTGGCTGCCGTCGGCACCGACCCGACATGGGAGACTCCCTGCTGCCGGACCGGCGGCCCTGGGCCGTTCGGGGGAGTTCTAGGGGGAAATGATTTCGTGTCATCCAATGTTCGTACTGCCCGCATCGCCCGTACCGCCCGCACGACCCGCACCGCGCTGGCCGCGTCGGTCGCCGCGCTGACCCTGCTGGCCGTGTCCGGCTGCGGCCCGGACAACGACCAGGCGGACGGCCCCGGCAACGCCGCCGGCCCGAACGCGACCGCCGCGCCGATCAAGCTGCCGAGTGCGGACGAGCTGAAGAACTGGAAGTTCGACGACTGGGACAAGTGGGCCCAGCAGAACGTCATCACCCCGGCCGTCCAGGGCTTCTGGGACCTCCAGAAGATCATGCAGGCGCAGCCGGCCAAGCCGCTGGCGCCGGCCGCGCCGAGCGTTCAGCCGTCGAGGACCGCACAGCCGTCCGCCACTGCGTCGAAGGCCGGTCGGCCGTCCACGGCCGCGCCGTCGGCCGCACCGCAGCCGGTGTCGGACGACGGCGGCGAGGACCCGCGGCCGTCGCCGATCACGCCCAAGGCCGTCCCGCACCCGTACAGCAAGTACCAGGTCAACGGGAAGATCTTCTTCGAGGACGGCGACAAGTCGTACGTCTGCTCCGGCACCGTGGTCTCCGACCCCGCGCACCCGGGCAAGAGCAATCTGGTGTGGACCGCGAGCCACTGCCTGCACAGCGGCAAGGGCGGCAAGTTCCACACCAACATCACCTTCGCCCCGGCGTTCAACAGCTCGGGCGCGGCCAGCAACGGCAAGAGCACCACCCAGACGCTGGCCGAGCCGTTCGGCGAGTGGGGCGTGGTCGACGCGGTCACCTCCCCGCAGTGGCCGGGCGAGGCCGACGCCGAGAGGGGCGGGGCCTGGAGCCAGTACGACTTCGGCATCATGCGGGTGGCCAACCCGTCCGCCGGGGGCAAGTCGCTGGAGGAGACCGTCGGCGGCTCGGTGCCGGTGTGGTTCAACGCGCCGCGTGACCAGCTGAGCGCCGTCAGCAACTACGGCTATCCGGCGGCCCCGCCCTTCGACGGCGCCGAGCTCAACCACTGCGACGGCGGCAGGCCCGTCCGGACGTCCTCCGACGCGACCCGCCCGTCGATGCTCACCATCGGCTGCCGGATGACCGCCGGCGACAGCGGCGGCGCCTGGTACGCCGCCAAGGACGGCAGGAACTACCTGGTCAGCGACACCTCGATCGGTGGCGAGGACAACACCTGGGAGGCCGGCCCGTACCTGGACGACGTGGCGGCGCACGCCTTCGACTACTTCACCAAGAAGAAGTGACCGCGAGGCGGTGACGTGGCGCACACCTCGGTGCGCGCGAAGGGCCCCGGGGGCCGCGGTGACCGCCGCGGCCCCCGGGGCCCTTTCGGACGGGATCACGCGATCATGCCCCGGCCTCCTATGATCGGGGCATCATGAGCGCCACTCTCGTAGTCAAAGACCTGAGCGCCGGCCACGGCGACCGCACCCTCTTCTCCGGGCTCGACCTGGTCGTCGCCCCCGGCGACGTCATCGGCCTGGTCGGGGCCAACGGCGCGGGCAAGTCGACCCTGCTGCGGCTGATGGCCGGCCTGGACACCCCGGAGGGCGGCTCGCTCAGGCTCAGCCCGCCGAGCGCCAACATCGGCCACCTCCCGCAGGAGCCGGAGCGCCGGGCGGGCGAGTCCGTCCGGGACTTCCTGGCCCGGCGCACCGGCGTCGCCGCCGCGCAGGCCGCGCTGGACGAGGCCACCGAGGGCCTGGTCGAGGGCCGCCCCGGAGCGGACGACGCCTACGCGGTGAGCCTGGACCGCTGGCTGGACCTGGGCGGCGCCGATCTGGAGGAGCGCGCCGAGGAGGTCGCCGACTCGCTCGGGCTGAAGATCGGCCTCGACCTGCCGATGACCGCGCTCTCCGGCGGCCAGGCCGCCCGGGCCGGCCTGGCCTCGCTGCTGCTCTCCCGCTACGACCTCTTCCTGCTGGACGAGCCCACCAACGACCTCGACCTGGACGGCCTGGAGCGGCTGGAGGCCTTCGTCAAGGGCCTGCGCGCGGGCACCGTCCTGATCAGCCACGACCGCGAGTTCCTGGCCCGCACCGCGACCAAGGTGCTGGAGCTGGACCTCGCCCAGCAGCAGGTCAACCTGTACGGCGGCGGCTACGACGCGTACCTGGACGAGCGCGCGGTGGCCCGCCGGCACGCCCGCGAGGACTACGAGGAGTACGCCGACACCAAGGCGGGCCTGGAGGCCCGCGCCCGGATGCAGCGCGGCTGGATGGAGAACGGCGTGCGCAACGCCCGCCGCAAGTCCGGCGACAACGACAAACTCGGCCGCAACATGCGCTCGGAGTCCACCGAGAAGCAGGCCGCCAAGGCCCGCCAGACCCAGCGGATGATCGAGCGGCTGGACACGGTGGAGGAGCCCCGCAAGGAGTGGGAGCTGCGGATGGAGATCGCCGCCGCGCCGCGCTCCGGCTCGGTGGTGGCCACCCTGCGCGGGGCGAGCGTGAAGCGCGGGGACTTCGGCTTCGGGCCGGTGGACCTGCAGATCGACTGGGCGGACCGGATCGCCATCACCGGCGCCAACGGGGCCGGCAAGTCCACCCTGCTGGCCGCCCTGCTCGGCCGCCTCGAACTGGACGGCGGCAGCAGCGTGCTCGGCTCCGGCGTCGTGGTCGGCGAGGTCGACCAGGCCCGCGGCCTCTTCCTGGGCGGGGAGCCGCTGTCGGCCGCCTTCGAGGCGGCGGTGCCGGAGCTGTCCCCCGAGGAGGTCCGCACCCTGCTGGCCAAGTTCGGGCTCAAGGCGTTCCACGTGGTACGCCCCGCCGCGACCCTCTCCCCCGGCGAGCGCACCCGGGCGGCGCTGGCGCTGCTCCAGGCGCGCGGGGTGAACCTGCTGGTACTGGACGAGCCCACCAACCACCTGGACCTGCCGGCGATCGAGCAGTTGGAGTCCGCCCTCTCGTCCTACACCGGGACGCTGCTGCTGGTCACGCACGACCGGCGGATGCTGGAGGCGGTCACCGTCAACCGCCGGATCGAGGTCCGCGGCGGCCTGGTCCACGAGAGCTGACGGCGGCGCCGGCCGGCGGGGCGGTCGGGCCGGCCGCACCCTTTCGCCGACGCTCCGTCATGTGCTGTGCTGGCGGACATGGTTGACAGCACAGCGGCCGGGAGCTCGTACCCGAGCGTCCCGCACCGCCCGATGACGGTGCCCGCCCACGAGGCCGAGGCACGCAGCAGGTCCTTCCACGACGTGATGGCCCGGCGCCGGACCGTCCGCGACTACTCGGCCCGGCCCGTCCCGGACGGCGTCATCGAGTGGGCGGTCCGGACGGCGTCCACCGCACCCAGCGGGGCGCACGTCCAGCCGTGGCGATTCGTGGTGATCACCGATCCGGAGCGCAAGCGGCTCCTGCGGGCGGCGGCCGAGGACGAGGAGCGCGCCTTCTACACTCACCGCGCCTCGGCCGAGTGGCTCGCCGCCCTCGCGCCGATCGGCACCGACTGGCGCAAACCCTTCCTGGAGGAGGCCCCGGCGGTGATCGTGGTCTTCGAGGTGCACAAGGGGCCGGACTCACCCCGCCCCTACTACACCAAGGAGTCGGTCGGCATCGCCGTCGGCCTGCTGCTCGCGACCCTGCACCAGGCCGGACTGGCCACCCTCACCCACACGCCCAGCCCGATGCGGTTCCTCAACGAGGTCTGCGAGCGCCCGGCCGAGGAGCGCGCCGCCTACGTGATCCCGGTCGGCTACCCGGCGGAGGGCGCACGGGTACCGGATCTGCGCCGTAAGGCGCTCGACGAGGTGCTGGTGCGCCTCTGAGCGCCCCGGCGGGCTCCACCTGAAGCGAAACCTGCTGGTCAGCAGCTTGAGCAGGCGGACATAATCGTGTCATGAGCCACTCACCCGCCGTGCCCGCCGAGATCACCACGGGCCGCCCGCCCGAGCTGCTGCCCACCACCGCCGGGGTGTCCCTGCAGCGCCGGACCGTGGCACACGCACCGGCCCTGAACGCGGCGGTGGTCGCCGACCTCGACCACCTGCGGCCCTGGATGGAGTGGGCGGACCGGGCCCCGCTCCCCGAGCGCACCGTGGAGATGACCCGGGCCGGCATCGCCGCCTGGGACGCCGGCACCGACTTCATGTACCTGGCCGTCGCGGACGCCGAACCGGGCAGGGTCGTCGGCGCGTTCGGCCTGCACGGCCGGATCGGCCCCGGCGCGCTCGAACTCGGCTACTGGGTCGGCAGCGACCACGTCGGCCGGGGCATCGCCACCGCCGCCGCCCGGGCGCTGACCGCGGCCGCCCTCGCGCTGCCCGGGATCGAGCGGGTGGAGATCCACTGCGACGAGGCGAACGGCCCCAGCGCCGCCGTGCCGCGCAAGCTCGGCTACCGGCTCGACCGGGTGGTCGACGCCCCGGTGACCGCCCCGGCCGAGACCGGCCGCAAGCTGATCTGGCTCATGGAGCGGGGCGCGGCGGCCTGACCGGCGGCGGACGCCAGGGTGGTCGTCGGTACCGTCCGCCGGTCGGCGCCGGCAGCGGTCGTCAGTACCGGCCGCCGGTGGGCGCCGGCAGTGCGTCCAGCTCGGCGCGGTCCTCGGCGGTGAGCACCAGATCGGCCGAGGCCGCGTTGTCCGCCAGGTACCTGGGCGTCTTGGTGCCCGGGATCGGCAGGACGTAGCGGCCCTGCGCCAGCACCCAGGCGAGCGCCACCTGCGCGGGCGTGGCGCCGTACCGGGCGGCGATCGCCGCGACCGCGTCCACCAGGGCCAGGTTGGCCTTCAGCGCGTCCTGCTGGAAACGCGGCAGCGTACGCCGCCAGTCGTCGGCGGGCAGGTCGTCGGGGGAGCCGAAGCGGCCGGTCAGAAAGCCCCGGCCGAGCGGCGAGAAGGGCAGGAAGGCGATGCCCTGCTCCTCCGTGTACGGCAGCACCTCGGTCAGCGGGTCACGGGTCCACAGGGAGAGTTCGGACTGCACCGAGGCCACCGGGTGGACGCTCTGGGCCCGCTTGATCTCCTCGACGGTGACCTCCGAGAGGCCGATCCGCCGGGCCTTGCCGGCCGTCACCGCCTCGGCGAGCGCGCCCCAGCTCTCCTCGATCGGCACCTCGGGGTCGACCCGGTGCAACTGGTAGAGGTCGACGTGGTCGGTGCCGAGCCGGCGCAGACTGTCGTCGATCGAGCGGCGGATGTGCTCGGGCCGGCCGTTGCGCCGGACCAGTTCGTCCCCCTCGCCGGGGACCAGGCCCACCTTGGTGGCGAGCACCGTCCGCTCGCGGTACGGGCCGGCCAGCGCGGCGCCGACCAGCTCCTCGTTGCTGTACGGGCCGTAGATGTCGGCCGTGTCGAGCAGCGTGACACCGAGGTCGAGCGCGGTCCGGATCACCGTGGTGGAGGTGGCGTCGTCCCGGCCGGTGGGGTCGTAGGCGAAGGTCATCCCCATGCAGCCGAGGCCGACCACGCCGACCTCGGGGCCGCCCTCGCCGAGTGTGCTGGTGCGCATGACTGATACTCCCTCAGTTGTCGGTCGCGTACGGGCACCAGCATGCCCCTTCGAGTGCACTCCAGGGCAAGCACCGCCGCCGCGCCGGGACTTGGGCCGGCCGGGTGGCGGGTCGCTCGCCGTCACCCGGGGCGGGCGGCTCGGCGGGCCCAAGCAGCCCCGGCGGACCCCTCCCGGCCCCCTCGACGCACCCGGACCCGGCCCCGCCGCTCTCGCGACGGGGCCGGGTCCGGGATCCGGGTGGGACGGGGCAGTCGGGCCGGATCAGCCCAGGCTGCTCGCCACCGCGTTCAGCAGGGTGCCGGAGGTGTCGTCGTTCTCCAGCGAGAAGGCGAACATGCCGCCCAGGCCCTTGGACTTGGCGTACGCGCCACGGGCCTGGATGGCCTGCGGGGTGTCACCCGTCCAGAAGTTGGTGCCGTCGTAGATCCAGGAGCTCTCGGTGGTGGCGTCCCAGTGGGTGGTGGCGGCGGTCGGGCTGAGCTCCTTCCAGGCGGCCAGACCGGCCTCCTGGCTCAGCGCCTTGGCCGCGGTCGGGCCGGTCGCGCTCTGGTACAGGCCGTAGTCGGAGCCGGCGGGCACCCCGGTCCAGCCGCGCCAGTAGAACGGGATGCCGAGCACGATCTTGGAGGCCGGGAAGCCGCCGGGGATGCCGTACTCGGGCAGGCCGGTGGTGTACGCGGCGAGCGTGGTGTCCACGTTGTACTTGCGGGTGCCCGGGGCGATCGGCGTGGTCGGGTCGGCGGCACTGTCGTGCAGCGGGTCCTGGTGGTTGGTCGGGCCGG
This sequence comes from Kitasatospora sp. NBC_00315, assembly GCF_041435095.1. Lineage (NCBI taxonomy): Bacteria > Bacillati > Actinomycetota > Actinomycetes > Kitasatosporales > Streptomycetaceae > Kitasatospora > Kitasatospora sp. NBC_00315. The sequence continues at coordinate 6,448,251 of NZ_CP108025.1, read as the reverse complement.
TGGCGTCCCAGGAGCCGTGCATGTCGTAGCTCATGATGTCGGCGTGGTCGAGGTACGCGCCGATCTTGTCGGTCTCGATGTAGTTGATCTTGTCCTGGCCGCTCGGCAGGGCCGCGGTCAGCAGGAACCTCTTGCCCACGGTCGAGCCGTAGGAGTCCAGCTGGGTGCGGAACTCCTTCAGCAGGAGGGTGAAGTTGGCCTTGTCGGCGGCCGTGTAGTGGTTGCCGGTGTGGCCGCCCGCCGAGCCGGGGTACTCCCAGTCGATGTCGATGCCGTCGAAGAGACCGGCGGCCGAGGCGACGCCGCCGGAGGCGTCACCCGCGATGTTCTTGGGCAGGTTGCCCTTCATGAACATGTCGATGCAGGAGGAGACGAAGGCCTTCCGCGAGGCGTCCGTGGCGGCCGCGTCGGAGAAGTACTTCGAGTAGGTCCAGCCGCCCAGCGACATCGTGAACCGCAGGTTGGGGTACTTGGCCTTGAGCTGGCGCAGCTGGTTGAAGTTGCCCTTGATGGGCTGCTCCCAGCTGTCGGCCGTGCCGTCCACGCTGTCGGCGGCCGCGTAGGTGTCCTGGTAGTCGGCGTACGCGTCGCCCGCGCCGTCGCCGGCGTTGGGGTTCTCCTCGTGCGCCGCGTCGGAGGCCTTGACCGCCTCGAAGCAGGTGTGCGACGTGGGGTCGATGTTGCCGAACGCGTAGGTGATCACGTCGAGCTTGCCGGCCGCGCCGCTGGTGCCGACGTTCTTCGGGTAGTAGGCGTTCTCGTAGATGCCCCACTGGTCGAAGTACGCCGACTTGAACGGCGTCGCGGCCGGCGCTGCCGCCGTGGTGGTGCTCACCGGGGCGGACTGGCCGGAGGCGTGGCCGCTCGCGTCGTAGCCCTGCACGGTGTACGTGTACGAGGTGTTCGGGAGCAGCGAGCTGACGGCCACCTGGGTCCCCATCGAGGTCGCCACGACCTGGCCGTTGGCCCACACCTTGTACGCGGCCGTGTCGCCGTTCTGCGAGTTGTCGGTGGACGGCTTCCAGCTCAGCACGATCGCGTTGTGGGTCACCTTGCCCACGGTCACACCGGTGGGCGTGGTCACCTTGCCGTCGCCGGTCGGGCCGCTGGTGCCGGTGGCCGTGGCGGTGGCACTCGGGCTGCCGCTGCTCGTGGGGCTCGCGCTGCCCGAGGGGCTGCTGCTGGGCGAGGCGCTGGCCGACGCACTGGCGGAGGCCGAGGCGGAGGCACTGGCCGACGCGGAGGCGGAGGCACTCGGGCTCGCGGTGGTGCCGGCCGGGCCGGTCAGGCTCAGGTCGTCCGCCTTGAACGCCCCCTGGCCGTACCACCCGTGGGTGAAGACGGTCACCGAGGTGGTGGCCGCACCGGTGGTGAAGGAGGTGGACAGCTGGCTCCAGGCGGCGGCCGAGGGCGCCCAGACGCTGGAGTTCACGCCCGTCCCGGTCGCGCCGAGGTAGACGTAGCTGCCCTGGACCCAGGCCGACAGGGTGTACGCCGTGTTCGGCAGGACGGTCACGGTCTGCTGGCACTGGCCGGTGTCGGACGCCGAGGCGCCGCCGTTCAGCGCGTACGAGCCGCTGTGCACGGGGGTGGTCACGACGGAGCCGTTGGAGCAGGTCCAGCCGCTGAGCGTGCCGGTCTCCAGGCCGGGGTTGGCCAGCAGGTTCACGGTGGCGGCCGAGGCGGCGCCGTACGTGGTGGCGAGCGCCGCGCCCGTGGTGGCGAGCACGGCGGCGACGGCCAGCGCGCCGGCCCGGCGGCTGGGGGTGACCCGGTGCGCGGACGCGCGCTCGGGTGTGGCTCGTTCGAGCATGGAAGGTCCTCCGGAGACGTGGGGTTTTCCGGCGGTGCAAGCGACCCGGGATGGATCGGCGGGGAGCCCGGGCGGGTGGGAGCCCTGTGGGGGTGGGATCTGCAAACGGGGACGTGCGGGGGTGGAACGGATGCGGTGGAACCGGTGCCGCGTGAGGCCGAGGACGGCGGGCGCGGCGCCGCACCAAAGATTGGACTGGACCAATAATCGCCGTCAAGGGTCACCCCCTCTCCCGCCTCCCCGCTCGGGCGGCCGAACCGTGACACTCGGTCAGCGCAGGGCCCCCGATGACCCGGTTGCGACTGATTCGGCCGTCGGCCCCTCGACCGATCACGGTGACCGTGCGTCAGGAAACAAAGATTCCGATCGGCCCCTCCGGCCGGGCGCCGCCACGGCCACCGGGCCCGGCCCTCGTACCGTCGATTGCGGCGCCGTCCCCGCCGATGAGAGCCGGGTCACGTTCCCCGGCCCGGATGTCACACCACGGCGCCCGCTCCGCTCTCAGGATGCGACACCGACAGGAGGCACCCACCATGTCCGACACCTCACCACCCGGCCGCGCACGGGAGGCCGCCGGCGCCGCCGGCGCGGACGACCCCGCGGAGATCGCGACCCAGGTCTTCGTCGACCACCGCGAGCTGCTGTTCTCCATGGTCTACAACATGCTCGGCACCGTGGCCGACACCGAGGACGTCCTCCAGGAGACCTGGCTCGCCTGGGCCGCCCGCACCGGCTCCCCGCACGCGGAACCCGTCGAAATCCCGCGCGCCTACCTGGTCCGGATCGCCGTCAACAAGGCCCTGGCCCGGCAGGCCGCCGTCAGCCGGCTGCGCGAGACGTACGTCGGCCCCTGGCTGCCCGAGCCGCTCGCCACCGGCCTGGTCGCCGGGCCGGGGGGCGCCGGACCGGGCGGGGAAGGGCCGGGCGGGGACGGCGCGGAGGTGGTCGAGCGCGCCGAGTCGGTGTCGATGGCACTGATGGTCGTCCTGGAGTCGCTCACCTCGCTGGAGCGCGCGGTGTTCGTGCTGCACGAGGTGTTCGGCTACGCCCACACCGAGACCGCCGGGATCCTGGGCCGCAGCCCCGCCGCCGTACGGCAGCTGGCCCACCGCGCACGCGAGCACGTCCAGGCCCGCCGCCCGCGCTACCGGGCCGATCCCCGGGTGCAGCAGCAGGTCACCGAGCGGTTCGCCGCCGCCGTCCACGGCGGCGACCTGGAGGCGCTGCTGCGGCTGCTCGCGCCGGACGTGACGCTCTGGGCCGACGGCGGCGGCAAGGCCCCGGCCGCCGGTCTCGGACCGGTACACGGGCGGGAGCGGATCGGCCGGCTGCTGGCCGTCCGGGGCAGCCGGATCTCCGGCCACCTGGACATCCGCTACCGGCAGGTCAACGGCGGCCCGTCCGCGGTGCTGTTCCACCAGGGCTCGCCGTTCGCCGTCCTGGTCGTCGACCTGGAGCCGGACACCTCACTGGTCCGCGACATCTACTTCGTGACCAACCCCGACAAGCTCTCCCACCTCGACTGATCCCCTCCGCCGACCGCCACGGCCGTCAGCACCACCGACCCCGCAGCACCACCGAACCGCCAGCACCACGAATCGAAGGGACATCCCGTGATACTCCTCACCGGAGCCACCGGCGCCGTCGGCCGCCTGCTCGCCGACTCCCTCCTCGGCCGGGGCGCCGCCGTGCGCGCCGTCACCCGCGCGCCCGCGACCGCCGCCCTGCCCGCCGGAGTGCGGGTGGTCGAGGGCGACGCCGCCCTGCGGCCCGACCTGCTCGGCGACGCCCTGGCCGGCGTCGACGCGATCTTCCTGCACCCGCGTGTGGCCGGCGACCGGGCCGCCGAACTGCTGGCCCTGGCCCGGGAACGGGGCGTGCGCCGCGTGGTGGCGCTCGCCGCGATGAACATCGACGACCCGCTCGACGAGCAGCCCTCCCGCGCGGCCGGCGACCGGAACAGGGAGTGCGAGGAGGTGGCGGTGGCGAGCGGCCTGGAGTGGACCAGCCTGCGGCCCAGCTCCTTCGCCGGCAACACCGCCCGTGCCTGGGGCGGACAGCTCCGCGCCGGGGACGTCGTCCGCTACCCGTTCGGGGCGTTCCAGGAGTCGCTGGTCGACGAGCGCGACATCGCCGAGGTGGCCGCCCACGCGCTGCTCGGAAAGCTGCCCTCCGGCCGCCGCCTGGAGCTGACCGGCCCGCGGTCGCTCTCCCACCGGGAGACGGTCGCCGTGCTCGGTGGCGTGCTCGGCCGGGAGCTGCGGTTCGAGGAGATCCCGGCCGGGGCCGCCGCCGACGCCATGATCCGTGCGGGCATGCCCGCACCGTTCGTCCAGGCCCTGATGGCCAGGTACGCCCGCCATCTCGACCGCCCGCAGCACCCCGCCACCGGCGTCGTGCAGGAGATCCTCGGCCGCCCGGCGCGCGGCTACGACGCCTGGGCCGCCGACCACGCCGACGCCTTCGGCGGCTGACCCGCGAAACGCCGCGCCACCCCGGCACACCCCGTGAGCCGGGGCCCGGGCCCCGGCTCACGGGTCTCGGCCCACGACCCACGGCCCGGCACCCCCCGCAAACCCCGCAAACCCGCAAACCCGCAGACCCGCAGACCCCGCAGACCCCGCAGATCAAGGGAGCAGACCATGAAGATCACCGTCCTCGCGGCCACCGGCGGCATCGGACAGCAGATCCTCGAACAGGCCGTCGCCGCCGGCCACGACGTGACCGCCGTCGTCCGCAACCCGGCCCGGCTGACCCGGCCGGTGCGCAGCGTCACGGCCGACCTCGCGAATCCCGACCCCGCCGTCCTCGGCGCCGCCGTCGAGGGTGCCGACGCCGTCCTGTCCGGCCTGGGCGCGCGCTCCAACGCCGAGGCGGGGGTGGCCTGGCGGGGCACGCTCGCGGTCACCGGTGCGATGGCGGCGGCCGGCGTGCGGCGGATCGTCGTGGTGAGCGCCGCCCCGATCGGCACCGTCCCCTCACCGGCCCGCCCCACGCCGCCCCGGCACGATCCGGGTGACGGCTTCTTCATGCGGCACCTGGGCGCCCCGCTCACCCGGGTCTTCCTGCGCCCGCACTACGCCGACCTCGCCCGGATGGAGGACACCCTCCACGCCAGCGGGCTGGACTGGACGATCGTCCGGCCGCCCAAGCTCACCGACAAGGAGCTCACCGCGGACTACCGGACGGCGTTCGACCAGAACGTGCGGGGCGGCTTCTCCGTCTCGCGCGCCGACGTGGCCCACTGCATGCTCGCCGCGCTGGAGCGGCCCGAGACCGTCCACCACACCCTCGGCATGGCCGACTGAACCCCCGACGGGGAAGACCGGAGCCTCCTGTGCACATCGCCCATCTGACCGTCGCCATCGCGGTCATCGCCTACTGCGCCTTCTCGGCGGTCCTCGACTTCGCCCGCTACCAGCCGATCCTGGTCAACATGACCAGGGCCGGTGTCCCGCACACGTGGCTGCCCGTGCTCGGCGCCCTCAAGGGCGCCGGCGCGGTCGGTCTGCTGGCCGGGCTGATCGGCGTGCCGGTGGTCGGCACGGCCGCCGCCACCGGCATCGTGCTCTTCTTCGTCGGCGCGATCCTCACCCACCTGCGACCGGCCGGGGACGACGCGTACGGCCTGGCTCTCGGGTTCCTCCTCCCGGCGGTGGCGGTGCTGGCCCTGGGGCTGGCTGACTGACCGGGGGCCGGAGCACGGGCGGGAGTCACCGGCGGGCGGGCGCCTGGAGCGGGCGCCCCTGCGGGGCGGACCCGGCGGGCGGCACCGCGGGGTGGCCGCAGCCGGCCACCCCGCGCCCGGAACCGTCGAAAAAGCGGGTCGGGGTTCTTGACGTGCACAGTTGGTCTAGTCCACTTTGTTGGCTAGTACCCGTGCACCCGATCGGACCCGCCGGCCCCGCCGGGCCACCCCCACAGCCGTGCCCGGCAGCGCCGCCCTCCCCGTCCCGGAAGGCTCCCCCATGCCACGCGCACACCACCGCGGGACGACTCCCCGCACCACCGGGCTCCTCGCCGTCGGCGCCGCCGCCGTCCTCACCGTCGGCACGCTCGCCACCCTGACCGTGAACGCGAGCGCCGCCGACACCAACCTGCTCGCCAACGCGGGCTTCGAGAGCGGCTCACTCGGCGCCTGGAGCTGCTCGGCCGGCACCGGATCGGTCGTCAGCAGCCCGGTCCACGCCGGTTCCTACGCGCTCAGGGGCGCGGCGGGAAACAACGACACCGCGCAGTGCGGCCAGACCGTCGCCGTGAAGCCCAACACCGCGTACTCGCTCAGTGCCTGGGTGCAGGGCGCCTACGTCTATCTGGGAGTGACGGGCAGCGGGGTGACCGACCCGGCGACCTGGACGGCCGGTGGCGCCGCCTGGCAGCAGCTGTCGACAGGTTTCACCACCGGCGCGGCCACCACCAGCGTCACCGTCTACCTGCACGGCTGGTACGGGCAGGGCGCGTACGGCGCGGACGACGTGGTGCTCGGGGGGCCCGGCGGTACGCCGACCACCCCGCCGCCCACCTCGCCCTCCCCCTCGCCCTCCGGCTCGACGCCCGCGCCGAGCGGCACGCCCACCGCGCCGCCGCCCAGCGTGGCCGTGCCGGCCGCTCCGTACGTCGACATGGGCGCGTGGCCGACCCCTTCGCTGCCCGCGATGGCGACGGCCGGCAATCTCCGCTCCTTCACCATGGGGTTCGTGACCGGCGTCGGCTGCAAGGCCAGCTGGTTCAACGCCTACGACCCGCGCACGGGTTGGGCCAGGGACCAGGTCGACGCGCTGCGCGCGGCCGGCGGCGACGTCAAGGTGTCGTTCGGCGGCGCCGGCGGCACCGAACTCGCCGCCGCCTGCACCACGGTGGACTCGCTGTTCACCGAGTACGACGCCGTCGTCCGCGCGTACAACCTGCGGTACGTCGACTTCGACATCGAGGGCGCGGCCATCGCCGACACCGCCTCCAACAACCGCCGCGCCGCCGCACTCGCCAGGCTCCAGGCGGCGCACCCGGGGCTGAAGGTCTCCTTCACGCTGCCCGTGCTGCCGGAGGGCCTGACCGCCGACGGCGTCGCCGTGGTCCGGTCGGCCCGGGACGCCGGCGTCGACGTCAACCTGGTCAACGTGATGGCGATGGACTACTACCGCACCGGAGCCGACTACGGCGACGCGGCGGTACAGGCCGCCCAGAGCACCTACACCCAGCTCAAGTCGCTCTACCCGGCGAAGTCCGACGCCCAGCTCTGGGCTGCCGTCGGGGTCACGCCGATGATCGGCGAGAACGACGACCACCAGATCTACGACCAGGCGGACGCCCGACAGCTGGTCGCCTTCGCGAAGCAGCACCACCTCGGTGTCCTGGCCTTCTGGGACGCCACCCGGGACGCCAACGCCTGCACCGGGGCGCTGTACAAGTGCACCAACATCGCGCAGCAGCCCTACGAGTTCTCGAAGATCGTCGCGCAGTACACCGGCTGACACCATCTCGGCTGACACCACGTCGGCTTCCACCACGTCGGGTGCGACCGCGTCGGCTGCGACCGCGCCCGAGATCCGCCCGGTGGCCCGCCGGGCCCACACCCCGGCGGTCGCGCACATCCTGCCCGCCACGGCACGAGCGGCCCGGAACACACTGTTTCCGTTGCTCACACAGGTGTCGGCCTGGCCGAGGCAGTGGTCGTGACAGCTCGTGCCCGCTCGGATCGCCGGTCGGATTCGGCATCCAGTCCGGCGTACCGAAGTCGTCGGTCAGGGAAGGCTCGAAGAACAGCAGGTGTTTCCGGTCGACTCCCCGGACGGCGTTCATCACCTTCGCTTGGAAATGCTATCCACCGTCGGCCGGATTCGGCCGCGACACCCCGCTGGACACCGACGAGCCCGGCCGCCGTCCACGAGACGAAGCGGCCGGGCCGTGACGCCGCCGCACTTCCCCGCGCTCACCGCGCTCACCGGGACACGGCAGATCCCGGACGCGGGCCGAACGGCCGGTCGGCGGGGCGGGACCGGCGGGACCGGCGGCGCGGGCCCTGCCGGAGCCGTTCAGGGAGCCGCGAGCGCCGCCTGCGAACGGTCCGCCGCGATCCGCACGGCGAAGGCCGTCAGAGCCGTCCCCATCAGGTAGCGGTGCATCCTGGTCCAGAGCGGACGGCCGGCGAAGAACCGCGACACCGAACCGGCCGTCAGCACGAAGACGGCGTTCATGGACAGCCCGACCAGGATCTGGGTCAGGCCGAGCAGCATGCTCTGCACGCCGACGTGGCCGCGCGCCGGATCGACGAACTGCGGCAGCAGGGAGACGTACAGGATCGCGATCTTCGGGTTCAGCAGGCAGGTGAGCAGCCCCATCGCGAACAGCCTGGCCGGTGGATCGGCCTTCAACTCCCTCGGCGCGAAGGCCGATTCGCCGCCGGGCCGGACGGCCTTCCAGGCCAGCCAGAGCAGGTAGCCGGCGCCGGCCAGCTTGATCGCCACATAGATCTCGGGGACGAGCTCGAACACCGTGGCGATCCCGGCGGTGGCCGCGACCAGGTAGGTCAGGAAGCCCACGCCCACACCGGCCAGCGAGATGAGCCCGGCCCGGCGGCCCTGGGACACCGACCGGGACACCAGGTAGATCATGTTCGGCCCCGGTGTCAGCACCATGCCGAACGCGACCGCCGCGATCCCGGCCGTCGCCGCCGCACTCACCACCATGAACTCCGCCTCCCCCGTGGGCGCGAGCCCCCGACGGACCCGAGCACCGCCCCCACGGTAGCCGCACGCCATTCCGGGACGGCGCCGGGGTGACACCCCCGGCGACCGCTGCCGGGCAGGCTGCCCGGGTGACTCCTCCGGGCCGGTGCCACGGGCGGCGCCCGGACCGGGCGGGGTGCCAGGCGCCGCCCGAAAAGGGTTGTCAGCCGCGGACGGCGGCCCACTACAGTCCACCTCACGTCCGGGCGTGGCGCAGAGGCAGGCGCACCACCTCCGCAAGGTGGAGACGTCGGTTCGAATCCGACCGTCCGGGCGGTGCGGACCCGCGGGGTGGCGCCGGTGCACCGGAACGACCGACCGGAGGGGCCGGCTCGCATCCGGTCGAGGCCGTACCGGAGGCGCCGCCCCGGCAGGCGCCCTGCCGCTGCCGCGACCCGGCATGCCCCCGGCCGACGAGGCCGGCCTGCTGCCCGACCTCTCGCCGACCAACTCCTGGTCGGCGCGGCTGGGCGCCCTCGACCCCGGCGAGCTGCTGGAGACCCAGCTGGTGAACGCGCTCGCCCCGGCACTGCTCTGCGACCGGCTGCTTCCGCTGCTGCTCGCCTCCCCGCACCCCAGCCGCTACATCGTCAACGTGACGGCGGTGGAGGGCAGGTTCACCGTCCGCAACAAGACGGGCGGGCACCCCCACACCAATATGGCCAAGGCCGCCCTGAACATGCTCACCCGGACCAGCGCCGGAGAACTGGCCCGCCAGGGCGTGCACATGTGCGCGGTGGACACCGGCTGGATCACCGACGAGAACCCGGCGCCGAAGAAGTCCCGGCTGGCGCGCCTGGGCTTCCGCACCCCGCTGGACATCGTCGACGGCGCGGCCCGTGTCTACGATCCGATCGTCCGGGGCGAGGCCGGCTCGCCCGTCTCCGGTGTGTTCCTCAAGGACTACCGGGAGGCGGCCTGGTGACCGTCCGGCCGGAGCCGAGGGCGCGTCAGGACCGGACCGCCGCCGCAGTGGTGCGCGGCGTCCACCGGACGGCGCCCACCGTCGCGGCGGCGGGGCGCCGTCCGGGCCGGGGCTCACCCGGCCGGAACGCCCCGCAGGAAGGCGGCCTCGGTCGCCGGGTCAAGCCCGCACCGGTCGAGGTCCTCCCGGATCGGCGCGCCCTCGGCATGCCCGTGCTCGCGCCGGTCGCAGAGCCAGGCCCAGGTGTCGGCGACGGTCTCCCGGGCGGGGCGGACCCGCAGACCCGCGCCGAACGCCCTGGTCACGTCGCCCTGGTGCAGGCTGTCGTGCAGCTCCCCCGGCGGCAGCCAGAGCGGCAGGTCGGTCCACGGCTCGATGCCGGCGTCGACGATCCGCCGGGGATCCTGCCAGCGCAGCTCGGCGTCCGAACCGGTGACCCGGGCACAGATCTCCAGCAGCTCCCCCATGGTGGTCAGACCCGGGCGGCCGACCACGTTGTACGCGCCGCCGAGGCCACCCGCCGAGGCGTCCAGGATCCAGGCCGCGAGGTCACGGGCGTCGATGTACTGCAGCGGCAGCTCACGCGGGCCGGGTGCCAGCACCGGACCTCCCCGGGCGATCCGGTCCAGCCACCACGGCAACCGCCCGACGTTCTCACCGGGGCCGATCACCAGCCCGGCCCGGGCCAGCAGCGCACGCTCCCCGAACGCCTCCTGCGCGGCGAGCTCCCCGCCGCGCTTGGCACGCGCGTAGTCCACCGGCCCGTCGTCGTCCGGTGAGCCCTCGACCACCGGGTGGTCCTCCCCGGCGCCGGCCGGCACGGGGTCGGCGTACACCGACCGGCTGGAGACGTACGCGTAGTGCCCGGCGCGGTCGGCGAGCAGGCGGGCGGCGTCCCGGACGGCCACGGGCGCGGCCCGCCAGGTGTCCACCACCACGTCCCACTCACCCGCGCCGAGCGCGGCCAGCCCGCCCTCGGCCGTCCGGTCGCCGCGCAACGCGGTCACGCCCTCGGGCGGCTCGTGCCGACCGCGGTGGAAGACCGTGACGTCCCACCCGCGCGCGAGCGCGTCCTCGGTGACCGCCCGGCCCACGAACTCCGTTCCGCCCAGCACCAGTAGTCTCATGCCCCCGACTCTGCCCCGGGCCGGCCCGTCGGTGAACCCCCGCACGCTCTCGGCGGAATCGCTGAGAGCGGACGCGCGGACCCGCGACGGTCCGGGGGCACAGCCCGTGCGGCGGGCGATGCGGTCGGCCCGAGAGCACGCCGAGCGCGGCGAGCACCGGCGGCGCCCGACGCGCGCGGGAGGCGCGGAGCTGACTGACCCTCACCTCCGGAGCACCTTGAGGACTACGATCATTCGATGACGGATACCACGGAAACCGCGACGGAACTCACCGACCCGGCCTCCCGGTTCCCGCTGCTGCATGCCCCGCAGCACTGGGCCTGGGGTGGCTACGACGCCCAGTTCTCGACGGCCCTGCCGCCGGACGAACTGATCACCAACATCCATGTGGTCGGGTTCTCGGACGACCGGGTGGTGCTCTGCCGCGACGCCCGCGGCCACTGGTTCCTTCCGGGGGGCACCCGAGAGGCCGGTGAGAGCGTCGAATCGTGCCTGGCACGGGAGTTGCGCGAGGAGGCGGGTGCCCGGCTGACCGGAGCACCGGTCTGGATCGGCGCGCACAGATGTGTGACCGAGGACCCGGTGCCCTACCGTCCCTGGCAGCCGCACCCCGAGAAGGCGTGGCTCTGGGGCTGGGCCGAGGTGGACGTCGACTCCGCGCCGACCAACCCGGCGGACGGCGAGGAGGTCGTCGAGGTCCGCGCGGTCGATCCGCAGGAGGCGGGACGGCTGCTGGTGCACGCGCGCGAAGGGTGGTGGGGCGAACTCGTCCAGCTCGCGGTGGAGTCGCACGCCCGCCGCTGACGTGCCCGAACACGACTGTGCCCCACCCCTGGAAACGCCGGAGGGGTGGGGCACAGTCGTGTTCGGGCACCGCGGGGTCGTCGCGCGACCCCGGCTGTTACTTGGTGAGGCCCGCCTTGACGGAGCAGACCGGCCAGGCGCCGGGGCCCTGGGCGGCGAGCACCTTCTCGCCGATGGCGATCTGCTGCGCCTTGGTGGCCTGGTGGGCCTGCGGGGCGTACGAGGTGCCACCGAAGGCGGCCCAGGTGCTGGAGGTGAACTGCAGGCCGCCGTAGAAGCCGTTGCCCGAGTTGATGCTCCAGTTGCCGGTCGCCTCGCACTGCGCGACCTTGTCCCAGGTGGACGAGGAGGCGGCGGAGGCCGAGTTGGCCGTGACGAGGCCTGCCACCGGCAGGGCCACGACGGCCGCGCCCATGAGCGCCATCCGGGCCCGGCTGCGCTTGGTGGCGGCCTTGGCGGTGGTGGCGGTGGTGGCAGCGGCGGTCTCGTTACGGAAGGTCATGTATGTCCTCTCGGAAAACCCCGGGCAGGCATGCGGAACCAGACCCTGGACGGGCCGGGACTTCTCGCCTTCTTCGGATGAGCGCCGACCTGGCACGTCAGGGACGTACCGTCTCCATCCGGCTGAACCGGCGGGCCGCGCTGCGGGGGTGAACCCGGGTGGTGCTCGTTGCACCGACAACAACGAAGCTACGGACCTGCGAGGTTTGATTCAAGCATTCGGCGATCGTCGCAGGTCAATGCAGGGTTACCAGGTGTATGGATCAAGGAATATGCCGTGAATCGGCCCTTTTGACCGCATTTTCATGATCAAACACCCCCCGAGAGTGCCCCCGGTCACTCCGAAACCCCCGTGAGCCCGACCACACGCTCCACGGACCGTCACCACCGACCGACCCCCCGTCCAATCCCCGGCCGCTCGACCCCCTCGCCCGAGTGGCCGCGGCCACACTTGCCACGCAACGTCAGCAAGCGGACGCGCAGCGCGGGCGATCCGGGCTCCGCGCGCGCCGCGGCGGCACACCCCGCACCTCCACACACCCCCGCACGCGGCCGCACGCCCCCCGCGGCCCCGCGGCCCCCATGGCGCACGGGCGCCGGGGAACCGGCCCCGGACAGCCGAGAAGCCGGCCCCGGCCCTCGACCGCAGGACCGGAACCGGCTCGGTCCCGCTACCGGCCCGGGATCCAGACCGTGTGCGCCTGGCTGATCCGGGGCCGCGCGTCCACCTGCGGGAAGCCGACCTCCCGGGCCGCCAGCGTCAGCCGACTGGTGAAGGTGTCCATCGCCGCCTGCGACTCCCAGACGTCCGTCACCTCCACACCCGTCGGGGTCACCACGGCGACATGGGCGAGACACCCCTCGGCGGGCACCTCGCCCGACTCCACCTTGGCGCTCAGGGCGTCGTACTGCTGCTTGGTGACGCCGTCCAGCGTGATCTGCGCGAGGATCGCCATGCGAGCCCTCCTGATCGGTCGATGGCACCCCCCGCCGTCGTCGCGGCGGCCCGTTCCCAATCTCCGCCCGCGCCCGCACGCCTGCAACAGCGGCCGGGTGCAGCCGCCCCGGCTCCCACGCGTTCGGGCGCCGCCGGGTCGGCCGGGAATTCAGAGGTCTGAAACCCCCGCGCGGTGGACAGCATTGGCATGCCCACACTCGGCATGCCGGGCGGGCACCCCTGTAACCGAAGCCGACACACTGGAGAACGCATGAACACCCGCCGTGCTGCCGCCACCGTCGTCCTGGCGATGGCCCTGCTCCCCCTGGCCGCACCCGCCGCCGAGGCGAGCGGCACCAAGCTCTCCCAGTCCGCCGCCGCGAGCCAGTTCCGCGCCGCCGGCATCACCTGGAGTTCGAGCGGGAACTGCACCACCCGCTCCAACTCGACCTGTACCTCGTTCGAGCAGATCAACTCCGGCACCGTCAGCACGATCATCACGCTGAAGCAGTCCAGCGGCTGCGCCATCAACATCACCGGCGGCACCGAGGTCGGCCACGCCTCGGGCACCTACAGCCACTACAACGGCTACAAGGTCGACATCGCGCGCAACTCCTGCATCGACGGCTACGTGCAGAACAGCTTCAGCTACATCGGGTACCGCGGCGACGGATACCCGCAGTGGCAGGCCGCCTCCGGCAACCTCTACTGCAACGAGGGCAGCCACTGGGACGTCACCGTCTACTGACGCCGGTCCGCCGTCCGGCTCCCCCGCCGGAGTCCGCCGACGCCCCTCGGCCGCGCCACGGCAGGCCGGGGGCCGGCACGCGGGCAGTCGGCACTCAGGGGCCGGCACTCAGGGGCCGCGGCTCAAAGGCCGGGCGGACACTCCGACGCGTCCGCCCGGCCACCGATCCATGGGCCACGGCTACCAGTCACCGGTCACCCGGCCGACCTGCACCCGCCACGCTCCGCTCAGCGGCGGCCGGACCGCCGGTCCTGCCCGGAGCCCGAGCCGGATCCCGAGCCGGAGCCGGATCCCGAGCCCGAGCCGCCGGTCAGACCAGCCCGGCGCAGCGCGTCCGCCATGGCACTGTTGCCCGCGGGGGCCGGGGCACCCGCACCACCGGTGCCACCCGTACGCCCGGCACCGGCACCGGAGCCGGAGCCGGAGCCCCGACGGTCCTGGCGCGGCGGTCGCGGCCCACGGTCGCCACCGCGCTCACCACCCCGTTCACCACCGCGCTCACCACCCCGATCGCGGCCGCCGCCACCGGCCGAGGCGGCGGACGCGCCCACCTCGTCGTCGAGCCGCAGCGTGAGCCCGATCCGCTTGCGCGGCACGTCCACCGTGGTGACCCGTACCCGGACGATGTCGCCGGGCTTGACCACCTCGCGCGGGTCCTTGACGAAGGTCTTCGACAGGGCGGAGACGTGCACCAGACCGTCCTGGTGCACGCCCACGTCGACGAAGGCGCCGAAGGCGGCGACATTGGTCACGACGCCCTCCAGCACCATGCCGACCTCCAGGTCGCCGATCTTGTCGACGCCCTCCTTGAAGGTCGCCGTCCTGAACGCGGGGCGGGGGTCACGACCGGGCTTGTCGAGCTCGCCGAGGATGTCGGTGACGGTCGGGACACCGAAGGTGTCGTCGGCGAAGTCACCGGGGCGCAGCGCCCGCAGCGCGGGGCCGTTGCCGATCAGCGCGGGCAGGTCGCCGCCGGTGGCGGCGAGGATCCGGCGCACCACGGGGTACGCCTCGGGGTGGACGCCGGAGGCGTCCAGCGGGTCGTCGCCGCCGGGGACGCGCAGGAAGCCCGCGCACTGCTCGAAGGCCTTGGGGCCGAGCCGGGCGACGTCCTTGAGCGCCTTGCGCGTGCGGAAGGGCCCGTTGGCGTCGCGGTGCGCGACGATGTTGTCGGCGAGCGTCCCCGTGATCCCGGAGACCCGGGTGAGCAGCGGGGACGAGGCGGTGTTGACGTCCACACCGACCGCGTTGACGCAGTCCTCGACCACGGCGTCGAGCGAGCGCGAGAGCTTCACCTCGCTGAGGTCGTGCTGGTACTGGCCGACGCCGATCGACTTGGGGTCGATCTTGACGAGTTCGGCGAGCGGGTCCTGAAGGCGGCGCGCGATCGAGACGGCGCCCCGGATCGAGACGTTCAGCTCCGGCAGCTCCTGCGAGGCGTACGCGGAGGCGGAGTACACCGAGGCACCGGCCTCGGAGACCATCGCCTTGGTGAGCGTCAGCTCCGGGTGGCGCTTGATCAGGTCCTCGGCCAGCTTGTCGGTCTCGCGGGAGGCGGTACCGTTGCCGATCGCGATGAGGTCGACGTCGTGCTTCTTCGCCAGCGCGGCGAGGGTGGCGATCGAGGCGTCCCACTTGTTGGCGGGCTGGTGCGGGTAGATGGTGTCGTACGCGACGACCTTGCCGGTGGCGTCCACGACGGCGACCTTCACGCCGGTGCGGAAGCCCGGGTCCAGGCCCATGGTGGCGCGGGTCCCGGCCGGGGCGGCGAGCAGCAGGTCGCGCAGGTTGGCGGCGAAGACCCGGACGGCCTCGTCCTCGGCCTCCTGGCGCAGCCGGGTGCGCTGGTCGATGCCGAGCCGGACCAGGATGCGGGTGCGCCAGGCCCAGCGGACGGTGTCCCCGAGCCACTTGTCGCCGGGGCGGCCGTGGTCGGCGACCCCGAACCGGGCGGCGATCCGCTGCTCGTAGTCGCTCTGGCCGGGCAGGTCGGCGGCCTCCTGGCCGTCCTCGGGGGAGAGTTCGAGGTCGAGGACCTCCTCCTTCTCGCCGCGCAGCATCGCCAGGATGCGGTGCGAGGGGAGTTTGGTGAACGGCTCGGCGAAGTCGAAGTAGTCGGCGAACTTGGCGCCTTCCTGCTCCTTGCCGGCGCGGACGGTGGCGACCAGCCGGCCGCGCGTCCACATCCGGTCGCGCAGGGTGCCGATCAGGTCGGCGTCCTCGGCGAAGCGCTCGACCAGGATCGAGCGGGCGCCGTCGAGGGCGGCCGCACCGTCCGCGACCGACTCGTTGACGTAACCGGCCGCGGTGGCCGCCGGGTCGAGCCCCGGATCGGCCAGCAGCGCGTCGGCGAGCGGCTCCAGACCGGCCTCGCGGGCGATCTGCGCCTTGGTCCGGCGCTTGGGCTTGAACGGGAGGTAGATGTCCTCCAGCCGGGCCTTGGAGTCCGCGGCGAGGATCTGCGCGCGCAGGGTGTCGTCCAGCTTGCCCTGCGCCTCGACCGACTCCAGGATCGCGCTCCGGCGCTCCTCCAGCTCGCGCAGGTAGCGCAGCCGCTCCTCCAGCGCGCGCAGTTGGGCGTCGTCGAGCTCGCCGGTCGCCTCCTTGCGGTACCGCGCGATGAAGGGCACGGTCGAGCCGGCGTCGAGCAGGTCGACCGCCGCCTTCACCTGCCCCTCGCGGACGCCGAGCTCCTCGGCGATCTTGCGCTCTACTGCCCGCTGGGCCGCCTGTTCGACTGCCGTGCTCACGAAGCCGGTCACCTTCTCCAGTGTTGCCGCGTTGCTTTCCCCGTACGTCCTGCATTCTGGCAGCCCACGGCGCGGTGGACGCCCGCGACATCCGATCCTCCGGCGGCCGACCTCGTGGCCCGGTCCGGGCCCGGCTCGCGGCCGTACACTTCACGCCATGAACGACATGCCGCGCGAGCAGCTCGAACGTATCGTCCGACTCTCCGCCGGGAGCTACCTGCTGGTCACCACGTACAAGAAGGACGGCACGCCCGTCCCCACCCCCGTCTGGGTGGTGCGCGACGGCGACGCGCTGGGCGTCTGGACGGTGACCGACTCCTGGAAGGTCAAGCGCATCCGCAACCGCGCCGACGTCCTGGTCGGCCCATGCGACGTGCGCGGCAACCCCACCGGGGAGTCCGTCCCGGCGACCGCCGAGATCCTCGGTGCCGAGCGGACGGCCGCCTACCGGACGCTGCTGCGCCGCAAGTACGGCCTGCTCGGCATGGTGACGCTGCTGGGCAGCAAACTGCGCCGGGGGGACACGGGCACGGTCGGGATCAGGATCACGCTCGCGGACTGACGCGGGCCCCTGCTGGGGCGCGGGGCCGCCGGGGCCGCCGCTCGCCGGTGCCGGGCCGGCCACCGGGTGAGCTTGTACGATGGCCGCCCAGTCCACCGGAGGGAAGACGATGGCCGACCCGTTGAACCGCGCTCCGGTCTCCGCCCAGGAGCTGCTGCGCGACCAGGTCGCCAACGCCCTTCGCGTCGCGCTGATCTCCGGTGAACTGCGGCCCGGCACGGTGTACTCGGCCCCCGTGCTGGCCGCCGACTTCGGCGTCTCCGCCACCCCCGTCCGCGAGGCCATGCTCGACCTGGCCCGGGAGGGCCTGGTCGAGGCCGTCCGCAACAAGGGCTTCCGGGTCACCGAGCTCACCGAGCGCGACCTCGGGGACTACACCGAGATCCGCGCCCTGATCGAGGTGCCCACCGTCGGCCGGATCACCCGCACGGCCACCACCGCGGAGCTCAAGCAGCTCCGGCCGCTGGCCCGCGCCGTCGTGGACGCCGCGCGGACGCGCGACCTGGTCGCCTGTCTGGAGAGCGACCGCCGCTTCCACCTGGCGCTGCTCGCGCTGGCCGGCAACACCCGGCTGGTGGAGACCGTCGGCGAACTGCACGGCCGCGCCCGGCTGCACGACCTCACCCGGCTCGACCGGGCCGGCGAGCTGATGGCCTCCGCCGAGGAGCACCTCCAGTTGCTCGACCTGATGCTCGGTGGCGACGCCGCCGCCGCCGAGGAGTTCATGGCCCACCACCTCGGGCACCCCCACCCGTACGCGACGGCCGCCGCCCACTGACAGCGGCCGTGCCGTGCGGCCGGAAGGCCGGTCGTGGCAGGCTGGCCCCGCACACCGGCACAGCGGAGGAGGGACGGCAGGCGTGTTCGTCAAGATCTGTGGTCTGAGCACCATCCGGGACATCGAGGCCGCGGTACGGGGCGGCGCGGACGCGGTGGGCTTCGTGCTGACCGAGAGCCCGCGCCGGGTGAACCCGGCACTGGTGCGCGAGCTGGTCGAGGCGGTGCCCGCGAAGGTGCTCACGGTGGCGGTCTTCCGCGACGAGCCGGCCGACGAGGTACGGCGCGCCGTCCGCGCGGCGGGCGTCGGCGCGGTGCAGCTCCACGGCGATCACCCTGCCGACGCCTTCGCCGAACTGCGCGACCTCGGGCTGACGCTGGTCCGCGCCACCTCCGCCGCTTCCGCCGCCGGAGCCGCCGCCGGCGACTTCGGCGAGGACCTGCTGCTGCTCGACTCCCCCGTACCGGGCTCCGGCGAGAGCTGGGACTGGTCCGAGCTGGGCACCACCCCGCCGGCCGGCCGCTGGCTGCTGGCCGGCGGCCTGACCCCCGCGAACGTCGCCGAGGCCGTCACCCTGGCCCGCCCCTGGGGCGTGGACGTCTCCAGCGGCGTGGAGATCAGGCGCGGCGTGAAGAGCCCCGACCTGATCGAGGAGTTCCTCCGCCGGGCCAAGGCGGCCGGGTAGGCGGCCTCAGCGCATCGCGTCCAGCGCTCACGACACGGCGTGGTCCATGGGACGTCGATGACCGGACGCCCTCCGCTGACTGGAACCCGCCGCTTTGGGCAGCGCCCGTCCGCTGACGTTGCCGTCAACTACTGCCCTCAGAGCCTCTCAGCTCAGACGCCACAGCGGCCCCACCGGAAAAGCACCCCGGTGGGGCCAATCTTGGCTATCTGGGCCCTTCAATTATATAGCGATTAGACTCTCGGCTAAATGTCTCCACCACTTCATGGGCTTGCAATCCAAACTCAACTTCCGCCCATCGGAGCATGGCGACAGAAAGCCCTTCCAGTTGGAAATCTGACTCAACATATGAGATCGACTCAATTACCAGCACCACGGCGTGAGAGCCGATCTTCGCCGTGATCTCACGAGAGACATACCGCAATCCCTTGGCAACTTCGTCCTTCTCGGGATCCGTAAGCATTGAGCCGCTGGGAAACTCCAACCAGAGCTGATCCTCGCGGGATATCCGCACCCCCTCCACAGAAGCACGCTGTTCAACGCGCGCCGTGATCGCAATGCGGATCCCCCACGAGGACTTGATCAATCGATAGACATATGTGCTGGTCATCCCGACTCGCCAAAGTTCAGTAGGTGAAAGATATCGGAGGAGAAGTAGTTTTCCGTTCCGCGTGCTGTCGGCCGGGTTGTGTAGTCCAATCCATGACGAGTAAACGTCAGGACCGAAATGCGCACGATATGGCTCCGTGGGGAACGGATCCCCTCCTGACGTCAGCCGGGAAGCATCTTCCGGCCCCTGCACCGTATGGAATTCAGTAGTCGGTCCACAAGTATTGTGCACCAAGATCGGCGCGGTGCCTGCCATCACATAGTACGCGTGAAAGCCAGCGACGGTCAGGTTATACATGACCGCCGGCCCCGCGACCGCCCGTGCCTTCACCACGGTGACACGGCCCTTTACGGCCGACTCTAGGACATGCCCCTCCTTGAGCCCCTTCGCAGGGATCTAGGAACTCTCCGTTGCATCCCAGAACGGTTGTTCCGCAGTAGTGTTTATGGTGAACTCGTTACCGCTACCCGAGCGAACCGTGAGAGTGACTAGATCAGCGTCGGTGCGCACCCAGGTAGCAATGACAGTCCGATTCCCCTCAGCAGTGCCTCCAGAGACTTCGGGGTCGGCGGACTTGACCTCATCACCGGATCGAATATCAGCGATTGGCTTTGTACAGCTGTCGCTCATCAGGACGAGGGTGGATGCAGAGAAGCTGCAGAAGTTTCCCGTTGGCTCCGCCGCCTTCTTCGGCAGGAGCTTACCGAACAGAGCCTTCAGATCTCCGGCGTCTTTTGCCGCCTTGATGAATCGTGCGCCCCTGACAGCTCCCCTGGCGATCTCTACGCCGTCGATCGCTACCTCGACGACGGCTTCCGTAACCTCCCCCGCCACATAGGACGGGTCATCATGCGATATTCCGAATAGATCGGCTGCCGGGTGCGTTGCAGGCGCAACGGTCGTAGGCCCAGGTATACCCATTCTGTTGCTGGCACCGGAAATTGAGTTCCGGAAACCGACATAGGGGCTAATCGATCCCACATAACCAACTGCGTTGTCTACGGCTCCGGCCAGGAATTTCCCCGTCGACTTTGCCGCCTTTTTGCACCAGCCGCAGCTCCAGAGCCCGGAAGGGTCGCTGAGGTTTATGGGATCGTTGTTGCCGTAGGCGTACCCATTGATCTGCTGCGGATTGGTCAGGTCCAGAACCGGGTCGACCGAGACGAAGCGCCCGTTGGCGGTGTCGTACTCCCGAGCGCCCAGGTGGGTGAGGCCCGTTCGAGGTGTCGGTGGTTCCGCCGACGAAGCCCTTGTCGGTGGGGCGGGTGGTGGGCTGGGTGCCGCGCGGGCCGCCGAACGGGGTGGTGGTGGTGCGGGTGTACGCCATGGTGGTGGCGTTGACGGTGACCTGGCCGGTGTTCTGGCGGTCCGGCAGGAGGTAGTTCAGGCTGCCGTCGGAGCCCTTGACGATGGTGCTGGTGCCGGCCGTGATGTAGCGGGTGCCGGTGACCTGGGTGGTGGCCTTGGTGAGTTTCAGCTCCTGGCCGGGGAGGTAGAGGGTGGTCGCGTCGGGGTCGCGGCGCAGGAGCCGGTTTCCGTCGGCGTCGTACAGGAAGGTGGTGTCCTTGCCTGCGATGGTGGACTTGGCGAGGTGGCCTTCGGAGTCCCAGACGAGGGTCTGGTCTCCCTCGGCCGTGACGCGACGGACGGTGTTGCCTGCGGTCTCGTAGGTGAAGGTGTCGGTAGGCGCTCCGGTACCGGTGGTGTCCACGCGGGCCAGGGCGTGAGGCTGGGTGCTCCCCGGGGTGGGGTAGGTGGAGGCTCGCTGGACGGGATCGCTCAGCGTGGAGGTGGCGCTCTGCGGCATCTGGGCCCAGGGGAGCCAGTTGCTGGTGACGGCGGAGCGCTTGGTGTAGTTGAGTGCGCCGCCCGCCACGGTGACGAGCTTGAGGTCGCCGCCGGAGTTGACGACTGCCGACCAGAGCGGCTGGGTGAGCGCACCCACTGCTGAACTGACGTTGCCCCAGGCCCGCCAGGAGGTGTCGGGGTGGCGGACGGTGTGCCAGATCTGGCCACCGGCCAGCGCGTCTCCGGCGGCCTCAGCGGTGCCACCGCCGCGGTGCTCTCGCCGGGGGGCGGCGGTACCGTCAATCTCTTCGCCCGCACCACGGACGGCCACATCGCCGTCTTCGGTCAGACCGGATCGACCTCCGCCTGAGCAGCGGCAGCTCCCCCGACGCCACCTCCCCCGTCTTCGCCGGCGACCCCGGCGTCACCATCGCCGCGAGCGGCGCCATGATCGTCACCGCCGTCGATGCCTCCGGTGCCACCTGGGCCATCGACCAGGGCGCACCCGGGGAGGCCTTCCGCACCTGGTACCGCCTCTGATCCGGCCGGTTCGTCCCGTCGTGTGACGGCATGGCGAATGGCAGCCACGCCGGAGGTCCGGGCGCCGCGCAGGCGCTCGGGCCTCCGGCGTCGCTCCGGGGCGGGCCGGTCAGGCCATCCAGAAGAAGACCGCCGTCATGCGCTTCTCCGCCAGGGTGCTGCCCCAGTAGCCGGTGGCGCTGTGGATCATGTTGGAGGTGTAGAGCAGCAGGCGGTTGTAGCGGTGCGGCACGCGGACGTCCTCGGTGAAGTGGTCCGCGGGGACGTAGCGGGTGCCGAGGGCCTCGACCAGGTTGTTGTGCGGGGCCGTCACCATGTTCCCGCCGAGCAGTCCGCCGGGCAGGCTCTGCCGGTAGAAGCTGGTGCCGGCGTCCTTGGGCACGTCGGGGTTGAGGTAGAGCACGGCGGCGTAGCGGCAGAGTGCGCGCGAGTCGGTGTGCGGACGGGATTCGCACTCGTCCTTGCCGACGACCTGGACGCAGTTGTGGTTGAGGGTGGCGCCGCCCGGAGCGGTCTCGGGCCAGATCCTCCGAGCGCCGGTCGCCTTCATCACCAGCCGTTCCACCCGCGCCAGTTCGGCCGGCTCCAGACCGGGCATGGTGCGCAGGCCGGGCCAGCTCTCCGGCTTGTGCGGGTACCCCTCGGCCCAGTCGTCCCGGGCGAGGACGCGGGCGCGCACGGCGTCGATGTTCGGCAGGACGTCGTCGATGAGCCAGTAGTCCCTGTCACGCGTGGGTTTGCGGTAGGGCAGGACCGGGAGGGCGGAGGTCCTCTGGGGGTGTGAGGGCATGCGGCCGACCATAGTTGGGGTGTTTGTCGGCGTTCTCCCGTCGTTTGGTCAATGTTCTGTCAAATCGGCTCCCGGTACCGGCGCGCCTCAGCCCTGCCGGGCGTCACGGACGGGAGTGATGATCTCGTCGACGAGCCACTGCGCGGCGCCTCGCGGGTACGGGCTGCGCAGGCTGAGCACGATGTGCGTGAAACCCGCGGCGATGAGCTCCAGGATCGTCGCCCGGTCACCGGCGGGGTCGTCGTAGGAGACGGTGAACTGGACGGAGCGGGTGATCGTTCGCGGGTCGCGCCCGATGGCCGCGCAGTGGTCGTCCAGCACGCGGCCGCGCTCGGCCAGGTACCCGACGGCGTGGTGCGGGGGGCCGGGGATGTTCCAGATGTCCGCCTGCTCGGCCACCAGGCGCAGGGTCCGCGTGCCCCAGCCGCCGATCAGCAGCGGCGGCCCCGGCCGCTGGACGGGCTTGGGGTCGTTGCGGTTCCCCCTGAGCGTGTAGTGGCGGCCCTCGTGGTCGAAGACGTCCTGCGTCCACATGCCCCGGAGGATGTCGACGGTCTCCGCCAGCCGGGCGATGCCCTCGGCCGGCGGCACGAGGGTCAGGCCGTACCCCTCGTACTCGGCGACCGCGGGGTTCACCCCGGCGATGCCCCCGGCGCCGGGGGGCTGGTGGGTGCCGCCCACCCCGAGCCCCATGACCAGGCGTCCGCCGGAGATCACGTCGACCGTGGTGGCGATCTTGCCCAGGACGGCCGGCTCCCGCACCCGGTTGCTGGTGACCAGCAGGCCGAGCCGCAGGCGCCGGGTCTGCGCGGCGAGGGCGCTCAGCAGCGTCCAGCCTTCGAGCACCTGCCCGTCCTTCGGGCCCGCGATCGGCATCAGGTGATCCCACAGCCACGCGTCCGCGATCTCCGGCAGCGCGTCGGCCTCCTCCCAGACCCGGCGGATCTCGTCGTAGGTGGCCCGCATCGGTGTGGTCTTGACCCCGAAGGTCAGCTGAATCCGGTGTTGCTCGCCCATGGTGCTCACGCGCCCTTCGGTTCGGTGCGCCGTCGCGGCGGGCGACGGCAGATATCATCACCATAGCCGATCGTCAGTGCTACTGACGATCAGGGGCGTCTAGGCTGTCTGCATGACCGGCGACAGCTCCACCGACCTCCTCACCTCCCGCCTCGGCTACCTGTTCAAGCACGCCCACCTGCAGCTGACCGAGGCGTCCACGCGGGCGCTGGAGCCGTTCGGGATCGGCGGCCGGGAGCTCGCCGTCCTCGCCGTGCTCGCCGGCGAGGACCCGCTCTCCCAGCTGGAGGCGGCCGGCCGCCTCGGCGTCGACCGGACGACGATGGTGGCACTGGTGGACGCGCTGGAGGGCAAGGCCCTCGTCGAGCGCCGCCGCAGCGAACGGGACCGGCGGCGCAACATCGTGCAGCCGACCCCTGCCGGCCGGGATCTGCTGCACCGCGCCGAGCAGACCCGCCGGGAGACGGAGCGGCGGTTCCTGGCCCCGCTCGCGCCGGCGGACGCGGACGGGCTGGTGCGCGCACTGCAGACCCTGGTGACCTCCCGGCCGACCGCCGACTGACGCCCGGAACGACGGCCGGTCGAACCCTGCGGGCACGGCGCCCGGCGCGGTCCAAGCCGTCCTGCGCGAGGGGCGGCGACGACGACGCGGCCGCCCGAGACTGGGTGGCACCGTCAGCCGGGCGGCCACTCCTCGGCGGCAGGGCCACCAGTTCCACCCGGACGCGCACCAGCGCCCGCCCCGCCCCGGCGACCTCGCCCGCGAACACGGTCGCGCCCTCGAACGGCCCACCGTCGTCCAACACCCGGAACAGATAGGCCCGTACGGGCGCCATCACCTCCTTGAGCGTCCGCGGGCGCCGGCCGGTCTCACCCAGGGGCGGCGTCACGCGGTCGACTCCCCCGGCAGACCGTCCGGGCCGACGACCGCCCAGACGACTTTGCCGTTCCCACCCGTCCGTGGGCAGCACCCCCAGGCCAGCGCCAACTCCCTGACCAGCCGGAGACCTCGCCCGGACTCCGCCTCGACCGTCAGCTCCCGTACTCGGGGCAGTTCGCCGCCCGCGTCCGCGACCTCGATCCGCAGGTGCCCGGCCGCCACCCGGCAGCGGAGCTCGATCACCCGCCCGGCCGGCATTCGGACGTGCTCAACCGCGTTCGCGACCAGCTCGCTGACCAGCAACTCGCCTACCTCCAGCAGTTGTTCGCCGCCCTCCAGGCCCTCCAGGAGGCGCCTCAGCAGCAGCCTGGCCACACCGGCCGACCTGCGGTGGTGCGGCAGTAGGACGGCACACTCGCCTGCCACGGCGTCCGGTCTGTCGAGGATTTCGGGCATGGCGGGGCCACCTCCGGGGAGCGGGAAGACGTGACCGGGGGCGCACGAACGGAACGCCGGGCGCGCGAGGTCACGCAGAGCGAGCAGATCGACTCGTTCCGCCACCAATCATCGGTCGCTGTCGTTACGGTGACGAGTGATCGGCCGGTACCACCGACTTCTCTGGCACCAGGGGGCGCCCGCATGACCCGTCGACCGTCGAGCGGCCCTCATCTGCGGTCGAGCGCCGCATCCCTGTTCGGGACGCTGCTCCGGCGCACCCGCGAGGCCAAGGGCATGTCGCAGGGGGAGCTGGCGCGGCTCATCCCGTGCAGCCGCCCGCAGATCACCCGGATCGAGCAGGGGTTGCGGGTGCCGCAGTACTCGCTCGTGACGGCCTGCGACACGATCCTCGACACCGGCGGGGAGCTGCTGTCGATCTGGGAGGAGGTCGACTGGTACGCGCAGGTGGAGCATCCGGACTGGTTCCAACGGTTCGTACGACTCGAAGCCAAGGCGGTCAGCATTCAGGAGTTCCAGACCCCTTGGATCTCCGGGCTCCTGCAGACCGAGGCGTACGCCCGAGCGATCCTCACCGTCGGAAACGTGACCGGCGACGAGCAGCTCCTCGAGGAGCGGGTGACCGCCCGACTCACCCGTCAGCACCGTGTCACCGGCCCGGACGCACCACTCCTGACCGTGATCCTCGCAGAGACGGCGCTGCGCCAGACGGTCGGTGGTCGGCAGGTGATGCACGACCAACTCCTGCATCTTCTAAGGATGGGAGGACGCAGGAACGTGACGGTCCAAGTGGCCCCCTTCGCTCTCGGCGAGCTCAACCGACTGAGCACCTCCTTGATCATCCTGACCTCGCCCGAGGGCAGGAAGTGCGCCTACTCCGAGACGCTGGCGCACGGCCACTTCCTCGAGAATCCGCAGAAGGTACAGGAGTGGCAGCGGCGGTACGATCAGCTCAGGGGTGACGCGCTCTCGCGTCAGGACAGTGCACGCCTGATCCGCAGCGTGATGGAAGGACTGCTCAACATGAGCTCCACCGCCCCCGACCTCTCCAGGGCCGTCTGGCGAAAGGCCAGTTACAGCGGGCCCGAAGCCGGCAACTGCGTCGAGGCCGCCACCGGTCTCCCCGGTCTCGTCCCCGTCCGCGACTCCAAGGACCCGGCCGGCCCGGTCCTCGTCTTCCCGGCGGCCGCCTGGGCGTCCTTCGTCACCGCAGTCCGCTCCGGCGAGTTCCCCGCCTCCGTCTGACACCCAGGACAGGCGGCCGCCACAGACCCCTTACCAGCAGGCCACTCGTTCCCCACCACTCCCCCACCGCCGGCCCGGGCAGCCCCCCGCGTTAGCCGGGACGACGCCTGCGGGAAAGTACAGTGTCACCTTCCGGGGCGGAGGGGCCGTCCGGGGCGGGCCGGCATCGGCGACGCTGACAGGGGGAACCACGTGGCGATCGAGTTGCCGGGCGAGGTGGTCTCGCTGTTGTCGTTCATCGGCATCAACTGGCCGACGGTGAACGAGGACAAGGTGCGTGAGTTCGCCTCGCACGTGAGGGAGTTCGCGGAGAGCGTGGAGTCGGCGCACCGGGATTCGACGGCGACGATCCACGCGTTGGGTGAGGCGTACGAGGGGGCGTCCTACGAGGCGTTGCTGGCCAAGTGGTCGCAGGTGTCGGACGCGCACTTCAACGAGCTGGTGCAGGCGTGCCATGTGGTGGCGACGGCGTTGGACGTGGCGGCGGGGGTGATCGTGGCGATGAAGATCGAGACGATCGCCGAGCTGGTGGTGCTGGCGGTGGCGTTGGTGGCGGACCAGGCGGCGGCGGTGGCGACGTTCGGTCTGGCGGAGGCGGCGGTGATCGCGATCGAGGAGGCCGGCAAGCGGCTGGTCAACGCTCTGGAGCAGCAGTTGGAGCAGTACGTGATCGGGCAGGTGATCGAGGCGGCGATCAACCCGTTGGTGGACGTGGTGGCGGGCGCGGTGGCCGGGTTGGTGTTCAAGGGTGCGGAGTCGGCGCTCGGGGTGTCGGGCGGCGGGGGCGGTACGGGGTTCCGGATCGATCCGGCGGCGCTGGAGTCGCACGCGCAGACGATGCACCAGCACGCCGAGACGGTGGCCGGGCACGCGCAGACCTTCCAGTCCAGGATCGCGGGGGTGAGCTTCGAATGAGCAACCAGATCGTCAAGGCGCTGGAGCACGGCGCGCAGAAGCTCGGCAAGACCCTGGCGGAGGACGCCGGGAAGGCGCTGAAGGGCTTCTACCGCAAGGCCGGCGACAACCTGAAGAACGTCGCCCACAACACCCGCGAGGCCGACGGCAAGCACGCCAAGGACCTGGAGAAGATCCTCAAGGGCGACGCCAAGAAGACCCCGCACACGGTGCACGCCGACGGCGGCGGCCCGCGCGATCGCGGTGGTCCGCCCAAAAACGACGGGCGGGGCCGGCGTCAGGTGGACAAGCCGCACGAGTCCGGCCGGCCGCAGGACTCCGTCTGTCCCGGTGGTGAACCGGTCGACATGGCCACCGGGCGGATGTTCATCGAGCAGATGGACCTCTCCCTGCCGGGGTCCCTGCCGCTGCTGTTCAAGCGCTCCTTCGAGTCGGGGTACCAGGCCGGACGCTGGATGGGCCCGCGCTGGGTGTGCACGTTCGACGAACGCCTGGAGATCGACGCGCAGGGCGTGGTCTACCTCAGCGCCGACCGGATCTCGCAGGCGTACCCGCACCCGGAGCCCGGCGACCCCTCGCAGGCGACGGCCGGTGCCCGCCTGGACCTGGCGGTCGACGCCACCACCGGTGACTACACGCTGACGGACGCGTCCACCGGCCTGGTGCGGGAGTTCACCACCTGGCCCGACGGCGGGACGGCCCCGCTGACCGCGATCCGCGACCGGTCCGGCCACCGCGTCCACTTCGCCTACGACGCCGACGGCTCGCCGCTGAGCATGACCCACTCCGGTGGCTACCGGGTGCTGGTGACCGTCGACAGCGGCCGGATCACCGCCCTGCGCCTGGCCGGCGCGGGCGAGGACGGCCGGGACGTCCTGCTGACCCGCTACGGGTACACCGACGGCCACCTGAGCTCGGTCTACAACTCCTCCGGCCGGCCGCTGCGGTTCGCCAACGACTCGCAGGGGCGGGTGGTCTCCTGGACGGACCGCAACGGCACGCAGTACCGCTACACCTACGACCAGTACGACCGGGTCCTCGCGGAGGGCGCCGCCGACGGCACCCTCGGGTTCGGCTTCGCCTACGGCGAGCCGGATCCGGTCACCGGGGTCAGGGTCCACTCCGAGACCAACGCGCTCGGCCACACCGTCCTCCACCACGTCAACGAGCTCTCCCAGGTGGTCGCCCAGAGCGATCCGCTGGGCCACACCACCCGGTTCGAACGGGACGAGTACGACCGCCTGCTCTCGCGGACCGACCCGCTCGGGCGGGTCACCCGGTTCGAGTACGACGGCGCGGGCGACGTCGTCGCCGTCACCCACCCCGACGGCGAGCGCTCCACGGCGGCCTACGCCGGGGAGCTGAGCCTCCCGGCGGTGATCACCAGGCCGGGCGGCCTGACCTGGCGACAGACCTACGACGAGGCCGGCCGGCGCACCTCGGTGACCGATCCGACCGGCGCCACCACCCGGTACGGCTACGACGAGGCGGGCCACCTGGCCTCGGTCACCGACCCGCTGGGCCACTCCACGCTCGTCCGGTGCAACGCGGCCGGCCTCCCGCTGGAGGTCACCGACCGCTCCGGAGCGACCAGCCGGTACGACCGGGACGGCTTCGGCCGGGTCGTTACCGTCACCGACCAGCTCGGCGGGATCACCCGGCTGACCTGGACGATCGAGGGCGCGATCGCCTCGCTCACCGCCCCGGACCGGACCATCGAGACCTGGGCCTACGACGACGAGGGCAACCTCCTCACGCACACCGACCGCGTCGGCCGGGTCAGTACCTTCGAGTACACGCCCTTCGAGACCCTCGCCGCCCGCACCGGACCGGACGGCGCCCGCCTCGCGTTCGACTACGACGCCCACATGCAGCTCGTCAAGGTCACCAACGCGCTCGGCCAGACCTGGGACTACGTCTACGACGCCGCCGGGCAGCTGATCGAGGAGTCCGACTTCAACGGCCGCACGGTCGGCTACCGCCTGGACGCCGCCGGGCAGCTCGTCTCCCGGACCAACCCCCTGGGCGCGCGGATCGACTACTCCTACGACGACATCGGCCGGCTCACCGGGAAGAACGCGGACGGAGCGGCCACCACCTACGGCTACGACCCCGCCGGGCACCTCGTCCGCGCCACCGGCCCGGACGCCGATCTGCTCCGCACCGTGGACCCGCTCGGCAACCTGCTGACCGAGACCGTCAACGGACGGACCCTCACCCACGCCCGGGACATGATGGCCCGGCCGGTCGGACGCACCACCCCGAGCGGCCACACCAGCGCCTGGACGTACAACCGGGGCGGGCGCCGGACCTCGCTGGTCACTCCGGACGGCCGGCTCGACTTCGCCTACGACGCCGCCGGCCAGGAGTCCGAGCGCGGTATCGGCGAGCGCCTGACCCTGGCCAGCACCTGGGACAGCGAGCACCGCCTCACCGGCCAGATCCTCAGCGCCGGGCCGTCGGTGCTGCAACGCCGGGGCTACTCCTACCGCGCCGACGGCGTCCTCACGGGGGTCGAGGACGAGCTCGGCGGCGACCGCAGCTTCGACATCGACGCCGCCGGCCGGGTCACCGCCGTCCACGCCGCGACCTGGACCGAGAGCTACGCCTACGACCCGGCCGGAAACCTCACCGAGGCCGAGTGGCCCGCCACCGGCGCCACCGAGGCCGCCCTCGGCACCCGCAGCTACCAGGGGACCGAGCTCGGCAGCGCCGGCCGCATCCGGTACGAGTACGACGGGGCCGGCCGCATCGTCCTGCGGCAGGTCACCCGGCTCTCCCGGAAGCCCGACAGCTGGCACTACGACTGGGACGCCGAGGACCGCCTCACCGCCGTCACCACCCCCGACGGCACCCGCTGGCGCTATCGCTACGACCCGTTCGGCCGGCGGATCGCCAAGCAGCGCCTGGCCGCGGACGGCGTCACCGTCGCCGAGTGGACGGACTTCACCTGGGACGGCAGCACCCTCGCCGAGCAGACCACGCACGCCCCCTACCTCCCCGGCCCGCACACGCTGACCTGGAACCACAAGGGCCTCCAGCCGCTCGCCCAGACCGAGACCATCACCACCCCCGCGACGGCCGACACGCCCCAGGAGCAGATCGACCGCCGCTTCTTCGCCATCGTCACCGACCTGGTCGGCACGCCCACCGAACTCGTCGACCCGGCCTCCGCCACCGTCGCCTGGCGCGCCACCCCCACCCTCTGGGGCAACACCACCTGGCCCAGCTCCAGCAGCACGTACACCCCGCTGCGCTTCCCCGGTCAGTACTTCGACCCCGAGACCCGGCTGCACTACAACCTGCACCGGTACTACGACCCCGAGACGGCCCGCTACACCAGCCCCGACCCGCTCGGTCTCAGCCCGGCCCCGAACGCCGACGGCTACGTCCACAATCCGCACACCTGGTGCGACCCGCTGGGGCTGATGCCGGATCCCAACGACGCCACCAGGAAGCACCTGATGGACCTGGGGAAGAAGCGGATCACGGACGTCGCGTCGACCCTCGGCGACGACGAGACCCCGCCGGGGGCCTACACCGTCGGCAAGGACCGGACCACCGGTAAGATCTACTACGGCGACAGCGGCCCGGAGACCGGCCACGAGCAGGCCGTGACGGATGCGATGCCCAAGGAGTCCCACCACGAACGCGGCCGCCCGCCGGGTGTCTGCGGCGAGCCGCGGATGTTCACCAACGCGATCAAGGACGGGGCCGATCCGAAGAACGTGGACCTGGTCACCGTCAACCCCAAGGGGAAGAAGTTCAAGATGTGCTCGAACTGCCAGACGTGGGTGCCCGATTTCGGAGGAGAGGTTCTGACCGGATGAGCGCCTCCCCCGAGCGGCCGGAGCTCGACCGCCTGCGCGACACCCTCACCGGGGCGCAGCGGTTCGAGGTCGGCCCGCTGGACGTCGAGGACGCCTGCCGGCGGTACGCCGAGGCCGGGTACGAGGTCACGCCCCGGCTCCGGGAGTTCCTGGAGAACTACGGCGAGCTCACGGTGACCTGGATGTTCCGGCAGTGGGAGGTCGAACTCACCACCTCGGTCGAGCAGGCACTGGACATGCCGGTCCGCAGTGCGCGGATCTACGCCAAGCGCATCGGGGAGCCGGTCCTCCCGGTCGGCGTCACCTCCTCCACGGAGGACTGGGTGCTGCTGGCCGAGAACGGCGACATCCTGATCGCCGGGGACGCCGGTGTCCAGCGCGTCGCCAACGGCTTCGCGCCGTCCCTCCAGGCCCTGATCACCGGTGACTGGGACATGACGTTCTTCTGAGTCCGACTGCCGTCCGCCGCCGTCCGTCCGGCCCGCACCCCGGCGGACGGCAACGGGGGCCCTGCGGACGGCGGCCGGTCACCGGCGGACGGCGGCGGGGCGCCGCCGGGCGGCAGCCGCACGCGCTCAGACCTTCGCCACCGCGTCGATCAGCTCGTCCAGTACGTCGGTGAGCAGGGCCCTGGTCTCGTCCGCCGGGCGGTCGGCCGCGACGGGCACCGGGCCCCACCACCACCGGGCCGCCTCGGGCGCCGGCGTGAACTCCAGCCGGGGGAAGTCGGATCGGGCCCAGATCCGGCGGACGGCCCCGGCGTAGGCGCGGTACACCTGCGGCCGCGCCTCGGCGGGGACGTCGTCGCGCCAGATGCCGAAGGTCAGCGGGGTGGGAAGCCCGGACGACCAGCGCTCGGGCTCGAACCCGGCGTAGAACCGCACCGCCGGGTTCACGACGTACCGGGCGCGGTAGTACACCCCCTTCTGGTCGACCCACTTCGCCGAGCCGTCCCGGGTGAGCCGCACGTCCCGGTCGAGACCCTCGAAGAGCAGCCCGGCCGTCGTGACGGCCTTGCGGAAGCTGTCGCGGCTGACGCCCTGCTCCAGTCCGGCGCGTGACCACTCCACCAGTTCGCTCTCCAAGCGGCCTACCAGGCCCTCCAGTTGCTCGATCTCGTAGTCCAACCGGCCGGCCGCCCCGGGGCTCTCCCTGATCCGCCGCAGGAGGACGGGCCAGGAGGTGACGACCAGGTGGCGGGATCCGGCGGTGGTCAGCACGTGCAGGCCGGTGCCGTCCGGGGCGAAGTCGTCGTAGCCGAGGCCCTCCGACCTCACCCGCCGGGCGAGTTCGTCACAGAGCGGCTCGATCCGGGAGCTCGGGCAGAGGAACAGCACCACCCCGCCCTCCACCACGCCGTCGAGGTAGCGGCAGGGCTGCGCGGGGGTCAGCCTGGCCCAGAACTTGCCCTCCACCGTGACCCAGCGTCTCCCGCCGTACTCGCCGACCAGATCCGGGCGGCCGAGGGCGTCCTGGTCCTGCCCCTCCGAGCGGTACACCAGGGCGTCGCGGTCGGCGGGGGCGACCTCCGACAGGGCCCCGAGCACCTGCCGGACGGCGGCGTACTCGCGGGCGAGGTAGGACAGTCCCCAGGTCGCCACCTGCTCGCGGCGGGTGACGAACTGATCGACGAGGTGCACGAGCAGGCCTTCCGGCACTGATCCCCCAGGGTGCGCGGTGTCCGATGCCGAGCGACTCTACAGGCACCGACCCGGAGGTCTCCGGGTCAGCCCGGGGACCGGCGGTGCGGGCCCGTACCGTGGCGGGCCGGGTTCGCGGCCCGGCCCGCCACCTGGCCGGCGCCCTCCCGACGCCCGCCCGGGGGCCCGCGCCGGGAGACGGCCGCCGCGCTCAGGAGAGCGCGGCGAACAGGAGTGACGCGTTGTGCCCGCCGAAACCGAAGGCGTTGGTGAGCGCAGCCCCAGGGGCCACCTCGCGCGTCGCGCCGGTGACGACGTCCAGCTTCACCCCCGGGTCGAGCCGCTCCAGGTTGCGGGTGGCGGGCAGGAGGCGGTCGCGCAGCGCGAGCACGGCGGTCACCGCCCCGAGCGAGCCCGCCGCGCCGAAGAGATGACCGGTCATCGACTTGGTGGCGGTGACGGCGGGGTGGCGGCCGATCGCCTCGGCGACCGATTCGGCCTCGGTGAGGTCCCCCCGGAGGGTCGCGGTGGCGTGGGCGTGCACCTGCGCCACGTCCGTCGGGGCGAGTCCGGCGCTCGCCAGCGCGAGACGCATCGCGCGGACCTGACCGGCCGGGTGGGCGGCGGTGATGTGGTGCGCGTCGGAGGTCAGCCCGGCACCGGCCAGTTGCGCGTACGGGCGGGCGGCGCGGGCGGCGGCGAACTCGGCGCACTCCAGGACGACGAGCGCGGCGCCCTCGCCGATGACGAAGCCGTCCCGGGCCGCGTCGAACGGCCGGGAGGCCGCCCGGGGCGCGTCGTTGCGGGTGGAGTGGACCCTGGCCTGGGCGAACCCGGCCAACGGGAGCGGGTGGATGCAGGCCTCGCTGCCGCCGGCGACCACCACGTCGGCCCGGCCCAGCCGGATCAGGTCCAGGCCGAGGGCGATCGCCTCGGCGCCGGAGGCACAGGCGCTGACGGGCGTGTGGGCGCCGCCCCGGGCGCCCAGTTCGATGCTGACCCAGGCGGCCGGCCCGTTCGCCATCAGCATCGGGACGGTGTGCGGGGAGACCCTGCGTACGCCGGAGGTCTCCAGGACGTCGTCCTGCCCGAGCATGCTCAACGCGCCGCCCGTACCGGTGCCGACGACCACCGCCAGACGTTCCGGGTCGACCTCGGGGCGGCCGGCGTCGGCCCAGGCCTCGCGGGCGGCGATCAGGGCGATCTGCTCGCAGCGGTCCATCCGGCGGGCCTGCACGCGGTCCAGGACCCCGGCCGGGTCGACCCGCAGCCGGGCCGCGATCCGGACCGGCAGGCCGGCGGCCCACTCCTCCTCGATCGCGGTGATGCCCGACTCGCCGGCCAGCATCGCGGCCCAGGTCGAGGGGACGTCCCCGCCGAGGGGGGTGGTGGCGCCGAGGCCGGTGACCACGACGGTGGTGTCTGCGACGGTCATCGGGTGCTCTCCCTTGTGGTGAAGTCACACACGTCCCCACTGGTCGTCGGGGCGGTGCTGTGGACATCTGCGACTCTGCCAGGGCAGTGACAGCCCATCACCTGCCGTCCGTGATCGACTTCGGGGCGGGTTGTTGGAGAGTCTCCACAGGAGTGCCCGGTATGACACCTGGTGCCAGGGCGTCGTGCGGTCTAACCGGGCAGCGGGCCGCAGGCCTCGTCCAGGATCGCCGCGATCCGGTCGAGGGTGGCCGGCGGCGGAGTGTACGGCACCCGCAGGTAGCGGCCGAGCGTGCCGTCGACGGCGAAGCCCTGCCCCGGGGCGAGGTGGAGCCCCGCCGCGCTCGCCCGGGCGGTGACGGCGTCGGCCCGCATGCCGTTCAGCCGCAACCACAGCACGAGACCACCCTGCGGCACCGTGAAATCCCACCGGCCGTCCCCGGCCAGCCGGCCGGCGAGGTGGTCACGCTGGGCGCGCAGTTCGGCACGGCGCCGCTCCAGCAGGGGGTCCAGCTCGTCCAGCAGCTCGACCGCGACCAGCTGCTCCATCGGCGGCGCGGAGAGCGGTTCGCTGAGCGGGTGGTGCAGGAGTTCGCCGACCAGGGCCGCTTCGGGCGCGCGGATCCAGCCCACCCGCAGACCGGCCCAGATCGCCTTGCTGACCGATCCGACCAGGACGGCGCGCCGGATCCGCGGCGGCAGCCGCGCCGGATCCTCCAGATGCAGGTCGCGCAGGGTCTCGTCGGCCACCACCGTGACCCGGTGCTCGGCTGCGGCCGCGGCGACGTCCCGCCGGG
Source organism: Kitasatospora sp. NBC_00315 (assembly GCF_041435095.1). Classification (NCBI taxonomy): domain Bacteria; kingdom Bacillati; phylum Actinomycetota; class Actinomycetes; order Kitasatosporales; family Streptomycetaceae; genus Kitasatospora; species Kitasatospora sp. NBC_00315. Next base: position 6,413,954 of record NZ_CP108025.1, on the reverse strand, counting down.
TGGCGGCGTCCATCAGTGCCCCCGTCGGGTTCTGGAAGTCCGGGACCAGGTAGGCCAGTCCGCCGTGCGCGGCGGCGAGGGCGGCCCGCAGCTGGTCCGGATCCCAGCCCCCGGTGGTGACCCGCAGGCCCACCGGCCGGGCCCCGGCCCCGCGCAGGAGGGCGAGCGCCCGGGGGTAGGTCGGGTTCTCGACCGCGGCGACCCGGGGGCGCAGGTGCGCGGCCAGCAGGGCGAGCGCGGCCCGGGCGCCCGAGGTGACCAGGATCTGCTCCGGCCTGGTCGCCAGCCCCTCGCGGGTGTAGCGCCGCGCGATCGACGCCCGCAGCTCGGGCAGGCCGGCGCCCGACCGGCCGCCCTGGGCCAGCGCGGGGCCGGCCCGCTCCAGTGCCCGGACGGAGGCGGCGAGATAGCCGGCCCGCGGGGCGGCCGGTACGGCCCGGCGCAGATCGATCGAGCCGCCGCTGCCGTCCGCCGAGAGGGGGGCGATCCGCTCGGCCGCCTGGGGCGGGAGCTGCACGGTGCTGGCACCGCCGTGCCGGGTGCGCACCCAGCCGCTCTCCCGCAGCCGGGCCAACGCGGCCACCACCGTGCCCCGGCTGACGCCGAGGCCCTCGGCGATCCGGCGCTCGGCGGGCAGTGCGCCGCCGACCCGCAGCCGCCCGTCCAGGACGGCCTCCCGCAGGGCGCCGTCCAGCGCGTCGACGAGCGGCACGCCGGCGCTCTGCCACGCGCCGAGGGCCCTGACCAGTTGCTCCACACCCATCCGCACTGGTCCAGTCTGCCCGAAGTGGACCAGGACGCCGAGCACGCCGCCGCCTAGCGTCGGGCCGGAGCGGACCCCGGCAGCGGCGGCCCCCGCTCCCACCGCATCCGCCCCACCCACCGCACCCACCGCACCCACCGCACGCATCCAGGAGCACCCGATGGCCCGTACCCCCCGCCCCCTGCCGCCGCTCGGCTACCTCCCGGCGGGCGAGCGACCGCTGCGCAGGCTGCCGCAGCTCTTCGCCGGCCTCGGGCTGTACGGCTTCAGCCTGTCGCTCATGGTCCGCGCCGGGCTGGGCGTCAATCCCTGGAGCGTGCTGACCGAGGGTCTGGCCGACCACACCCCGCTCAGTTTCGGCGCGACCAGTGCCGCGCTGGGTGCGCTCGTCCTGCTGTGCTGGATCCCGTTGCGGCAGCGGCCGACCCTCGGCACCTTCGCCAACATCGTGGTGCTGGCGCTCTCCTCGGACCTCGGGCTGCTCCTGCTCCCGCACCACCTGGGGCTCGCCGCCCGGCTCGTCCTGCTGGTGGCCGGCATCGCCCTCAACGCGCTGTCCATCGCCGTCTACGTCGGGGCGCGCTTCGGCCCCGGGCCGCGCGACGGGCTGATGACGGGGGCCGCTGCCAACACCGGGCGCTCCCTGCGGTCCGTCCGGACCGCGATCGAGCTGACGGTCCTCGCCCTGGGCTGGCTGCTCGGCGGCGGAGTCGGCCTCGGTACGGTGCTCTACGCGCTCGTGGTCGGGCCGCTCACCCAGCTGCTGCTGCCCCGGTTCGCGTACCGGGCGGCGGTGCCCCGGCCCGAGGCGGGGTTGGCCGGCGCGGCCCGGTGACGTGTGCCCCGGCCGATGCCGAGACGGGCTCCCCGCCTGGGGCCCTCGCCGTCGCCCGGCCTGCGGGGCGACGGCGAGGGCGAGGGCGAGGGCCGGGCCGGCGGGCCGCTCAGCCCAGCCGCGTGCTCTCCGGCGGGCCGAGGTAGCTGGGCCGCAGGCCACCGGTGTCGATCACCAGCTTCTGCAGCACCACCGTCGGGTCGACCATCCAGAACTTCAGCACGTGCGGGCCGGGGGCGGCCAGATGGTGCGTGGTGCTGGTGAGATTGACGTTGTCGGAGGTGTTGCGCGCCCACTGCGAATTCATGGTGCCGTCGTCGGCTCCGGTCACCGCGGTGACGTTGACCGTCTGCGGCGGGTCCTCGTCGAAGGAGACGGCGTACTTGAGCCCGTCGCTCGCCAGCGCGTTGTTGCGCGGGGACAGGTAGGCCCAGACCGTGACCGGGCCGGTGGTGAACAGGCTGACCTGGTACTCCAGGCGGGGGCTGCCGCCACCCGGCGTCTGCCGGGGCGCGGTGACCGGGATCGGCTCCATGCCGGCGCCGGTGCGGCCGATGCGCGGGATGCGCTGCCAGCCGATCCCGGCCGCGCCGACCGCCGCGCAGTGGTGCTCGGCCTCGATCGAGACGTACCCGTTGGCCTCCACGAATCCGGCCGGCCCGGCGCCCTCGGCAGCGGCCACCCGCCGGTTGTCGACCACCGCCCCCACCACCACCGTGCGCCCGTCGGGGCCGGAGACGGTCACCGGGACGTGGGTGAGGCCCTGGGGGGCCCTCGACCAGTCGACGCTGAGCGTCACGCGCTCCTGCTGGTCGACCCGGCCCCGGGTGCGGTCGGCCCTCAGCCAGGACACCCCCGTCCCGATCCGGTAGTCGAAGGCCCTGCCACCGCGGTTGAAGACCTCGATGTACTGGGCCGGTTGGCTCTGGTACGGGCTGAACACGGGCAGTTCGGCGGGGCCCTGCTCGTGCGGCCACCAGGCGCCGGAGCCGTCGATCGCGACGCCCATCTCCGCCGCGGCGGGCAGCTCGATCCGCCTCACGGCGGGGAAGAGCACGTCGGTCAGCGCCACGTTGTTCAACTCGGGCTGCTGCCAGGGTGCGTTGGGCCCGTAGCGCGCCACGTCGCCGTAGTCGATGTGCGGCTGGGTCTGGAACCCCTTCCACTTGCCGCCCGCCACGGCCGTGCCGAAGCGGTCGGCGAGCTGCCGGTCCTCGGCGAGCCGGGCCTCCGCCGCGGCGGCGAGGTCGTTGGTGCCCGCCCGCCCCTCGGCCGCGTACCGCAGGTTGGTGAAGCCCGCCTCACGCAGCTCGTACAGGTTGGCGGTGGCGGCGATCTCGTAGCCGACCAGTTCGTACCAGGCGTCCTGCCCGCTCCTGGGAAGCCTGCGGGCGATGGCCTCGGCGTCGGCGGCGAGCTTGCGCCAGTCCTCGGTGACCCGCTCCAGCTCCCGGTAGTCGGTGAGGCTGAAGGGGGTGGCCTGGTCGTCGTAGACGATCGCGGAGGAGTCCGTGGCCGGATCCCTGGCCGGGTCCAGGGTGATCCGCCGGTTCAGCAGCTCGGGCTTGCGGCGGGACTGCAGCTGTCCGTAGGTGCCGAGCACCTCGGCGACGGCCTGCGCCTGCTCCTCGCCGAAGTTCTGCGCGGCGTAGCGCCGTTCCCACTCGGGGAGGGCCTCCAGGCTCCAGCGGTCCGGCGCCCAGGCGTAGTCGAGGAAGAACTGGGTGGCCGCCTCGTTGCCCTTGAGGTCACCGACGTTGGTGACCCAGAGGCCGTGGTTGCCGTAGGCGTGCGCCTGGTGCAGCTGGTCCCACATGTTGGGGAGCGAGGTGGTGTCCACCCACTTGTAGTCGCGGCCCACCCCGACGTAGTCGAAGTGGTAGTAGAGGCCGTATCCGCCGGTGCGTGCGGCGCCGGGGGCGGGCAGCTTGCGGATGTTGCCCCAGTTGTCGTCGGTGAGCACGACGGTGACGTCGTCGGGCACCCGCAGGCCACGGTCCCAGTAGCGCTGGACCTCCTTGTAGAGCGTCCAGACCTGGGGAATGGTGGTGACGTCCCGGCCGCTGACCTCGGCGAGGATCTGCCGCTGGGTGGCGATGATCTCGGTCATCAGCTCGATGCCGTCGCCGTCCGGCAGGCCGACGTCGCCGTTGCCGCGCATGCCGAGGGTGACCACGCCCTCGAAGTCCTGGTCGGTCATCCGGCGGATGCCGTCGGCCCAGTACGCCTTCAGTGCGGCGGAGTTGCGCCGGAACGACCACTCTCCGGTGCCACCGTAGGGATCGTGGCCGGGGGTGGTCACGGTGCCGGCGGCATCGCGTACGGCGGGCACCGCGTGCCGGTTCCACTCCTCGATGCCGCGCATCATCGGGGCCTCGTGCGAGGTGCCCATCACGACGCCGTACGCCTTCGCGGTGGCGTGGTTGAGCGGGTCGTCCTCGGCGAAGGCGCGGCCCCAGACGGCCGGCCACAGGTAGTTCGCCCGCAGCCGGAGCATCACCTCGAAGATCTTCGCGTAGAAGTCGGCGTTGAAGCCGCCCTCGTAACCGGGCGCCTTGCCGGGGCCGAAGAAGGCGGGGGCCCAGGTGCCCAGCCCCGGGTTCTCGTCGTTGACGAAGAATCCGCGGTACTTCACCGCCGGGGTTCCCTGACTGTGGCGGCCGGGCCGTACGTACAGCTCGTCCCGGTGGAGCGGGGTCACGTCGTCCCACCAGTACCAGGGCGAGACGCCGATGGCACGGGAGAGGTCGTAGGCGCCGTAGATGGTGCCGCGCGGGTCGCTGCCCGCGATCACCAGCGCCCGGTCGACGCCCGGCATCGGCCGGTCGACCACGACCTGGAGGGAGGTCTCCCAGCGGCCGGCGATGCCGGTGACGTCAAGCCGGCCGGCGGCGACCAGGGCGTCGACCAGCGGACTGCGGCCGATGGTGCCGACGATGACCAGCTCGCGGGTGCGCGGCGCTGTGTCGCGCACGACGAGGGGGCGCACACCGGTGACCCGCGCGACGTCCGTCCGGAGGTCGCCGACGACCCGCACCACGCCGGGATGGTCCGCGGCGCTGACCAGGATCGGGGCCGCCCTGCCGCCGGCGACCAGCGGGAAGCCGCCGGCGCGGCCGTCCGGGGCGAGCAGGCCGTCCGGATCGCCGGGCGTGGCCGCCGAGGCCGAGCCGGCGAGGCCGAGCAGCGAGCCCAGCGGGGTCGCCAGCGCGGTGGTGAGGCCCAGGCCGGCGCCGAGGACCGCCCGGCGGCTGGTGTGGTGCGGGACCTGCTTGTCCATGCGGAGCTCTCCCAGGGTCTTCGTCTCGATGGTGACTTCGGTGGTGCGTCCCGGCGGTGAGTCTCCGCGGTGCGTCTCGGTGGTGCGTCCCGGCGGTGGGTGGGATCGGGCGCGGGCCCGGTGGGCCACGCCGCCCGGGGCGGCCGCGACCTGCGCCGCAGCCGCCCCCGGCGGTGCGCCGGTCCCGCCCGGGGGCAGCGGAGGCCGGTGCAGCGCCCGGATCAGCGTCGGCCGGCGGCCAGCTTCAGGTCCTGGGAGAGCGCGGTGTAGGCCGCCTTGGTCCGGAGGTTCTCGTCCATGAGGTTGGCCGAGCCCTCGCCCTTGAACACGCCGGGAACCCAGGAGTACTTGTCGCTGAAGCCCCACACCGTGAAGTCGGTGCAGTGCTCGGTGAGCAGGCAGCCCTGGAGCAGCACGCTGTAGGCCTCGGCCTGCGCCTCCGTCTTGGTGCTGTCGACCGGCAGCGGGATCCGGACGTCGGCCTCGGTGATCGCCGTCTCCAGCCCGAGGTCGTCGAAGCGCTGCAGGTTGGCCGCGATGTCGTGCGGGGCGTCGTACGTGACGTCCAGGTGGCCCTGGACGCCGACGCCGTCGACGGGCACGTGCTGCTTCTTCAGCTCGGCCACCAGGGCGAGCAGGGCGGTGCTCTTCGCGTTGACGCCCTCGACGTTGTAGTCGTTGATGTACAACTTGGCCTTGGGGTCGGCCTGGTGGGCCCACCGGAAGGCGTCGGCGATGTAGCCGGGGCCGAGCTTCTGCAGCCAGATCGAGTCACGCATGGTGCCGTCGTCGTTGAACGCCTCGTTGACCACGTCCCACTGCCAGATCTTGCCCTTGAAGTGCCCGACCTCGTCGGTGATGTGCCGGTGCAGGATGTCGCGCAGCTCGGCGGCGCTGAAGTCGCCCTCGGTCAGCCAGGACGGCAGCTGGCTGTGCCAGACCAGGGTGTGGCCGCGGACCTGCTGACCGTTGGCGCGGGCGAAGTCGACCAACTGGTCGGCGGGGGCCCAGTCGTAGGTGCCACGGGTGGGCTCCACGGCCTCCCACTTCATGACGTTCTCCGGGGTGACGGCGGAGAACTCGGTGGCGGCCACGGCCCGGTAGGGCGCGTCGGCGGCCAGGGCGGACATGTCGACCGCCGTACCGATCCGGACACCGGCGCGGTCGCCGAGCTCGCCCAGGGTCCGGGCGGAGGAGCCCTTCTTCACCGGGCCCGGGCCGCCGCTCCCGGTAGCGGCCGAGGCGGTGGGGAGGGTGAACGCGCCGGCCAGCAGGGCTACTGCGGTACCGACCACCACGGCGTGAGTCGCCTTCATGTCTCTGTGTCCCTTCAGGTGTTGCGGAACACCGGGCCCTCGCGCGGGTCGCGCCGAGCCACTGTCGCTCGAAACATTTCGAAAACCTTTCCGCAACTTCCCGGGAAACCTAGGGGTTCAGATTTCGTGGGTCAATCCCCCTGCAGGAGATTGCTGCGCGTCGGCAACCCGTGACAGAGCGGGGGGAGATCACGATCTTCATGGGCATGACAATGAAGTTCTCCGACGTCTCCCCTGGTGGCGGGCGGGGGCGGCGAACGACACGGCGCCGCAGGTGGCCCGGCGCGACGGGCGGGACACGGCAGTGCCGGGCCGGGGCGGGAGCAGCGCATCGCGCACTGCCGTGCCCCGGCCCGGCCGGGTGGTCCGGGCGGTCAGCCCTCGTACGGGGCCAGCTCCGCCTGCTTCGGCGGCCGGCCGTCGCCGGAGGAGCGGCCGGTGAGGCGGCGGCCGATCCAGGGGCCGAGGTGCGTACCGAGCCAGCGCAGGTCCGACCGGAGCTTCTCGAAGCGGCCGGGCGCCGCGACCGGCGGCAGCGGAGCGCGCCAGTCGAAGCCGGCGGGACGGCCGAGGGCCTCCAGGACGGCCTCGGCGACCCGGCGATGGCCCTCCGGCGAGAGGTGCAGGCGGTCCTCCGCCCAGAGGCGGCGGTCGTCGAAGCAGGGGGCGGAGTAGAGATCCACCACGGCGACACCGGGATGGGCGGCGGCCAGGCCCTCGACGAAGGCCTTCATCCGCAGGATCGCGGGGAGCAGCCGGGCGCTGCCCGCGAGCCTGCGACTGGGATCGGTACTGGTGAACAGCACGACGGTGGCGCCGGAGGCGAGCAGTGCGGTGGCGGACCGGCCGAGAAGGTCCTCGACCCGGTCGACGTCGCACTTGGGCCGCAGCACGTCGTTGAGACCGCCGGCCAGCGTGATCAGCTCACCGCCCATGGCGGCCGCGCCCGGCACCTGCTCGTCGTGGATCTGCCCGATCAGCTTGCCCCGGACGGCGAGGTTGGCGTACCGGAAGCCGCCGCCCTCGGGCTGCTCGGCGGCCAGTCGGGCGGCGACCCGGCCGGCCCAGCCGAGGTAGTGGCCGTCGGGGCGCAGGTCGTCGCACATGCCCTCGGTGAAGGAGTCCCCGACGGCGACGTAGCTGGTGTACCTGCGGTTCACGGTGGAAGTGACTGTGTTCTCCATGGCGCGACGATCGTACGCGTACCGGAGGCACTCCCCTACCTGCGGGTAGTCCGTCGTCGGCAGGTCGCGCCCGGCGGAGCCGGAATCCACGCGACGGCGCGGATACCGGTCGGTAGACTCCGGCCGTCCCCGACCGGGCCGCCGCGGCGGCCGTGGAGGCCCCGCGTGCCCGAACCCCTTCTGCGGCAGATCCGCGCCGTGCACGACGCGCACGGCCTCGTCGTGTACCAGGCGTATCCGGCGGACATCGCCGAGGCGGCCCTCACGGCGGGCACCTTCAGACCGCCGTTCGAGCGCGACCGGATGACCTGGATCAAGCCGTCCTTCCGCTGGATGATGTACCGCTCCGGCTGGGGCACCAGGGCGGGGCAGGAGCGGGTGCTGGCCGTCCGGATCAGCCGGGCGGGATTCGAGTGGGCCCTGGCGCACGCCTGCCCGAGCCACTACGACCGCGACCGGTACGCCGACGCAGCCGCCTGGAAGGCGGATCTCGGGCGCAGTCCGGTCCGGCTCCAGTGGGATCCGGAGCGCTCCACCCGGCTCGCCCCGCTCGCCCACCGGGCGATCCAGATCGGCCTGTCCGGCGAGGCCGTGCACCGGTACGTCGACGAGTGGATCCTCGGCGTCGAGGACGTCACCGCGCTGGCGCACGAGAGCCGCGACCTGCTGCGCACGAGCGGCCCCGAGGCGGCCGACGCGCGGATCCCCGCCGAGCGGCCGTACCCGCTGCCCGAGCACCTCGCCGAGCGGATCGGCGCCACGCGCGCGGGGTCGTGACCGGCCGGCGCCCGGCCCGTCAGCCGGCCACCGGCGCGGGGTAGGTCTGCCGCAGGGTGAACACCTCGGCCGTGGGCCCGTTGGCGCGGAGCACGGTGAGGCGTTCCTCGGCCTCCACCGCGTCGGGGCGATGCCCGGCCGGGACCCACCAGAGCGCGGTCATCGCCTCGGCGGGCTTCTCGAACCACTCGCGCCGACGCTTCAGCATGGCGCGGTGCCCGGTGTCGTACACGTAGGCGTCGAGGGCGGCGGGGTCGCGCCAGACCGACATGTTGACGAGCAGCCAGTCGTCCTCGAAGACCCGGATCGCGGTGGCGTCGCCGTCCTCGCTCTGCAACCGCCAGACGAAGCCGTCGGCGGCGTCGGCGACGGCGTTCAGCGGGGCGAGGGCGGCGACGAAGTCGGCGAGCAGGGGGCTGTCGAGCGGCTGGAGCATCCGGGCGATGTTCACCTGCGCGAGCTGGTGCGCGGGGTCGTCGGACATCGCCACGTCGACGGGCGTGAGCGTGGTCATGGCCCGACCCTAGCCACCGAGCCACGCCGTGTCCGCCGCCGTCCGGGTGAACCAGTGCTCCCGGACGGCGTCCGTGGGGCGCTGCTTGCCGAGCAGGGCGGTACCCCACTCGCCGAGCGCCGCGATCACCTGATGGAGGGTCAGCCCCTGCTCCGTCAGCTCGTACACCACCGCGTTGGCCGGGCGCTCCAGCTTGCGGCGCAGCACGAGGCCGTCGGCCTCCAGCTGTTTGAGGCGGGCGGCGAGGATGTCGGTGGAGACGCCCGGGAGGTCGGCGTGCAGGTCGGTGTAGCGGCGGGGGCCGCCGAGGAGTTCACGGACGATCAGAAGGCTCCAGCGCTCCCCCACCGCGTCCAGGGCGCGGGCGACGGCGCAGTACTGGTCGTAGCTTCGGCGTGACATGGGGATCAGCATAGCCAAAAGGTTGGACTTTCCAAGTGGATACTTGGTAGAACAAAGCGATCGGTTGATGAGGGTGAGGGTCGGGAGGCCACTGATGGAGTTCCGCCAGTCCAGCAAGCTCAAGGGTGTCTGCTACGAGATCCGCGGGCCGGTGGTCGACCAGGCGAACGCGCTGGAGGAGGCCGGGCACAGCGTCCTGCGGCTGAACACCGGCAACCCCGCCACCTTCGGGTTCGAGGCGCCCGAGGAGATCATCCAGGACATCGTCCGCAACCTGCGGGGCGCGCACGGCTACAGCGACTCGCGCGGCATCCTGCCCGCCCGCCGCGCCGTCGTGCAGTACTACCAGCAGCGGGGCGTCGGCGGTGTCACGGTGGACGACGTCTACCTGGGCAACGGCGTCTCGGAGCTGATCCAGATGTCGGTCCAGGCCCTGGTCGACGACGGCGACGAGGTCCTCGTCCCGGCGCCGGACTTCCCGCTCTGGACGGCCGTGGTGCGGCTGGCCGGCGGCAAGGCCGTCCACTACCTCTGCGACGAGGAGGCGGACTGGTACCCCGATCTGGACGACATCGCCTCGAAGATCTCCCACCGCACCAAGGCCATCGTCGTCATCAACCCCAACAACCCCACCGGCGCGGTCTACCCGAAGGAACTGCTGGAGGGGATCCTCGACCTGGCCCGCCGGCACAACCTGATGGTTCTCGCCGACGAGATCTACGACAAGATCCTCTACGACGGCGTCGAGCACCACTGCCTGGCCGCCCTGGCCGACGACGTGGTCACCCTGACCTTCAACGGCCTCTCCAAGGCCTACCGGGTGGCCGGCTTCCGCAGCGGCTGGCTGATGGTCTCCGGCCCCAAGGCCCGGGCCCGGGACTACCTGGAGGGGCTCACCATGCTGGCCGGCATGCGCCTGTGCCCCAACGTACCGGCGCAGTACGCCGTGCAGGCGGCGCTCGGCGGGCACCAGTCCATCAACGACCTGGTCCTGCCGACCGGAAGGCTCGCCGAGCAGCGCGACGTCGCCTGGCGCGCCCTCAACGACATCCCGGGCGTCAGCTGCGTCAAGCCCAAGGGCGCGCTGTACGCCTTCGCCCGGCTCGACCCGGCCGTGCACAAGATCGTCGACGACGAGAAGTTCGTGCTGGACCTGCTGCTCCGCGAGAAGATCCACATCGTCCAGGGCACCGGTTTCAACTGGCCCCGGCCGGACCACTTCCGCTTCGTCACCCTGCCGCGCGCCGACGACCTGGAGACCGCGATCAGCCGGATCGGCCGCTTCCTGACCACCTACCGGCAGTGACCCACTGCGCAGCCGGGGTGCCGCGCAGCCGGCGGCGGCCCGGGCCTGCGGCCCTCCGTAGGCTGGCCGGCATGACCGTACTGCGCTCCGTCCTGCTCTTCGCCCTCGCCGCCCTCGCGGAGATCGGCGGCTGCTGGCTGATCTGGCAGAGCATGCGCGAGTCCCGCCCGTGGTGGCTGGCGGGACTCGGCGTGCTGGTGCTCGGCGCGTACGGCTTCGTCGCGGCACTCCAGCCGGACGCCGACTTCGGGCGGGTGCTCGCCGCGTACGGCGGGGTGTTCGTGGCCGCCTCACTGCTCTGGGGCGTGGTGGTGGACGGCTTCCGCCCCACCCGCTACGACGTGGTGGGAGCGGCGATCTGCCTGGCCGGGGTGGCGGTCATCATGTACGGGCCGCGCAGCGGGAGCTGAACCGCCCCGGCGGCCGCCCCGCCCCGACGTCCCGCGCCGACGTCCCGCCCAGCTCGCCTCCGGCCCACGCCCGACCCGCCCCGACGGCCGCTCAGGGGGCGGGCGGCGATTCGGCCAGGCCCCTGAGCAGACCGAGCAGCGCACCGCGGCCGAACTCGCCCTCGGCGGCCGGGCGGAAGAACTCCGCGTCCACCCGCTCCACCTCGGTGATGGCGGCGAGCGCCACCCGGGTGCCCTCCGGAGTGATCCGCAGCAGCCGCGCCCTGCTGTCGGCGGGATCGGCCTCCCGGACCAGCAGACCCTTGGCCTCCAGCCGGCGGACGACCTGGGAGGTCATCTTGACGTCGGTGCCGGCCTGCCGGGCCAGGGCCTGCTGGTTGGGCGTACTGCCGCGCTCGTTCAGCCACCACGCGCAGGAGAGCAGCACGAACTGCACATGGGTCAGATCGTGCGGTGTCAGCGCCGCCGCGATCTCGCGCTGCCAGCGCAGGGTGGCGTGCCAGAGCCAGAACCCGGGGCTCTGGTCGGGCCCTGCGCCGCTCACGGGGCGACGGCGTGGGCGAGCAGGCCCGCCATCGCCTCGGGGAAGTCCTCGGTGATGGCGGGGCCCACCTCCGGCCCGAGCGCGTCGGCCTCGGGGCCGGTGATCTCCAGACGGTGGACCACCAGGGTGCCGCCGTCGGGCAGCGGGGTGAGGGTGTGACTGAACCCGAGCGTGACGCCGCCGAACTCGGTCTCGTCGGCGTAGTACTCGTTCTCCCGGACGCCGGTGATCACCGAGACGATCGGATCCTGGCCCTTGGGGGTCATCGAGACCTTGGAACCGACCTCGAACGGGCCCTGGAGCGAGACCGTCTCCATCGAGGTGTCCCAGCGCGTCCAGCCGTCGAGGTCCCGCAGGACGCTCCAGACGGCCCGCGGGGTGGCGCTGGTCTCGGCGCTGTACTCGTGGCTCCACATGATGTCGTCTCCCGGTGCTCCGCGCTCAGCCGTTCGGCATTTGCTCTACGCGTAGATTACCTACGCGCAGACTAAATCGTCAAGGAACCCGCGCCACCTGCCCCCGGGGGCCCCGTCGGCCGCGCGCGCCGCCGCTCGTCCGGTCAGCCTCCCGACGCGGTCAGTGCCAGGACCAAGGCCCAGGCGAACACCCCGGTGACCCAGGTCCACAGCACCGACAGGGCCAGGTGGGCGGCGGTCCGGAGCCGGTCGCCGCGCCAGAGGCGGGGCGAGAAGTAGGCGAACTCGAAGACCCATCGGGTGCCCCAGAACAGGGTCTGACCGGCCAGCACGGCGGTGCCCAGCGGCGTACCGGCCCGCAGGTCGCGGACGAGCAGCAGCGGCAGCAGGCCCAGCAGGACGCAGGTGAGACCGATGAAGAACAGGTGTGCGTAGCCGACCTGACGGGTCAGCAGGCTGCTGCCGGCCAGATCCGCCGGCCAGCCGACGATCCGGGGCAGCAGGGCGTGGAACAGGCCCAGGCCGACCAGTACGAGGCCCACCAGGCGCAACTGGCCGTCCAGCGTGAGCAGCGCGGCGAGCGGGTGGTTCACGAAGGCTCGCCGCGGAAGGCGAAGGCGGTGACCAGCCCGGCGATCCGGCGCTCGGCCGCGTGGACCAGCCCCGAGCGGGCGGCCAGTCGCAGCCACTCGGAGCGGGGCAGGAAGTGCCAGGCGCCGGGGCCGTACACGGCCGTGTTGGCGGCGTCCCGCAGGTGCTCCACCAGGACGAGCGTGCCCCCCGGGCGCAGTGTCCGGGCGATCTCGTCGAACAGTGCCTCCCGGTCTGTCCGGTGGCGCAGTTCGTGGGCGGCGAAGACCGCGAACACGGTGTCCTGGGAGCCGGACGCCACCGGCAGCCGGCCGGGGCGGCCGGGCAGCGTACCGGGGATCGGGGGCACCCGCAGCCGGGCCCGGCGGATCGAGCCCTCGGTCATCAGCGCCGGGTCGTAGAGGTCCACGAGGGTGCCCCGCGCGCCGGGGTGGCGCTCCGCGAGCGGCCGGGCGGCCTCGTCCAGCCCGGCCGAGACCACCAGGTAGCGGCCGGGGCCGTCCGGCAGGAGGTCGGGCAGCCAGGCGAAGGAGTGCAGCTCTGAGCGGTCGTACACCCACCAGGTGGCCGCGGTGGCGGTGGCCAGTAGCGCGGCGGCGCCCCACGCGAGGGTCCGCACGGCGGTGGCGGCCGGCCGGGGAAGCCGAGCGGCCGACGCGCGGCCGCCCACCACCGTGGCCGCCCCGGCGGCGTAGAGCGGCCAGTTGTAGGCGAGCACCTCGCGTACGCCCGAGGGGCGGGGCGGGGCCGGCGGCCTCGTCACAGCTCGGCCCCGCTCTCACGGCGGCGGCGGCCGGACTCCCAGCCGTAGTCGACGGCGGCCACGTGGAAGGCGTTGGCAAGCACCGGCTTCGACCCGGCGAACGGACCGTGCTCGAAGAAGGTCAGGCGGGGCACCTCGACCGCCACCGGCACCGGGTCCCACCGCGTGCGGGTGGCCTTGACCACGATGACGGTACCGGTCTGCGGCTCGTGCTCGAAGGTGTAGGGCAGCGGGCCGGCGAACCGGCGGGCGTCCCTGGCGTCCGCGAACGGACTGTCCGGCGGCAGCGGAGCCGGCCGGTCCGCGAGATCGGCCCGCACGTGCAGGTCGGCGCGTCCGTCCGCGCTGGCCACCTTGAACTCCAGGGTGTCGGCCACCACCCGGCTGCCGATCCGGGCCAGCCGGTAGTTGTAGCGGGAGAACAGGTTGCCGCCGAGCACCATCGGCCGGCCGGCGGTGTCGCTGCGCAGGATCTTCAGCCCGCGCATGGTGCGGCCACCGGGGGTCGCGAAGCGGGTGAAGATCCGGTAGCCGGTCAGCAGGTGGTCGCCGCCGAGCCGGGCCGGCAGGCCGGCCGGGCGCAGCCGCCGGGCGTCGACCAGGGCGACCGCGACGAAGCCGTGCTCCCGTCCCGTCCGGTCGGTGTACGTGTCGAGGGTGAGCCCGGGCGGCAGCAGCGGGGTCAGCAGCTCCGGTGCCAGCGCGTAGGTCAGCACCAGCGAGTGCGCGAAGTGCGTGCGCATCGGGAAGGGGTGGCGTTGCAGCAGGTGTCTCACGAGTCGTTCCTCTCCTCGGTGGTACCGGTGGCGCCGATCCGCAGGACCCGTACGACCCCCCAGAGCATCGAGCGGTCCTCGGCCGCCCGGCCTGGGCCGGCCGGGCCCGGCTCGCGGAGACTGCGCAGCACCACCGCGCCGCCTGGGCGGACCGCGTGACGCACGGCGGCGCGCAGCCGGGCGGCGAAGTCCGGGCCGGGGCCGTCCAGGATGTTGGACAGGGTGACCCCGTCGTAGCTGCCGGCCGGGGCCCGCTCCAGGTGTTCGACCACGTCGCCGAGCACCAGCCGCACGCGCTGCCCGCCGGTGTCGAGGCCCTCCGGGTCGCCGGGGCGCTCGCGGCCGAGCAGCAGCCGCCAGGCCCAGGGGTTGGCGGCGTTGGGGTGGGTGCCGACGGCCCGCTCGATCCGGGAGCGCAGGACGGCGTCGAAGCGGCGCGGTACAACGCGGCGGAACTCCGGGCGCAGGCCGACGGCCAGCGTGCCGGCCGGTCGAAGCGCCGCGCCCATCAGGCAGCGCAGACCGGGGCCGTCCAGGGCGGTACGCCAGTGGCGGCCCTGCGCGACGGGGTCGTCGAGCCGCAGGAAGCGCTCCATCGGAGTGGGGCGCCAGGCCGGAAGGGCCATGGCGGCGGCGACCCGGCCGACCGCCGTCAGCCGCTCGGCGGAGCCGGCCACGGCGGGCGCCCCGGCCTCCAGTCGAGCCCGGGCGTAGGCGAGTTGGGCGGGATTGAGGTCGACGGCGGTGACCTCGTGGCCGGCCGCGGCGAGCGCGGCCGCGGTGTCGCCGGCCGACGCGATGCTCAACACCCGGGCGCCGGACGGGGGGAAGGCCGCGAGTTCGACGGCAGGGTCCTCGTACATCCGGCCGAACAGGACGCGCGGCCGGCCGGCCGGGCCCACCGACAGCCGGGCTCCGGCCCACGGCGTGGCGCTCATACCGCGACCGGCCGCGGGCGGTCCCCGGTGGTCCGTCGAGCGGGCTCACGGGCGGCCACCGTCCAGATCAGCGCGAGGAACGCCAGGTCCTGGACGACCAGTCGCCCGGGCTCGGGGATCTGGTCGCCGCCGAACAGCAGGCCGCCGGCGTTGAACCCGACGACCAGGCCGGTCTGGACCACCGCGGCGGCCCGGGCGGCCCGGCCCCCGAGGACCCAGAGCCCGAGGGCCACCTCGGCGAAGCCGATGGCGAGCAGCACCGGGGTGACCGCGCCGCCGGGCAGCAGCGGCACGCTCTCGACGATGGCCCGCTGGTCCGCCCGGCCGGGGAGGACCTTGCACCAGAAGCCCTCGTAGAACCACATCAGGGCGACCGCTGCCGCCGGCAGCGCTGTCCACCGGGATCTGATCACGTGATCGTCCTCTCGTTCGATGCCGACCGGTCCGAAAGCCGCCGACGGACCGGCCGCCGGAGCCCGGGGAGCGGAGGCGACGGGGCGACGGGGCGCGCCGACAGTCGGCGCGCCGGGGTGACCGGCGGCGGTGCTCCGAGCCGTCCAGGACGGCCGGGCTCATCATGGCCAATATTTTGAACATGTTCAACTGGCTCCGCCGGGGCGGGCCGGAGCGCCGGCCGGCGACCCGGCGGGCTAGCATCGGCCTCACCCCCACCGCGGAAGGACCCCCCGATGCCCAAGCCTCCCGAGCCCGGTACACGCGCCCCCGAATTCACCCTGCCCGGCCTGCTGTTCGACCCCGAGAAGGGCGACGCCGAGCGGCGCGAGCACCGGCTCGTGGACGCCAAGGGCGGGCCGCTGGTGCTGGTCTTCTACCCCGGCGACGACACCGCCGTCTGCACCAAGCAGCTCTGCTCGTACACCTCCGACCTCGACCGCTTCCGCGACCTCGGCGCGACCGTGTGGGGCATCAGCCCGCAGGACCTCGACAGTCACGAGCGCTTCGCCCGCAAGCACGGCCTCGGCTTCCCCCTGCTCGCCGACACCGACCGGGCCGTCGCCCGCGCGTACGGCATCGCCGTACCCGGGCTCGGGCTGCGCCGCTCGGTCTTCATCCTGGACGGCGACGGCACGGTCCGCTGGAAGCACGTCGCGCTCGCCGGGCTGACCTTCCAGCACAGCGACACACTCGCGGAGCAGTTGGCCGCACTGAGGGACTGACCGGCGGCACAGCGCAGGCCCGAGACGCCCCCGGGCACCTCGCGGGCCGGGGGCCGCGACCGCCGACACGTCTGACGTCTGCGTGGCCCGCCCCCACGTGCCCGTGGCCTCCACTCCGACGCGAAGCGAGGGTCGGACGGCGGACGACCCGAGGCCAAAGCCGGACGGCGGACGACCCGAGGCCAAAGCCGGACGACGGACGACCCGAGGCCAAAGCCGGACGACGGACGACGCGAGGCCAAAGCCGGACGACGCGAAGTGAGGGAGTCGTCGTCAGCCGAAAGGCCGGCCCGCCCCGGCGGCAGGACACGGTGAGCGTGGAGAGGACATTTTCGCCGGTAGACCCCTGCGATCCGCGCGATGGCGCGCGGGCCGGACAGCTTGCGCCACGGCACCCCGCTGCACGGCACGTTCGGCTCCTACCGGGTGCCCCGGGCAGGGGCGCGGGGGTGCATCGGCCGGGCCCGCGACGCCGTCCGGCCCCGGGGAGGATTCCCCCGGGGCCGGACGGCGTGTGGTGGGGCGTCAGCGGTCGCCGGCGCTCCAGCCCCAGCCGCCGCCGTGGCCGTCGTCGTCGCTCTTGCTGTCCCAGCCCTCGCCGACCGTGCGCAGGATGGTGTAGTTGTCCACCTGTGTGCCGTTCTCCGCGAGCGCGATGACCTTCATCGAGGACTTCTGCCCCAGGTGCGCCGGGGTGACGTCGACCCGGATGAAGGAGTAGCCGGTGTAGCGCACCCGCGACCACTCGACGGTCTCGGTGACCTTCACGCCGCCCTGGGCGAAGTGGAAGGTGTTCACCGAGTCCTGGGGGTTCTCGTGGCCCTCGTAGGTGTCGGGGGCGTCGAAGCTGTAGAGGCTGCGCCCGGCCGCGCCCGCCGTCACGTAGACCACGCCGTCCTTGGCGGGCTCGACGGTGGCGCCGCTCGGCACCGCCTTGGAGACCTTGTTGCCGAGGATCGCGTCGGTCCGCTCGTAGACGTGGTTGTGGCCGTTGACCACCAGGTCCACCCGGTACTTCTCGAACAGCGGCACCCAGGCCTCGCGCACACCGCCCTCGGAGGCGTGCTGGTGCGTGGTGGAGAACGCGCAGTGGTGGAAGAAGATCACGACGAAGTCGATCGTCTCGTCGTTGCGCAGGTCCTTGAGCTGGCGCTCCAGCCACTTGGTCTGCTTGCCGGCCGAGATGCCGAGGTTGGCCGGGATCTCGTACGAGACGTCGTTGGCGTCCAGCGAGATGACGCCGACGTTCTTGTAGCGGAAGCTGTAGACGCCGGGGACGGTACGCGGGTCCGGCCCGTTGTCCGGCAGGTAGAAGCGGTTGTTCTCGCCGCCGTACCCGTTGTGCGAGTACCAGGCCTCCATGTCGTGGTTGCCGTAGGAGACCATCCACGGGA
Source organism: Kitasatospora sp. NBC_00315 (assembly GCF_041435095.1). Taxonomy (NCBI): domain Bacteria; kingdom Bacillati; phylum Actinomycetota; class Actinomycetes; order Kitasatosporales; family Streptomycetaceae; genus Kitasatospora; species Kitasatospora sp. NBC_00315. The sequence continues at coordinate 6,396,567 of NZ_CP108025.1, read as the reverse complement.
TCTTCGAGGCGACCGTCTCGGTCTGCGCGAGGAAGGCGTCCCAGGTGGTGGCGTTGTAGACGGACTTGTCGGAGTCCTGGCCGGAGCCGGCCGGGTCGGCGTAGCAGATGTCGCCGGCGTGCAGGTGGAAGGCCGGGTTCTGAGCCAGGATCACGTGGTCGTTGCCGGCCGCGTGCGCGCTGACGCCCTGGTCGCCGAAGGCGGTGAAGGTGAACGGCTCGTACACCTTGCCCCACATGTGGTCGCGCGCGGGCGCGGTGCGGAAGGTGCTCAGGGTGGAGACCGCCTGCTGCGAGGCCGGGTCGAAGCCCTGGTGGCCGACGCCGTAGTAGTACGTGGTGTCGGGCTGGAGGTCCTCCAGCGCCACGTGCAGGTAGTACTGGTCGACCGGCGCGGCGGTCGGCACCAGCGCGGGGGTGTGCAGGGCGCGCACCTCGGCAGCGACCTTGTGGCTGAGGTCCCACGGCTGCTTGCCGAAGCGCAGGAACGGCTTCTTCACCGGGGCCGGGACCTGCCAGGAGACCCGGAACTGGGTGTCCGGCTCGGGGCCGAAGGCGAGGTGACGGCCGATCGGGGCGACCAGCGAGCCGTCGATGCCGTCCGTGGTGGCGGTCTTCGACGACAGGGGGGCGGCGGCGGCGCTGCCGGTGCCGAGCGTGCCACCGACCGCGAGGGCGCCCACGGTGATCGCGCCGGTGCGCAGCATCCGGCGGCGGGAGAAGCGGCTGCGCAGGTACTCGTGCTGCTCAGCCATGCTCATACGGTCGGCGAGCTTCTCGGGCACGCCCATGCGAGGGATATCCATGGCCGGACTTTCGCAGCGGCGGATTGCCCGCACACGGACGGACGGTGAACGGCCATCGGCGTGTCGGCCACTCGAACACCAATGTTCGACCATGTGCAGGCAAAGTACCCCTGGGAGGTGTACAAGGCGACGGAGCTCCCGGCGCACCGGCCGGCCCCGCTCCGGGTGCCGCCCGAGGCGGCGACTCACCACCCCGCACGGCCGCCGTGACGACCACGGGTACCGGCCGCCCCCGTCCTCCCCAGGCAGCCCGCTCGGACGTCGCGGCGGCGCACGACCACCGGCGCGAGAGCGATCGCGACCAGCGACCACGGCACGAAGACCGGCCGGGAGCCTCCCACGGTGGGCGAGAACCCGCGGCTGCCGGGATCCGGCTCCCCGATTCTGCACCGGACGCCGCCAGGCGCTCGCCACCGTGGAGGCGCTGACGTCGGCGGACCAGCGCCTGCTCGTCGAGAAGAACAACAGCAGCATCAGCAACGTCATGGCGGTGGTCACCATCGTGCCCGCGCTGTGTCGGATCAGCACTCCGAGCCTCGGACCGGCCGGCGCACGAACGGGGGCCACGTCTTCGAGGGCGAGTGCCCCGATTCGGCCCGCCGGCAGCCCGGTCACCGCGATCCGCCCGGACGTCGCCGGGGCCTCCGGCTCCATCGGTGCTCCGGCCGCCGTCAGCAGCTCGGCCGGTTCCGCGGCCTGCGGGGCGCCCGCCACGACGCCCGTCCGGGCTCCGCACCGCCGGACCGGGCCCACCTCCGGGAGCACCTCGTCGACCCGGCACAGCGGGATGCCGTTGCCACGGGCCAGGGCGGGCAGATGCGCCACCGCGCTGCGCCCGCCGTGGACCTGATGGGTGTCCAGGAGGGCTCCGACGTGGCGCAGCCCGCGCGGATGGGAGCGGAACGGTACCCCGCCCGCGGTGGCGGTACCGGCGGTGGGAGCGTCCAGACCGAGGACCATGCGCAGCGTGCTGGTCCTTCCCGCTCCGTGGGGGCCCGGGCAGCCCGTGACCCGCCCGGGCCGCACGCTGAAGGACAGTCGGTCGACGGCGGTCGTGCCGCCGTGGCGCTCGGTGAGTTCATCGACTTTGATCACGGCACCGAGCCTGCCGGGCGCGGGCCGGCCGGGCATCGGACCGGGGGTTGCACTTCGGTGCCCAGCACTGGCCCGGGGGTTTACATCCCCGGGGCGATGCGTTCGCGGGCGGGCGCCGCCTAGGGTCGCGGCATGACCGCCACCTCACCCGCTTCGCTGCCGGGGCCCCCGTCCTCACGACCTACCGCACGCGGCGTGGCCGCCGGCGCGGCCTGGGGCGGAGCCCTCCTCTACCTCGTCTTCCTCACCCTCCTGCTCGGGGGCGCGCCAAGGGCGTCCGCCGCCGTCCAGGCCCTCGGAGTGGTGCTCGCCGCGGCCCTGCTCGTCGGCCTGCTCGGCCGGTCTCCGCTGTCGGTGCTGGCGCTGACGCTGACCGGATCCGTGCTGGCGCTGGCGGTGTCGAGCGACTTCGCCCCGGGGCGGTTCCTGTCCTTCCTGGCTGCGGATGTCGCGCTCGGTTTCGTCGTCGCCTCCAGGTCGTGGCGGAGCGCGACGGCGGGCGCGTTGCTGTCGCTCCTCGTGCAGAGCGCCGCCGTCGGAGGGTTCGCCCACAGGCCCGACGACATGACGGCCACCGGTGTGGTCGCCCTGCTGGCGATGACCGTCTCCTGCACGGTGGGCCTGCTGGCCCGCGAGCGGCGCCAACACGCGGTGTCGCTGCGCTCGAAGGAGGTGACCGAGGCGGTGACCGCCGAACGGCTGCGGATCGCCCGTGAGTTGCACGACATGGTCGCGCACAGCATCGGCATCATCGCGATCCAGGCCGGGGTCGGCCGCCGAGTCATCGACACGCAGCCCGCCGAGGCGCGCAACGCCCTGGAGGCCATCGAGACCATCGGCCGGGAGACCCTGGCGGGCCTGCGGCGGACGCTGGTGGCGCTGCGTCAGGCCGATCCCGGAGCCGGCCGGCAGCAGGAGCCGCTCGCGCCCACGCCGGATCTGGCGGGCCTGGAACGACTGGTGGCGATGACGGCGGACGCCGGCGTCCGGGTGGAGTTGCACCGGCGGGGGGAGCAGCGTCGGCTGCCGCCCGACATCGAACTGTCCGCCTACCGTATCGTCCAGGAGGCGGTGACCAACGTGGTCCGCCACGCGGCCGTCGGGCACTGCTGGGTGACGATCGGGTACGGGGTCGAGGAGTTGCACGTGCAGGTCGACGACGAGGGGCGCGGCGCGCCGGACGGCCCGGGAGACACGGGCTTCGGCATCACCGGCATGCGCGAGCGCGTCGCCCTGCTGCAGGGCCGCTTCAGCGCGGGGCCGCGCCCCGGGGGCGGGTTCCGGGTGACGGCGTCGCTGCCGCTGCCGCCGCTGCACGAGGGCGCCGGGGCGCCGGAGGAGGCGCGGTGAGCGTGCGCGTCGTCCTGGCCGACGACCAGCCGCTGGTGCGCTCCGGTCTCCGTGTACTGATGACCGACGCCCCTGACCTGACCGTCGTCGGTGAGGCCGCGACGGGGGCCGAGGCGGTCCGGCTGGTGGGTGAGCACAGCCCGGACGTGGTCGTGATGGACATCCGGATGCCCGGCATGGACGGGATCGAGGCCACTCGGCGGATCACGGCCGGACCGGCCACGACCCGCGTGCTGATCCTCACCACCTTCGACGAGGACGATCACGTCTACGGCGCGCTCAGGGCCGGCGCGAGCGGCTTCGCCGTCAAGGACATGGCGTTGGACGACATCCTCACGGCGGTCCGCGTGGTCGCCGCCGGTGACGCGCTGATCGCCCCGGCCGTGACCCGCCGGCTGATCGCGGACATCGCCCGGCAGCCCGGTCCGCCGACTCCCGGGAGCACCCTGCGCGCGGTGGAGGGGATCACCGAGCGGGAGCGGGAGGTGCTGACCCTGGTCGGCCGGGGCCGCTCCAACACCGAGATCGCCGAGGACCTGTTCATCTCGGTGGCCACGGCCAAGTCTCACGTGGCACGGCTGTTCAGCAAGCTGGGCGCCCGGGACCGGGTCCAACTCGTGATCACCGCGTACGAGATGGGGCTGGTCACACCGCCCGGCTGAGTCCACCGGGCCGGGCTGCCTCGGCCGGGCGGCAGCTCACCGGGGATCACCCCGGCCGGCGTCCTCGCTACGTCGCGAGGGTCTCGTCCCGCGAGCTCGGCGCGCGGTTGCCGGTGCCGTCACAGGTACGGCAGACCTCCTCGCGATACGCGTGCTTGGCGCCGCTCGCGTCCACCCGGTAGCGGACGTAGAGGCCCGTCCCGTCGCAGAGGAAGCAGTTCCCGCCGCCACCGCCCACCTCGGTGGTGCCGGTGCCCTGGCAGGTGCGGCAGCTGAGGCCGGCGGTGCGGCCGGTGCCTGCGCAGATCCGGCAGACCGTCGTCACCGGGACACCCCCGCGGGGTGGTCGGCGGCCCGCGTGATCGTGGCCATGGTGATTCCTCCGTCGTCGGCGCCAGTCGCCAGCGTAGACCCGCGACACCCGCCGCTGCACCGAAGTCGCCGGACAAGGACCGGCCCGGGCGCAACCCGGTACCGGCGGCCCGGTCGCCGACCGCTCTCCGGACGTGCCCCTAGCCCGGCAGGCCCTCCCGGACCCGGCGGGATACGGCGAACTCCTGGAGGTCGAGCGTTCCCGGCGGGTCGGCCAGGCCGGGGCCGCCGGCCCGGACCCAGTCGGTGATCTCGTCCAGCATGTCGTCCGCCAGCACCCAGCCGAGCCAGACCGGACGGCCGCCGGCCCGCCGGCCCTCGGCGGACGGGCTGACCACCACCACGTTCGAGTGTGCACACGCGTCCAGGCACTTGACCGCCCGGACCTGACCGCTGTCGCCGACGCCCGTGCGCAGCCGTACCAGCTGCGCCGCGTGGTCGACGCCCGGGTGCTTGGCCTCGGTGCCGCAGCAGCAGCCCCGGCAGACGGTGACGGTCACCGGCGACGGGACCGCCGGGCTGTCGGGGCGGGTTCGGCGGCTCATCGGGCTCCCTGATGCACTCTGCTGTGGTGGGCGCTACGGGTGGTGCGGTCGTTGTCGGTCCAGCGGTCCTACGGCGCGGTGGTGGTTCCGTCCTACGGTGCGGTGGTACCTCGGTCCGAAGGCGCGGCGCGGGCCGGCACCCCGGGCCATCCGGCGCCCGGCCATCGTCCAGCGGTCCAGCCACCCGGTGGCCCGGGGGTCGGCACCGGCGACCGGTTGTCGTGGCTGCGGCCGATGATCACCGTACCGTCCCCGCCGGACGGGGTCCCCGGGACCCCGTCCGAATCCCTCAATGACCGGCCCCTCCACGGACCGCCTCTCCACGGACCGCCCCTCCACGGACTGCGCTTCGGCGGCCTGCACCTCAGCGGCCTGCCCGCCGGCGCCGCAGCCAGAGCGTCAGCGGTACGGCGGCGGCCGCCCCCAGCGCCCCCGGGGCCGCGGCCGCGACCGGCTCGCCGCCCCGCCCGGCGGCGAGCCCCTGCTGCCCGAAGGTGTCCGGCTCCGGCAGGGTCGCCCAGCGGCCCAGCGGCCAGGCCACCACGACGGCCCGCCCGATCACGTCGTCCACCGGCACGAAACCGTTCCCGGCCCGGTCGAGCTCGTGGTAGCGGGAGTCCTCGGAGTCGTTGCGGTGATCGCCCATCACCCAGATCCGGTCCTTCGGCACGGTGACGGTGCCGACCGGGTAGTCGTCGCAGGGCGTCGCCCCGGGATAGAGATAGGGCTCGTCCAGGACGACGCCGTTGACCGCCAGTGGTGACCCGGCGCTGCACGTGACGGTGTCCCCGCCGACCGCGATCACCCGCTTGATCAGGTCCTTCTCATCGGCCGAGGGCATCAGGCCGACCAGGCTCAGCGCCTTTTGGAGGGCGCCGGAGCGCGGCACCGGCCGGTTCGCCAGCCAGTCGCCCGGATCGTGGAAGACCACCACGTCCCCGCGCGAGGGCGTGGCCCCGAACCAGGGCGTCAGCTTGTCCACCAGCACCCGGTCGCCCTGCTGCAGGGTGTTCTGCATCGAGCCGGACGGAATCGAGAAGGCCTGCACCGCGAAGGTCTTGATGCCGAAGGCCAGGACCAGCGCGACGACGATCAGTATCGGCAACTCCTGCCAGAACGGCCGCCGGCGCCGGTCCCGGGCGGGCCTCCCGCCCGACTCGTCCGTCGCCGACCCCTGCTTCGCGGTTCTCCAGCGCATCCGTCCCCCAAGACCTCGGTCACCGCGGCGCACAGCGCACGCCCGGGGGCGCGCGAGCCCGCCCCTACGCTCTATCCAACGCAGCACAGTTCCCGGGGCGGGGCGGCCCCGGGACCGCTACCGGCCCCGGGGCGGGAACCTCTGCCGGTCCGGGGTGGAGCCACCCCAGGAACCGCTGCCGGCCCGGGACGGGAACAGCGGCCGGCCCGGGACGGAGACGACGGCGGGTCCCGCGCGGCCGGGTCCCGCGCGGCCGGGTCCCGCGCGGCCGGGTCCCGCGCGGCCGGGTCTCTCCCGGTCGTCGGCCGGGGGGCGGTCAGGCGGAGCGCAGACGCCCCGCCGCCTTGACGGTGACGCGCAGGCAGGGGCGACCGGCATAGCTGACCGGGACCTCGCGGATCCGCACGACGCCGGTGTGTTCGGGTGCCTCACCGGCCGCGACCGCCCGGCCGACGGCTTCGGCCCGGGCGTCGGCGAGTGCCTCGGCCCGGCCCGCGTCGGCGGGGACGAGGGTCTCGTACTCGCCGCTGATGAGGGCGATGGCGGCGCCGGCGGCGTTGGCCACGCCGCCGTACCGGGAGCGCTCGACGGCGCGCCCGGCAATGGTGTCCGGGAGCAGGTCCGCGCCGCCGCCGACGGCGACGACGGCCTGGTCCCGGCGGCCGTGGGAGACCAGCGCCGGGGACGGTTCCGGCGGTGCGGACGGAAGCGGGTCCGGCGACGGGTCCGGCGCGCGAACCACCGACCCCGCCGACGGACCGGGGCCGACCAGCCGCTGAGGCTCGGCCACCCGCCGCACACCGCCCGCCGCACGCCCCTGGCCACCGGTACTGCCGGTGCTTACCGGGGCTGCCGGCGCCGGACCGGGCGTCCCGGGCGCCCGCCGCGATCAGGCCGTGGCGCCCGGCACCTCGGGGCGGTCGATGATCCGCAACCACGTCCCGTCCGCCTCGCGGCGGGCGACCTGGACCCGGCCGCCGGTGTCGTCGGCGCTGCGGGTGGAGGTGAGCGCAAGGTCCCCGTGGCGGACGGTCGGCAGCGGCTCCTCGACCCGGAAGGGCAGCGGCGCGTGGTCGATCAACCGCTGCAGCACCGCCTGGATCGCCTCGCGGCCGACCGTCGCGGTACCGGCCGGGTAGGCCATCACGGCGTCCGGGGCGTACAGCGCGGCCGCACCCCGCGCATCGCGGGCGTTGACCCGTTCGACGAACAGCCGGGCGAGGTCCTCGGGGGTGGTGGCGGCTTCTCGGGTCTCCGTCATGGTGGTTCCTCTCCTGGTCATCCCGTTCGGTTGGTCTTCCCGTTCGGTCACACGTCCCACTCTCGTCCCGCGACGATCAGAAGTCCAAGACATGGTATGTCTGACCACTAGAATCATCGGTTATGGAACTCCGGCAGCTCGAGTACTTCGTCACCGTCGCCGAGGAGCGGAACTTCACCCGCGCCGCCGAGAAGCTGCACGTGTCCCAACCCGGCGTCAGCGCCCAGATCCGCCGGCTGGAGCGCGAGCTCGGCCAGGAGCTCCTGGACCGCTCCGGACGCTCGGTCCGGACCACCGAGGCGGGCGAGGCCGTTCTCCCGTACGCGCGCGCGGCGCTCGCCGCCGTGGCGGGCGCCGGACTCGCCGTGGACGAGCTGACCGGGCTGCTCCGGGGGCATGTCTCGGTCGGCACGGTCACCTCGCACAAGGTCGATCTGCCCGGCCTGCTGGCGGAGTTCCACCGGGACCACCCGGCCGTCGGGATCACCCTGTCGGAGGCCCCCTCCGACCGGCTCCTGGAGGGAGTGCGGACCGGGGAGTTCGACGCGGTGATCGCCAGCGTGGGCGACAGCACCCCGGCCGGTGTCGGCATCGAGGTGATCGAGGACCAGCCGATCGTCGTCGCCGTCGCCCACGACCACGAACTCGCGGTCCACCGGGTCGTCTCGATCGACACCCTCCGGGGCCGGCCCCTGATCAGCCTGCCGCGCGGCACCGGGCTGCGGGCCCGGCTCGACGAGGCCTGCGCGGCGGCCGGGTTCACGCCGCAGATCGCCTTCGAGGCGAGCGACCCCGGCCAACTCGCCGAGCTCGCCGCGCACGGGCTGGGCGCGGCCATCCTGCCCGGCGTGTTCGCGGCGGCGCGGTCGGAGCAGCTGAAGTCGATCGGCATCGACCGCCCCGCCCTGCGCGGGCGACTGGTCCTCGCCTGGCGCGCGGACGGCGTCGGCAGCCCCGCCGGACGCGCCCTGGTCGCCCGGGCCCGGGCCGCCGTGGGTCAGGCCGGCCCGCGCCGGGGGTAGCGGGAACGGGCCCGGGAGCCGGACCGGCCGGTCCTGGTGCAGCGCGGGGGCCGACCGGCCGCCGCGCCGGGAGCCGGCGCCTCGGATCCGCTCGCCGTGGCCGCGGAGGGCGAGGCCGTCGAGGGCGAGGCCGCGCTTCGTGCGGCCCTGAACGCCCGGCCCCGTGGGGCACGAGCCCCGGCGGCGTTCCCACCGTCTGCGGCCCGTGCGGCGACCGCGCTGAACCCTCCGGCGCGATCGTCCGTCTCTCAGAGCCGTCGAGGCCCGACACCATCCCCGGCGAGCGCGTCACCGGGATTCAGCAGAGCGCACGCCTTCATCGAGAGGCATCCGCAGCCGATGCAGCCGGTGAGTTCCGCCTCGAGCCGCTCGATGGTCTGCCGGCGCTCCTCCAGTCGACGCTTCCAGCCGCGTGACGCGCGCTGCCACTCCTGGTGGCTCGGCGGACGGTCGAGCGGCACATCGGCGAACGCCTCCTGGAGGTCCTGCAACGGGATGCCGATCCGTTTTGCCACCGAGATCAGTGCCACCCGGCGCAGCATGTGCCGCGGGTAGCGGCGCTGGTTGCGTTCGTCGCGTTCGGACGCGATCAGGCCGAGTTCCTCGTAGAACCGCAGAGCGGAGACGGCCGCCCCGGTCCGCGCGCTCACCTCACCGATGCTCAGCCAGTCGTCCGGAGTGGCTCGGACGCCGCCGCAACGGTAGCTCGTCATGAAGATCCTCCTCTTGACCTCAAGCTTACTTGAGGTCATACGGTCGGCTTCGTCGGAAGGCAAGCAGGAACGGCAAGCAGGAACGACCCGGAGAGGACGGCAGTTCGATGACGTTTGTGATCGCTTTGCCCTGTGTGGACGTCAAGGACAAGGCATGCCTCGACGAGTGCCCCGTCGACTGCATCTACGAGGGTGAGCGCATGCTCTACGTCCAGCCGGACGAGTGCATCGACTGCGGTGCCTGCGAGCCGGTGTGCCCGGTCGAAGCGATCTTCTTCGAGGACGACACCCCGCAGGAGTGGCAGCACTTCAACACCGTGAACGCCGAGTTCTTCGCCGACCTCGGCGCCCCCGGCGGCAGCGCGAGGCTCGGTCCGCTCGGACGGGACCATCCGGTCGTGGCGGCGCTGCCGTCCCAGGCGCCGGTCGAGCAGGACGCCCAGCGGATCTGACGGTGACTCAGTCGCCCGGCCGACCGGGCGGGACGAACGGCCGGGCCCGCTCGGCGGAGCGGTCCTGGGCCTCCAGCACCGCGTCGCCGTGCTCGAACGCCCAGGCGCCGAGCGCCTCGATCGGTGCCAGCAGGGTGCGGCCCAGGGCGGTCAGCGCGTACTCGACCCGCGGCGGGGCCCCGGCGTAGGAGGTCCGCTCGACCAGACCGTTGTACTCCAGCCGGCGCAGGGTCTCGGTGAGCACCTTGGCACTGATCCCGCCGATCCGCGCGCGCAGCTCTCCCGGCCGGCTCGGGCCGTGCCGCAGCGACCAGACGACCACCGCCGTCCAGGTGTTGGCGATCAGGTCGAAGCCCTGCCGGGCCCGGCAGTCGGCCAGGAACGCGTCGTGCGCCATCAGTCTCCAGCCCCCTCTACCACCACCGTCAGGCACCGGTCGGTACCTGTCCGGCCTCCTAGCGTCGTCCTGACAACCAGTCAAGCAGAGGAGGAAGGATGCGGATCGGCATCCTCGGTGCGGGCGGTATGGCGGACGCCTTCGGCACCCGCTGGGCTCAGGCCGGGCACCGGCTGGTGATCGGTGCACGCGATCCGGGCCGGGCCCACGCGCTGGCCGGGCGGATCGGCCCGGGCGCCGCGGCCGGCAGTACGGCGCGGGCGGCGGCGTTCGGCGAGGCGCTCCTGGTGGCGGTGCCGGCCGGCAGCGCTCCGGAGGTGGTGGCGCGGGCGGCGCCGCCGCCCGGTACGGTGCTGATCGACTGCACCAACCCGGTCGTCGGTGGCGAGTTGCAGAGCTGGGGCGGGCCGTCGACGGCCGAGCGGATCGCGGCGGCGGCGCCCGGATCGCCGGTGGTGAAGGCGTTCAACCTGTGCCACGTCAGCGTCTGGCGGCGCACGCCGCCGGTCTTCGACGGCCGCCCGCTGGCGGTTCCGCTCTGCGGTGACGATCCGCAGGCGCTCACGGTGGTCCGCCGCCTGGTCACCGACCTCGGGGCCACCCCGGTGGCCGGCGGCGCACTGGCCCGCGCCGGGCTGCTGGAGGCCACCGCCGCGTTCGTGATCGGGCTCTGGATCGACGGGGCGGACGCCCAGGCGGTGCTGCCGCCACTGGCGTACGCGGCGGGCTGACCGGCCGGTCGTCCGGCTCCGGGCCCCCGCCCCCGGCCGGACGACCGAGGGAACGGCCCCTCACGGGTGCTGACGATGTGGCAGGTGTCAGCCCGAACGGCTGCCTCGGGGCACTGGAGGCCGGGCCACCCGGCCCCCTACCGTGTGCGTCATGACGAAGAGCGACGGGCACGACGAGAAGACCGACGTCCGGATCAGCATCATCGGCGGGCACCGGCTGGGCGGTGCGGTGTTCAACCGGCGGACGCTGACCGCCTCACTGGTCGGCGGCGCCGACATCGATCTCACCGAGGTGCTGATCCCGGACGGCGCCGAGCTGCGGATCACCAAGATCAGCCTGGTCGGCGGCGTCACGATCCGGGTCCGCCCGGACGTCCGGGTGAGGGTCGGCGGCATCCGGTTGGGCGGTGTCAGCGACGACGGCCCGAGCGCGCCCGGCGGCCCGGTCGTCCGGGTGGACGCCTGGGGCCTGGTGGGCGGGGTACGTGTCGTCCGCGACTGACCCGTGCCCGCGCCGTACCCGACCGGCGCCACCCCCGTGCCCGCGCCGGGAGCCGGGAGGGGGCGGCGACGGAGCGGGCGCCGGGCGCCACCGCGGAGCACGCAGGCCCGGTGGGCCGAGGCCGCGTCGGCGGCCCGGCCGGCCCGGGCTTCAGGCCGTGGCGGCCGCGGCCGCCCGGCCGGCGGCCCGACCGGAGAAGATGCAGCCGCCGAGGAAGGTGCCCTCCAGCGAGCGGTAGCCGTGCACGCCGCCGCCCCCGAACCCGGCCGCCTCGCCGGCCGCGTACAGGCCGTCCAGCACGCTGCCGTCGGCGCGCAGCACCCGGGAGGAGAGGTCGGTCTCCAGCCCGCCGAGCGACTTGCGGGTGAGGATGTTGAGCTTGACGGCGATCAGCGGTGCGGCCTTGGGGTCCAGGATGCGGTGCGGGGAGGCGGTGCGGATCAGCTTGTCACCGAGGTAGCGGCGGGCACCGTGGATCGCCGTGACCTGGAGGTCCTTGCTGTAGGGGTTGGCCATCTCGCGGTCGCGGGCCTCGATCTCGCGGCGCAGCGCGTCCCCGTCGATCAGGGCCTGCGGGGTCTTGGCGTTCATGCCCCGGACGAGGTCGGGGAGGTTGCCGGCCACCACGAAGTCGGCGCCGTGGCGCTTGAACGCCTCCACGGGTGCGGTCGCGCCGGGCAGCGCGCGGGCGAGCACCTGGCGGATGCTGCGGCCCGTCAGGTCGGGGTTCTGTTCGGAGCCCGAGAGGGCGAACTCCTTCTCGATGATCTTCTGGGTGAGGACGAACCAGGTGTGGTCGTAGCCGGTGGTCATGATGTGTTCGAGGGTGCCGAGGGTGTCGAACCCGGGGAACAGCGGCACGGGCAGCCGGTTGCCGCGGGCGTCCAGCCAGAGCGAGGAGGGGCCGGGCAGGATCCGGATGCCGTGCCGGGCCCAGATCGGGTCCCAGTTCTCGATGCCCTCGGTGTAGTGCCACATCCGGTCGCCGTTGATCAGGTTGCCGCCGGCGTCGCCGGCGATGCCGAGCATCAGGCCGTCGACGTGGGCGGGCACTCCGGAGAGCATCCTGGCGGGCGGGGTGCCGAGGCGGGCGGGCCAGGCCTTGCGGACCAGGTCGTGGTTGCCGCCGATCCCGCCGGAGGTCACGATGACGGCCTGGGCGCGGAGTTCGAAGGCTCCCACCGCCTCGCGCGAGCTCGCGGCGCCGCGCGCCGCGTCGCTGGGCTCCAGGATCTCGCCGGTGACGGTGTCGGTGACGCCCGCGTTGGCGGCGAGCCCGGTCACGCGGTGCCGGAAGCGCAGGTCGACCAGGCCGCGCGCGGCGGCCTCCCGGACCCTGCGGGCGAAGGGCTCCACGATGCCGGGGCCGGTGCCCCAGGTGATGTGGAAACGCGGGACGGAGTTGCCGGGGCCGCTGGCGAGCAGCCCGCCGCGCTCGGCCCAGCCGACGACGGGGAAGAAGCGCACGCCCTGGGCGTGCAGCCAGGAGCGCTTCTCGCCTGCCGCGAAGTCGACGTACGCCTCGGCCCAGCGGCGGGGCCAGGCGTCCTCGTCGCGGTCGAAGCCGGCCGTGCCCTGCCAGTCCTGCCAGGCGAGCTCGTGGGAGTCGCGGATGCGCATCCGGCGCTGCTCGGGCGAGTCGACCAGGAAGAGCCCGCCGAAGGACCAGTGCGCCTGGCCGCCGAGCGAGGCGGCCGGCTCCTGGTCGAGCAGGATGACCCGGCGCCCGGCGTCCGCGAGTTCCGCCGTGGCGACCAGACCGGCCAGGCCGGCTCCGATGACGATGACGTCGGCGTCGAATGCCATGCGGGGGTCCTCCGTGCGCGCGGGCTGCCGGGGCCGGTGGATGGGGGCGCCCGTGGGTGGTCCGATACTGCGGCCTGCCCTGCGCGCAGTCAACCGGTCGGTAACATACCGCGGCCCGAATTTCGCTCCACGGTGGAGCAGAAATACCGGCCGCTCCACGGTGGAGCGTAATTCCGAATGCATTCTGACGGATTTTCAGAAATGACCGCGCATTCCATGGACGAACGCGAAACCTGGCAGTAACTTACTGATCAGTAGGAGTCGTGGGCCCGGCTCCCGCAACCCCCACCCGCTGTTTCTCTCCCCCAGGAGGAACCATGCTCAGTCCTGCCCGGAAACTCGCCTCCCTGCTGGTCACCGGCATCGCGCTGCTGATGACCGTCGCACTGACCGGCTCGGACGCGAACGCCGCGACCGGCTCCCGCCACTACGTCGCGCTCGGTGACTCGTACGCCGCCGGGGCGGGCGTACCCGGGCAGTCGGCGGGACTCTGCCTGCGCTCGGACCACAACTACGGCCGTCTGGTCGCCGCCGCGATCAACACCGCCGCGTACACCGACGTCACCTGTTCGGCGGCGAAGGTCAAGGCGATGACCTCGCCCCAGTACGACGCCTTCATCCGGGTCAACGACCCGCAACTGAACGCGCTCACCCCCGACACCGACCTGGTCACCATCGGCATCGGCGGCAACGACCTGGGCACCAGCGACCTCGGCGTCGGCGACGTGATCGCCACCTGCATCGCGGGCGCCGTGGTCAACCCGCTCGGCACGCCCTGCAGGGACGTGTACAACCACGGCCACTGGGACTGGAGCAGCTGGTCCTGGCAGTACGGCAACGACGACCTGGCCGACCGGGTCGCGGCCACCGCGCCGCAGCTCGCCGACGTCCTCGGCCGGATCCACGCGAAGGCGCCGGGGGCCAGGGTGCTGGTGGTCGGCTACCCGTCCGTGCTGCCGCAGAACTCCGGGGACTGCGTGGGCCGCCAGCCCGTCACTCCCGGCGACGTCAGCTACCTGCGCGGCGTGCTCGGCGCTCTGAACACGATGCTCGCGGTCACCGCCGCGGCGCACGGCGCCACCTACGTGGACACCGCGGGCCCGACCCGCGGCCACGACGCCTGCTCCACCGACCGCTGGATCGAGGGCGCGCTGCCCGGCTCCCCCGCCGTCCCGTTCCACCCGAACGCGACCGGCGAGAAGGTGATGGCGCAGGCCGTACTGGCCGCCCTGCGGTAGACCGGGCGCCGGTGACGGCTCGGAGCACCGCCCGCGAAACCCCGAGGGGGCGTGGCCGAAACCCCCGGCCACGCCCCCTCGGTCCGCCCCGGGATCAGGGCTTGACGCGCACGATCTGCGGGTCGTGGTCGCTCGCCTGCTGGGCGAACTCGCTGTTGATGTGCACCACGTCGTACTTGGCGTAGCCGACCTCGGGGCTGACCAGGATGTGGTCCAGCACCTGCGAGTTGCCCTGGTAGACGTACGAGTACTGCTCCTTCTCCGGCAACTCGTTCACCAGGTCGCGCAGCACGCCGTCCTTGGTGAGCGCGCCCAGCGCCGGGGAGAACTGGTAGTCGTTGAAGTCGCCGACCGAGACGATCTTCGCGGTCGGGTCGGCGGCCAGCAGCTTGGCGACGAACGCCTGCTCGACCACGGCCTGCTTGCCGCGCTGCACCTCGGAGCTGCGGGCCGGGGCCTGGAAGCGGCTGTCGATGCCCAGGTCACCGCCCTTGCTGTTGAAGTGGTTGGCGATCACGAAGAGCTTCTTGCCGCGGAAGCTGAACTGACCCACCAGCGGCTTGCGGCTGTTCGCCCAGGCCTCGTTCAGCGGGTCGATCCGGCCGGGCGAGGCGGTCAGCGCGGCGGCCGCGCCGGTGCCGGCCACGTCCACCGGGGTGTTGGTCGGGTCGGCGGCGGGGAGGTCGGTGAAGGAGATCCGCTGCGGGTTGAAGAGAAACACCTGGCGGATGTTGCCGCCGGGCTCGCCGCCGTCCTTGCCGTCCACCGGGTTGATGGAGCGCCAGTCGTACGCCGGGCCGCCGGCCGCCTGGATCGCGGCGATGAACTTGGCCACCGTGACGCTCGCGTCGACCGTGCCGTCGCCGGTGGCGCCGTTGTCGTCCTGGATCTCCTCCAGCGCGATGACGTCGGGCGAGCGCAGGTTGGTGACGACGGCCTGGGCCAGCTGGGCGAACTTGGCGTCCGGGTTGCCGGGCGCCAGGTTCTCCACGTTGTAGGTGGCGATGGTCGCCTCGCGGTCGGCGGCCGGGGCCGTGACCTCGCGCTCCAGGTGGTTGTCCTGGAGGGCGCCGATGGCGGTGGCGGCCAGCGTGTAGCCGCCGAAGGCGTTGTAGTCCAGCGGGCCGGTGGTGGCGCCGGTCAGCACGTCGCCGACGTTGGCGACCGGGAACGGCTGCTGGGCGACCGGGGCCAGCTGCTGGACCATCAGGCGCCCGACGTTCGGCTCCCGGTACGACTCGTACAGCACCCCGCCGCGCTTGCTCCTCTGGTCCTGCGCGTCGGCGGCGACCCAGAGCTCGTTGTACTTGTCGGTGGCCTGGATCACTCGGGTGTCCTGGACCTGGACGTTCATGCCCTCGAGGGACTCGTAGAAGTCGAGGGCGTACTTCCCGGGGTTCAGCGTCAGGCCCTCGACGGAGCCGCCGGCCGCGTCCTGGGTGTAGGTGCCGGGGATGTTGCGGGTGCTGATGACCACCGGGGCCGGCACGGCGTTGCCGGAGGAGAGCACGGTGATCGCCGGGGCGGTCAGCTGGGTCAGCGACTGCGAACCGCCGGCGTAGCTCGGGTAGTACTCCGCCACCTTGCCGGTGATCAGCACCGAGTCGCCGACCTTCACGGTCGGGACGGCGCTGCCGGTGTAGACGAACAGGCCCTCGCTGGTGGCCGGGTCGGCGTCCGGGGTCGGGTCCTGGATCCAGAAGCCCTTGGAACCGTAGCCGCGCACGCCGGTCACGATGCCGGGCACGCCGGGGACGGTGCTGCCGAGCTGCGGCGAGATGCGGGTGGTGCCCTGGATGTCGTGGATGCGCAGCGGGCCGGGCTCGGTGGGGCCGGCGGGCGGCGCGGAGCCCTCGGCGACCTCGCCGTAGCTGTTGGTCGGGCTGGGCACGCCGGCCGCCAGGTCGGCCGCGTTGTCGTCGGTGTCGGCGAGGTCCGCGTGCCGGGCGACCGAGGCGGTGTTGCTCGCGCCGGCGGCCGAGGCCGAACCCTCGTGGACGACGGCGGTGCCGAAGCCGACCAGGTCGCGGACCCGGCTGTCGGCCGCGCAGTCGGCGGCGGTCTTGCAGGTCAGCGGGTCGGTGCCGTTGACCAGCGCGACGGTGCCGGAGGTGCCGGAGAGTGCCAGGGTGCCGGTGGCGTCCGGCGTCGGCAGCGCGACGGTGCCGCCCGTCCCGGCCGCCTCGGCGACCAGGAAGCTCCCGCCGGCGGCTATCGAACCGGTCAGCGGGGTGACGGACCACTGCGAGTTCGCCCCCGGCGTGCCGGAGATGTACTGGACGCTCCAGCCGGCGAGGCCGAAGGCCGCGCCGCCCTTGTTCGCCAGCTCGACGAAGTCGTTCTTCAGCGTCGCGCCGGAGTTGCCGCCGCCGCCGTAGACCTCGGCGATCACCGCGTCGGCGGACGGCGCGGCGAAGGCGGACGGCAGCGGCACGAGCACCAGCGAGGCGGCCAGGCCGGCCGGGAGGAGGGTCGCGCGCAGCAGCGCCCGGCGGGAGTGGGGGCGGGAAGCGGTGGGCGTGGTCACCGGGGCAGGACTCCTTAAGGCTGCCGTGTCATTGCCATGACACGGCGTCCGGGTGCAGTGGTGCAGCACGATCGCCCGGCCGCCTCGCGGCTACCGGACGTGAGGGTGGTTCGGGCGGTGCACCGCGTGCACTACCCGCGTAGACCAAGGCCGCGAGCAGCCTTGCAGCGCTCAAGATACGCGCGTAGAAAATGACGCGACAAGACCTCTGCGGTTAACTCTTGGATCGGCCTCACCGGCGACACCCCCGCCGGGCCCACCCCCTGAGTCGCCGTCACCCGGCTGCGGTCCCGCGACCACCGCCCGGCGGCCGGCCCAGGGCACCCCCGCGAGGCCGAGAACCCGCCGGTGATCGCCGTGCCCGGCCCCGGCGCGGCGGCGGCCCGGGCCCGGGCGCGGGCGGCGACCGCAGAGCGA
Source organism: Kitasatospora sp. NBC_00315 (assembly GCF_041435095.1). Lineage (NCBI taxonomy): Bacteria > Bacillati > Actinomycetota > Actinomycetes > Kitasatosporales > Streptomycetaceae > Kitasatospora > Kitasatospora sp. NBC_00315. The sequence continues at coordinate 6,379,474 of NZ_CP108025.1, read as the reverse complement.
CGCCGGCCCCCGCCACCGCGGGGGTGACGGGGGCCGGCGGGGCCGTGGACGGGCAGGTCAGTCGGTGCCCGGGGCGACCGCCGCCTTGCGGATGCCGGCCGACCACTTCTCCTCGACCTTGCCGAACTTCCAGAAGGCCAGCGCCCCGGCCCAGGTGACCACGAAGAGGCCGACGATCGCGTAGCCGACCATGTTGAGGTCCAGCGCGCCGACCCAGGCGACCGGGCCACTGGTGATGTCGAGCTTCTCGCCGAGCAGGCCGACCAGCTCGATCACGCCGATGACGAGCGCGACGATCACGGACAGGCCGGTGACCGTGAGGTTGTAGTAGATCTTGCGGACGGGCTTGGAGAACGCCCACTCGTACGCGAAGTTCATGAACGAACCGTCGATGGTGTCCAGCAGGCTCATCCCGGCCGCGAAGAGGACCGGCAGGACCAGCAACGCGTACCAGGGCAGCGAGAACGCCGCCGCGCCACCGGCCAGGACCAGCAGCGAGACCTCGGTGGCGGTGTCGAAGCCGAGGCCGAAGAGCAGGCCGACCGGGTACATGTGCCAGGGCTTGGTGACGGCCCGGGTGACCCTGCCGAGGATGCGGTTCATGAACCCGCGCCGGTCGAGCTGGCGCTCCAGCTCCGCCTCGTCGAACTCGCCGTGCCGCATCCGGCGGAAGACCTTGAGGATGCCGTTGAAGGCGCCGAGGTTGATCAGCCCGATCAGGACCAGGAAGACGCCGGAGACGCTGACCCCGATCAGGCCGGTGGCGGTGTGCAGGGCGGAGTCGTCGGACTCGACCTGGCCGGCCAGCGACTTGATGCCGAAGGCGAGCAGCGCGCAGAGCCCGAAGACGATCGACGAGTGGCCGAGCGAGAACCAGAAGCCGACCGAGAGCGGGCGCTTGCCCTGCCCCATCAGCTTGCGGGTGGTGTTGTCGATGGCCGCGATGTGGTCGGCGTCGAAGGCGTGCCGCATGCCGAGGGTGTAGGCCGTCAGACCCATGCCGGCGCCGAACACCTGGCCGCCGACGTCGTAGTGCCGGGGCGCGATGACCGCGAGGAGGGTGAACCAGCCGACCACGTGCAGGGCGAGGACGAAGCCGCCCATGCCGGCCAGTCGTACCCATTCGTCCCGGGTGAGCCGGCCGGGCCCACCGGTCGCGCCGGGGACGCTGACGGTCGGGGCGGCGGGGGGCGCGCTCGGCATGGCGGCGTCCTCTCGGATGCATAGGAGCAGGGGCAACCGGGCCATCTTTCCCTCTTCCGGGAAGTAGTTGCAAGTCATATGCAAGTACTTCCCGGCGGCGACGGGGCGGGGCGGCCCCGAATCCCGTCATGCACCGTACAAACGCCCGTAACCTCCGGAGGCTTTCGACAGCCGGTCTACGCGCGGATACTCGGGATCCACGCGCGGACACCCCGGATGCGCGACCCTCGACTCCCCATGGAGGCACAGAACATGATCAACCGTCACCGTATGCGCCCGAAGGCGGCCATGGCCGGGGCGGCCCTGCTCGCCGCCGCCCTCATCGGCCTGGCCGCTCCGGCCGGCGCCGGGGCCGTCACCGCCCCGGCGGCCGTCGCCGCCGGCACCGCGCACCGGGTGCTGTTCGACAACACCAAGGCCGAGACGGCCGGCAACGCCGACTGGATCATCGGCACCGGCCAGCCCGACCCGCTGACCCAGAACGCCAACCCGACCACCGAGAAGAGCTGGACGGGCGCGCTCTCCGCCTGGGGCGTGGCCCTGCAGAAGACCGGCCAGTACAGCCTGAAGACGCTGCCCTCGGGCTCCACCATCACCTACGGCACCGGCGGCGCGCTCGACCTCGCCAACTTCGACACCTTCGTGATCCCCGAGCCGAACACCAGATTCAGCACCGCGGAGAAGACCGCGATCATGAAGTTCGTGCAGAACGGCGGCGGCCTCTTCCTGATCTCGGACCACACCGTCAGCGACCGCAACAACGACGGCTGGGACTCTCCGAAGATCATCAACGACCTGCTGACCAGCAACGGGGTCGACAACACCGACCCCTTCGGCTTCTCGGTCGACCTGCTGAACATCACCACCGACAACCCGCGGGCGATCACCGACGCGAGCAACCCGGTGCTGCACGGGGCCTTCGGCGCCGTCACCGGCTCGATCCTGCGCAACGGCACCACCTTCACCCTGAAGCCGGCCGACAACCCCGCGGTCAAGGGCCTGGTCTACCGCACCGGCTACAGCGGCAACACCGGCGCCTTCTTCGTCACCAGCACCTTCGGCAGCGGCCGGGTGGCCATCTGGGGCGACAGCTCCACCATCGACGACGGCACCGGCCAGTCCGGCAACACCCTCTACAACGGCTGGGACGACCCGGCCGGCACCGACGCCGCCCTCGCCCTCAACGCCACCGCCTGGCTGGCCACCGGCACCGGCTGATCCTCCCGACGGGCAGAATGTCCGCTACATCCCGAGTCATCAGGAAAACGGCAATGGAGTCCACTATCGTCTGATTCTGAATGACCACCCGGCACGCGACCCACCGGGTGGGCGGAGCGGCCGCCGGCCGTCCCCTCCACCCGGTGGGCCCGACCGTGACACCGAGAGGCCGCCCTCCCTTGCCCGAGCGCGCCGAACCCGAGCAGCCCCACGCCGCTGCTCGGGTTCGAGCCGTCCGGGAGCGCCACCCCGGCGGCGCCCCCGTCGCCGGCCGCCCCGGCGACGCGGCCCGGGCCCCGGCCCCGACGGCCTCCGCCACCCGTGCACCGCGCCCCGGCTGCGCCGGACCACGTCTCCCGTCCACCGACCAGCTCCCCCCGGAGGGGCCATGCCGCAGACCGTGCAGCACCCGTCGTCCTACCCCTGCCGGACGGTCCGCGAGGACGTCCGGATCCCGTTGGCGGACGGCGTCGAGCTGTACGCCCGGATCTGGCGCCCGGTCACCACCGAAGCCGTCCCCGCCCTGCTCGAATACCTGCCCCACCGGCTCGCCGACCGGACGGCCGCGCGCGACGCCCAGCGCCACCCCTGGTACGCCGGCCACGGCTACGCCTCGGTACGCGTCGACATCCGGGGCCACGGCAACTCCGGCGGCCTGCCCGGCGACGAGTACTGCGCCCAGGAGCTCGCCGACGGGGTCGCCGTCATCGAGTGGCTGGCCGACCAGCAGTGGTGCGACGGGAGCGTCGGCATGTTCGGCATCGCCTGGGGCGGCTTCAACAGCCTGCAGATCGCCGCCCTCGCCCCGCCCGCGCTCAAGGCCGTGGTGAGCGTCTGTGCCGGCGACGACCGCTACGACAACGACGTGCACTACTTCGGCGGATCGCTGCTCGCCGTGGACATGCACGCGCGCTCCGCCGCCATGCTGGCGTGCGCCGCCCGCCCGCCGGATCCGAAGTACGTCGGCGACCACTGGCGCCGGATGTGGCTGGAGCGGCTGGAGGCCCTCGCCCCGTTCATCGAGCCCTGGCTGGGCCACCAGACCCGCGACGACTACTGGCGCCGCGGGTCGGTCTGCGAGGACTACGGCGCGATCAAGGCCGCCGTGCTCGCCGTCGGCGGCTGGGCCGACCCGTACCGGGACGCCGTGCTGCGCCTGATCGAGCACCTGGACGCCCCGGTCCGCGGCCTGATCGGGCCCTGGTCGCACCAGTACCCCGACGGCGCCCTGCCACCCGGCCCTGCCATCGGCTTCCTCCAGGAGACGCTGCGCTGGTGGGACCACTGGCTCAAGGGCGACGACACCGGTGTCATGCGGGAGCCCGCGCTGCGCGGCTGGATCAACGAGTCGGTACCGCCCGCGACCGACTACGGGATCCGCCCGGGCCGCTGGGTGGGCGAGGAGTCCTGGCCCTCCCCCGACGTCCGCGACATCCACTACGGTCTGGACACCGCGCTGCGCGGCGCCGGCACCGCCTCCGCCGACCGGTTCGTGCACGTGCGCTCCCCCCAGCACACCGGGGTCGACGCGGGCCGCTTCATCCCGCTCGGCGGCGCCGCCGACCTGCCGCCCGACCAGCGCGAGGAGGACGGCCGCTCGGTCTGCTTCGAGACCGCCCCGCTGCCCGAGCGGGTCGAGATCCTCGGCCGGGCCGCCGTGGAACTGCGGCTGCGCACCCCCGCCCGCCGCGGGCAGGTCATCGCCCGGCTGTGCGACGTGGCGCCCGACGGCTCGTCCACGCTGGTGACCCGGGGCGTGCTCAACCTCTCCGCCCGGCACGGCCGCGACCGCGCCGTCGAGTGGACCCCGGGGGCCACCGAGGACGTCGCGTTCGGCCTGGTCGGCATCGGCCACGCGTTCCCGGCGGGCCACCGGGTCCGGCTCTCGCTCTCCTCGGCGTACTGGCCCTGGATCTGGCCGCAGCCCGAGGACGAGGGCTTCGAGCTGGACCCCGGCCACAGCGCCCTGACCCTGCCGGTGCGCCACCTCGCCGCCGACGCCGGCAGCGCGCCCGTCTCCTTCGGCCCGCCGGAGCAGGCCGCACCGCTGGAGCTGCGCCACACCGAACCGCTCACCTGCCGCCCGCCGCGCGTCGTCCTGCGCGACGTCGCCACCGACGAATGGCGGCTGGAGGTCGACCCCGGCCAGGGCGGCGCCACCATCCACCCCGACGGCCTGGTCTACGACGAACACGCCGTGGAGGCCTACCGCATCCTCTCCGGCGACCCGCTGAGTGCCGCGACCCGCTCCGACTGGACCATCCGGCTGGAGCGCCAGGACATCGGCTGGGACGTCACCGTGCAGACCCGCTCCGAGATCACCTGCGACGCCACCCACTTCACCGCCCGCAGTCACCTCACCGCCCTGGAGGGCGGCACGGTGATCTTCACCCGCGTCTGGGAGCAGCGGATCCCGCGCGAAGCGGCCTGAGCCGCCCGGGCGGCCCGGCGCCGGCGCCCGCTACGGCAGCGGGTAGGAGCCCTCGGGAACGTCGCTGGTGGTGGCGTTGCCACCGACGGTGGGCTGGAGGGTGAGCGTCCAGGTGGTGTAGGTGCGCCCGGTCTCGAAGGCCATGGTGTCGTCGAACTTGCTGAACCCGCAGTTCCGGGTGAAGGCCTTGGTGCCCGGGTCCCAGTCGGTGCCGCCGGCGAAGTAGACGGTGTAGGTGCCGTCCTCGATGCCCTTGAGGGTCGCGTTCTTCCCCTGGCCGACGTAGATCGAGTGGACCGACTTGCCGTCCAGCGCGAGCGACAGCACGGCGTCGGAGCTGCCGCCGTTCTCGATGGTCAGCTCGCCCTCGCCGTCGCGGCCGCCCTCCCGCACCAGCGTGCCGTTGTCGAGCGCGCGCTGCTGGAGCGTGCCGGTCTGCGGGACGGTGAGGGTGCTGGGGTAGCCGGCGGCGGCCAGGCTCTGCAGGGCGGTCGGCAGCGTGACCAGGGCGTCCGCCTGGCCGAAGCTCGCCAGCGCGGAGCCGGTCGCGCACAGGCTGCGGTCCTCGATGTCGGCCTGCACCTTCGTGATGTGCTCGACCAGCGAGTCGAGGGCGACCAGTACCTGGCGGTGCGCGGTGGAGACGCCCGGCGGCTCGTCGGCCAGCTCCAGGCCCGATCCGGCGGAGGCGGCCGCCGACCGGACCTCCTCCAGCGCGGCGCCGAAGGCGGTGAGGTCACCGCTCGGCGGCAGCTTGGCGAGGGCGGTGTTCAGCGGGTTGATCCACTTCACCAGGACCGACCCGTACGGGGGTGCGGTGGGGGTGGGAACGGGCGCCGGGGAGGCGGCGACACCCCGGTCGGCGAGCCGCGCGGGGGTCGGCGCACCCCCGCCGCCGCCCCCGCTGCTGCAGGCGGCGAGCAGCAGGACGGCGCAGGCCAGCGCGCCCGCGGCGCCGGTGGCGCGGGCGGCGGCCCGCCCCGTCGTCGATCTCCCGATGGTACGAACCGAAGCCATCCACGACCCCCCGATTGTCCTGCGGCACTCCCCCGGTCATGATCCCGAGCAGCGGAGCGGCCGGTCAACGGAATCGACCGGATCCAGAGGGGCGTGCGGAGGCAACCGGGGGCGCACCAGGGCACGGGCGAAGGCGCGCAGCCCGTCCACTACGATCGGGCGCGTGCTCAGCCTCACCGGACTTCCGCTCCAGATCGCCGCCGTCGCCGCGGCGATCCTCGTCTTCGCCGCCACCATGTACCTCTGGCCGAGATTCGGCGGGCGGAGCTGGCGGTCCTGGCTGGGCAGGGTGGGCGCGTTCCTCGCCACCCAGCTGGCGGTGCTGGTCGCGATGGGCCTGATCGCCAACGGCTACTTCGGCTTCTACAGCTCCTGGAGCGACCTGCTCGGCTCGGACGGCGGCCCAGGGACCGTCGTCGACCACCGGCCCAACGGCGCCGTCGCGGTGATGGGCGAGCAGAAGGTCTACTCCGAGCAGGGCTCGGCCCGCGAGCGCTCGGGCGTGATCCAGCAGGTCGACGTGCGCGGCGCGGTGAGCGGCCTGCGCAGCGAGGCCTACGTCTACCTGCCGCCGCAGTACTTCCAGCCCGAGTACGCCGCGCACGCGTTCCCGATGGCGCTGGTGCTGGCCGGATACCCCGGGTCGGCGGAGAAGCTGATCTCCCTGATGCAGTACCCGGCCTCCGCCCTGAAGGCGATCGAGCAGAAGAAGCTGCCGCCCACCGTGCTGGTGCTGATGCGTCCCACCGTCGCGGGCAACCGCGACACCGAGTGCGTGGACGTCCCGGGCGGTCCGCAGGTGGAGACCTTCTTCACGGCCGACCTGCCGAAGGCGCTGTCCGCCACCTACCGGCTCGCCGACGACCCCGGCTCGCGAGCCGTGATCGGCAACTCCACCGGCGGCTACTGCGCGCTGAAGTTCGCCCTGCGCAAGCCCGACGCGTACCGCTCCGCGATCTCGCTCTCCGGCTACTACACCGCGCCGATCGACGAGACCACCGGTGACCTCTTCGGCGGGGACGCCCGTCTCAAGCAGCAGAACGACCTGCTCTGGCGGCTGAGGAACGAGCCCGCCGCACCGGTCTCGCTGCTCCTCGCCACCAGCTACGACGAGAACAACTACCAGGAGACCCAGACGATGGTCGGCGCGTTCAGGGCGCCGACCCAGCTGTCGACCATCACGCTGAACAGCGGCGGCCACAACTTCCACACCTGGACGAGGGAGATTCCGCCCGCCCTGGAGTGGCTGGGCAAGCACCTGACGGATCATCAGACTGTCTGACAGCAGCGGTACTTCACCGTCCGGGACGACGGACGGCGACGGCGGCCCGCGCTCCCCGGGAAGATCACAGGCCGCTCATAGCTGGGTTTCATGAACCTCTCAGCCGACCGGCCGAGCGTATCCCCCATGACCACGACCAGTTCCTTCCCTCCGACCAGCGAACCGTGGCCCGAGGCTGCGAACTACCCGCCGCCCCAGGCCCCGGCGCGTGACGCGGTCGACGCCCCGCTGTTCCCGCCCGTCGAGCTGCCCGAGCCGGGCCCCAAGGGCCCGGCCTCCTGGTCCGGACGACTGCGCACCCTCCCCGGCCGCACCTGGCGGGGCCGGGCGGACGACCCGCGCTGGGCCCGCCCCGCGCTGCTCGGGCTGCTGGCGGCGACAGCCGTCCTCTACTTCTGGAACCTCACCGCCTCCGGCTGGGCGAACTCGTTCTACTCCGCCGCCGTGCAGGCGGGCAGCCAGAGCTGGAAGGCCCTCTTCTACGGCTCCTCGGACTCGGCCAACTTCATCACGGTCGACAAGCCGCCGATGTCGCTCTGGCCGATGGCGCTGTCCGTCCGGATCTTCGGGCTGAGCTCGTGGGCGATCCTGGCACCGCAGGTGCTGATGGCGGTCGGCACGGTCGCCACCGTGTACGCGACCGTACGCCGGCGCTTCTCGCCGCTCGGCGGCCTGGTGGCCGGCGCCGCGCTGGCGCTCACCCCGGTGGCGGCGCTCATGTTCCGGTTCAACAACCCGGACGCGCTGCTCGTGCTCCTCATGACGCTGGCCGCGTACGGCGTGGTCCGGGCCACCGAGACGGCGAGCACCCGGTGGCTGGTGTTCACCGGCGTGATGTTCGGTTTCGGCTTCCTGACCAAGACCCTGCAAGCCTTCCTGATCCTGCCCGCCTTCGCGCTGATCTACCTGGTGGTCGCGCCGACCGGCCTGGGCCGGCGGGTGCGCCAGCTGCTGTACGGGGCCCTCGCGATGGTCGTCTCGGCCGGCTGGTGGGTCGCGATCGTCCAGCTCGTCCCGGCGGCCGACCGGCCGTACATCGGCGGCTCGCAGGACAACGACTTCCTCTCCGTGACCTTCGGCTACAACGGCTTCGGCCGGATCACCGGCGACGAGACCGGCAGCGTCGGTGGCGGCGGTGGCGGCGGCGCGGGTGGCGCGGGCGGCGGCATGTGGGGCAGTACCGGGATCACCCGGCTGTTCGACGGCGACATCGGCGGGCAGATCGCCTGGCTGATGCCCGCCGCACTGATCCTGCTCGTCCTCGGCCTCTGGGGCACCCGCCGCTACGCCCGCACCGACAGCGCCCGCACGGCCTTCCTGGTCTGGGGCGGCTGGCTGCTCTGCACCGGCCTGACCTTCAGCTTCATGTCGGGCATCTTCCACCAGTACTACACCGTGGCGCTCGTCCCGGCCGTCGCCGCACTGGTCGGCATGGGCGTGGACGGCCTGTGGCGGGTCCGGCACCGGCTGCCGTACGCGGCGGTGCTGGGCGCGACCCTGGCGGTCACCGCGATCTGGGCGTTCGTCCTGCTGGGGCGCAGCTCGACGTTCCTGCCGTGGCTGCGCTGGGCGGTCCTGCTCGGCGGCCTGGTGGCGGCCTTCGGCCTGGTGGTGGCCGGCCGGCTGGCCGCCCGGGTCGCGACCGCGGTCGGGCTGGTGGGCCTCGCGGCGGCGCTGGGCGGCCCCACGGCGTACGCGCTGGACACGGTCTCGACCGGTCACTCCGGGTCGATCGTGACCGCCGGACCGGCCGTTCAGGGCGCGGGCTTCGGCGGGCCCGGCGGCGGCCGTACGGGCGGCGGCGCGGAGTTCTTCGGCGCCGGCCAGATCCCGGGCCGGGCCGGTCAGAGCCAGGCGGGCCAGGGCCGGCCCGGTCAGAGCCAGGGCGGCCGGGCGGGCCAGGGTCAGAACGGCTTCCCCGGCATGCCGCAGGGCGGCTTCGGCGGCCGGACCGGCACGGGCGGCCAGGGCGGCGCGGCCGGCGGCTTCGGCGGCCGCGGTGGTGCGGGCGGCGGCGCGGGCGGCGGCGGTGGTGCGGGCGGCGGCGCGGGCGGCGGCGGTATGGGCGGTCTGCTCAACGGCGCCCAGGTCAGCAGCGAGCTGGCGGCCATGCTGAAGCAGGACGCCGGACAGTACACCTGGGTCGCCGCCGCGGTCGGCTCGCAGAACCAGGCGAGCTACCAGCTGGCCACCGGCGAGCCGGTGATGGCGCTCGGCGGCTTCAACGGCACCGACCCCTCGCTGACCCTGAGCGCCTTCCAGCAGTACGTGCAGGAGGGCAAGGTCCACTACTTCATCGGCGGTTCGCAGGGCCGTGCCACCGGCACGGAGGCGGGCACCGGTGAGGCGGGCGCCACGACCGGCTTCGGCGGCATGGGCGGTGGCATGGGCGGCTCCTCGGACTCCAACGAGATCTCCACCTGGGTGTCCTCCCACTTCACCGCCAAGACGGTCGGCAACGCCACCGTGTACGACCTGACGGCCCCCACCGGCTGACCGGACGCACGGTGCCGGGAGGGTGGCGACGGGAGGGGGCGGGCCGCGGCAGGCGGCCCGCCCCCTCCCGTCGCGCGGTACGATCCGTCCCGGGCAGCAGCACCGATCACGTCGGAGGAACCACCAGCCGTGTCCGAGAACCACCCGCCGGGGCCGGTCGACGGCGGCCCCACCGACCTGCGGGCCGACTGCGGCAACTGCTTCGCGCTCTGCTGCGTCGCCCTGCCCTTCGCGGCCTCGGCGGACTTCGCGGTCGACAAGCCCGCCGGAAAGCCCTGCACGAACCTGCGGGAGGACTTCCGCTGCGGGATCCACACCCGGCTCCGGCCGAGCGGCTTCCAGGGCTGCACCGTGTACGACTGCTTCGGCGCCGGGCAGCGGGTCTCCCGAATCACCTTCGGCGGACGGGACTGGCGCCGGGAACCCGGCAGCGCCCGGCAGATGTTCGAGGTCTTCCCGGTCGTACGCCATCTGCACGAGCTGCTCTGGTACCTGACCGAGGCACTGACGCTGGCCCCGGCCGCCGGGATGCGCGCCGAGCTCCGCCACGCGGTCGCCGAGACCGAGCGGCTGGCCGGCCAGGACGCCGAGGCCCTGGTACGGCTGGACGTCTCCGGGCACCGGGCGACCGTGAACGCGCTGCTGCTGCGCGCCAGTGAGCTCGCCCGGGCGGGCGTCGCGCGAAAGCCGAAGGACCGCCGCGGCGCCGACCTGATCGGGGCCCGGCTGCGGGGCGCCGACCTGCGGGGCGCGAACCTGCGCGGGGCGTACCTGATCGCCGCCGACCTCACGGGCGCCGACCTGCGCTCCGCCGACCTGATCGGCGCCGACCTCCGCGACGCGCGACTGGCCGGCGCCGACCTCACCGGGAGCATCTTCCTCACCCAGGCACAGCTCAACGCGGCGAAGGGCGACGGCGCCACCGGACTGCCGGCGGCCCTGACCCGCCCGGCGCACTGGGCCGGGTAGCCCCGCCGGTGCCAGCCGTCAGCCGGCGCACTGCTGGAGCATCGCCTTCTTGTCCGCCTCGGTGACCGGCAGTTGGTACTTGATCGACACCTGGGCGAAGCGGACCACGTACGAGCAGCGCACGGCCGGGTTGGCGGGCAGCCACTCGGCCGGCCCCGAGTCGCCCTTGGCGGCGTTCTGCGGACCGTCGGCCGGGATGAGGTTGAGCGGGTCGTTGGCTATCTGCACGCGCTCGGCCTTGTCCCACTTGGCGGCGCCCATCTGCCAGTCGTAGGAGAGCGGCATGACGTGGTCGATCTGTATCTTCGACGCCTGCTGCTTGGTCCACCGGACGTCCTTGCCGGTGTAGGGGTCGTAGATGGTCATCGCGGTCACCGTGCAGGCGGACTTGTCCTTGTGCTCCACCGAGCGGCCGTCGCGGGCCAACAGGTCGTTGCGGGTGTCGCACTTGTTGCGCCCGAGCGCCACGCCGTCCACGCTGTCGGTCCACGCCGGGCCGAACTGGTCCCGGTCGTAGCCGTCCTTGGGCCCCGCGGCGGCCGTCCGGACCTTGGCCATCAGGTCGCGGGCCGTCTGCCGGTCGGCCGCCGAGACGATCGGCCCCAGACCGGGCTTGGTGCCGTCCGGGTTCTGCAGCGGGCTGGTGCCGACGCCGCCGGCCGGGACGCTGTCGGCGGACGTCCCGGCGCCGCCGGTGCACCCCGTCAGCCCCAGGGCCGTGAGCATCAGGAGGGCGGTCGTGGACAGGATGCGGCGGCGAGCGGGCACGGGGGCTCCCGGAGTGGTGGGCAGGTGACGGCGCACCAGCAGAGCAGCCGTCTCACCCCGGGTCAAGTGGCCGCGGCTCGGGCGCGGGGGAGCATGTCGAAGCTCACATTCCGGGCGGGCGTGCGCCGGTCCCGGGCCGGCCCGGGCGACGCGCGGGCCGTCGCACCCCCGCAACCGGCCGACCCGCCCCCGGCCGGCCGGCCCCGCCCCGGCTGACGGCCCGCCATGGTCCGGCCGCGCAGCCGCCGTCGGGACCGGCGCCGGCGGGCGCCGGGACGCCCCGGCGCCGGGTGCTCAGCCGCCGATCGCGGACATCGGACGATCCGGCTGGACGAAGTCCGCGGAGTCGATGTCGTGTCCCGGGCCCTTGCGGGCGATGGTCCGGCGCCAGGCCGCCTCGATCGCGGCGTCGTCGGCGCCGCCGCGCAGCAGGGCCCGCAGGTCGGACTCGGTGGTGGCGAACAGGCAGTTGCGGAGCTGACCGTCGGCGGTGAGCCGGACCCGGTCGCAGCCGCCGCAGAACGGGCGGGTCACCGAGGCGATGACGCCGATCACGGTGTCGGTACCGGCGATCCGCCACTCCTCGGCGGGCGCGTTGCCGTGCCGCCCGACCGGGACCAGTTGCCAGCGGGCCCCGAGGATCTCCAGCAGTTCGTCGGCGGTGATCATCGTGCTGCGGTCCCAGGCGCCCTGGGCGTCCAACGGCATCGACTCGATGAAGCGCATCCGGTAGCCGTGGTCCGCCGCGAACTCGACCAGGTCGAGGATCTCGTCGTCGTTGACGCCCCGGACCGGCACAGCGTTGATCTTGACCGGCGCCAACCCGGCGGCGTGCGCGGCCGCGAGGCCGGCGAAGACGTCCGTGATCCGGTCACGACGGGTGATCTCCGTGTAGCGATCGGCCCGCAGGGTGTCGAGGCTGACGTTGACGCGGTGCAGCCCCGCCGCCTTCAGCGCGGTGGCGGTACGGGCCAGACCGATGCCGTTGGTGGTGAGGGAGATCTCCGGGCCGGACGCCCCCCGGCCCGCCTGTCGCCCGCCCTCGTGCTCCCGGTCCTCGTGCTCCCGGTCCGGGGCGGCCCGGTCCGCGGCGACCGGGCCCAGGGCGGTGAGCCGGGCGATCAGGTCGGGCAGACCGCGCCGGAGCAGTGGTTCGCCGCCGGTGAGCCGGACCGAGGTGATGCCGAGGCGCCGTACCGCGATCCGCACCAGCCGGACCACCTCGTCGTCGCCGAGCACCTCCGCCTTGGGCAGCCAGTTGAGGCCCTCGGCCGGCATGCAGTAGGTGCAGCGCAGATTGCAGCGGTCGGTCAGGGATACCCGCAGGTCGGTGTGGACCCGGCCGAAGCGGTCGACCAGCGGGGGAGGTGCGGTGTCCATCGACCAAGTACAGGCTCGGTTCGCGACAGAATCCAGCGGCGGAAGAGCCGGTGCGCCGCCACGACCTGCGGGATCGTGTTGTGCATTCGTCCAACTGCGGGTCCCGGCGGCGCCCGGCAAGCTGGTCGCATGGAAGATCGGCATCAACAGCCGGGCGTCGCCGCGCTGGTCCTGGCCGCCGGGGGCGGGCGGCGGCTCGGCGGGCGGCCGAAGGCCCTGATCCCGTACCGGGGCCGTCCGCTGGTCGAGCACGCGGCGGAGGTGGTCCGGGAGGGCGGCTGCGGGCCGGTGACCGTGGTGCTGGGCGCCGCACGCGAGCAGGTCCGGACGCGGGCCCGGCTGGCGGACTGCCGACTGGTCGACAATCCCGACTGGGAGAGCGGCATGGGCTCCTCACTGCGGGTCGGCCTGGCCGCACTGGCACCCGGCACCCCGGCCGTCCTGGTCATGCTGGTGGACACCCCCGGGGTGAGCCCCGCCGCCGTCGCCCGGCTGCTGGCCGCCCACCGGGCCGGCGCGCTGCTCGCGGCCGCCGCCTACCAGGGGCGGCGCGGACACCCGGTGCTGATCGGCGCCCGCTACTTCGCCGAGGCCGCCGCCGGAGCCACCGGCGACGCCGGCGCCCGCGCGCTGCTCGGTGCGCACGCGGCGGAGGTCGCCCTGGTGGAGTGCGGCGACGTGGCCGTCCCGGACGACCTCGACACCCCGGCGGACCTGGCCCGCTGGACGGCGGACGGGTAGCGGACCCCGGGCGGGACTGCGGCGGTCGGCCCGGGCGGGACTGCGGCGGTCGGCCCGGGCGGAACTGCGGCGGTCGGCCCGGGCGGACGACCGGCATTCGCCGGTGATCGGTGATCGGTGATCGGTTTTCTGTTGTCGGGGTGCCCGCTCGGCGGTCTCCCAGGTGTAGGCACGACACCTGACGGCAGAGGACGTACCCGTATGAACCCCCAGCATCCCGAGAGCGGTCACGCCCCCGCGGCCCGGCACCGCAGGCGCGGTCACCGGAGGAAGCCGCGGGCGGCCCGCCGTGTGCTGGGGGTGATCGCGGGGTCGGTGGCCCTCGGTACCACCGGCGGCTGGTTCCTGACGGCCGGAGCGCCCGGCGCCGACGACGCCCGGCCCGCCGCGCTCACCCTCCCCGACCGGCCCGTTCCCGACGCCGCCCTCCCCGCGCCGTCCGGGCAGCCGGCGCAGCCGCCCGCGGCCACGACCACGGCCTCACCGGCCGCCGTCCCGGGAGATGGCCGCGGCACGGCCGCCCCGGACGGAGCGGCGACGGCCACCGCCGCCGCCCGCGCGACCCCCGCCACGACCGCGCCCACCGCCACGACCCCGCCGAGGAGTCCGGCCGCGGCCCCCCACGCCGTGCCCGCCGCCGGCTCGGACACGCCGGCCGGCGCCACCGCGGCGGGCCGGTTCGTCGGCCGGGTCGCCGAGCTGGTCAACGAGGAGCGGGCCAAGCAGGGCTGCGCGCCACTGACGGTGAACCCGGCCCTGCAGTCGGCCGCGCAGGCGCACTCCGACGACATGGCGGCGCGTCACTACTTCGACCACGCCGACCCGGAGGGGCACCACGCCGACAGCCGGATCACCGCGGCGGGCTACCGCTGGAGCCGCTGGGGCGAGAACATCGCCCAGGGCCAGCAGGACCCGGCGGCGGTGATGACGGCCTGGATGAACAGTCCGGGCCATCGCGCCAACATCCTCGACTGCGACTTCCGGGAGATCGGTGTCGGCGTCACGCTCGGCGCCGGCGGACCGTGGTGGACGCAGGTGTTCGCCACCGCGGGCTGAGACCGCCCCGCCCGACGACCGCCCCGCCCGGCCCGGCACCCCCCCGTCGGCCGGCCGGGCGGCCACCGGCTCCCCTGGCCGCCCGCCGGTCCGACTCAGCGCGGCGCCGCGAGGTCGAGCGTCCACAGGGTGCCGTCGGGCCCGGCCGCCGAGCCCAGGCCCACGCCGGTGAACCGGCAGTCCAGCATGTTCTCCTGGTGGATCGCCCCGTCCGTCCAGGCGTCCACCAGCTGGGCGGGGCCCTTCCGGCCGCGGTCCAGGTTCTCGCCCCACAGGCTCCAGCGGTAGCCCGCCGCGGTGATCCGGCTGTCGGCGTGGGTCCCCTCGGGGGTCACGTGGTCGTAGTAGTGACGCGCCGCCATGTCCTCGGAGTGCTTCTGGGCCGCGACGTGCAGCCGGGGATCGATCCGCAGCGCCCCGCAGCCGTGGCCCGCCCGGGCGGTGTTGATCAGGTCGGTCACCTGCTGCTCCGTGCTCCTCGGGGCCGCGGTCGTGCTGACGGCGGCCGTGGCGGTGGGCGGCACCGGTGCGACGGTCGGCGGCGCCGGCGGGGGCGACGGGAGGGGTGAGGCGGCCACCGGGGCCGTCGGGGTGGCCGTGGGCGGGGACGCCGGGGCGGGCGGGGGTGCGGCCGGCGGGGCGTCCGGGCCCGCGTGCAGCACCGCCGGCACCGCCGCCGAGAGGGCCAGCACCCCGGCCGCCAGCGCGACCAGGCGCCCCGTACGCCGTCCACCGGTCCGTCCCCGCCGGGTGCGCGGCCCGGTCGGGCCTGATGACGCGCCACCGGTCGGGGCCGGGCCCCGGGCACCCGCTCCGCCGCCCGTACCCGCACCCGTACCCGCACCGTTCGTCCCGGCGCCGCCGGGGGCCGGGACCTGCCAGGCGGCGGGCAGCGCCGCGAGGTGGGCGCCGCCGAGGTGCTGCGGGGCGGGCAGCAGGCCGAGGCCCGCCAGCAGTCCCTCGGCCGGCATCAGGCCGCGCCGGTGACCCGAGCAGGCCGGGCAGCCTCGGGCGTGACGGGCGATCCGCTTGCGCCACAGTGCCGCCGGGCGGCCGTCCCAGGGCGCGGCGAGGTCGGCCAGTTCGGCGCAGCGCGGCACGGCGGCGAGCGCGCGGACCACCACCCGGGCGCTCTCCAGCTGCTCCCGCATCCGCTGCACCCGTACGGCGGTGTGCTGCGGCGAGAGGTCGAGGGCCGAGGCCAGATCGGCGCGGGTCAGCTCGCCGGCGGTCTCCAGCCACCAGAGCGAGAGCAGGTCGCGGTCCCGGTCGTCCAGCCAGCGGGTCGCCTCGGCGACCTCGCGGCGCTGCCCGGAGAGCCCGAGCCGCAGGATGGTCAGGTCCACGAAGTCCGCCGCCGGGTCCGGAGTCCGTTCGGCGCCGTCCAGGCCGGGGACCGCCGCCTGCTGCCGGGCCGCCCAGCGCCGGCGGACCTCGTTCATGGCGACGGCGACCAGCCAGGAGCGGAACGAGGACGGGTCGCGGAGCCCGTCGAGCCGGCCGCACACCCGGAGCATGGTCTCCTGGACCACGTCGTCCACGTCGGGGTGACCGTCCATCGCCCGGCCGACCACGTTGTAGACCAGCGGCAGGTACGCGGCGGCCAGGCGCTCCCGGGCCGCCTCGTCCCCGGCCTGCGCGGCGGCGACCACCGCCGGACCGGTCGCGTCCGCATCGGTCGGCGCGCCGCCCGTCACCGTGTCACCGGTCACCGCGCCACCGGTCGCCTCCGTACCGACCGCCCCGCCGTCGACCGCCGCAGCCGCCGCACCGAATCCCCTGCCCACCCGCATCCGCTGTCCTCACTGCTCCGAAACCCGGCACCCGACACCCAGCACCTCGGAGACCCTGGTCGGCCGGGGGGATAACAGGAAACCGCACGGCTTCACCGGGGCGCGCGGCCGGGGTGGCAGGCGCGGCACACTCCATGTGCGCCCCCGTGCGCCCCTTGCGCCCCCTCCTGCCGCTCCCCGGCGCTCCCCCAGGGGGACGAGCCGGATCGCCGGGCCTCCTCCGCCCCGCGTACGCGATCGCGCGTACACCCCTGATCTCTCCCTGATGATTGCCGCAATCAGCGCCGCGCCCGGTGCCGATCGGGGAGCATGGAGTCGTCCGTCCCCCGGGCCCGCCCGGGGGCACCGCAATGCCGAACCGAAACGGACGGTGCCCGCCGTGTCCGGACTGTCACTGCCCGACGACTTCACCGGGCGCGATCCGTCCCAGCCCGGCCAGGGCGGTGGCGGGGCGAGGCCGATCCGCTGTCCGGCGTGCCGCCGCGAGCACCTGTACGAGCCGCCGTCCCTGCCCTGTCCGTGCGGGGCGGCGCTGAAGGTGCCGCTGCTGCGCGGCGGGGTGCCGGTCCAGGTGCGGTTCCGCTCCTGGGAGGACTCCTGGCTGAGCATGCGCTGCCCGCACTGCGGCCGCTCGGACCAGTGGCCGCAGCCGGAGTTCACCTGCAACTGCGGCGCCACCGTCCGGCTGCCGGTGGACCGGGCGAGCCGTCTGCACGGCGGCGCGCCCGCCGCCGGCACCGGCCCGCAGAGCACCCGGCCGCAGGCCGACCGCCCGTACGGCGCCACCCCGGCGCAGGCGCCGCCCACCGCACCGGCCGTCCCGCCGCGGGGGCACCGCAAGCACCGCTCGCCGTTCCTGCCCCAGCCGGTGCGCACCTCGCAGGACGCGGTGTTCACCGCGGCCAGGTACCTGGAGTGGCTGGGGTTCGGCGAGTTGGAGCTCTCCGAGGCCCAGGAGCGTGACGGGGTCACCCTGCTCGGCCGCCGGATGGTCGCCCAGGTGGACACCTGGACGGAGCCGGCCGATGTGAAGTCGGTCGAGTGCCTGTGGCTGCAGACCCTGCACGCGGAGGAGATGGCGGCCGCGATGTTCACCATGTCCGGCTACTCGCACCAGGCGACGGTCCGCGGCGAGCAGCTTCTGGTGGCCCTGTTCAGCGTCGACCAGGCGGGTGTCCCGCAGCCGGCGAACGGCGCGGCGGAGTCGTTGGTGGAGACCGGCTGGACATCCTGACCTGCCCCGCGACCCGCCGCCGGCCCAGCTGACGAGCCGTCCGCCGCGGGGCCACGGCGGGGCGCTCGGGCGCTCGCCCGGCGGCGGCGGGTTCAAAACAGTCGCGCTCGTGATCTGGTGCACAAGCTCACCCCCGTGTTGAATTGCGGCCACAGCAGTCCCGATTGCTGGATGGCGCACACAAGGAGGTGGCGTTGTCGGAGCACGGAACGGCCCTGGAGGGCTGGGACAAGCGGGGGCGGGCTCCGGAGGAACCACGGGACACCGTGTGGCGGCTGCGGTCACGGGCCTGCTGGCAGGAGGCCGCGGAGCTGTTGCGCCCGGCCGCCGAACACGATCCCACGGCAGCCCTCGGAATGGCCGAACTCCTCATCGAACAGTGCTTGTTCACCGCGTCGCACTGGCAGCAGGCCGAGCAGGCCCTGCGGCTGGCGGAGGCCGGCGTGTCCACCACGGAACAGCGTGCGGCGGCGTCCTGCGCGCGCGGCTTCCTGGCCTACGTCGCCAGCGTGCTGGGCCCGCGCGACCGGCTGGACGAGGCGCAGGCCGCGCTCGGCCGCACCTCGGCGCTCCTGCCGCCCGACGCTCCCGGTCGCCCGTTACTGGACTTCCGTCGCGGGCTGGTGGCGGAGAACCTGCTGCGGGACCGGACGGCGGCCTGGATCGCGTATCGACGGGCGCACGAGGGCGCACAGGAGCGCGGGGACGACCTGCTCTGCTCCTACACCTGGCGGCACCTGGCGGCACTGGCGTTGGCGAGCGGGGACACCGCCCGGGCGCAGGAGGGCTTCACGTCCTCCCTGCGCCTGCGCGAGCAGCTCGGGTTCACGGTCGGGGTGGCGCCCGCGCTGGCCGCGCTCGCCGAGGTCTCGACGCCGACCGAGGCGGCCCGGATGCGGTCCGAGGCCTCCCGGCTGGTGCAGGCGCTCGGGGGCGTCCCGGTCTGGCTCGCCCGGCAGCTCAGCGCGCTGCCCGCAGCGGGCGCTCCCCCGGACGGACGCATCGGACAGGAAGCGGGTGGCGCCATCAGCTAAGGTGAGCCTAACCTGGCCGGAGGGAGCAGTACTCCGGCCAGGTCGCCTTGCCGTTTCCCGGGCTCCGCGAGCTCCGGTCGACCCGATGGGGCCCCGCCATGACCGTGAGCAGCGCAAGCCCCTGCCCGCCGCCGGTCCGCACCGCCCGGCCCCCGGGCGCGGGACCGGGCGCGAACACCCCGGCGCTTCACCTGGCCGGCGCGCCCCGCATCTTCGGGTACGCCCGGCTCACCGAGGCATTTCCGGGGGTGCGCGTGCACGGCGGCGCGCCCCGCACCGGCGACGGCTGGATCAGCGGCGCCGACCTGCTGGCCGACCGGGCGGCGGTGCGGGAGCTGATCGCCTTCGACGCCCGCCAGGGCCTGGAGCGCTACGGACGGCCGCTGCGCCCCGACGTCGCGGCCGGCTTCTGCCTGCACCGCTACTGCTGGCCGGCCGGACTGCTGTTCACCCTGCCCTGGCTCTGGGAGCGCCGGGTGCCGCGACTGGCGGCCGAGGCGGTCTCGATCCGCCGCCGGACCGGTGAGCTGACCGCCGATCCGGCGGGTTTCTCCTGCCTGCCGGACGATCCGGCGGCCGGCCTGCCGGGTGCCCGGGTGGTGGCCGACGCGGCGGCGCTGCGCGGTGAGCTCCTCCGGGCGCTGGCCGAGCACCTGTCGCCCGTGCTGGCGGCCTTCCGCCCGGAGCTGCGGCGCGGCCCGCGCACCCTCTGGGCCTGCGCCACGGACGCGGTGGTCGAGGGCCTCTGGCAGGTCGCCACCCGACTCGGCGAGGAGGAGCGCGCGGTGGCCGCCCTCGCCCGGCTGCTGCCACCGCCCCCGGCGGCGACCGGCCCGTTCGTCGGGGGGGCCGGATTTCGGGCGGCGAGCGCCGGACGGGCCGGGGCGAGCGCGGATCCGGGATGCGCCGCGACGGGATCGTCCCGGACCCGGGACCGGGCCGGCTGCTGCCTGCTCTACACCGTCCGCCCGGAGCAGCGGTGCGCGGGCTGCCCCCGGGCCACGCGGAGTTGACGTCCGCCGGATCCGGAAGCGGCCCGAAAAGCAGTGATTCCGGGAAATAGCGCAGGGATATCAGTAATACGATCGCATTTATATCCCGTCAGAAATCCCCCTCCTCAGCGCATTGACAGCAAATCAGTCATTCCGCAGCCGCGAATCCGCCATGATGGTGCCGCCGTCACTACGCAGGAAAGCGAGGCTGGTTCAGGCGATGAAACTGTCCGACATACCACTGGGCTGGGCCGTCACGGGCGTGGCAGCGCTGGTGGTCAGCGCTGTGCTGGTGGCCTTCGCACGTACCAGGGGCTCCTCCTCGGCCACGGTCGGCTCCGATTCCTGGGAGCGTTCCGAGGAGCGCAGGCGACGGAAGGAATCGCTCTACGGAGGGGCGTCCTACACGCTGCTGTTCTGCTGTGCAGCGGTCGCGGCGGCGCTCTCCTTCCACGGCCTGGTCGGCTTCGGGGTGCAGAACCTCAACCTCTCCGGGGGCTGGGAGTACCTGGTGCCGTTCGGCCTCGACGGAGCCGCGATGTTCTGCTCGGTGCTGGCGGTCCGCGAGGCGAGCCACGGCGACGCGGCGCTCGGCTCCCGACTGCTGGTCTGGCTGTTCGCCGGCGCGTCCGCCTGGTTCAACTGGGTGCACGCGCCGCGCGGCTTCGGTCACGCCGGGGCGCCGCAGTTCTTCGCGGGGATGTCCCTCTCGGCGGCCGTGCTGTTCGACCGCGCGCTCAAGCAGACGCGGGTCGCCGCACTGCGCGAGCAGGGTCTGGTGCCGCGACCGCTCCCGCAGATCCGGATCGTGCGCTGGCTGCGGGCACCGCGCGAGACGTACGCGGCCTGGTCGCTGATGCTCCTGGAGGGCGTCCGCAGCCTGGACGAGGCGGTCGAGGAGGTCCGCGACGACAAGCGCGAGGCCGCCGCCAACCGCGAACGCCAGCGGATGGCCAGTCGGCGCGAGCGGGCCGAGATCCGCGCGATCAACCGCACCCACAGTGTCTGGCGCCCCCGCGGGGCGGCCCGGCAGCTGGAGTCCGGATCGGAGTCCGCGATAGCGACGGCGGACGAACCCGCGGAGCCGCTCCCGGCCCCCGGAGCGGCGGCGGCGCCAGCGGCCGGCGCCGAGGGTGTCGAGGGTCGGCTCTCCCGGCCCGGTCTGCCGGTCCGCCCCGGCCGGCGGACCATCGACCTCACCGCCGAGGACGAGACCGTCACGCTGCCCCGGCTGGAATCCCTGGAGCAGAAGCTCAAGGATCTGGAGCAGCAGTTCGGCTGACGCCCGACCGGGGCCCGGCGTCCGGTCCGGACTCGCACCCCGGACCGGATTGCCGCCCCGGGCCGGTCGCCGGGCGGCGCCGGCTCAGGCCGGGCTCCTGCCCCCGCTCGCGGGAGCGGCGAGCCCGGCCGCGCTGAGCTCGAACCACATCCGCTTGCCGGAGCCCCGGGGCTCCACGCCCCAGCCGTCCGACAGGGCCTCCACCAGCATCAGCCCGCGCCCGGAGGAGGCCTGCTCGCCCGGCGTCCGGCGGGTCGGCCAGAGATCCGACTCGTCCTCCACCTCGACCCGGAGCCTGGCGCCGTCCGCGCCGGGCTCCCGGTAGAGCCGCGCGGTGAACATGGCGTCCCGGTCGGTGTGCCGGATGGCGTTGGTGACCAGCTCGGAGGCGAGCAGCTCGGCGGTGTCGATCAGTTCGGCGACCCCCCAGCGGCTCAGCGCGTCCCTCAGCTCGGCCCGGACCTCGGAGATCCGGGCCAGGTCGGCCTGTCCGATCCGGCGGCGCAGCTGCTGGGCGGCGAGGCCGCCCTCCGGTCCGTCCCAGCGCAGCAGCAGGAGCGCTATGTCGTCCTCGCGCTCGCTGGAGTCGGCGGACTGCGAGGCGACCCGGTCGGCGAGGTCCTCCAGGGGATCCCGGACGCCCTCGTGACGGGGCCGGAGCTCGCCGGACAGGGCGTGGCAGAGCCGGGCGAAGCCGGTGTCGAGATCCATCGTGCGGGACTCGACGAGGCCGTCGGTGCAGAGCAGCACCGTCTCCCCCGGGTCGAGGCTGAACCGGGTGACCCGGTACTCCTCGTCCGGCGCGATCCCGAGCGGCAGTCCGCCCGCGACCGGTTGCACCGCCGTGGTGCCGTCCACCCGGCGCACCACCGGATCCAGGTGGCCGGCCCGCACCGCGTAGACCACGCCGTAGTCGACGTTCACCTCCGCGTACGTGCAGGTGGCGAAGTGGTCGGTGTCCAGGTCCGCGAGGAAGCGGGAGGCGCGGGCCATCACGGCGGCCGGCGGGTGGCCCTCGGCGGCGTACGCGCGCAGGGCGATCCGCAGCTGGCCCATGATCCCGGCGGCGTGCACGTCGTGGCCCTGGACGTCGCCGATGACCAGACCGACGTGCCCGCCGGGCAGCGGCACCACGTCGTACCAGTCGCCGCCGATCTGCAGGCCGGACCCGGCTGCCAGGTAGCGCACGGCGGTGGAGACGCCGGGGATCGACGGCACCGTGCGCGGCAGCATCACCCGCTGCAGCCCGGCCGCCAGCTCGTGCTCGGCGTCGTGCAGGCGGGCCCGGGCCAGCGACTGCGCCACCAGGCCGCCCAGGGTGGAGAGCAGCGTGCGCTCGTCCGCGTCGAGTTCGCGGTCGTCGTCGAAGCTGACCAGGCAGACGCCGATGGCCCGGCCGCTGGCGACCAGCGGCAGGAAGGCCCAGGCGCTGCGGATCGGACTGGCCGTCGTCCAGACCTCCGAGTAGCGCTCGCGGTACTCCTCGCGGCTGGCGATGAACACCGGGGCACGCAGCCGGATCGCCTCGGCGGCGGGGTGCGTGGGTGGCAGCAGTGAGCGGTCGTAGCCGGCCAGCTCGTGCGGCTGGTAGCCGCTGGCCCCGAGGATCTGGACCCGGCCGGCCTCCTGGGAGGCGAGCACCAGGCCGTCCGGCGGCAGGCCGGGCAGCGGCAGCTCGGTGAAGACCCGGGCGACGTCCCTGACGGTGACCGCCTCGGAGAGCGCCCGGGCGGCCTCCTTGATGAAGCGCGAGCGCTCCTCGCGCAGCATGGCCATCCGGTCGGCGCGGTCGCGCTTGTGCAGTTCGACGGTGGCGTCCCAGACGAATCCGACCATCCGGGAGGCCCGGCCGAAGGCGTCCGCCAGCACCCGGCCGCGGAAGCGTACGGCGCGCATCGTGCCGCCGTGGCCGACCGTGCGGTAGTACGCGCCGCACTGGCCCAGCTCGGCCACCGCGCGCTCGACGCGGCGGCGCACCACCGGCGCGTCCTCCGGGTGCAGCAGCCCGAGGAAGGACGCCGAGGTGTGGTCGAAGCGGCCCTTCTCCACGCCCAGGATGGTGCAGGCGCGCTGGTCGCCCTCCAGGACGTCACGCCGGATGTCCCAGTCGAAGGATCCGATGCCGTTGGCGGCCATCGCCGGTTCCAGCCAGTCCGGGGTGGAGTCCCCGGAGGGGGTCGGCAGACCGCTGGGCACGACCGGCGCCATCCGGCCGGCCGCGAGGCCCGGCGCGGTGCGCAGCGCATGCCGGCGGACCGCCTGGGCGGGCGGCCTGGCGCGGCCGGACCCGGCCGCGGGCGGACCGGGCGGTAGCCCCGGCCCCTGTGGCTCGGGCTCTGTGGCCATGCTGCTCCTGCCGCTGCCGTGCCATGCGGGCCCGTCCGGGCGGGGCGCATGACCGTGTGGTGATGGATCTGAAGGAGTGGGCCGGCGAGCGGTGGTCGGTCGAGGCCGGATCTCCCCGCTGGGTCCCGCTCCCGGGCACACGTTCTTACCATCCTGTCTAATGTTCGGCAGAGCGGCAATGGCGGCGCCCGGGAATCTTTCCTTCGACGGCGAACGACCGCGAATGCCCCCGGGGCGTACCGGGCCGTCCGGAAGTCCCCGAACAGCCGCTACGGGCGTTCGGGGAGGGGCCGGGCGATCGGCTCAGGAATATGCCAACTCGAACCAGGTGACCTTGCCGTCCCCGCGGAGCTGGACGCCCCAGTCGTCGGCGAGGGCCTCGACCAGGAACAGGCCGCGGCCCGAGGTGGCGAACTCAGCGGCCGGCTCGCGCCGGCGGCCCGGCAGCCGTGGTGTGCCGTCCTGGACCTCGATCCGCAGCCGCAGGTCCGCCGTGAGCACCGCGTCGAACACCGCGCCGTGGGTGGTGTGCACCAGCGCGTTGGTCACCACCTCCGACGTCAGCAGTTCGGCGGTGTCGGCGAGTTCGGGAACACCCCACTGTTCGAGTGCGCCACGCAGCCGGTGCCGGACGGCGCCGACCGCGACCAGGTCGGCCGCGTCGAGCGGGAGGTGCAGCCGCCGGTGCAGGGCGCAGCCGGGGGCGGACACCCCGCGTACGCCCTGGTCGGCCGGGTCGGCCGCCCTGGCGGGGCCGGTCTGCCCGGCCGGCCCGCCACCGGGCGCCGGGAATCCGACCGCGTCACCCGGCGCCGACCGCGGCCCCGGATCCATCCGTCGCCACGACCCTGAATCCGTCCGCTGCCGCGGAAACCGCGCCTGACCGTCCATCACCACACGCCCCCGCCTTCGCACGACGCCCGTGCCGGAGTCCCCCGCCGGCCGGGCAGCCTCTTACCGACACTCATCCTCATGCCCAGCTGCGGCGCTTTGCAACAGTGTGCGTCCGGTCACATGGGGTGAAAGGGGCTCGAACACCGTCGCGTGATCCGATCCCCGGCCTCGGACAGGTTTGCGAGACGTAGGGCCCTCCCGGTCGCCGTCCGCCGCGCCCGTCGATCCGCTACGGCAAACGGGTGGACCGGTGGACCGCCGCGCGCGGACCGGGGCGCTCGCTCCGGCGCGGCGGCTCCCGCGCCGGGGGTGAGGGGGGAACGCTGATCGGACGAGGCCCGGGCGCGGCGCGCGACCTCCGCCCGGGCGGGCCGCCCGGGGCGGCGCCAGGCTGGAGGGAGTGCGGCCGCGCCCCGGCGAGGCTGGACAGGGCGGCCCCGTCCGGGTTCAATGAGCCGGGGATGTTTGAACGCCGTTCTAACTTTCCCGGGCCGGACCGACCGGCCCCCGCCGGCCCGCCCCGGCACACCGTCGACCGCTAGCGAGGAACCGTGCGACTGACCCCCACCGAGCGGGACCGGCTGCTGATCTTCACCGCAGCCGAGCTGGCCCGCGCCCGCCGCGCCCGGGGCGTGCGCCTCAACGTGCCCGAGGCGCACGCACTGATCGCGGACGCCGTCTGCGAGGCGGCCCGCGACGGCCGCCGGCTGGCCGAGGCCATCGAGGCCGGCCGCAGCGTGCTCACCGCCGAGGACGTCCTGCCCGGCGTACCGGACGTGGTCACCGTCGTCCAGGTCGAGGCCGTGTTCGACGACGGCACCCGGCTCGCCGTGGTCGACGACCCGTTCCGGGGAGCGGGCTCCCTCGGGGACGGCGCCCCCGGCGGTGCCCTGATCGGCGCGGGCGAGGGCTACGACCCGGTGGAGGAGACGGTGGTGCTGGCGGTCCACAACACCTCGGCCGTCCCGATCTCGGTCACCTCGCACTTCCACTTCTTCGAGGCCAACCCGCGCCTCGCCTTCGACCGGGCGGCGGCCTACGGCACGCACCTGGCCGTCCCGGCCGGGTCCTCCGTCCGCTTCGACCCGGGCGCCACCGTGGAGGTCGGACTCGTCCCGATCGGCGGCCAACGGGTGGCGATCGGCTTCGCCGGCCTGGTCGACGGCCCGCTGGACGCCCCCGGCGCCAAGGAGGCCGCGCTCGGCAAGGCCCGCGCGACCGGATACCTGATCAGCTTCGACGACACGGAGGTCGAGTCATGAGCGAGCGTTGGGGGCACCCCCGGCCCCGGACCCGGGCAGAGCGACCGGACGGAGCCGCCCGGCGGTCCCGCCCCGCCGGGTGCGGCGAGGTGGGAGCATGAGCGCGATCACGCCCCATGACTACATCTCGGTGCACGGTCCGCGGGCCGGGGACCGGATCCGGCTGGGCGACAGCGGCCTGATCGTACGGGTCGAGACGGACTCGCAGGAGCCGGGCGAGGAGTTCCTGGCCGGCTTCGGCAAGACCGCCCGCGACGGCCTGCACCTGAAGGCCGCCGCCGTCCGCGACACCTGCGACGTGGTGATCAGCAACGTCCTGGTGATCGACGCGATCCAGGGCATCCGCAAGACCTCCATCGGCCTCATCGACGGCCGGATCGCCTCCATCGGCCGCGCCGGCAACCCCGACACCCTCCACGGCGTCGACGTCGTCGTCGGCACCGGCACCACCATCGTCTCCGGCGAAGGCATGATCGCCACCGCCGGCGCCATCGACACCCACGTCCACCTCCTGTCCCCCCGCATCATGGAAGCCTCCCTCGCCTCCGGCGTCACCACCGTCATCGGCCAGGAATTCGGCCCCGTCTGGGGCGTCGGGGTGAACTCACCCTGGGCCCTGCGCCACGCCTTCAACGCCTTCGACGCCTGGCCCGTCAACATCGGCTTCCTCGGCCGCGGCTCCTCCTCCGACCCCGCCCCCCTCATCGAGGCCCTCGCCGAGGGCGGCGCCTGCGGCTTCAAGGTCCACGAGGACATGGGCGCCCACACCCGCGCCCTGGACACCGCCCTGCGCGTCGCCGAGGAACACGACGTCCAGGTCGCCCTGCACACCGACGGCCTCAACGAATGCCTCTCCGTCGAGGACACCCTCGCCGTCCTCGAAGGCCGCACCATCCACGCCTTCCACATCGAGGGCTGCGGTGGCGGACACGTCCCCAACGTCCTCAAGATGGCCGGCGTCGAGAACGTCATCGGCTCCTCCACCAACCCCACCCTGCCCTTCGGCCGCGACGCCCTCGCCGAACACTTCGGCATGATCGTCTCCGCCCACGACCTCAAGACCGACCTGCCCGGCGACGCCGCCATGGCCCGCGACCGCATCCGCGCCGGCACCATGGGCGCCGAAGACGTCCTGCACGACCTCGGCGTCATCGGCATCACCTCCTCCGACGCCCAGGGCATGGGCCGCGCCGGCGAGACCGTACGCCGTACCTTCGCCATGGCCGGCAAGATGAAGAACGAACTCGGCCCCCTCGACGGCACCGGCTCCTACGGCACCACCGCCCACGGCGACGACAACGACCGCGTCCTGCGCTACATCGCCAAACTCACCATCAACCCCGCCATCGCCCACGGCCTGGCCCACGAGGTCGGCTCCCTCGAGATCGGCAAACTCGCCGACATCGTCCTCTGGCGCCCCGACCACTTCGGCGCCAAACCCCAACTCGTCCTCAAAGCCGGCTTCCCCGCCTACGGCGTCACCGGCGACCCCAACGCCTCCACCGACCGCTGCGAACCCCTCGTCCTCGGCCCCCAGTTCGGCGCCCACGGCGCCACCGCCGCCGACCTCTCCGTCGCCTTCGTCGCCCGGGCCGCCACCGACAACGGCGACGAAATGCCCACCCGCCGCCGCCGCGTCGCCGTCCGCGACACCCGCGGCATCGGCCCCCGCGACATGGTCCGCAACGCCCGGATCGGCGACGTGCAGGTGGCCGAGACCGGCCTGGTCTCGCTCGACGGCTCCCCCATCCGCTCCGAGCCGGCCGACAGCGTCTCGCTCAGCCGCCTGTACTTCCTGTGAGCCCGTACCTCCAGTGAGCCGGCGCCCCGCGCGACCCGGCACCACCCGCCGTCCCTCCCCCACCGCTTAGGATCCCACCCTCATGACCACTCCCGCCGTGCTCGGCTACCGGATGCCCGCCGAATGGGCCCCGCACGACCGCACCTGGATGGCCTTCCCCACCGCCAACCAGACCTTCGACAGCGCCGAGCACCTGCACGCCGCCCGCCTCGCCTGGGCCGAGGTCGCCAACACCCTCGTCCGGTACGAGCCGGTGACGCTGGTCGTCAACACCGGTGAGAGCGAGGACGCCCGCAGGTACGTCGCCGAGCAGGTCGAGCTCGTGGAGCGACCGCTGGACGACGCCTGGATGCGGGACATCGGCCCGAGCTTCCTCATCGACGGCAAGGGCGGGATCGCCGCCACCGACTGGGTGTTCAACGGGTGGGGCGCGCAGTCCTGGGCGAGCTGGGAGAAGGACCGGCACGTCGCGGAGGCCGTGACCGGCCTGGCCGGCGTGCGGCGCTTCGCCTCCCGTCTCATCAACGAGGGCGGCGGCATCCACGTCGACGGCGAGGGCACCGTCCTGGTCACCGAGACGGTCCAGCTCGGCGAGGGCCGCAACGCCGACTGGACCAGGGAGGAGGTGGAGGCCGAACTGCACGCCCAGCTGGGCACCACCAAGGCCGTCTGGCTGCCGCGCGGACTCACCCGCGACTACGACGAGTTCGGCACCCGCGGCCACATCGACATCGTCGCCTCCTTCGTCCGGCCGGGCGTCGTGGTCGCCCACGTCCAGCCCGACCCCTCGCACCCCGACCACGAGGTCTGCAAGGACCTGGTCACCATCCTGCGGACCTCCACGGACGCCGGTGGCCGCACCCTCCAGGTCATCGAACTCCCGGCCCCGACCGTGCTGTTCGACGAGGACGACGAGCCCGTCGACTACTCCTACGTCAACCACTACGTCGCCAACGGCGTGGTCGTCCTGTGCGCCTTCGGCGACCCGCGCGACCAGCAGGCCGCCGACATCCTGGGCGAGGCCTACCCCGGCCGGACGGTGGAGCTCGTGGACGCCCGCGAGATCTTCGCCAACGGAGGCGGCATCCACTGCATCACCCAGCAGCAGCCGACTGCCTGAGCCACCGTCAGGTTCGTGCGGGACAGGGACGGGATCGGCTTGACCCTGACCCGCGGGTCAGGAGTTAGCGTCGGCGCACTCCGGCGGCCGCGGGCCCACGGCCTGTCGTCGCCGGAGTGCGCCGACGCTGTCCCGAGCCCGCCCAGGAGACGACCGTGACCGAAGCCCTGCCCCGTACGTCCCGCGAAGTCCGACTCGCCACCGTCCCCGAGGGGCTGCCCGGGAGGGAGCACCTCGCGGTCGTCGAGACGCCCCTGCCCGTGCCCGGGGCGGGCCAGGTCCTGGTCAGGAACCGGCACTTCCTGGTCTTCCCCGGCCTGCGGACGCTGATCGGCGGGGAGGTCGAGGGCGTGCCACTGCCGCCGCTGCGCAGCGGGGACGTGCTGTTCGGGCCCGCCGTCGGCGAGGTCGTGGCCGCGGCGGCGGGGAGCCCGCTGCGCATCGGCGACATGGTGTCCCACCTGCTCGGCTGGCGGGAGTACGCCCTGGTCGCCGCCGCGGACTGCACCCCGCTGGACGGCACCCTGCCCGATCCCGTCGCCCACCTCTCCCCCGGGTCGGCCGCCTACGGCGCCCTGACCCGGCTCGCCGAGGTCCGCGCGGGCGACACCGTCCTCGTCACCGGCGCGGCGGGAGCCGTGGGATCGCTCGCCGGGCAGATCGCCCGGTTGCTGGGCGCCGGAAGGGTGATCGGCACCACCGGCTCGCCCGCGAAGGCCGACCGCCTGGTTGCCGAACTCGGCTACGACGCGGTCCTGCTGCGTGGGGGCGAGCCGATCGCGGCGCAGCTCGCGAAGGCCGCGCCGGAGGGTGTCGACGTCCTGGTGGACACCGTGGCCGGCGATCAACTGGTCGCGGCACTCGGTGCGGCCCGGCAGGGCGCGCGGTTCGTCCTGGTCGGAACGCTGTCCGGGCAGCTGTCGGCGCAACTGGCCGGTGGCAGCGCACCGGTGGAGATCGACGCCTTCCGCCTGGTCGTCAAGGGCGTCTCGCTGCGCGGATACAGCGGCGCCGACCACCCGGACGTGGAGCGGGAGTGGACCGGCCGCTTCGGCGACTGGCTGCGCTCCGGAGAGATCCGCTTCCCCCACACCCGGATCGCGGGCATCGATCGCGCGCCGCAGGCGTTGCAGGAGATGATCGAGGGCAGGCACTTCGGCGCCGTCGTCGTGGAACCGTAGGGAGTTGTGGCGCCGTCGTCGTGCAGTCGCCGGGCGTCGTGACGCCGGCGGTGGCTGCGCGGCACCGGCCGGGGGCGGTCCACGGCGGAGTTCGGGGAGCGGGGGACAGCATGCGGATCGGCGACGCGGCAGCTGCGGCCGGGGCCACACCGAGGGCGCTGAGGCTCTACGAGCAGCGCGGACTCCTGCCCCCGCCCGTCCGGACGTCCTCCGGGCAACGGGAGTACGGGCCGGGCGAGATCGCCCGCGTGCGGGTCATCCGCGAGCTGCTGGCCCTCGGGCTCACCATCGAGGACCTGCGCGGCTGCGCCGACCGCCTGCACCTGCTCGGCCAGGACCCGCCGCCCCGGTGCGGCTCCGTCGAACCCGGCTCGCCCGGCTCCGGGGTCGTCGGCCGCAGGCTGGCGGCCCTCGACGCCGAGATCGACCGGCTGGCCCACCTGCGCGAGAGCCTCGCCCTGCACGCCTCCGGCGCTCTCACGCGGCGGCCCTCCGGAACCGGTTGACCGCGACCGCTGCGGCCGGTCACAAGCACTCCTCCTCCGGCCCCGGGATCAGCCCGCTCTCGACGGCGGACGTCCGGGTGTCCGGCTCGGTCGGTCCGGCTCGTTCACCGGCGGCGCCCGAGGTGCACCGGGCGAGGACGAACACCGCGCTCGCGGCGACCAGGAGGATGCCTGCGGCGGTCAGGATGCGGAGCCACATCACGGGGGCCTCTCGGGTGCGAGTTCAGCTGCCGTTGATGGGTATCGGCTGATCCGGCCCGCAGGTCAAGTGGCTTACCAGGGGTAAGTGTCGCGGGATGATCGGGCTCGCCAACCGGCCGCCCGGCCGCTTTTCGGGCGGGCGCCGACCGGCCCGGATCGGGCGGCCGCGAGCCGGGTTCCGGGCCGCCCCGACGGCCGCCCGGGCGGTGGCGAGGCGGGCCGGGCAGCGCCGAGGCGGACGGGGTGACGGACGGCTCCCGTTCCGCAGGCGATGCCGGGGCCGGGACGCCCGGGACGCCGCGGGGGCCGGACGGGGTGACGAGCGGGGGCCGCCGCGGTCAGCGGGACAGGCCGAACACCGGGTTCCACTCGCGGACGGCCGCCACCTCGACGCCGGGCGTCCTGTAGTACGGGTCGGCGTCGAGGATGAGCTCCAACTCCGGTCGCTCGACGTCGAACAGCAGCAGGGCGCCGGTGTCCCCCTCCCAGGGCCCGGCGGCGATCAGCCGCCCGTCCGCGTGCAGGACGGCCAGCTTCTCCCGGTGGGCCGGGCGCGCGGCGAGACGTTCCGGATCGAGTGTGAGGGCGAGTTCGACGATCATCATGGTGCCGACGGTACCGCCTGGCCCCTGAACAGCCGGTTCACCGGCGCGGAGGGTCGGGCGGGTGTCGTCGCGGCGGTCCGCGGGGCCGTTCCGTCAGACCTCGGACGGCTCCTGTCTGCGGGCAGCTCGGAGCGGCGACCCACGGCCATCGCGTGCGAGGCCGGCTTCGTTCAGTGCCGGCAGAGCTCGCAGAAGCGGTCCAGGGCGCGGCCGGTGCGGCGGCGGTGGTCGGCGGTCGGTGGTCGGTGGTCGGTGGTCGTGAGATCGACCAGGAGCCTGCGGTCGCCGGCGCGCACACCGTGCTGACCGTCGGGCCCGATCCGGCATCCACCCACGCGTTCGGCTCGAACCTGAAGGACCGCACCACCTGGGTACCGGCCTGCCAGGGCGGTCCTCCGGCGCCGGCCGTGCCCGCCGTCAAGACCGGGCGGCGCCTCCACGGAGCGCGAGGTCGGCAGACCGGGCCACGTATCGTGAGGGTCGACCGGCAGCAGGAGGAGAACACACCATGGCGGACCCCCGGCCGCGCCGCCCGGCGCGCCCCCGCGAGGAGGTGTTCGCCGTCGCGCGGGCCGCGATCGCCGAGCACGGGCTCGCCAAGCTGACCATGGCGGGCCTCGGGAAGCAGCTCCAGATGAGCGCCGGCCATCTCCTCTACTACTTCGGCAGCAAGGACCAGCTCCTGCTGGAGACACTCCGCTGGAGCGAGGAGCAGCTCGGCAGCCGTCGGCAGGCCGCGCTGGCGCGCTCCGAGGACGACGTGTGGGACCGGCTCTCGGAGTACCGGCGGCTGTACCTTCCCGAGGGCCCGGGCGACCCCCGGTGGATCCTCTGGGTCGAGGTCTGGGGGCGCTCGCCCGCGAGTGCGGAGATCCGGCAGGGCCAGCTCGACATCGAGGGCCCCTGGCAGGCCGACCTGGTCGCGCTGATCGAGGAGGGGACGACCTGCGGGGCGTTCACCCCCGGACCGGCGAACGACCGGGCCGTCCAACTCCGCGCGCTGCTGGACGGCTTCGCCGTTCCGCTGGCGATCGGGCTGCCCGGTGCCCGCCGCACCGAGGCGCTGGCCCAGACGGCCGCCGGCGCGGCGGCGCTGCTCGGCCGACGCTGACCGGCCCGGCGGAGGCGGCCCAGGGGTGACGGGGCCCGGGGGCCAGGCGGCGGGCCCGCTCGTGGATCACTCTGTCCAGAGTGCGGCGGCCGTCCGGTCGTCGGCATACCCCTTGGCCCGGACCTGCACCTGACGGAGGAAGTCGACCGTACCCGGCGGGTGGGGGTGCGCCCAGTGCGAGGCCAGGAAGTGCGCGACGGCGGGCTCGTCGGCGATCGGCCCGGCCAGGCCGGGCGTGCAGAGCACCAGGATGTCGCCGGACGTGGCCGGCACCAGCCGGAACCGGAAGGGACGGGGATCGGGCACCGCCTCGGCGGGCACCGGCGGGTGACCGTCCGGGTGGTGCAGCAGGCGGGCGGCGTACGCGTCGATCCAGTGGCCGGAGCGAAGCAGGTAGAGACCACCCGGCCCCACCCCGAACGCCGCGCGGTAGGCCGCCTCCGGGTCCAGGGAGAGCAGGAGGCAGTGCAGCGATCCCGGTGGGGGCTGCTCGGGCCACTCGTCCCGGGTCTCGGCACCGGGCGGCTCGGGAGCGTCGGTGAGGAGGGAGTGGGCCTCCGTGACCGGCACGGGGGTGTCCGTGACCAGGGCGCGCAGCGGCGCGCAGGCACCGGTGGCGAGGCGCTGCAGGCCGTAGCGGAGCCGGTCCCGGGCGCCCGCACGAAGGTCGGCGGCGAGTTCGGCGCGGCTGCGGCCGACGGCGGAGGCGAGCTGTCGGCAGGCCTCGGCGGTGGCGGCGGCCACCTCCTGGGGGGCCGGTTCCCGCTGCCCCTCGGTACGGCCGTAGCCGCCGAGGACGGCGAGGAGGAGCCCGTCGGGGCCGTCGCCGAAGCGGGTCACCAGCAGGCTGTCGCGGCGGGGTTCGCCCCGGTGGCGGGCCGAGTCGCCCCGGACGGAGGCGGCCCGCAGGGTGGCCGACGCGTACTGCGCCCCCTCCAGCGCGGTGTCGGGGACGATCACGCCCAGCGCCTCCGGATCGGCGGCCGGGACGGCGGTCGGCTCCGGGCCGTAGGTGGGCGGGCGCTCCCCCACGTGCGGCGGCGCGGGCGCCGCCGGTTCGGCGCCCCCAGCGCGGCCTGCCGGACGGACGGGGACGGCCGGCACGGGAGGGGCCGACCTGACGGGAGCGGGCGGCACAGCGGGAGGGGCCGACCTGACGGGAGTGGGCGGCACGGCGGGAGGGGTGGATCTGACGGGAGTGGGCGCCCCGGCCGGAGCGGGCTCCTCCGAGGAGACGGCGGGCGCGGGTTCCGCCGCCGGGACGACCGGGCCGGCGAGTACGGGAACGGTTGCGCGGCCTTCGGCCGGGACCTCGGCCGGCGCCCCGTCCGGCACCGCGTCAGGCGTTACTTCCGGGATCCGCTCCGCTGCGGGGACGGTACGGCCGGCCCAGAAGGGTGCCGGGAACCTGTGCGTCTCGTCCGGCCCGACCGGTTCGACCGGCGCGGAGCTGCGGGCACCGACCGGCCTCCGGGCCGCGTCCGACGCGGGCGGCTCAGGCGCGGGCGCGTCAGGCACGAGGGGCCCGAGCACGGGCGGCTCAAGCACGGGCGGCGCGGCCGACGCGGCTGGCTCCGTCTCGCGCTCGGCGGGCACCGGCCCCGGGGCACTCCCGCTCGGCCGCTGCACGCCGATCACGCCCAGGGCGGTGTCGAACCAGTCGTCCAGGCTTGGCCGGTCGACCGCCGCCACCGGCGGTGCTCCCTCGGCCGCAGGGTCCCGGGGCCCCGAATCCGAATCCCGCGGAGCCGAATCCCGGGGCCCCGAATCCCGCGGAGCCGAATCCCGCGGAGCCGAATCCCGGGGCGCCGGGTCGGCCTTCACCGTCGCCGGGCCCGCCTGCGCCCGCTCCGCGTCCACCCCCGCCGTCTCGGCGCCGGCCTGTGCCCAGATCCGCGGCGACCGGTCCGCGCTCCCGTCGGCCGAGCCCGTCACCTCGGCGGGCACGCCCGTCTCGGCGGTGCGCTGAGCCCCGATCAGGCCGGCGGCGGTCGCGAACCAGTCGTCGACGCTGCCCTCCCCCGCCACGGCGCCCGGCGTGTCCGGGAGGGTGCCGGCCGGCCCCTCGTACACCGCGTGCCACCAGTCGTCCTCCGGCCGGTGCTGGGCGGGTGCGCCCTGGTTGCTCATCTGGCGACTCCTGGTCGGTGCTTGCCGTCCCCCGGCGGGCGCGGCGGCTCTGCCGAGCGGGCTGACCGCGTCCCGGACTCGACGTCATTCTCCCCGTGCGCACCGACGGTGTCCGGCATTCGGGGACAACGCCGCACCGATCGGGGGACCCACGGGCGCCCCTGATGACGAACCGGGCCGAAGGGGCCGGTGGGCATCCGACGTGTACCGCCGTGCCGCAACCGCCCGTGTCCGCTGTCGGTCCGGGGCCGCCCACCGGTCGGTCGCCGGAGGTGCCGTGGGAGCCGACACCCGGGCTCCCGGGCGGGGGCGTACGGAAATTCGGGGCCCGAGGGGGGCATCGCTTCACTCGTTCGGCTGATTAATATGTGCGCATGACCGCGTCGGCGCCCAGAGCACCTCGGCCGGGGAGGGCCGCAGCCGCGGGCCGCCCGGTGGGCGCTCTGTGGTCGCTGCTCCTGGTCGGACTGCTCACCGTGCTCCCGTGCGCCGCCAGCGCCCAGGCCGCCGCAGGTGAGGCGGGCGCGCTGCTCGCGCCGGCCACCGGACCGGTCGGCCCGCGCGCCACCGCCCCCGGAGCAGGCACCGCCGACGCCACGCCGACCGGAACCGCCGCCCCGCGCGACGCGGCCCCGACCGGGCGGGCCGCCGCACTCGCGGCGACCGTGGCCTCGGGCGCCCCGCACCACGGACAGCCGGCCGTCCGGTACGCCGACGAGCGGCCGGACCACACCTGGTGCTCGGCCCTGGACGGCCTGCCCCGGAACAACAACGGGTGCTCCAGCCACCCGTCCTGTGCCCAGGAGTCGCAGCTTCCGAACGCCCCGCCGCAGCCGGTGCCCGGCACCCTGCCCCGGCTGGTCACCGTGGACGCGCTGCCCGAGACCCCGCGCCCGGGCACCCCGGTCGCCCACCGTCTCGCGCCCGACCTGCACGAATTGCAGATCCACAGATCCTGAGCGGAACCCACCGCCGGTCCGCGCCCGCACCCACGGGCGATCCGGGCCGACGGCTCCGCGCCTTCCTCCATCTCTCACGCCGTCGTGCCCAGAGCGCACGACGGGGACAAGGACATCTCCATGGGTTCCGCCTCGAAGCAGTCGAGCAGCTCGAACAAGCCGTCCGGCAAGCAGACCGGCCTGGACCGCCGGGCCCGGATCGCCGAGCTGCGCGCCGAGGAGCAGCGTCGCGACCGCCGCAACAAGGTGATCGCCGGGGTCGTCGCCGGTGTGGTGGTGATCGGCGCGGTGGCGACCGGCACCTGGATCGTCACCGACGCGAACCAGAAGAAGAAGGCCAAGGCGGCCGCCGCGGAGGCGGCCGCGAACAAGCCGATCGACG
Source organism: Kitasatospora sp. NBC_00315 (assembly GCF_041435095.1). NCBI lineage: Bacteria > Bacillati > Actinomycetota > Actinomycetes > Kitasatosporales > Streptomycetaceae > Kitasatospora > Kitasatospora sp. NBC_00315. The sequence continues at coordinate 6,344,080 of NZ_CP108025.1, read as the reverse complement.
GCGTGAAGACGTACGACAACCTGACCCGCAACCACGTCCAGACCAAGGTCACGTACGGCCAGACGCCCCCGGTCGGCGGCGACCACAACCCGGTCTGGCTGGACTGCATGGGCCACGTCTACGACCAGCCGGTGGTGAACGAGAACGCGGTGCACTCGCTGGAGCACGGCGCGGTCTGGGTCACCTACAACGCCAAGGCCACGCCGGACGACATCAAGGCGCTCTCCGACAAGGTGCAGGCGACCCCGTACTCGCTGATGAGCCCCTACCCGGACGAGCCGGGCACCATCACCCTCAGCGCCTGGGGCACCCAGCTGGTGCTGGACAGCGCCAGTGACCCGCGGGTGGGCGAGTTCTTCTCCAAGTACGTCCAGGGCAAGCAGACCCAGGAGCCCGGCGCGTCCTGCACCGGCCCGCAGTGACCGGGGGCGACGCGATGAGCTCCGAGCGGAAGACCCCGGCCGAGCGGTCCTCGGACGTGAGCGACCCGCGGATCACCTCCGCGCGGCGCCGCAAGCTGTGGTGGCCGGCGGCGCTGGCGGCGGCGGTGGCGCTCTGCCTGGGCGTGCCCGCCCTGGTGGCGAGCGGCACCAGCAGCAGCGCCTCCGGCACGGTCGCGGTCGCTCCGGCGGACGGCTCTCCCGAGGCCGGGTTCGCCCGGGACATGTCGGTCCACCACCAGCAGGCCGTGGACCTGTCGTTCATCGTCCGGGACCGGACCGCCGACGTGCCGGTCCGCAACCTGGCCTTCGACATCATCAACACCCAGGCGAACCAGCGCGGGATGATGATGGGCTGGCTCGACCAGTGGGGGCTGACCCAGTCCTCGGCGGCCAAGCCGATGGCGTGGATGCAGATGGGCCACGCCTACCAGGCCCACGACGGCTCGCTGATGCCCGGCATGGCCACCAACACCCAGCTCGACAAGCTGCGCGGCCTGAGCGGCCGGGAGGCCGAGGTCTACTACCTGCAGCTGATGCTGGAGCACCACAAGGGCGGGGTGGCGATGGCGCAGGGCTACGTCGACCTGGCGAAGAACGAGTCGGAGAAGCGGCTCGCGCAGTCGATGGTCATCGGCCAGACCTCCGAGATCAAGCTGATCACGGAGATGCTCACGGAGCGCGGCGCGGAGCCGGCCACCTCCTGAGCACCCGCACCGCACGCGCACCGCACGCGCAGCACCGCACGCGCACCGCACCGGGGTGCGGCGGACGGCCTTCGGGCTACGTCCGCCGCACCCCGGTCCGGTCCCCGCCCGAGGGCCGACCGCGCGGGGCCCTCCCGTCGGTGCCCGTCGGGCCGGGAGCACCGCCGCCGGCCCCGCCGAGGACCACGGCCGACCCGGCGAGCACCACCAGGACGAGCAGCACCGCCCGGCCCCCGAGCGCGGGCCCGGCCAGGTGCACACCGAGGACCGGAAGCGCCGTCCCGAGCGCCGTCCCGAGGCTGCGGACCATGTTCACCATGCCGCCGCCCAGGGCCGAGCACTCCGCCGGCACGGCGCGCATCACCAGGGCGTTGTTGGCCGGCAGCAGCAGACCCAGCCCGGCACCGATCACCAGCAGGGCCACCCCCGGCGGGATCAGCCGCGGGAGCGTGGCCCCGGCCGGGAGCAGCGCGAGCAGGGCCAGCCCGGCCCCGGCCGTCCCGGCGCCCCACCGGCAGCGGGTGCCGTCCGGCCAGTGCCGGGGCAGCAGCCGGCCGCCGAGGGTCGCCGTGAGGGCGAAGGCGGCCGGCAGGAGGGTGATCACCAACCCGGCCCGGGCGGTCGGCAGGCCCGCTCCGGCCAGCATCATCGGGCCGAGGACCAGTGGACAGAACAGCAGCAGGTAGCCGAGCAGCGCGACCACCAGACCGGCCCGGACCCCTGGGGTGCTGACCAGGCCGGGCGCGATGATCGGCCGCTCGGCGCGCTGCTCCCGGCGGGCCAGCGCGTGCCCCAGGACCACCGAGGCGAGCAGCAGCGCGACCGCCGCCCAGGCCGGGACCGGCAGGCCGGAGGCGGCCGAGAGGGCGAGCAGCAGCGTCGCGGAGGCACCGGCGAGCAGCAGCAGCCCGGGGAGGTCGAACCGGCCCCCGCCCGACGCAATCGGCGCACCGGCGTGGCCCGGTGCCTCGGCAGCGGACCGGCCCGGTGCCTCGTGGGACGGCCCCGGTGCGGCCTCGGGCCGGGTCCTGGGGAGCAGGAACCAGCCGGCCAGGATGCCGAGCACACCGATCGGCACGTTGATCCAGAAAGCCCACCGCCAGGACGCGTGCTGGACCAGCAGCCCGCCGAGGGTGGGGCCGAGGGCGAGGCCCAGCCCCTGCGCGGCGGCCTGGACGCCGAGGGCGCCGCGCATCGCCCGTCCGGGCACGCCCCGGGCGACCAGGGCGACGCTGTTCGCCTGCATCATCGCCCCGCCCACCGCCTGCACGGCCCGGCAGGCCACCAGCAGGGCCAGACTCCCGGCGAAGCCCGCGCCGAGCGAGGCGAGGGCGAAGACGGCGAACCCCCACAGGTACATCGTCTTGCGGCCGACCAGATCGGACAGCCGCCCGATCGGTGCCAGCAGGGCGACCAGCACCAGCAGGTACGCCAGCGCGACCCACTCGACGGTCGCCGGGCCCGCCCCGAAGTGGTGCTCCAGGGCCGGGAAGACCAGGGCGGTGATGCTCGCGGTCAGCTGCCCGAGGAAGGCCCCCAGGCAGACGGTGCCGACGGCCAACCAGTGCGCGTACCGCCAGCGGGCGACCCCGCGCGGGCGCGCGCGTTCGGCGAACAGCGGGCTCTCCCGCAGCCGGACGCCGAACGAGGGCGAGGGGAGGGGGCGGTCGGCGCTCATGAGAAAAATATATCTGACACCGAGCTGTTCTGCTGACGACCTTATCGCTCGAAGATCCTCTCTGTCCCCGATGATCTCCCTGGAGGCCGTCCCCGGCGACCGCCCCGACCGCCCCCGGCGCGACCGGCTCCGTGACCTCGCCACCGGACCGCGCCGGGCGAAGCGCTACGCTTTCGGCCATGCCGCCACTGCCCGAACCCGATCCGACCAGCGCCGACGCCCACTCCGAGGCACCCGGCGAGGCTCCGGTCCGCGCGGTGTCCGCTCCGGCGGACCGGACCCCGGCACCGGCGCGCGCGATCCCGGACGACGGAAACGGCGGGCACGACGGCCCGGACCACGACGGCCCGGACCACGACGGCCCGGACCGCGGCACCCCGGACCACCACGGTCCCGATCGCGACACCTCCGGCGCGGGCGCCCCGCTCGCGGTCGAGCGCGCCCGGCTGCTCACCGACGTCGTCACCCGGCTCCGCCGCGCCCTGCGCAGCAGCATCCGCACCGACTACCCGTGGGAGTCGCTGCCGATGGCGCAGATCGAACTCCTCCAGACGCTGGCCGCCGCGCCCCTGCGGGTCGGCGAACTGGCGGCCCGGCAGCGGTTGGCGCCGAACACCGTCAGCGGGCTGATCAGCAAGCTGCTGGAGGCGGGATTCGTCGACCGCCAGGCCGACCCCGGGGACCGCCGGACCGCGCGGATCGCCCTCACCGACGCCGGCCACCGGCAGCTGGAGGACTGGCAGCGGGCGCACGAGCGCAGGATCGCCGACGCACTCGGCAGCCTCTCCCCCACCGAGCGCGAGGCCGTGATGGCGGCGCTGCCGGGCCTGGAGAGCCTCGCCCGGGCACTCGCCGCCCCCGGCCCGGGCACGTCCTCCGCCTGACCCCGCGGCCCGAGTCGCGGCCCGAGCACCCCGTCCGCCCGCCCCCGCGGCCCGAGGGCGGCCCCGACGGACGTCCCCCCGCCGCAGGGCGCGGAACACCGTCGCGCAGCAGGGCCCGGAACAGCGCCCCGGAGCAGGGCTCAGAACAGCGTCGCGCGCTGCGCCTCCAGATCCAGCAGCCGCCGCTTGCGGTCGACCCCGGCCGCGAAACCGGTCAGCGCGCCGCTCGCGCCCATCACGCGGTGGCAGGGCCGGATCACCAGCAGCGGATTGGCGCCGACCGCGCCGCCGACCGCCCGCACCGCCTGGGGCGGCTGGCCGGCCATCGCGGCCAGCTGGCCGTAGGTGACGGTCGCACCGTACGGAATGTCGTCGAGCGCCGCCCAGATCCGCTGCCGGAACTCCGTGCCGACCGGCGCCAGCGGCAGGTCGAAGGCGGTCAGCTCGCCGGCGAAGTAGGCCGTCAGCTGCTCGACCGCCGGCGCCAGCGCCTCCGGGTCGTACTCCCAGTCGTCGGCGGGCTCGGCGAGAGCGCCCTTCTGTCCGGGGGCGGTCACCGTGGCGAGGGCCGCCGGCCCGTCGCCGTCCCGGGAGCCGCTCAGCAGCAGCCGTCCCAGCGGGCTGTCCATCGTGGTGAAGACCGTGGTCATGCCGTTTCACACTCCGCTTCTCGGGCCGACTCCGCCGGCTGTCCGTCCTCGGTCACCGCGGTGCCCGTCGCCGTCGGGTTTTCCACCCCGCTGCACTGCGTGGCGTCCGTCCCGGTGTACGTCGGGGTTTCCACCCCGCCGCACGGCGTGGCGTCCGTCCCGGTGTACGGTGCGGCGTCCGCCGCCTGGTTCGAGGCGAGCACCCACAGGCGGTGCACCGCGTACGAGCGCCAGGGCGCCCAGCCGGTCGCGATCGCCGCGGCGCTCCTCGGATCCCCGGCGGCGCCGAGCCGCAGCAGGCCGTGTCGCACGCCGACGTCGCCCGGCAGGAACACGTCGGGGTCGGCGAGCGCCCGCATCCGGAGGTAGCCGACCGTCCAGGGGCCGATGCCCGGCAGGGCCAGCAGCTGGGCGGCGGCCTGCTCGCGGTCCACGCCGCCGTCCAGCCGGACCGCGCCCTCGGCCAGGGCCGCGCAGAGCCCAGTCAGGGCCCGTTTGCGGGCGGCCGGCATCGCGAGGTCGGCCGGGTCCGCGCCGGCCAGCGCGGCGGCCGTCGGGAACAGCCGGGTCAGTCCACCGCTCGGCGCGGGCAGCGCGGCCCCGTACGTCCCGGCCAGCCGGGCCGCCAGGGTGCGGGCGGCCGCGACGGTGACCTGCTGACCGAGGACGGCCCGGACGGCCAGCTCGTGCGGGTCGACGTGCCCGGGCGAGCGCAGACCGGGCCGGGCCCGGACGGCCGCGCCGAGCAGCCGGTCGGCGCCCAGCTGCTCGTCCACCGCGTCGGGGTCGGCGTCCAGGTCGAACAGCGCGCGCAGCCGGTGGACGGCGGTGGTGAGATCCCGCAGGTCGGCGAGCCGGAGCCGGCAGTCCAGCCAGCCCCGGGTCCGGGACTCGCCGGCCGCCAGACCGTCCACCTCGGCGATGCCGTGCCCGAACGGGAGGGCGAGCGTACGGCGGTAGGTGCGCACCCCAGGCCGGGCGCCGGGGACGACCTCCTCCACGCCGGGGACGGCGCGCAGCGCCAGGAAGTCGATCAGGTGCCCGCTGTCGAGCGCGCCCCGGTAGGCGAGGCGCAGCGCGAGCCCGCCGGCCGGGCTCGCGGTGCGGCGGCCGGCCGCGACCTCCGCCCGCAGGCCGCTGGGCGTGCGGTCGTAGACCTCGCGGACGGTGTCGTTGAACTGCCGGACGGAGGAGAAGCCGGCCGCGAAGGCGACCTCGGTCACCGGCAGCTCGGTGGTCTGCAGCAGCAGTCTGGCGGTCTGCGCGCGGCGGGCGCGGGCCAGCGCGATGGGACCGGCGCCGAGCTCGGCGGTCAGCTGGCGCTGGAGCTGGCGGGAGCTGTACCCGAGGAGGCCGGCCAGACCCGCCACGCCGTCGCGGTCCACCACGCCGTCGCCGATCAGCCGCATCGCGCGGCCGACCAGGTCGGCCCGGTGGTTCCACTCCGGGGAGCCCGGGACGGAGTCGGGGCGGCAGCGGCGGCAGGCCCGGAAGCCCGCCCCCTGGGCGGCCGCGGCGGTCCGGTAGAAGGTGCAGTTGGCGCGCTTGGGGGTCACCGCCGGGCAGCTGGGGCGGCAGTAGATGCCCGTCGAGGTGACGGCCGTGAAGAACACCCCGTCGAAACGGGCGTCCCGGCTGTCCACCGCTCGGTACCGCATGTCGTCGTCGATCACGCTGTCCAGTCTGCGGCACCGCCCGCGTCCCGACTGGCGGAAATCGGACGTTGCCGTCGGCGCGCGCCGCCCGGACGTACGATGCGGGTTTGCGGTCTCGGCAGCGTCGTCCGCGGCACCGTCCGCGTCCGGCGCTCCGCCACGGGGCGGGACGAAGTCATGGGAGCGCTCTCAAAGCATTTTCCGCACCCGATAGGCTGGACCTCCGGACCGCGGCACTCGAAGGGACCACCGGTGACCGAGCAACAGCCCGTCGGCGCACTCCCGCGACCCACCTTGGAATCCGTGGCCGAGCGCGCCGGAGTCTCCCGAGCCACCGCGTCACGGGTGGTCAACGGCGGAACGGGCGTGCGCGAGTCGCTGCGGGCCAAGGTCCAGCAGGCCGTGGACGAACTCGGGTACGTGCCCAACCTCGCCGCCCGCACCCTGGTCACCCGTCGCAACCGGGCGATCGCCGTGGTCGTGGCCGAGCCCGAGAGCCGGCTCTTCTCCGACCCGTTCTTCGCCCAGCACCTGCGCGGGATCAGCCGCGAGCTGTCCGCGGCCGACAACCAGATGGTGCTGCTGCTGGTCGAGGACCAGCAGGACTACGAGCGGGTCGGCCGCTACCTGGCCGGCGGCCACGTCGACGGCGCCCTGCTCTTCTCCCTGCACCACAGCGACCCGCTGCCGGAGATGGCCCGCAGGGTCGGGCTGCCCACCGTGATCGGCGGCCGCCCGGGCTGGCCCGGCGCCGAGGCCGACCGCGAACTGCTCTACGTCGACAGTGACAACCGCGGCGGCGCGCGCCTCGCCGTCCAGCACCTGCGGGCGCTGGGCCGCGCCCGGATCGCCACCATCACGGGCCCGCTCGACCAGACCTCCTCCGTCGACCGCCTCGACGGCTACCGCGACCTGCTCCCCGACGGCGAACCCGACCTGATCGCCGAGGGGGACTTCACCGCCGACGGCGGTGGTCGGGCGATGACGGAACTGCTGGAGCGCCGGCCCGACCTGGACGCCGTCTTCGCGGCCTCCGACGCGATGGCCTCGGGCGCCCTGCGAGTGCTGCGCGAGCACGGCCGGCGCGTGCCGGAGGACGTCGCGCTGGTCGGCTTCGACGACGTCGAGTCGATCGCCGCCTGGACGGACCCGCCGCTCACCACCGTGCGCCAGGACATCGAGGAGATGGGCCGGCTGATGGCCCGCCTCCTGCTGCGCCGACTGGCCGGCCCGGGCGTCTCCGGCCCGACCTCGATCATCATCCCGACCCGGCTGGTGGTGCGGGCGACGGCGTGAGGGGCCGCCCGGGCCCGGGACGCACGGCGGCGGGCCCGGAGTCGAGGACTCCGGGCCCGCCGCCGGCCGGTGGGACGGCCGTTCGGGAGGGTTCGGCGGCGGGTCAGCCGAACGGGATCCGCAGCACCGAGACGCTGCCCTGGGCCTGGCTCGCGCCGACTCGGAGCTGTGCGGTGGCGTTGCCGAGGGCCGGCCACACCTCGACCCGGACGGTGCCCTTGTTCAGGTTGCCGAGCGTGCCGGTGGCCGACTGCAGCCCGGCCGCGGCCCCGGTGTAGCGCTCCCAGCCCGTCACCGGGTCGGTGGCGAAGTAGCGGTAGGTCTCGACCCGGTCGTAGCTGCCGTCACCGGTGAGGTCGTAGGAGACCCTGACCTGCGGGGCCAGCCCGACGCTCGCGCCCGCGTCGACGTACAGGTCGAAGTCCGTCGCGCCGCCCGGCTTCAGCGTCCCGGTGAGGTTGGTGACCTGGTACACCAGCGGCTGGTACGGGGCGCCGTCGTGGTTCAGACCGCCGCCGGAGGCGATCGTGGCGGAGGCCGCCGCCGTGCCGTTGGCACCGGTCAGCGCCCCGCCGGGCTGCAGGTACAGGGTGCCGGTGGTGGCGGGAGCGGTGGCGGTGGCGGTCGGTGAGGCGGTCGGCGAGGCGGTGGGCGACGGCGAGGCGGTGGCGGACGGCGAGGCGCTCGGCGAGGCCGTGGGCGACGGCGAGGCGCTCGCCGTCGGCGACGGGTCGGCGCCGCCGCTGCCGCCGTCCGTGAACGACCCGCGCTCACTGGCGGTGGACCTGGCCGGCACGGTGAGGCCGTAGCCGTCCGAGAACCGCACGACCCGGGAGGCGGTGGTGTAGTTGTGCGCCACGTGCGTCCTGGTGGCGCCGTTCACGAAGACGGCCGCCGTCGGACTGTCGGCGGTGGTCGCCGGGTCGAGGGTGCCGAGGGTCGCGAGGTTGTAGATCCAGTGGTAGGTGTGCGCCTTGGACTCGCCCTCCTCGGGCGTGTAACCGGCGTTCCCGGCGTCCCAGTTCGCCTTGGCGGCGGCCGGATCGGCCAGCGCCTGGAACTCCCAGAGCAGGTCGCGCCAGTCGGTGAACCGGCCGCCGTTCTCGGCCTTCAGCTCCGCCAGGTTGGCGGTGACGACGTCCTGACGCCGGGCCAGGTAGAGCGAACCTCCGGTCACCGGGATGACGTTGATCCCGTGGATCATGCCGGGCGCGGCGGTCCACCAGGTGGAGTACGCGGCGCCGCTGCCCCAGACCATGCCGGCCGTGCCGTGCTGGAAGGAGGCGGGGAAGGTCTGCTTGTCGGCGTTGAACCAGTACTGCTCGACCGTGCTCGCCTCGGTCGTGTAGAGGTAGACGCCCAGGTCGCGCATGGCGGTGTCGCCCGTGGCCGAGCCGTAGAGCACCAGCGCGGACGAGAAGTTGAGGGATTCGGAGGACGACTCCTCGTTGTTCCCGGCCCCGAAGCCCGCGTGGCCGGAGGCCCAGCCGTGGCCGGCGTACGGGTCGAAGTTGCGCAGCAGCGGGAAGCGGGCGTCGTTGCGGTCGGCGTTGGCGGCGTCCTTGGCGAGCACCTTGACCATGCCGCCCCAGGCGGAGTCGGCGGCCCAGGCGGCGTCGTAGCGCGCCACCGTGGCGGCCGCCTGGATGTAGTAGCCGTAGTGGAAGTGGTGGTCGTTGAGCTCGGAGTCGGTGCCGTAGGAGGCGGGGTAGCCGATCAGCGTCTTCCAGACGTTGTCGTACGCGAAGGAGGCCGAGTTGGTCCCGGCGAACCACTCCTGCAGCTTGCCCTTGACCAGCCCGAGCAGCTTGTCGCGGGTCGCCGTGTCCCCGAGCTGGTCGGCGATCGGGATCAGCTGGGAGAGCTGCCCGAGTGCCTTGCCGACCCAGTAGGTGTCGCTGTAGCCCATGAACGGATCCGGCAGGTCGGCCACCGCGTGGAGGTAGCCGGACAGCTTCGCGCGGTCGTAGGAGCCGACGTCCGGCAGCGAGGGCAGGATGCCGTTGACGCTCTGCGTGGTGGTGAAGGACGAGCCCTCGCGGACCTTCATCACACCCTCGGGCGAGGTGTAGCTGAGCGCGGTCAGCGGATCGCCGGTGACCAGCCACTGGTGGCGGTACAGGGCGAGCAGGGTGCCCGTCCCGGCGCCCTCCTGCGGGGTGGTGGTGGCGGTGTAGGTGGTGCGCAGCGTCCCGGCGGTGGGCTGGTAGTCCCAGGCGACCTTGGTGTCGGTGACGAAGTTGTAGGCGTAATTCCGGTAGGTGGCGAGGTCGGCCTGGCTGGGCAGCACCGCGACCGAGTAGTAGTCCTTGGCGCCGAGGTCGGCACTGATGGTGCTGCCGCTGACGGTCCAGTTGACGCCGGTCGGGGCGAACAGCGCGTAGGTGTGGCCGGCCACCGTGATGCCGAGCACGTTGCCCTGGTTCGACCAGACGGCGGGCGCGGAGGCGGTGGTGACCTGGGCGGCGCCTCCGGTGGCGTGGGCGTAGACGTAGGGCATGCCGTGGCCGATGGTGGCACTGAAGGTGCGGGTGCCGTCGGCCCAGTACGGGGTGACGGTCCAGTCCGACCAGCCGTCGACCTTGGTGTCGGGCGAGTTGAGGCCCGCCACGCCGAGCGTGAGGTCCTTGGTGTGGGTGAAGTCGTACTGGCGGCCGTCGGGCGTCACGGTCGGGTTGGTGGGGTAGCCGACCTCCAGACCCGAGGCGCCCGCCTTGAAGGTGTACGGGTTGGCGTACATGTTCTCGCTGTACGGGTTGCCCGCGTAGCGCTGGTAGATCAGCGAGGACCACCAGTCGTTGGTGGGGGCCGCCCGGCCCGCCGTCCTCGGCGTGACCTTGGGGGCCACGGGAGCGCCGTCGGAGTTGCTCGGGCCGACGGTGCCGGCCGGGCGGGCGTCGCGGTACCCGCCGAGTCCGACCGGGACGGTCGCGGCGGAGGCGCTCGCGGTCGCGACGGTGGCGGTCAGCGCGGCGGCGGCTGCCAGGGTCAGCGCGGCCACGGCTGCGGTGGGCCGGCGGAGCTGGCGTAGCGGCTTCATTCGGGACACCTCGTGGGGGTGGGGTGAGTCCGGGACGGTGGCACGGGCGAGAGCCACCGGTGGGGAATCCCCGCAAAGGGCCAGGTGAGAGCGCTCTCAAATTCCGGAAGGTAAGGCCCGGCCGCCGGGCTGTCAATGACCTGGACGAGACCGGCCGGAAACCGTCCCGAATCACGGCGCCGACACGCCCGGCCCGGCCGAGCGCTAGGTCACGGTCGGATTTCGGGCCCTTGACGGCGGGTGGTGCCGCCCGGCAATCTCCTGACAGCGCTTGAGAGCGCTCTCAAGCCCATTCGATGAGAGCGCTCTCTTGTCCCCCTCACCCAGCCCTCCACCCAGTGCCGATGAATCCGGACGAAGCCAGGAGGCTTCCATGCCCACCTTCAGAGCCCGCCGCACCGCCGCCTCCCTCGGCACCGCTGCCCTCGCCGCCATGCTCCTCCTCACCGCCTGCAGCTCGGGCTCCGCGGGCGGGTCCACGGACGCCGCCGACAGCAAGGTCACGCTCACCGTGGACCTCTTCGGCACCTTCGGGTTCAAGGAGACCGGCCTCTACGACGAGTACATGAAGCTGCACCCGAACGTCACCATCAAGCAGAGCGACACCCAGGACGAGGGCCAGTACTGGCAGGCGCTGCAGACCAAACTGGCCGGCGGCGGCGGGCTCGCCGACATCCAGGGCCTGGAGGTCGGCCGGGTCGCCAGCGTGCTGCAGAAGCAGGCCGACAAGTTCGTCGACCTCAAGACGGTGGGCGCCGGCACCGTCAACGACGGCCTGGTGCCGTGGAAGGCCGCCGCCGTCAAGACCGCCGACGGCAAGGTCCTCGGCGCCGGTACCGACATCGGCCCGGAGGCGATCTGCTACCGCACCGACCTGTTCAAGGCGGCCGGCCTGCCCACCGACCGCACCGAGCTGGCCGCGAAGTGGTCCACCTGGGCGGGCTACCTCGAACTCGGCAAGGAGTACGTCGGCAAGGCCGAGGCGGGCAACGCCTGGACGGACAGCGCGGCGGGCATGTTCACCGCCGAGGTGGGCCAGCAGAAGGTCCGCTACGCGGACGAGTCGGACAAGCCGGTCTACGACAGCAGCGCGGCCGTGAAGAGCGCCTGGGCGGACTCCACCAAGCTCGTCGCCGACGGCCTCTCCGCCAAGCTCCCGCAGTGGACGCCCGAGTGGAACAAGGCCTTCACCACGGGCAAGTTCGCCACCCTGAGCTGCCCCGCCTGGATGATCGGCTACATCAAGGGCCAGGCCGGCGACGCCTTCGCCGGCAAGTGGGACATCGCGGCCGGCCCCGGCAAGACCGGTAACTGGGGCGGCTCCTACCTGGCGATCCCGAAGACCTCCAAGCACCAGAAGGCGGCCGCCGAGCTGATCACCTGGCTGACCGCCCGGGAGCAGCAGGTCAAGGTGTTCACCAAGCAGGGGTCCTTCCCCTCCAGCACCGACGCCCAGGCCGACATCAAGTCGATCCAGGACCCGTACTTCAACAACGCGCCGATCGGCCAGATCTTCAGCGAGTCGGCCGCCAACATGCCCGCCCAGGTGCTCGGCACCGAGGACGGCGTGGTCGGCAAGGCGTTCACCGACGCCCTCGGCGAGGTGGAGCGCACCGGCACCGCGCCGGACGCCGCCTGGCAGCACGCGCTGGACAACGTCAAGAAGGCCAGCGGGAACTGACAGACCACCGGTGGTCCGGGCCCCGCCGGCCCGGACCACCCGGCCCACCGAAGGACCACCATGGCCATCAGTACCACCGACCGAAGCCCCCGCCCCGCGGCGGCCGTCCCCGGGGGCCGGCCCCGCGCCCGGCGGGGCACCCGCGCCGCGCCCTACGGCTACCTGGCGCCGTTCTTCGTCCTGTTCGCGGCCTTCGGCCTCTTCCCGCTGCTGTACACCGCGTACGTCTCGCTGCACCGGGTCGAACTGCAGACCTCCGACCGGATGGACTGGGTCGGGTTCCAGAACTACACCCGCCTGTTCGAGGACCCGTTCTTCTGGAACGCGCTGCGCAACACCTTCACCATCGGGGTGCTCTCCACCGTCCCGCAGCTGATCATGGCGCTCGGACTGGCCCACCTGCTGAACTACCGCCTCCGCGGCCGCACCTTCTTCCGGGTCGCGATGCTGATGCCGTACGCGACCTCGGTGGCCGCGGCCACGCTCGTCTTCGCGCAGCTCTTCGGCCGCGACTACGGGCTGCTCAACTGGGCCCTGAGCAGCGTCGGACTCGACCCGGTGGACTGGCAGGCGAACAGCTGGGCCTCGCAGATCGGCGTCTCGACCATCGTCACCTGGCGCTGGACGGGCTACAACGCCCTGATCTACCTGGCCGGCATGCAGGCCGTCCCGACCGAGCTGTACGAGTCCGCCGCGATGGACGGCGCCTCGCGCTGGAAGCAGTTCCTGCACGTGACCGTGCCCGGCCTGCGCCCGACGATCATCTTCACGGTGGTGGTCTCCACCATCGGCGCGACCCAGCTGTTCGGCGAACCGCTGCTCTACGAGGGCAACGCGGGCGGCGGCGTCTCGCACCAGTACCAGACCCTGGGCCTCTACATGTACGAGCAGGGCTGGAGCTTCTTCCACCTCGGCCGGGCGGCCGCGGTCGCCTGGGTGATGTTCCTGCTGATCGTGCTGCTGGCCCTGGCCAACGCGGCGATCGCCGCCCGGCGCAACCGTACGGACCGGTGAGTGACATGACGACTGTTCAGACCTCGGAGCTGCGCGTCCGGGAGCCCCACTCCGCCGAGCGGCCCCGGATCGCGTGGCTGCGCAGGCGCTCGCCGCTGCAGGGCGGCCCGTTGGCCTACGCCGTCCTGATCGGTGCCACCGCGCTGTTCGTGTTCCCGTTCTACTGGACACTGGTGGGCGCCAGCCGCACCAATGCCGAGATGAGCTCGGCCCGGCCCGCGCTCACCCCCGGCGGCAACCTGTTCCACAACATCGGCGAGGCGCTCCAGCAGGCCGCCATCGGCACCGCGCTGGTGAACTCGCTGATCGTCGCGTCCACGGTGACGCTGGGCGTGGTGCTCTCCTCCACGCTGGCCGGCTTCGCCTTCGCCAAGCTCCGGTTCCGGGGCCGGGGGCTGCTGCTCGCCGTCACGGTGGGCACGATGATGATCCCGCCGCAGCTGGGGGTCATCCCGCTGTTCATGGTGATCGTCAAGATGGATCTGCAGAACAAGCTGCCGTCGGTGATCCTGCCGTCCCTGGTCTCCGCGTTCGGGGTCTTCTTCATGCGGCAGTTCCTGATCCAGGCGCTGCCCGACGAGCTGATCGAGGCCGCCCGGGTGGACGGCGCCTCGTCCCTGCGGATCTTCCGGTCCATCGTGCTGCCGGTGGCCCGTCCCGGCATGGCGGTGCTCGGCATGCTGACCTTCATGGCCACCTGGAACGACTTCTTCTGGCCGATCGTGGCGCTGAGTTCGCAGAACCCGACGGTGCAGGTCGCGCTGCGCTCGCTGGGTCAGGGCTACGTCCAGGACCAGTCGATCGTGATGGCCGGCACCCTGATCGGCACCCTCCCGGTCCTGGTGGTGTTCGCGCTGCTCGGCCGGCAGATCGTCGGCGGCATCATGCAGGGCGCCGTCAAGGGCTGACCCACCGAGGACCGACCCCCGTCCCCACTCCCCTTTCTGGAAGGCGTTATGTCCGTCGAAGCCCTGCCCACCACCACTCCGGTGCGGCCCGCACCGGCCGGCGGACCGGCCCTCGCGGCCGGTCCGGCCTTCCCGCCCGGGTTCCTCTGGGGCGCGGCCACCGCCGCGTACCAGATCGAGGGCGCCGCGAGCGAGGACGGCCGCACCCCCTCCATCTGGGACACCTTCAGCCGCATCCCCGGCAGGGTCCGCAACGGGGACACCGGGGAGATCGCGGCGGACCACTACCACCGCTACCGCGAGGACGTCGCGCTGATGGCCGAACTCGGCCTGGGCGCCTACCGGTTCTCGCTCGCCTGGCCGCGGATCCAGCCGGCCGGCGAGGGCCCGGCCAACGAGGCGGGCCTGGACTTCTACGACCGCCTGGTGGACGAACTGCTCGCCCGGGGCATCACCCCGGTCGCCACGCTGTACCACTGGGACCTCCCCCAGGTGCTGGAGAACCGGGGCGGCTGGACCGAGCGCGACACCGCGTACCGCTTCGCCGAGTACGCCGCCCTGGCCGCCCGCCGGCTGGGCGACCGGATCCCCGCCTGGACCACCCTCAACGAGCCCTGGTGCAGCGCCTTCCTCGGCTACGGCGCCGGCATCCACGCGCCCGGCCGGACCGACCCGGCGGCCGCCCTCACCGCGCACCACCACCTGCTGCTCGCGCACGGCCTGGGCACCGCGGCGCTGCGCGACGAGCTGCCGGCCGGCGCCCAGGTCTCGCTGACCCTGAACCTGGCGGCCGTCCGCCCGCTCTCCGACTCCCCGGCGGACCTGGACGCGGCCCGCCGGATCGACGGCCTGGCCAACCGGATCTTCCTGGACCCGGTCTTCCACGGCCACTACCCGGCCGACGTGCTGGCCGACACCGCGCACGTCACCGACTGGTCCTTCGTCCGGGAGGGCGACCTCGCCGAGATCTCCCGCCCGATCGACTCGCTGGGCATCAACTACTACACGCCGACGGTGGTCGCCGCCGACGACCCGGCCGCCCCCGCGCCGCGCCTGGACGGTCACGCCAGCGCACTCTCCCCCTGGCCGGCCGACGAGGGCGTGCGGTTCCTGCCCGCCGAGGGCAGCCGGACCGCGATGGACTGGCCGGTGGACGCCGACGGCCTCTACGAACTGCTCACCCGGCTCCGGGACGACCTGCCCGGCGTGCCGCTGCTGGTGACCGAGAACGGCGCCGCGTACGAGGACTACAGCGACCCCTCCGGCGCCGTCCACGACCCCGAGCGGGTGGAGTACCTGCACGGCCACCTGGACGCGGTGCACCGCGCGATGGAGGAGGGCGCCGAGGTGCGCGGCTACTTCCTCTGGTCGCTGCTGGACAACTTCGAGTGGGCATACGGCTACAGCAAGCGGTTCGGCATCGTGCACGTCGACTTCGCCAGCCAGCGCCGCACCCCCAAGGACAGTGCCCGCTGGTACGCCGAGGTGATCCGCACCGGTCGGCTGCCCGCCCGCTGACCGACCCACCGGCCCGTACGGCCGCCCGGGGCGTCAGGGCCCCGGGCGGCCGTACGGCAGGTCGCGGACGGCGGGACGTCAGCGCTTGACGGTGCCGCCCGCCGCCCGCACCGACTTGGTGATCGCCTTCCACTTCTTCAGCCGCTCGGCAGCGAGCCGGGCGTCCGTCCGCGAGGCGACCCACTCGTTCTCGCGCTGCAGCTTGACGTAGCTCTCCCAGCGACGCTCGGAGAGTTCGCCGTCGGCCAGCGCCGACCGCACGGCGCAGCCGGGCTCGGTGTGGTGGCCGCAGTCGTGGAACCGGCAGCGCTCGGCGAGCTCCTCGACCTCGGAGAAGGCCTGGGCCAGGCCGTCCCCGCCGAAGAGGCCGACCTCCCGCAGGCCGGGCGTGTCGATCAGGACGCCGCCGCCCGGCAGCGGGACCATCTCGCGTGCGGTCGTGGTGTGCCGGCCCTTCTCGTCGACCGACCGGGTCTGCTGGACCGTCATCACCTCGGCCCCGGCCAGCGCGTTGGTCAGGGTGGACTTTCCCGCACCCGACTGGCCGATCAGCGCGGTGCTGCCCGGTGTGCAGGCCCGCAGCACGTCCAGGCCCTCGCCGGTCCCGGCGCTGACCACCAGGACCGTCACGCCGGGGGCGACACCCTCGACATCGGCCCGGATGTGCTCGGCGTCGGAGGCCAGGTCGGCCTTGGTGAGCACGATCAGCGGCTCGGCGCCGGGCCGGGGCGGACCGCCGAGCAGCGCCTCGCCGGTGCCGCTGGCGGCGGCCAGGGCGAGGAAGCGCTCGATCCGGCCGAGGTCGACCTCGGCCGCGAGCGAGACGCAGATCGCGATCCGGTCGACGTTGGTCGCCAGGACCTGCGCCTCGGAGCGCTTGGTGTTGGTCGAGCGCACCAGTGCGGTGCGACGCGGCATCAGGACCCGTACGGCCGCTCGGCCGCCGGGCACCTCGTCGACCGCGACCCAGTCGCCGGTGCAGACGTAGCGCATCGGATCGGGGGTGGAGACGTCGGACATCTCGGCCCGCAGGACGCGCACGGCGCCGCCGTCGGCGACGGCGACGCTGCACAGGCCGCGGTCGACCCGGACCACCCGGCCGGGCAGCAGCCCGACCGCGGCGTGGAAGGAGAAATCAGCGGCCCAGTCGTCGTCCCAGCCGTAGCCGGACAGCGGATGGGCAGCGGAGGTGGAGAGATACAACGGGGTGACCCTTCGCAAGGGGCGGCCCCGGCTGCGCGCGTTCGGGCGCGAGCGATGAGCTACGGACGTCGCACGGAGGTGTCGGACGTCGGGTCAGCCGGAGACCAGGGGGGTGGGAACGATGACCTTCCGGACGCGGACGGCGCCCACGGCAGCGACAGTCGTCACGATCCTCACCTCCCGGTGTGTTGCACGGCTTCTGCGGCAGCGGCCCGCCTCGGGCCGCTCCTGACGAGAGTCACGCTAGCGCCGGCCGACCGACTCCGCCACAGGTTTTCGGGCCGCCGGGGCCCGGCGCTCAGCGCTCAGTACCCGGGATCAGTACCCGGGGACCAGTGCTCGCCGCTCAGTGCTCCCCGCCGTAGCGGTGGCGCAGGTTGGGGTCGTCCAGCCACCAGGGGCGCATGCTCTGCTCGTCCTGCTCCGGGTGCCCGGCCACGGCCGCCGCCTCGAAGCGGGCGTCCAGTGCAGCGTCCACCTCGGCCGTCTCGACCCGGCCCTGGACGATCATGCGGCGGACCAGGGCGCACAGGAACGGCAGGCCGACCAGGTCGCCGAGCACCCAGAGGCTGTTGCCGCCCCAGGTCTGGTCCTGGCGCACGCTCGGGCCCCACGGGCGGGCCAGCTCCGTGTAGTAGTGGCCGGCCACCAGGTGGCCGCCGTAGATCAGCAGGATCCCGAGCGCCGCGTCGAAGATCACCTCGGCGAAGGTGATGAACAGCCCGACCAGGTGCGGGTACTCGTGGCCGACCGGGTCGATCTGCAGCCGCGGCCAGAAGTACGCGAGTCCCAGCGCGACCAGCGAGACGTGCAGGCCGGTGTTCCACAGCCCGCTGCTGAGCGTCTTCTCGTACCAGGGGGTGCAGTAGAGCAGCCAGGGCGGCGCCATCAGCAGCGCGGTGGAGATCGCGGGGAACATCAGCAGCTTGGACGGACGGCTGCGCAACGCCCGCAACAGCCGCTCCCGGCGCGCGGGCGGGGAGGTCCGCACCAGCAGCGAGACCGGCGCGCCGAGCGCGAGCAGCAACGGGACCAGCATCAGCAGCAGGACGATCTGCACCGCGCGGTCGGTGAACAGGATCCGCTCGTACACACCGAGGCCGGAGCAGGTGACCCAGACCCAGAGCAGCAGGCCGCCGAGGAACGCGGCGGTGCGGGTCGGCCCCCAGCGCTCGCCGGCCCGGCCGAGCGCGGTGACGGCGTACAGGTACCAGCCCGCCAGCAGCGCCGCCAGGGTGAGCACGACCGGCTCGGGCGTCCACGCGGTGGCCAGGTCGGCCCAGTGCCAGGGTGGCGGGCCGTGGTAGCCGAGGGCCTGTCCCGAGGTCTGCATCCGTCGCTCTCCTTGCCGGACCGCGCTGCCCCGCACTCGCGACGCCCCGGCCCCGGCCATCATGACCGACCGGTGGACGGCCGCCCGCCACCGGGGGCGGCCGCGGCCGTCCGCGGCGCTACTCCCAGGGAGGCCGGGGCGGGCGGGGCGGCTGGAGCTGCGGCGGCTGCCCCGGCATCACCCGGCCGGGGTCCGGGCCGGGCGCCCCCGGGTGCACGGGCGGAGCGGGCAAGGGCTCGGCGGGGCGGTCGCTGTCGGGCGGGGGCGGCGTCGGCCGGTGGTGCGGGCCGCGGGAGGCGAGCCGGCCCTTGACGTTCTCCGGCGCCAGGACGTCGGCCCAGCGCTCGGGGTACTCGGAGGGCACCGCGCCCTCGTCCCCCTCCTCCTCGGACTCGTCCTCGACCCCCTCGGCCAGGCCGAGCTCGCGGGCCCGCCTGGCCCGCTCGACCGCCCGGCGGGCCGCGACCTCGCGGACCACGGCGGCGGCGGCCTCCTCGTTGGCGCGCTCGTTCTCCGCGCGGGCGTCGGCGGTCTCCAGGGTCGGCCAGCGGCGGTCCAGGGCGGCGTTCATCGCGGCGCCGATCAGCACGGCCAGCGCGACCACGAAGATCCAGAGCAGGACGGCCACCGGCGCCGCCAGCGACCCGTACACCGAGTGGCCCTCGACGGAGCTCACCAGGTAGAGGCGCAGTGCCAGGCTGCAGACCACCAGCACGACCAGTGCCACCAGTGCGCCGGGGATGTCCTCGCGCCAGGGTGTGGAGACGGGCACGGCCAGGTGGTAGAGGGTGGTGAGGAAGACCACCAGCAGCAGGATCGCCACCGGCCAGTACAGCGCGCTCACCAGTGCGGCCGAGTTGGGCAGCGCGTTCATCACCAGGCCGGGGCCGGCCACCAGCAGGGGCAGGACCAGCGAGCCGATCACCAGCGCGCCCAGATAGAGGCCCAGTGACAGCAGGCGGGTCTTGACGATGCCGCGCTTGCCGTCCAGGCCGTACATCACGGTGATGGTGTCGATGAAGATGTAGAGCGCCCGGGAGCCGGACCAGAGCGAGAGCAGGAAGCCGATCGAGATCAGGTCGGGCCGCTTGTCGTCGAAGACGCCGTGCAGCAGCGGTTCGACGATCTGGTGGACCGACGACTGCGAGAGCACCGTCCCGGATGCCGAGACGATGTCCTGCTTGAGCTTGTCGATGGTGCCTGCGCCGAGGAACGCGTCGAGGTAGCCGAGGGTGCCGGCCAGACAGAGCAGCAGGGGCGGGATCGAGAGCAGGGTGAAGAACGCCGCCTCGGCGGCGAGGCCGGTCACCCGGTACTCGACGCAGGTGTTGGTGGTCTCCTTGATCAGCACCCAGGCCGTACTGCGCCAGGTGACCCGCTTGACCGCGCGCCGGGAGCCCTTGCCCCGCCGCCGCGAGGGGCGCTCGGGAGTCGGTCTCGTGATTTCGCCTGCTGGTTGCACAGCCCTACGGTATCGGGCCGACGCCTCCGTGCGGATCTACGGGGCCGCCGGTGCCGCCGACGGGTCCCGTACGGTGGGGCGGGGCGGGCTGCCGGGGCCGGACGGCGGGCTCGCCCGGGCCGGTCCGGCGGGAGCTCAGGGCCAGGAGCGCGGGAAAGAGCGGTTCGTCTCACAGTGTGAAACCATTCCGTCCACTATGCGGACGTTAGTGGACCGCGAGTCGCCAGGCGTGCGAATCTCTTGGCATGCCAAGCGCCGGAACCACCCTGGTTGGTCGACTCCACGTCGATCTCCTTCGCGTGTCCAGCGCCATCTGTCCGGTGACCTGAGCCCCCACCCCCGCTGCCATCGTCACACCCGGCGCCACACCTCGTCATCCCCGCTGAAGCGGATGCGCGGGCGCCCCCGGCCACGGTCACTGTTCCTGGTCCCCGGCACGTCACCCCGTGCAGGACCGCAGGTCACAGCAGCGCCGAACCGGAGCACGCCCAGCGCCTCCCGCAAGCGTCAGAGCCACCTGCCCGTAAGGACTTCACCATGGCCACCACTCCCGAACCGGTCGAGCCCCAGGAAGCGAGCGCCCCGGCGCCACGCCCCGCCGCCGCCCGCAAGGTGACCCGCCACCGCGGCGAGGGCCAGTGGGCCATGGGGCACTTCACACCGCTGAACGCCAACGAGCAGTTCAAGAAGGACGACGACGGTCTCAACGTGCGGACACGCATTGAGACGATCTACGCCAAGCGCGGCTTCGACTCGATCGATCCGGCCGACCTTCGCGGCCGGATGCGCTGGTGGGGTCTGTACACCCAGCGCAAGGAGGGCATCGACGGCGGCAAGACCGCGATCCTCGACCCGCACGAGCTGGACGCCGAGTACTTCATGCTCCGGGTGCGCATCGACGGCGGCCGCCTGACCGTGGCCCAGCTGAAGGCGATCGCCGAGGTCTCCGAGCTCTACGGCCGCAACACCGCCGACCTGACCGACCGGCAGAACGTCCAGTACCACTGGATCCGGATCGAGGACATGCCGGCGATCTGGCAGAAGCTGGAGGCCGTCGGGCTCTCCACCACCGAGGCCTGCGGCGACACCCCGCGTGTCATCCTCGGCTCGCCGGTGGCCGGCATCGCCGAGGACGAGATCATCGACGGCAGCCCGGCCATCGACGAGATCCAGCGCCGCTTCATCGGCAACCCGGAGTTCTCCAACCTGCCGCGCAAGTTCAAGTCGGCGATCTCCGGCTCGCCGCTGCTGGACGTCGCGCACGAGATCAACGACATCGCCTTCGTCGGCGTCGTCCACCCCGAGCACGGGCCGGGCTTCGACCTCTGGGTCGGCGGCGGCCTCTCCACCAACCCCAAGCTCGGCGTGCGGCTCGGCGCCTGGGTCCCGCTGGAGGAGGTCGCGGACGTCTACGGCGGCGTCATCGGCATCTTCCGCGACTACGGCTACCGCCGGCTGCGCAACCGCGCCCGGTTGAAGTTCCTGGTCGCCGACTGGGGCAAGGACAAGTTCCGCCAGGTGCTGGAGGACGAGTACCTCAAGTACAAGCTGGTCGACGGCCCCGCGCCGAAGGAGCCCAGCGGCACCTGGCGCGACCACGTCGGCGTGCACCGCCAGCAGGACGGCCGTTTCTACGTCGGCTTCGCGCCGCGCGTCGGCCGGGTGGACGGCAAGCTGCTCGGTGCCATCGCCGACCTCGCCGCCGCGCACGGCTCGGACCGCCTGCGGACCACCGCCGAGCAGAAGATGATCGTCCTGGACGTCGCCGAGGACCGGGTCGAGTCGCTGGTGGCCGGCCTGGAGGCGCTGGACCTGCGGGTCACCCCGTCCCCGTTCCGCCGCGGCACGATGGCCTGCACCGGCATCGAGTACTGCAAGCTCGCCATCGTCGAGACCAAGGAGCGCGGCCGCACGCTCATCGACGAGCTGGAGAAGCGCCTGCCGGACTTCGCCGAGCCGCTCACCATCAACATCAACGGCTGCCCGAACGCCTGCGCCCGCATCCAGGTCGCCGACATCGGCCTCAAGGGCCAGCTCGTCACCGACGAGAACGGCGAGCAGGTCGAGGGCTACCAGGTGCACCTGGGCGGCGCGCTGGGCCTGGAGGCCGGCTTCGGCCGCAAGGTCCGCGGCCTCAAGGTCACCAAGGACGGCCTGCCGGACTACATCGAGCGGGTGCTGGGCCGGTTCCAGGCCGAGCGCACCGAGGGCGAGCGGTTCGCCCAGTGGACCGCCAGGGCCGGCGAGGAGGCCCTCTCGTGAGCGAGCGAGCGGCGCCCTTCCACTGCCCGTACTGCGGCGACGAGGACCTGCGGCCCTCCGCCGAGGCCGGCCACGGTGCCTGGGAGTGCCACAGCTGCCGCCGGGCGTTCCAGCTGAAGTTCCTCGGCCTGCTGTCGCCGGCCGACGGGCCCACGACGGCCGCGCCGGGCCACGGCCGGTCACCTGCGAACGGGGGCGAGCGAGATGACCAGCACGGTTGACTACGAGGCGGTGGCCACCGCCGCCGGTCGCGACCTGGAGGAGGCGTCCGCGCAGGACGTGCTCCGCTGGGCCGCCGACACCTTCGGCAAGCGCTTCTGTGTGACCTCCTCGATGGAGGACGCGGTCGTCGCGCACCTCGCCTCCTCCGTCTTCCCGGGCGTGGACGTGGTGTTCCTCGACACCGGCTACCACTTCGCCGAGACCATCGGCACCCGCGACGCGGTGGCCGCCGTGATGCCGGTCAACGTCATCACCCTCAAGCCGCTGCAGAGCGTGGCCGAGCAGGACGCCGAGTACGGGCCGAACCTGCACGACCGCGACCCGGACCTGTGCTGCGCGCTGCGCAAGGTCGAACCGCTGAACCGCGGCCTCGGCGGGTACGACGCCTGGGCCACCGGGCTGCGCCGCGACGAGTCGCCGACCCGGGCCGGCACACCGGTGGTCTCCTGGGACGCCAAGCGCCGCAAGGTGAAGATCGCCCCGATCGCCCGCTGGACGCAGGAGGACGTGGACGCCTACGTCGCGGCCAACGGCGTCCTGCTCAACCCGCTGCTGTGGGAGGGCTACACCTCGGTCGGCTGCTCGCCGCTGTCGTGCACCCGCAAGCCCGCCGAGGGCGAGGAGGGCCGGGCCGGCCGCTGGGCCGACTCGGGCAAGACCGAGTGCGGCATCCACCTCTGACCCACCGCGCCGCCGCGCACCAGACCACCCCGCACCACCGACCAGGAGAGATCACCGTGACGACAGCCAGCACACTGGCCGCTGACGGAGCCGCAGAGGCGGCCCGTGCGGCCGCCCCCTGCGAGCGCGGCGCCACGGTGTGGCTGACCGGGCTGCCCAGCGCGGGCAAGACCACCCTCGCCTTCGCCCTCGCCGAGCGGCTGCGCTCCGAGGGCCACCAGGTGGAGGTCCTGGACGGTGACGAGATCCGGGAGTTCCTCTCCAAGGGCCTCGGGTTCAGCCAGGAGGACCGGCACACCAACGTGACCCGGATCGGGTTCGTGGCCGAGAAGCTCGCCGCCCACGGCGTCAAGGTGCTCGCCCCGGTCATCGCGCCGTACGCCGGCTCACGCGCCGCCGTCCGCGAGCGGCACACCGCCGCCGGTACGGAGTTCCTGGAGATCCACGTCGCCACCCCGGTGGAGGTCTGCTCGGAGCGCGACGTCAAGGGCCTGTACGCCAAGCAGGCGGCCGGCGAGATCTCCCACCTGACCGGCGTGGACGACCCGTACGAGGCCCCGGAGAACCCGGAGCTGCGCCTTGAGACGCACGGCCGTTCGGTGGCCGACTCGGCCGCCGAACTGCACGCCTTCCTGACCACGAAGGGGCTGGCATGACGACCGCGACCCACACCCTGCCGGACGCCACCGACGAAAACCCGGGCGGGCCCTTCGCCCTCTCCCACCTCGACGCCCTCGAGGCGGAGTCGGTGCACATCTTCCGGGAGGTGGCCGGCGAGTTCGAGCGCCCGGTGATCCTCTTCTCCGGCGGCAAGGACTCCATCGTCATGCTGCACCTGGCGCTGAAGGCCTTCTGGCCGGCGCCGGTGCCCTTCGCCCTGCTGCACGTCGACACCGGCCACAACTTCCCCGAGGTGCTGGACTACCGGGACCGCGCGGTGGCCGAGCACGGCCTGCGGCTGCACGTGGCCCACGTCCAGGACTTCATCGACGACGGCCGGCTGCGCGAGCGCCCGGACGGCCTGCGCAACCCGCTGCAGACCGTCCCGCTGCTGGACGGCATCGAGTCCAACAAGTTCGACGCCGTCTTCGGCGGCGGCCGCCGCGACGAGGAGAAGGCCCGCGCCAAGGAGCGCGTCTTCTCCCTGCGCGACGAGTTCGGCGCCTGGGACCCGCGCCGCCAGCGGCCCGAGCTGTGGAGCCTCTACAACGGCAAGCACGCGGTCGGCGAGCACGTGCGCGTCTTCCCGCTCTCCAACTGGACCGAGCTGGACGTCTGGCAGTACATCGAGCGGGAGAAGATCGATCTCCCCGAGATCTACTACGCCCACGAGCGCGAGGTCTTCGCCCGCAACGGCATGTGGCTGACCGCCGGCGAGTGGGGCGGCCCCAAGGAGAGCGAGACCGTCGAGCGGCGCCTGGTGCGCTACCGCACGGTCGGCGACATGTCCTGCACCGGCGCGGTCGACTCGGACGCGGCGACCATCGGCGACGTGATCGCCGAGATCGCCGCCAGCCGGCTCACCGAGCGAGGAGCGACCCGGGCGGACGACAAGATGTCCGAGGCCGCCATGGAAGACCGTAAGCGCGAGGGGTACTTCTAGACATGTCGACCGATCTGCACACCAACTCGACGGCCCCCGCCTCCGGTGAGAACCCGTTCGGCGAGGAGGCCTCGGCCACCGCGCTGCTGCGCTTCGCCACCGCGGGCTCCGTCGACGACGGCAAGTCCACCCTGGTGGGCCGGCTGCTGCACGACTCCAAGTCGGTGCTGGCCGACCAGCTGGAGGCCGTCGAGCGCGTCTCGCTCGGCCGCGGCCAGGAGACCCCGGACCTCGCACTGCTCACCGACGGCCTGCGCGCCGAGCGCGAGCAGGGCATCACCATCGACGTCGCGTACCGCTACTTCGCCACCCCGCGCCGGCGGTTCATCCTCGCCGACACCCCCGGCCACGTGCAGTACACCCGCAACATGGTGACCGGCGCCTCCACCGCCGAACTCGCCGTGGTGCTGGTCGACGCCCGCAACGGCGTGGTCGAGCAGACCCGCCGGCACGCCGCCGTCGCCGCGCTGCTGCGGGTGCCGCACGTCGTGCTGGCCGTCAACAAGATGGACCTGGTCGACTACGCGGAGCCGGTCTTCGCCGCGATCGCCGAGGAGTTCACCGCGTACGCGGCCTCGCTCGGCGTGACCGACGTCGTCGCCGTGCCGATCTCGGCCCTGGCCGGCGACAACGTGGTCGAGCCGTCCGCCCACATGGACTGGTACGGCGGACCGACCCTGCTGGAGCACCTGGAGACGGTGCCGGTCGGCAGCGACCCGAGCCAGGAGCCGGTCCGCTTCCCCGTCCAGTACGTGATCCGCCCGCAGAACGCCGACTTCCCGGACTACCGGGGCTACGCCGGCCAGCTGGCCTCCGGCGTGCTGCGCAAGGGCGACGCGGTGACGGTCCTGCCGTCCGGCCACACCACCACGGTCGTGGGCATCGACGCGCTCGGCCGCGAGACGGACGTCGCCTGGGCCCCCCAGTCGGTCACCGTCCGCCTCGCCGAGGACATCGACGTCTCGCGCGGCGACCTGATCGCCGGCGGCCGGATCCCGGTGCCGACCAAGGACGTCGTCGCGACCGTCTGCCACCTGCACGAGCGGCCGCTGCGGATCGGGGACAAGGTGCTGCTCAAGCACACCACCCGGACCGTGCGCGCGCTGGTCAAGGAGATCGGCTACCGCATCGACATCGACTCCCTGGAGCAGCGCTCCGGCGCCGACGGCCTGTCGGTCAACGACATAGGCCACGTCACGCTGCGCACCTCCGAGCCGCTGTCCCTCGACGACTACACCGACAACCGCCGGACCGGGTCCTTCCTGCTGATCGACCCGGCCGACGGCACCACCCTCACCGCCGGCATGGCGGGCGAGGCCTTCGACACGGTCGCGGTCGACGCGGCAGACGAGGAGGACTGGGTCTGATGCCCCACGAGGCGTTCTCGGGCATGGACAAGGAAGGCGGCCGCATCGGCAGCGGCGTCCTCGGCAGCGGCCAGGGCGGACTGACGCGATGTGTGGGCGGACAGGGGCTCTGACCCCCTGTCACCGGGCCGGTTCCTTCCCACAGCAGGTACCGCCCGGCTTGCCCGGCATCACCGATGCCGCGAGCGACACCCCAGCTTCCGCACGAGGACCGTCAGGTGACGGTCCGTCCATGAACAGGACGACTCCATGGCCTCGAACCAGTCCCTGCCCCATAGCGCCGCACGCCCCGCCGCCGGCCGGATCAGACGCTCCGCCGTGGCGGCGGTGGCCGGCCTCACCGCCGTCACCCTGCTGACCGCCTGCGGCTACGGCTCCAAGAGCACCGACAAGACCTCCCCCGCGGCCGCCCCGGTGGCCGGCTCCGGCTCCGCCGTCAAGCTCTCCGCCGACACGGTGAAGATCGGCTACTTCGCCAACCTCACCCACGGCACCCCCCTGATCGGCCTGAAGGAAGGCATCTTCCAGAAGGAGCTGGGCGCCACCCAGATCAAGCCGCAGATCTTCAACGCCGGCCCGGCCGAGATCGAGGCGCTGAACGCCGGCTCGATCGACATCGGCTGGATCGGCCCCTCCCCGGCGATCAACGGCTACACCAAGTCGGAGGGCAAGTCGCTGAAGATCATCGGCGGTTCGGCCTCCGGCGGCGTCAAGCTGGTGGTCAACCCCGACAAGGTCACCTCGCTGGACGACCTCAAGGGCAAGAAGATCGCGACCCCGCAGCTGGGCAACACCCAGGACGTGGCGCTGCTCAACTACCTCGCCACCAAGGGCCTCAAGGTCGACGCCAACACCGGCGCCGGCGACGTCTCGGTGGTCCGTACGGACAACAAGGTCACCCCGGACGCCTACAAGTCCGGTGCGATCGACGGCGCCTGGGTGCCCGAGCCGACCGCCTCCAAGCTGGTCACGCTCGGCGCGAAGGTGCTGCTGAACGAGAAGTCGCTCTGGCCGGACAACAAGTTCGTGATCACCAACATCATCGTGTCCCAGAAGTTCCTCAAGGAGCACCCGGACGTGGTGGAGGCCGTACTGCGCGGCTCGGTGAACACCAACGCCTTCATCAAGGCCAACCCGGACAAGGCCAAGGCCTCCGCCAACGCCGCCATCAAGGAGGCGGCCGGCAACGCGCTGGAGCCCGCCGTCCTCGACCCGGCCTGGCAGGACATCGACTTCCTGGACGACCCGCTGGCCGGCACCCTGCAGTCCGAGGCCGACCACGCGGTGACCGCCGGTCTGCTGAAGAAGCCCGACCTGACCGGGATCTACGACCTGACCCTGCTCAACAAGGTGCTCAAGGCCGCCGGTCAGAGCGCCGTGGCGGACGCCGGGCTCGGCACCAAGTAGCCCGTACCGGGTGCCGGCCCCCGCGGGGCCGGCACCCGTCAGCGCGACCCGCACAAGCTCCGCGGTCCGGAACCCCGCCCGCCCGGTCGATGCCCAGTCACAGGGCCGGGCGGGGCCGGACCCCGGCTCCCACTTCGCCACCCCTCCCTCCCCGCCCGCCGAACGGGCAGGGGCACCTCCCGGCCGCCAGGCCGGGAGCGAGGGCCCCAGACCACTCATGCAGGAGGTGCCCGAATGAGCCCGGCACTGACCACCTCGGAAGACGCCCCCGGCGTCGGCGTCCTGGACGGCTCCCCCGCCGTCCGGATCTCGCACGTCCACAAGTCCTTCGGCCGCCCCGGCGCCGCGACCCACGTGCTGGACGACATCACGCTCGACGTCGCGCCCGGCGAGTTCGTCACACTGCTCGGCGCCTCCGGCTGCGGCAAGTCCACCCTGCTCAACCTGGTCGCCGGCCTCGACAAGCCCTCCTCGGGCAGCATCGAGGTGCCCGGTGGGCGCCCCTCCCTGATGTTCCAGGAGCACGCGCTCTTCCCGTGGCTCACCGCCGGCAGGAACATCGAACTCGCCCTGCGACTGAACGGCGTGGCCCGCCCCGAGCGCCGCCCCGAGGCCGAGCGGCTGCTGGAGCTGGTGCGCCTCGGCGGCTCCTACGGCAAGCGGGTGCACGAGCTCTCCGGCGGCATGCGCCAGCGGGTGGCGATGGCCCGCGCGCTCGCGCAGGGCAGCTCCGTCCTGCTGATGGACGAGCCGTTCGCCGCGCTCGACGCGATCACCCGGGACGTCCTGCACGACGAGATCACCCGGATCTGGGCCGAGCAGAAGCTCACCGTCCTGTTCGTCACGCACAACGTGCGCGAGGCCGTCCGCCTCGCGCAGCGCGTGGTGCTCCTCTCCTCCCGCCCCGGCCGGGTCGCCCGTGAGTGGCGGATCGACCTCCCGCAGCCGCGCCGTATCGAGTCCGCCGGCGTCGCGGACCTGTCCATCGAGATCACCGAAGAACTGCGTGGGGAGATCCGCCGCCATGGCCAGCACTGACACCGCCCCCGGCCTCGTCAAGGACGGCGCCGCGGACTCGGCCAGCGTCGAGGCCGGCCTGGACGCCCTGGACACCGTCGCCGCCCAGGGCGACTCGTTCGGCCGGCAGCTGCGCAAGAAGGCCCTGCCGCCGCTGCTCGGCGTGCTCCTGGTGCTCGTCCTGTGGCAGGGCGCGTACAGCCTGGAGCTCACCACCCCCGACAAGCTGCCCAGCCCGCTGGACGTGTGGCACGCGCTCGGCGACCTCTGGACCGCCGGCACCCTGTTCGAGATCATCTGGACCAGCGTCTGGCGCGGCCTGTCCGGCTTCGTCATCGCGGTCGCCATCGGCACCCCGATCGGCCTGCTGGTCGCCCGGGTCAAGCCGGTCCGCGCGGCCGTCGGCCCGATCCTCTCCGGGCTGCAGTCCCTGCCCTCGGTGGCGTGGGTGCCGCCCGCGGTCATCTGGCTCGGGATCAACAACCAGATGATGTACGCGGTCATCCTGCTCGGCGCCGTCCCCTCGGTCGCCAACGGCCTGGTGGCCGGCATCGACCAGGTTCCGCCGCTGTTCCTGCGGGCCGGCCGCACCCTCGGCGCCACCGGGCTCTCCGGCGCCCGGCACGTCCTGCTCCCGGCCGCGCTGCCCGGCTACCTGGCCGGCCTCAAGCAGGGCTGGGCGTTCTCCTGGCGCTCGCTGATGGCCGCCGAGCTGGTGGCCAGCTCCCCCGACCTCGGGCAGGGCCTCGGCCGCTACCTGGAGAACCAGCGCGAGTTCTCGGAGATGTCCGGGGTACTGCTCGGCATCGTCCTGATCCTGATCGTCGGCATCGCCATCGAGCTGCTGGTGTTCGCCCCGATCGAGCGCCGGGTGCTGCGCAACCGCGGCCTGCTCGCCGCCGCCCGGTAGGCTCGGACCCATGTTCGCCGGCCGGCTGCCCGCTGCTCCACCGGCGGGCAGCCCTGCCCTGGTGCTGATCGCCCACGGCAGCCGCGACCCCCGGCACGCGGCCACCGTCGAGGCGCTGGTCCGGCGGGTCCACGATCTGCGGCCCGCGCTGGAGGTCGTCACCGCCTACCTGGAGTTCTGCGCCCCGCGCCTGCCGCAGGTCACCGGGCGCCTGGCCGGCGCCCCCGCCGTCGCCGTGCCGCTGCTGCTCAACCGGGCCTTCCACGCCAAGACGGACATCCCGGCCGCCCTGCGGGAGGCCGGCGCCGACCTTCCGCTGGCCGACGTCCTCGGCCCCTCCCCCCTGCTGCTCGACGCACTGGAACGCCGGCTCGCGGAGGCCGGGCTGGACGTCGGCTCGGCCGCCGTCCGGGCGGGGACGGGCGTCGTGCTCGCCGCCGCCGGCTCCTCCGATCCCGCCGCCGACCGCGCCACCCGGGCACTCGCGGCCGACTGGCAGCGGAGCAGGGGCTGGGCCGGTGTCGAGGTCGCGTACGCCGCGACCGCCGCCCGCGGCGCCCGGGTGCCCGAGGCGATCGGCCTCCTGCGGGCGGCCGGCGCCGCCCGGGTCGCCGTCGCCCCGTACCTGCTCGCCCCCGGACTGCTGCCCGACCGGATCGCGGCCGCCGCCGACGGCGCCGACCTCACCGCCGGCGTGCTCGGCGCCGCGCCGGAGGTCGCCCGCCTGCTGCTGCGGCGCTACGACCGGGCCCGGCGGGCGGCGGCCGACCACCCCTCGGCCCTGACCGCCTGACCGGCTGGCCTGACCTGGCCTGACCTGACCTGACCTGGCCTGACCTGACCGCCTGACGGTCCCGGACGGCTCGCACCGGTCCCGGGCGACAACGGCCCGCAGCGCACACACCCTGCCGCACACACCCTGCCGCACCGAACGTCGCACGGGCGCGGCCCGGTGGCACGCCGCTGCCGACGTGCCACCGGGCCGCGCCCGTGCGGCCGGCCGGCACCGCCGCCGGCCGGCCGCTCACTGCCCGGGCGGTGCACCGCCCGGAGTCCTCAGATCCTGCGCAGCGTGAAGCTGTCGCTCGTGGTGCCCGAGAAGAGCAGGTCCATCCGGCCCGAGAGCAGGTAGGCGCTGCCGTCCGGGCCCGGGGTGACGGCCGTGACGGCGGGGTCCACCGACGGGTGGACCGCCACCAGGCGCGCGGTGCGCCAGCCGTCCTTCGAGCGCAGCTCGACCTGGGCGTCCCGGCCGGGGGCGCCGAGGCCGTTGGTGGCGCCCAGGATGCTGCCGTCCCGGCGGCCGAGCAGACCGTCCAGGCCGACCAGCGCGCCGGCCGTGCCGGTGACCGGGATCGGGCGGACGTCGGCCGGGCGGCGGACGTCCACCCGCCACAGCGTGCCGTCGTCGTACTTGCCCAGCACCAGCGTGCCGTCCTGGTAGACGATGCCGTTCAGGCCGTAGCCGCCCGGCGCCGGCGACAGGCGCGCGTCACGCAGCAGGACGGAGGCCCGGCCGTCCCGGGTGACCCGGTAGACGATCGGCGAGAGCGAGTCGGTGACGTACGCGGTGCCGTCGGGCGCGAAGGCCACGTCGTTGGCGATGTGCGCGGCGCCGTCGCCGGCCACCGCCGCGAGGTCGACGTAGAACAGCCGGCGGCCGGTCTCCAGGTCGTACGCGCCGAGCCCGGCCAGCTTGCCGGTGGTCGCGGCCGAGCTGCGGACGCCGACGCCGTTGTCGCCGTTGGCCACCAGGACCCGGTCGCGGGCGGCGTCCACGTGCAGGCCGAGCACGGAGACGATGGTCTGCGGCTCGTCGACCAGGGTGCGGACACTGCCGTCCGGGCGGACCGCGGAAACGGTACCGTGGTGCAGCGAGCCGACCAGGAACTGACGGTGCAGCGGATCCCAGGTCGCGCCTTCGGGGTGGAGCGAGGGCGCGTGGCCCGCGACCACGGCCTGGTAGTGGGCGGCGTGCCCGTTCGCGGCCGCGGCGTTGGCGGACGCGGCGTTGGCGGACGCGGCGTTGGCGGCGGGCAGTGCGCCGGCGGTGAGCAGCGCGGTGGTCGCGGCGGCCACCAGGGCACGGCTGAGCTGACGGTTCATGAGGCTGGCCCCCTGTGACGGATCCCGCGAGGGATCGGTTCGACAGATTGTTTCGGGTGGGTCGGACGCGGCGGTCGGTCCGTCGGCCGGTCCGTCGGCCGGATCGCCGAGGGACCGGTGCCACGGACGACGAAGGCCCGTGTTCCTTTAAGAGCAAGCTTCGCGGTATCCACGGCGCCGCAGCAGTGCGTGGCAATACTGGTAGTACGGCTACCAGGCAACGGAAGTGGGGGACGCACCATGACGATGACGGCGACCGCGACGGCGACACGTCGGACGGCACTGTCGAACTTCCTGCGCAGTCGACGGGCCCGGCTCACCCCCGAGGACGTGGGGATGGCCCCCGGGCTGCGCCGCCGCACCCCGGGCCTGCGGCGGGAGGAGCTGGCGGTGCTCGCGGGTGTCGGGGTGACCTGGTACACCTGGCTGGAGCAGGGGCGGGCGATCAACCCCTCCCCCGAGGTGCTGACCAGCCTGGCCCGGACGCTGCGCCTGGACCGCGCGGAGACCGAGTACCTCTTCAGGCTGGCGGGCAGTCACCCCCAGCCGGTCGAACGCGCGGTGACCGAGCGGGTGCCGGACGCGCTGCTGCGGCTGATGCACTCGCAGTCGCCGTCGCCCGCCTTCCTGATCGACTCGGCCTGGGACATCCGGGCCTGGAACCCCCAGGCCGAGGCGCTGTTCGACTTCGCCCGGTGGTCCGAGCAGGACCGCAATCTCGCCTGGGTGGTGTTCGCCAACCAGAAGCACCGGGCCAGAACGGTCGACTGGGAGCAGCACGCCCGCCGGATGCTGGCCCAACTGC
This sequence comes from Kitasatospora sp. NBC_00315, assembly GCF_041435095.1. Classification (NCBI taxonomy): domain Bacteria; kingdom Bacillati; phylum Actinomycetota; class Actinomycetes; order Kitasatosporales; family Streptomycetaceae; genus Kitasatospora; species Kitasatospora sp. NBC_00315. The sequence continues at coordinate 6,312,231 of NZ_CP108025.1, read as the reverse complement.
GCGCCGCCTACGGTGAACGCGGCGGTGACGACTCCCCTGGTGCCCGTCGACTGGCGTCCCTGATCGTCCGGCTGCGGGCCGGCTTCCCGGAGGCCTCCCGCTGGCTGGACGAGCACCAGGTGCAGCAACGCTCCGGCACCGAGAAGGACTTGGAGCACGAGGAGTTGGGCCTGCTGCGGATCGACCAGGCCGTCCTGCTCGCCCAGGCCGAACCCCGCCTGGAACTGGTGGTGTTCGCCCCGAGGGACGAGGCCACGGCTCGTCGCTTCCACCGCCTGGCCCCGGCGCACGCGCTCAGCGAGGCGTAACGGCGGGTGCGGGGCCACGGGTGCCGGGCCACGGGTGCGCGGGGTGGGCGCCGCCGGCGAAGGGCGGCAACGGCGAAGCGGGCACCGCCCGGAGGCGGTGCCCGCTTCGTGTGTCCGTCGGACCGGGAGCCCGGGAGCCGGGAGCCCGGTCAGCCCGCCTGGCGGCGCTGGCGGCCCGTGCCGTAGTTGGAGCCGGTCTTCGAGCCGGAGCCGGGCTTGGAGCCGACGCTGGCCTTGCCGGAGAAGCCGGCCGCGGTGTGGGTCGCGCCGCCACCGGTGGTGCCCATCCGCTGCTTGGGACGGCGACGGCGGGCGTTGCCGTTGATGTCGACGTCGGCGGGCAGCGCGGAGCGCGGGCCGGAGGTGCGCCGGCGCGGGGCGCTGGTGGCAGCGGCCGGGGCCTGGGAGATCGGCACGGCCAGGGCGACCGCGATGCCGGAGGGCGTGCGGGCACCGGTGATCCGGGCCAGCTCGGCGTCGCCGGGCCGGACCTTGGTGGTGGTCGGGCGGATGCCGGCGGTGGTCATCAGGCGGCTGACCTCGCGGCGCTGCTCGGGGAGCACCAGGGTCACCACCGTGCCGGACTCGCCGGCCCGGGCGGTACGGCCGCCGCGGTGCAGGTAGTCCTTGTGGTCGATCGGCGGGTCGACGTTCACGACCAGGTCGAGACCGTCGATGTGGATGCCGCGGGCGGCGACGTTGGTGGCGATCAGCGCGGAGACGTGGCCCTCGCGGAACTGGTCCAGCGTGCGGTTGCGCTGCGGCTGGGACTTCCCGCCGTGCAGGGCGGCGGCCTTCACGCCGGTGGCCAGCAGCTGCTTGGCGAGGCGGTCGGCGCCGTGCTTGGTGTGCACGAACATGATCACCCGGCCCTCGCGGGCGGCGATGTGCGCGGTGGCGGAGGCCTTGTCGGTCGCGTCGATCTGCAGGACGTGGTGGTCCATGGTGGTCACCGCGCCGGCCGACGGGTCGACCGAGTGCGTCACCGGGTCGGTCAGGAAGCGGCGGACCAGGCGGTCCACGTTGCGGTCCAGCGTGGCGGAGAACAGCATCCGCTGCCCGCCCTCGGCGACCTGCTCCAGCAGCTTGGTGACCTGCGGCAGGAAGCCCATGTCGGCCATCTGGTCGGCCTCGTCGAGGACGGTGACGGCGACGTCGTCCAGCCGGACGTCCTGGCGGTTGATCAGGTCGTCGAGGCGGCCGGGAGTGGCCACCAGCACCTCGGCGCCCCGGCGCAGCGCGTTCGCCTGCCGGGTGATCGACATACCGCCGACGACGGTGGCGATCCGCAGGTTCACCGCGGTCGCGTACGGGGTGAGGGCGTCCGTGACCTGCTGGGCCAGCTCGCGGGTCGGGACCAGGACCAGGGCCAGCGGGCGGCGCGCGTCGGCGCGCTTGCCGGCCGTCCGGGCGAGGATCGACAGGCCGAAGGCGAGGGTCTTGCCGGAGCCGGTACGGCCGCGGCCCAGCACGTCGCGCCCGGCGATCGCGTCCGGCAGCGTGGCCGACTGGATCGGGAAGGGCTCGGTGACACCCTCGCGGGTCAGTGCGGAGAGCAGGCCCTTGGGCATCTCCAGCTCGGCGAAGGTCGCCGCCGGCGGGCGGGCCGGGGTGCCCTCGACGACGGCGAAGTCGGCGGGCGCCTCGACGGCGCGCTCGCGGGGGGCGGCGCCGCGGCCGCGGCCACGGCCGCCGTTGTTGGCGGCGCCGGCGCCGCGCAGGCCGCCACCGCTGGTGCCGCTGCGGCGCTGGGCGTCACTGAAGCCGCCGCTGCTGCTCGCGTTGCCGCCCGTGCGGGGGCGGCCGCGGCCGGCCTGGCCTGCTGCGGCGCCCTGGGTGCGGCCGCCGGTGCTGCGGTTGCGCTGCGGGCGTGACTGATCGGTCATGTGGTGATGTTCCGTCCTGATACGGCCGACTGCCACGGCTGTGCCGTGGTGGCGGACCTTGGGGGTACCCCCCGCGGAGGCTGGGGGTAGGGCCCCCAGCGGGGAGCTGGGGAAGGTCGGCCGTCAGGAGAGGAATGAACCACTGCCGCCCCGGCCGTTCGGCGGCATGCACGAGGGCCCGCACCGTGCGGTACGGGCCCTCGCTTCGCGACTCGCGAGTCAGCTCGGAGGCTGGACTCAGATGACGCGGATGTTCTCGGCCTGCGGGCCCTTCTGGCCCTGGGTGACGTCGAACTCGACCTTCTGGCCCTCGACCAGCTCACGGAAACCGTTCGCCTGGATGTTCGAGTAGTGGGCGAACACGTCAGCGCCGCCGCCGTCCTGCTCGATGAAGCCGAAGCCCTTTTCGCTGTTGAACCACTTCACGGTGCCGGTAGCCATAACCGTCTCCTCATACTGGGGCATCGGGACCCACACCTCGTGAGCCCCAAAGTAGCCGCGATCCCCATCCGGAGACTGAAACACCGGACAAAACAAATGCGCCTGTTGGTTGGTACCAGCAGGCGCACACAGACGTTCATGGGAACCAAAACTGCAACTGCGTCGACTGTAGCACGGTGCCCAGCGGAATGATCGAGTGATTTTTTGCCGGACACGTCACGTTTGCAGGGCCCACGGCGAGGGCACCCGGCGGCCGCCGAAGCGGCCGCCGGGTGCCCTGTGACCAGGTAGGACCCGGGTCGGGAGGTACGACGCGTCAGCGCCGCCCGGCCGGCTCCGGCGCACCGTGGGTCTCGGCGACCGCGGCCTGGTGGCCGTGGCCCGCGGTGTCTCCGTGCCCCGGCCACCAGGCCGCCCGGCCCAGCAGCGCGGTCAGCGCCGGAGTGAAGAAGAGCGACATCACGAACGCCGCCAGCACGATGCCGAACGCGATCGAGAAGCCCATCTCGCTGAACAGGGTGTTGCCCGCCAGCATCATGGTGGCGAAGGTCGCCGCCAGGATGAAGCCGGCCGCCGCGACGGTCGGACCGCCGTGCCGGATCGCCTCACCCGCCGCCTCGCGGGGGCTGCGGCCCTCGCGGGCCTCCTCCCGCAGGCGGGCGATCATCAGGATGTTGTAGTCGGTACCGATCGCCACCACGAAGAGGTAGATGAAGATCGGCAGCATGAACATCAGACCGGGCTCGCCGCTGAAGTTCTGGAAGACCAGCTTGGTGGCCCCCAGGGTCGCGCCGAAGCCCAGCCCGACCGAGGCCATCAGGTACCACGGCGCGACGACGCTGCGCAGCAGCAGGCCGAGGATCACCATGATCAGCAGTGCGGCGACCGGGAACACCAGCGAGTAGTCGTGCGCCATCGCGGTGTTGATGTCCTTGTAGACGGACGTGAGGCCGCCGACGTACGCCTTGGTGCCGGCCGGCGCCTGGGAGTGGGCCGTGTCGCGCAGGCCCGCGATGGTGCCGATCGCCTTGTTGCTGGCCGGGGCGTCCTTGAGCAGGACGGTGAAGTCGGCGGTGGAGCCGTCCTTGCTGAGCCCGTTCTTGGGCAGCGAGGCGGAGGCGACGCCGTCGACCGCGCCGAGCTTGGCCGCGTAGGCGTCCAGCGCGGCGGTGTCGAGCTTGGCGCCGTCCTGGGTGGTGGTCAGGTAGACGTGGCTCGGGTCGGCCGCGCCGGCCGAGAACGCCGTCATCAGCCTGTCCTGGACGACCATCGACTCCTTGCTCTTCGGCATGGAGCTGCCGGCCAGGTCGAAGGTGCCCTTGTAGCCGACCACCGAGAGGGCCAGCGCCAGCATGACCACGCCGGAGCCGAGAACCGCGACCAGCGGGCGACGGCTGACCGCCTTGCCGATGGCGGCGAAGCGGGCGCCCTTGGGCTCCAGCTTCCAGGCCTTGGAGGGCCAGAACAGCACCCTCTCCGGGATCAGGGAGAGGATCGCGGGCACCAGGGTGACCGACGCCAGGGCGGTGACGGCGACCGCGATGGCCAGCGACGGGCCGAGCGCCTTGAACAGGCCGAGGCTGGAGAGCACCAGCACCGCGAAGGCCACCACGACGGCGCCGGCGGCGGAGGCGATCGCCTCGCCGACCCGGCCGACCGCGTTGACCACGGCGGTCTTGCGGTCCTCGCCGGCCCGCAACCGCTCTCGGTAGCGGAACATCAGGAAGAGGAAGTAGTCGGTGCCGACTCCGAACAGCACCACGATCAGGATCGCCGACATGGAGGCGTCGGACTTGAGCCCGAAGAGCTTGCTCGCGTCGGCGATCAGGCCGTTGGCGACCATCGAGTAGACGAAGATCGACAGGATCGGCAGCAGGGCGATGATCGGGCTGCGGAAGATGATCCCCAGGGTGAGCAGGATGATCACCACCGTGCCGCCGCCGATCAGGGCGTTGGCCAGCGCGGAGGAGTCCTTCTGGTCCAGGTTCATCGCGGCCTGGCCGCCGACCTGGAACTTCAGCGGGGTGCCCGCGGTCAGGTCGGCGCCGTCCGTACGGAGCGCCTTGGCGGCGTCGCCGTACTCCGGGGACTGCATCTTCGTCTTGTCGATGGCGACCATCGACAGCGCGTACTTGCCGTCCTTGGACATCGACTGGTCGCTGACCGGGATGATCTGCTCGACCAGCGCGATGTGCTTGTCGGTGAGGCCCTGGACCACCTTGTCCATGGTGGCCTTGTCCGCGTCGTCCAGCTTTCCGCCGTCGGTGCGCTCGAAGAGCATCAGCGCGCCGGGGGTGAAGCTGGCCGGGAAGGCCTTCTCCTGGAGCATCGAGGCCTGGATGGACTCGTAGTGCTTGGGCAGGAAGGCCGCTTCGTCGGTCTGCGCCGTCAGCGTCGGGGCGGTGCCGATGATCGCGATGGCCGCGACCACCCACGCCGCGATCACCCACCACGCACGGCGTACCACGAATTGTCCGATTCGGTGGAACATGCTCGCTTTGCCTCCTGGGCATGGTTCACCGCAGCCCTGGGGGTGGGACGCCGGGCGACGGTTGAGGACCGATTCGGGAGCGGCCCCGGAGGGTCTTCCTTAGCCGGTCGGCAGGTAAGTGACTGGAGCATCATCCTACGAGCCCTTGCTTGCCGCCCGGCAAGCAGCCCCCGTGGATCCGCCCCTCGGAGCGCCGGCACGGCCGCCCCCGGACCATCCTGCACCGGACGCAGGCCCGCTGACCTCGTGCTCCGGGTGGAGACCCCTCCCCCTCAGGGTGGATCTCGCGCCGTCCCCAAGGAGGAGACCCCCGACGCGTGTCAGGGCGGACAGGTAGGGAAAACCCCACCCCTTCCCCGAGGCGGACCCCCGGGACGACTCCCCCGCCAGCCGGATTCCGGCGAAGTTCCGGTGTTCCTAGTGTCGGTGGTGACGCCGGACCGCATCCCGGCACCGACATCGGCGGCCCGTACCGCCGCACATCCTGGGGGAACCTCCGTGACTACCAAGCAGGACCGCGGGCGGGGGCTCGCCGCCGCCATGGGCGCCTGGAGCGCCAGGCACCGCAAGAGCGCGGTCTTCGGCTGGCTCCTGTTCGTCGTCCTCGCCGCGTACCTCGGCGGCGCCCACGGCAGCACCAAGATCACCGACGCCGAGTCGATGCCGGGCCAGGTCGCCCGCGCCTCCAAGATCCTCGACGAGGCCGGTATCAAGACCCCGGCCGGCGAGAGCGTACTCGTCGGCAGTGCCACGCTGACCGCGGACGACCCGGCCTTCCACGCCGTCGTCGACCAGGTCGTCGCCGCCGTCACCGGCACCGGCAGGACCGCCGACCTGCGCTCCCCGTACGACTCGGGAGCCGTGTCGGCGGACCGCCACTCGGTCCTGGTCCGGTTCACCGTCGAGGGCGACAGCGAGGAGGCGGTCAAGAACGTCCCCGCCGTGCTCGACGCGGTGGCCGCCGTCCAGGCGCGGCACCGCGACCTGACCGTCGACGAACTCGGCGAGGCCAGCTCCGGCAAGTGGGTCTCCGACCAGTTCGCCGACGACTTCCAGCGCGCCGAGTGGACGGCCGTGCCGCTCGCCCTCGGCATCCTGCTGGTCGCCTTCGGCGCCCTGGTCGCCGCCGTGCTGCCGGTGCTGCTCGCACTCACCGCGTTCGTCGCGGCGGGTGGCCTGGTCGCCCTCAGCACCGGGTTCCTGCACACCAGCGACAGTGCCGGCTCCGTGATGCTGCTGGTCGGCCTGGCCGTCGGCGTCGACTACTGCCTCTTCTACCTGCGCCGCGAGCGCGAGGAGCGGGCCGCCGGCCGGGACGCCGAGACCGCCCTTCGGATCGCCGCCGCCACCAGCGGGCGCGCCGTCCTGATCTCCGGCGTCACCGTGGTGGTCGCCATGGCCGGCATGTTCCTCACCGGCGTCGCCGAGTTCCAGGCCATGTCGTACGCCACCATCGTCGTGGTGGTCACCGCCGTGCTCGGCTCGCTCACCGTGCTGCCCGCCCTGCTCTCCCTGCTCGGCGACCGGGTCGAGAAGGGCCGGCTGCCGTTCCTGCACCGCCTGCGCCGCACCACCGCGCCGGCCGACGGCGGCCGGATCTGGAACGCCGTCCTCACCCCGGTGCTGCGCCGCCCGCTGGCCGCGACCGTCCTGGCCGGCGGCCTGCTGCTGGCGGTCGCCGCCCCGCTGGTCACCATGCACACCGCCAACCTGACCTTCCGCCAGCAACTGCCGAAGGGCAACGCCCTGGTCACCACCTCGGAGCGGATCGAGGCGGCCTTCCCCGGCAGCCCCTCCCCCGCCACCGTCGTGATCAAGGCCGCCGACATCGGCTCCCCCGCGATCACCACCGCGATCGCCGACCTCAAGGCGCGGGCGCTGGCGAGCGGCCGGATGCACGGCCCGATCGAGGTCACCGTGCACCCGGAGCAGAACATCGCCACCGTCGACGTCCCGCTCGCGGGCTCCGGCAACGACCGGGCCAGCACCGACGCCCTGCGGACGCTGCGCGGCGAGATCGTGCCGGCCACCCTGCTCAAGGTGCCCGGCACGCAGGCCCCGGTCACCGGCTCCACCGCCGGTTCGTACGACTTCAACCGCCAGATGACGGGCAGCATGCTGCCGGTCTTCGGCTTCGTGGTGCTCTTCGCCTTCCTGCTGATGCTCACCTCGTTCCGCTCGCTCGGCATCGCGTTGACCGCCGTGGTGCTCAACCTGCTCTCGGTCGGCGCGGCGTACGGAGTGCTGACGCTGGTGTTCCAGCACGGTGTCGGGGCCTCGCTGCTGGGCACCGCCGGGGTCGGCGCGGTGGAGAGCTGGGTCCCGCTGTTCCTGTTCGTGATCCTCTTCGGGCTCTCGATGGACTACCACGTCTTCGTGGTCTCCCGGATCAAGGAGAGCCACGACCGCGGCCTGCCGACCCGGGAGGCCGTCGCCCACGGCATCCGCTCCACCGCCGGGGTCGTCACCAGCGCGGCGGTCATCATGGTCGCGGTGTTCGCGGTCTTCGGGACGCTCTCCATGCAGTCCATGAAGCAGATGGGCGTCGGCCTGGCCGTCGCGGTGCTGATCGACGCCACCGTCATCCGCGGGGTGCTGCTGCCCGCCGTGATGACCCTGCTCGGCGAGCGCAACTGGTACCTGCCGCGCTGGCTCGACCGGCTCCCGGACCTCTCGCACACCGAGGCGTTCGAGCCGGTCGCCGACTCCCCGGCGCCCTCGGAGCGGGACGGCGCCCGGCACCGCCGGGTCGGTGTCTGAGCGCACAGCGCCCCGGCCGGGCCCCGCCTCGTGCGGGGCCCGGCCGCGTTCAGCCGGCGATGTGGACGATGAAGTCCGTGCTCGGGTACTCGCCGGGGCGGCCTCCGGCCCGTGCCAGGACCTCGCGCAGCGCCCGGAGCCGGTCGACGCCCAGCTGCAGCGCGGGCTCGTCCGGCTGGTGCGTCGTTCCGCGCGGGTAGTCCTTGCCCGGCGTGGTCGACATCTCGATGTGGCAGCCCAGGACGTGCGTCACCGGGTTGACCGCGCAGAAGGCGAGCAGTCGCTCGACGGTGGCGGCGAACACCGGCGGGTCCTGGACGTAGATCCGTCCCGGGTAGAGCGAGTCCCCGGTGAACAGCAGTCCCGTCCGGCGGTCGTGGAGGACCAGGCCGGCCTCCTGGTGGCCCGGCCCCGGGATCAGGTCGAGCACCCGGCCGCCGAGATCCAGCTCCCCGAGCCGCTCGGGCCAGTGCGCCAGGCCGAACGCCTCGACCACGGCCGCCACCTCGCGCCCGACCACCGTGGTCGCCGCCCGGCCCGCGAACTGGCCGTCTCCCGCCACGTGGTCCCCGTGCCCGTGGGTGTGCGCGACCAGCAGCCCGTACTCCTGCCCGGCTTCGCGCGGGTGGCGCTCCAGCCACCGTGCGACCAGCCCGTCCACCGTCCGCCGCAGCGGGAAGTACCGGGCGTCCTCGGTCGCCCCGGTGTCCAGCAGCAGCGCCCGCTCCGCGCCGAACAGCAGGAACAGGAAGGGGGCCTCGTAGTGGACCGACTTGTTCTGCCGCAGGATCAGGGTGTCCTCGGTGTAGGCGTGCACCTGGATCTCCGGCGCCGGATCGTGCTTCGCGGAGGGCCAGCCGGCGTGCCAGTGGACGTCGAGGTCGCCCGCTGCGGGCGCCGGTGGTTCACCGTGGTGTCGTGTCACGGGGGCACGGTACCCGCGGGCGGCGGCGTACGCGCGCAGGGCGGGGACGGCGCGCAGTACGGGGACGGCGGGCAGGACGGGACGACGTCTCCGGCGCGCCGGGGGTTGTTGCAGCGGTGCCACCGACGGCACGCTCAGGCCGGGACCACGCGCAGGGCGCCCGCACGGCGGCCGGCGAGGCGGGCGAGGGCGGTGACGGTGGCCTCGTCCGCGGGGAGGTGGACGACCAGGCGCAGGTCGTCGTCGGCGGGCAGGTCGAGACTTTCGTACGCGAGGCGCAGCTCGCCCGCCTCTGGGTGCACCAGGCGGGTGACGCCGTTGGGCCTGGGCAGGCCGGGGACGGTGCTCGCGCGGGTGGCAAAGGCGGCGCCCGCCGTGACGGTCAACTCGTCGGCGAGCCGGGCGACATGGGGATCGGCGCGGTAGGGACCCTGCTTCAGGGCGGCGACCTGCTCGTCGGCGGCGTGCTCCCAGTCGGGGAGCGCGGTGCGGGCGCGGGCGTCGGTGAAGACGAAGCGGGCGAGGTTGGGCGGGCCGCCGTCCAGCAGCCCGACCGGCCGCGCGAGCCGTTCGTAGCCCTCGGTCCAGGCGAGGATCTCGCTCAGCCGGTTCAGCAGGACGGCGGCGGCGGGCTCCAGGCTCTCGAGCAGCCTGCGGACGGTCGGGCGCACCGCGCGGGCGGGCAGCGCGCCACCCCGGCAACTGAAGCCCCCTTCGGCCCCCTTGGCGAGGCGGTGCAGGTGGACGCGCTCCCCGACGGTGAGGCCGAGCGCGTCGGCCAGGGCCGCGAGGACCTGGGCGGACGGCCTGCGGTCCCGTCCCTGCTCCAGCCGGGAGAGGTACTCGACGCTGACGCCGGCCAGGGTGGCCAGTTCGGCGCGGCGCAGCCCGGGGGTGCGGCGGCGGGGGCCGGTGGGCAGGCCGACGGCGGCGGGGGTGACGGCTTCGCGGCGGATCCGGAGGAAGAGGCCGAGCTCGTTGTCGCTCACCCCTCGAACCTAGCAGCCGGGGCCGGTCGGATCGTGGCCCTGCCGGTGCCCGTCCCGGCCCGGCCTTCCTACCCCGGTCGGTGCCCGGCAGGTTGGGGGTGCGGCCGCCACGGCCGCCCGGCCGGTCCGGAGTTCGCAGTACGGAGAAGGAGCACAGCCATGTCCGTCGAAAGCACCGACACCCTCGACCTCGCAGTGATCATCGGCAGCGTCCGGGAGGGCCGGTTCGGACCGGTGGTCGCGAACTGGTTCACCGGGCAGGCCGAGCTGCACGGCGGTTTCGCGGTGCACGTCGTCGACCTGGCGGACGTCGAGCTCCCGCTCGAACTGCCGTCGGTGCCGCCCGCACTGCAGCCGGACCTGCTCCGGCCCGCCGGGATGACCGGCCTGACCGAACGACTCGCGGCGGCCGACGCGTTCGTCGTGGTGACGCCGGACTACAACCGGAGCTTCCCGGCGGCGCTGAAGGCCGCGATCGACTGGCACCACACCGAGTGGCGGGCCAAGCCGGTCGGCTTCGTGGGCTACAGCGGTGCGAGCGGCGGGCTGCTGGCGATCGAGCAGCTCCGCCAGGTGTTCGGGGAGTTGCACGCGCACACCGTCCGGGACTACGTGTCCTTCCCCCGCTACTACCAGCTGTTCGGCCCGGACGGCTCGCTCCGGGAGCCGGCGGAGCCGGCCGGTGCGGCGAGGCTGCTGCTGGACCAGCTGCTCTGGTGGGGATCGGTGCTCCGGGAGGCCCGGCTCACCCGCCCCCTCCCCGGCCCCCGCGCGTAGCCGCTGCGACGCCGACGGCCGGTCGGCACGGGCACGGCGGTCGGGCGGGCACGGCGGGCGGGCGGGCACGGCGGGCGGGCGAACCACGGCCCGGCGGGCCGGTCGGACCACGGCTCGGCGGGTGGGTGAAGATGAGGCGACGTCCCCCGCTGAACGGAGCCCGCCCGATGACCGCCTTCGACGAGGGCCGCGCCCGCGCCCTGCTCACCGTGGCCTGCGCCGGGGCCGGGCTGGCCGTACCGGCGCGGGCGCGGCTGATCGCCCTCGGGGAGAACGCCGTGTTCGACCTCGGCGACCCGGCGGTGGTCGCGAAGGTCGGACGCGGCCCCGAGCTGGCCGAACAGGCCCGCCGGGAGCTCACGGTCGCCCACTGGCTGGCCGGCCGGGGCATCCCGGTGGTCCTCCCGTACCGGGACGCGCCGCCGGAGCCGCAGCTCGCCGACGGGCACCCCGTCACCTTCTGGCACCGGCTGGCTCCCGCCGTCCGGCCCGCCCGCCCCGCCGATCTCGCGCCGCTGCTGCGCGCCCTGCACGGGCTCGAGCCGCCGCCGTTCGAGCTCGGAGGGCGGGATCTGCTCGCGCCGGTGGAACGCTGGCTGGCCTCGGCCGAGGGGCACGTCGACCCGGCGGACGTGGCCTTCCTGCGCCGGCGCCGGGACTCCTTCGCCGCCGCCGCGGCCGAGCTGACACCGCATCTGACCCCGGGGGTCGTCCACGGCGACGCACTGCCGCGCAACGTCCACGTCGGCCCCGACGGGCCGGTGCTGCTGGACCTGGAGACCTTCTCGCGGGATCTGCGCGAACACGATCTGGTGGTGCTCGCGCTGAGCCACGACCGGTACGGGGTGCCCGCCGAGGACTACCTCGCCTTCACCTCGGCCTACGGCTGGGACGTGCGCGAGTGGCCCGGGTTCGCCCTGCTGCGCGGCGCGCGGGAGACGGCCAGCGCGTCCTGGGTCGCGCAGCAGGCGCCGGGGAATCCGGCGGCCCTGGCGGAGTTCCGCCGCCGGGTGGCGTCCCTGCGGGACGGCGGGACGGCGGTGCGCTGGTACCCGTTCTGACCCCGTACCCCGAGCGGCGGGTGGCGGGCGACCGGCCGGGCGGGTGGCGGGCGACCGGCCGGGCGGCGGGCGTGGCCGAGCGCGCGGAACCGTGACGACCCGGCGGGCGTCTTGTCGGACAGTCATCCCGGTCGAGGGCGATCGGTAGGACACCAGGAGCCGCTGCGATGCCCGAACTCCCCACCGCCCGGACGCCCGTGCACCTCACCCGGCGCCGCTCCGACCTCGTGCCGGAGCACCTGCCGGAGCCCGGCCGCCGCCCGGCACGGACGAACCGCGCACTGCGGCGCGGCCTGGCGGCGGCTTGCGCCGCCCTGGTGGGTTCGGCGGTGCTGGCCGGCTGCGGCGGCACCGCGCAGGGCGCGCTCCGGCCGCCGACGGCGACCGCTCCGGCGGCGCCCTCCTCCAGCTCGTCGGACCCCTCGGTCTCCTCGGGCCGGTCCGGGCCCGGGACCTCGCCCGGAACGTCGCCCACGCCCTCCGCCCCCGCCTCCGCCTCCGCCACACGCTCCCCCGTCGCGGCGTCGAGCACGCCGGCCCCGGCGGCGGCGGCTCCCCTCGCGGCGACCACCCCCGCCCCGCCTCCCACGGGCGGTGTGTCACCGGCGGTGGTCACCGCCACCGCCTCCGGCGGCCGGAGCGTGGCACTGACCTTCGACGACGGCCCCGGTCCGGCCACCGGACAGATCCTCGACCTGCTGGCGCGGTACGGCGCGAAGGCGACCTTCTGCCAGATCGGCCCGCAGGCCGCCGCCGACCCGGCGACGGTCCGGCGCATCCTGGCCGCGGGCCACCGGCTGTGCGACCACAGCGTGCACCACCCCCAGCCGTTCGCCGCGCTCCCGCCCGACCGGCAGGTGTACGAGATATCCGCCGCCCGGGAGATGATCGTCCGGGCCGGCGGCCCGGGCACCCCGGTCGCCTGGTTCCGGGCGCCGGGCGGCGGCTTCACCGCGGCCAACCAGCAGGTCGCGGCCTCGTACGGGATGCGCCCGCTCGGCTGGACGGTGGACACCCGGGACTGGGCGAAGCCCGGGGTTCCGGCGATCCTGGCCGCCGTCCGGCGGGAGCTGCGGCCCGGCGGGGTGATCCTGATGCACGACGGGGGCGGCGACCGGAGCCAGACCGTCGCGGCCCTGCGGCAGCTGCTCCCGCAGCTGGCCGCCCAGGGCTACACCTTCGACTTTCCCGCCACCTGATCCCGCCGGGCGCCGCCCGGCCGGATCAGCGCAACGGCCAGCGCGGGTCGATCACGGCCTGTGGGTCCTTGCCCTTGCGCAGCCACGCCTCCAGACCCTCGGCCCACTCGCGGTACCAGTCGACCTGACGGCGGTGCAGCTCGGCGAGCGGCAGCTCCGCGACCTCCGCGCGGTAGCGCTCGGCGAGCGCCACCGCGACGCGGACCGCCGCGAGCGCGTCGCTGCCCGCCTCGTGCGCGTCCGTCAGCTCGACCCCGTAGACCTCGCAGACCCGCTGGAGGGTGCGCGAGCCCTTGCGGTACTTGTCGACGGCGCGGTCGATGACCAGGGCGTCCAGCACCGGGGCGACCGGGCCGCCGAGCCGCTCGGCCAGGTCGGGCAGGCCGTGGCGGCGCAGCTCGGCGTCGAGCATGGAGAGGTCGAAGGGGGCGTTGAAGGCGACCACGGGGCGGCCCGCCGCGAGGCGCTCGCAGAGGGCCGCGGCTATCTCCCCGACCCCCTCCTTCGCCGGGCGGCCCTTGCCGCGCGCGAGGTCGTCGCCGATGCCGTGGATGGCCTCGGCCTCGGCGGGGATCGGGACACCGGGATCGAGCAGCCAGTTGGCGGCGCCCTGCCGGCGGCTCCCGACCGTGTCCACGAGGGCGGCCGTGACGATCCGGGACTCGGCCGGGTCGGTACCCGTGGTCTCCAGATCGAAGCCGACCAGTGGCTCCTGCCACCAGCTCATAGGGGTGTGTCCTTCCGTCCGGCCGCGCTGACGTCCCCTATCATCGCCCGCGCCACCGACAACCCGGCCCGGCGGCCCCCGCGCAGTGGCCCGCGGACCACCGCGCGGGGGTGCTCAGAGCGCCGCGAACAGGCCCCGGGCCAGCCAGTCGGAGGCGTCCTTGACGCCCGGCGGCACGAAGAAGCAGCCGCCGCCGGTGGGCTGCAGGAAGCGGGCCAGCGGTTCGTCGACGAGCCGGGTCTGGACGGCCTCGAACTGGCGCACCACGTCCTGCTGGTAGCAGCAGAAGGCGAGCCCCATGTCGAGCTCGCCGGCCTCGTCCACACCCCGGTCGTAGTTGTAGCCGCGTCGCAGGATCCGGCTGTCGGCGCTCTGCGCGGTACGGGGGTTGGCCAGCCGGATGTGCGCGTCCGTCGCGATGACGGCGCCCTGCGGATCCTTCGCGTAGTCCGGGTTGTCGCCCTCGGAGGAGGCCCCGAGCGGGGCGCCGGTGTCCTTGTGGCGGCCGATGATCCGCTCCTGCTCGCCGAGCGGCGTGCCGTCCCAGGCGGCGGCCAGGGTGCGGATGGTGCGGATCACCTGGTAGCTGCCGCCGGTCGCCCAGCCCGGTTCGCCGCCGCCGTCCACCACCCAGACCAGCGCGTCCATCTGCCGGGCGGAGGCGGTGTCCGGGTTGGCGATGCCGTCCTTGAAGCCGAGCAGGTTGCGCTGGGAGCCGCTGGGGCGGGGGCGGTTCTGGAACCCGTCGGTCCGCCAGCGGGCGCGCAGCGCGCCCCGGGTGTGCCGGGTGAGGTCGCGCAGGGTGTGCAGCACGGTGTCCCGGCTCTCGGCGCAGATCTGCAGCGAGAGGTCACCGTGGGTCTCGGCGGGGCGCAGGCTGTCGTTGGGGAAGCTCTTCATCGGGGCCAGCCGGACGGGCTTCACGGCGGCCAGCCCGTAACGGTCGTCGAAGAGCGAGGCGCCGAGGCCCACCGTCACGGTGAGGTCGTCGGTGGGCAGCACCGGTCCGAGGATGCCGCTGTCGGAGGGCGGGGCGCTCGGGCCGAGGTCCGGCGGGGTGCCGCCGGAGGCGAGGAAGCGGATGCGCTCGGTGAGGGTCCGGAAGAGTTCCTGGAGCGCCGCGAGGTCGGGGACGGTGACGTCGAAGGAGACGAAGGACGCGAAGGCCGGCACCGGAGTGGTGATGCCGGCCTGGTGCGGGCCGTGGAAGGGGACGAACCCGGCCTGCGACCTGGGGGCGGTGGGGGCGGCGGCCGCCGGGGCGGCCCCGAGGACCAGTGCGGCGCCCGCCGTGCCGGCGCCGAGCGCGGCGCGGACGAAGCTGCGGCGGGAGGCCGGGGCGGCCCCCCGGCGGGGGCTCGTCACCGGTGCGGCGGCCTCGGGCCGGTCGGGGACGGGCGGGTCGGGGACGGGCAGGTCGGGGACGGGCAGGTCACTCGTCGGCAGGTCACTCGTCGGTGGGGCCGTCGCGGGCTGGATCGTCGTGGGCTGGAGCGTCGCGGGCTGGAGCGTCGCGGGCTGGACGGGGCGGGAGCCACCGGCTGCGTGCTGGCTGGTCATCGATCGGCCTTCCGGGTCTGGGCACAACGGTGGCGGAGCGGATCAACGCGGGGCAGGGCGGCGCGCGGGTGCGCGGAGGCCGGCGAGGAGGGTACGGACGGCCCACGGGCGTGCCGAGCCCGGGCGCCCGGGCTCGGCCCGGGCTCGCGGGTGGGGTCACGGGGAGAACAGGACCACGGCCTGTTCGATCATGGAGGCGACGCTAGCAACCACGCCACGCCCGCGCGCTGCCGGACGGCGCCGGGGACCGCCCATCGGCTGAATACCGGCCGGTTGCCATCCGTCCGGCCTACCGCGCGCGACCCCGGGGGCCGGGCGTCCGACGCGCCCCGGACGCCCCCGTCGGCCGATCTGCGTCGGCCGACCCGCGCGGGCCGGCGCCTCGGCGGCTCGGCCCGACGCTCGGCCCGGCGGCTCGGCCCAGCGACTCGGCGCGTCGGCCCGCGCGTCGGCTCAGGAGACCGGGCGGGAGTCCGCCCAGACGCCCTCGAACTCCTCGCGGTAGACCTCCAGCAGGCCCGGCTCGGTGGCGCCCGGCTGCTGCCCCGCCCCGCCGCGCAGCACCAGCGCCGGCGACTCCATCCCGCGCGCCTTGCGCAGGTACGGCTGGACCACGCCGACGTCGGTGGACTGGCGGCGACCGCCCGCCTGCCCGCTCGGGCGGGGGCCCTCGACCAGGTACGCGGTGAAGCGGGGCGTCTCGTCGAAGACCCGGATCTCGAAACCGCCCTGGTCGCGCAGCCGGGCCCGGACCCGCCGCACGTGCATGATGTTCATCTCGATCGAGCGGGCCAGCTCGCCGCGCCCGAGCCCCAGCTCGCGTTCGCGCCGCCGCACCGCGCTGCTGGCCGGGTTGAGGAAGAGCAGCCGCACCCGGCAGCCGTCGGTGGCCAGCCGGACCAGGCGGCGGCCGGTGTAGTTCTGGCAGAGCATCCCGAGACCGATGCCGAGCGCGTCGAGCCGACGCGCGCCGTCGAGCAGGTCCTCCACCGGCAGGTCCCGCTGGAGCCGGACCCGGTCGGCGTGCACCGCCACCACGTCCGCGTACCGTCCCGCGACCAGCGACTCGACCACGTCGGCGGGCACGCCGCCGGTGCCGCCGTCCAGCACCGCGAGCAGCCGGGCGGCGGCCCGCTCGGTCTGCGCGAGGACGGTCGGCGACAGGGTGCGGTTGCGGGAGACCACGTGCCGGGCGACCTCCAGCTCGTCCAGCGCCATCTCCAGCTCGCGCCGGTCGGCGAGGAAGGGCTCGAAGCAGGGCCAGTGCTGGACCATGAGTTCGCGCAGCTGGGGCAGGGTGAGGAAGACCAGCGGATCGTCGTCGGCCGGGTCGAGCAGGAAGCCCTTGCGGCGGCTGACCTCGCGGACGGCGCCGGCCCGGTGGGCCCACTCCTCGCCGGCCGGACCGGCCGCGGCCGTCACCCAGTCCTCGCCGTGCGCGGGGGCGTAGACCGGCCGCAGCACCTCGTCGACCAGGGCGCGCAGCCGCTGCTCGACCAGGTTGAGCCAGACGTACGCCCGCCCGGCGAGCCGCACCCGCTGGTAGGCGGCGTCCCACTCGGCTCCCGACCAGGCCAGCGCCGGTATCTCGACCGGGCCGCTCTGGGCGGGCACGGTGGTGCGCCCGGCCATCGAGGGGCGCATGACGACCGTCGGAGCCTCACTGCGGGCCGGGCCCCTGGCGCCGCCGGGCCCGCCGCCCCGACCGCCGGCGGGGAACACCATGCGCCACCTCACCTCTCGGCCGTCGCACCGCGGGGGTGACGGGTCGTTCGTTGACGGATCGTGGGCTGACAGCCGTTCAGCCACGGTGGCGACGGGGCCGGGCCCGCCGGGCACCGGCGCGGTCCCCGGATTTCGGGGCCCTCCGGACGATCAAGAGTACTGCTCGCCGGACGGCGCCCGCAGCCGGATGGGCGACCGCGCCCCGGGCCGGGCGGGTCGTCACACCCGCCCCACCAGCCCCGCGGACACCCGTTCGGGCGAACAAAAGGCGAATGGACCATGGGTCGGGCGAGGCGTCGGGGAGTATGCCAGGTGTGCCGTGCGTCACGGTACGCGGCAACCGCACATGCCCGGCCGCTCGGCCGGGAAGACAGCGGGCAGAGCTGGGCCGGGGCCGGAGATATCGTCAGTTCCCGTCACACAAAGAGAAGTTGAGGACTTATGCAGGTCTGGCCAGGTCAGCCGTACCCGCTTGGCGCCACCTACGACGGGGCCGGCACCAACTTCGCGGTGTTCTCCGAGAGCGCCGACCGGATCGAGCTGTGCCTCTTCGGCGAGGACGGCTCGGAGACGGCCGTGGAGCTGCGGGAGACGGACGCGTTCGTCCGGCACGCCTACATCCCGGGGGTGCAGCCGGGCCAGCGCTACGGGTTCCGGGTGCACGGCCCCTACAACCCGGGGCTGGGCCAGCGCCACAACAGTGCCAAGCTGCTGCTGGACCCGTACGCCAAGGCGATGAGCGGGACGATCGACTGGGACGAGGCGGTCTACGGGTACCACTTCGGCGCGCCCGAGCGGCGCAACGACCTGGATTCGGCCCCCCACACGATGCACTCGGTGGTGATCAACCCCTACTTCGACTGGGGCAACGACCGCCCGCCGCGCACCGACTACCACCGCACGGTCCTCTACGAGGCGCACGTGAAGGGGCTGACCCAGCTCCACCCGGGCATCCCCGAGGAGATCCGGGGCACGTACGCGGGGCTGGCCCACCCGGCGGCGATCGAGCACCTGGCGAAGCTCGGGGTGACCGCGATCGAGCTGATGCCGGTGCACCAGTTCGTCCGCGACCACCGGCTGCGCGATCTGGGGCTGGCCAACTACTGGGGCTACAACACCATCGGCTTCTTCGCCCCGCACTCCTCCTACTCCTCCGGCGGGGACCGCGGGCAGCAGGTGCAGGAGTTCAAGTCGATGGTGAAGGCGCTGCACGCGGCCGGTATCGAGGTGATCCTCGACGTGGTCTACAACCACACCGCCGAGGGCAACCACCTGGGCCCGACGCTGTCGCTGCGCGGCCTGGACAACGTCTCCTACTACCGGCTCGCCCAGGACCAGCGCTTCTACGAGGACACCACCGGCACCGGCAACAGCCTGCTGATGCGCAGCCCCCACGTCCTTCAGATGATCATGGACTCGCTGCGCTACTGGGTCACCGAGATGCACGTGGACGGCTTCCGCTTCGACCTCGCCGCCACCCTGGCCCGGCAGTTCCACGAGGTCGACCGGCTCTCCTCGTTCTTCGACCTGGTCCAGCAGGACCCGGTGGTCTCCCAGGCCAAGCTGATCGCCGAGCCGTGGGATCTCGGGGAGGGCGGCTACCAGGTCGGCAACTTCCCGCCGCTCTGGACGGAGTGGAACGGCATGTACCGCGACACGGTCCGTGACCTGTGGCGCGGCGAGAACGCCACGCTCGCCGAGTTCGGCTCCCGGATCACCGGTTCCTCCGACCTCTACCAGGACGACGGCCGGCGGCCGATCGCCTCCATCAACTTCGTCACCTGCCACGACGGCTTCACCCTGCGCGACCTGGTCTCCTACAACGACAAGCACAACGAGGCCAACGGCGAGGACAGCCGGGACGGCGAGTCCTTCAACCGCTCGTGGAACTGCGGGGCCGAGGGCCCGAGCGACGATCCGGCCGTCCAGAAGCTGAGAGCACGCCAGCAGCGCAACCTGCTGGCCACCCTGATGCTCTCCCAGGGCGTCCCGATGCTCTCCCACGGCGACGAGCTGGGCCGCACCCAGCGCGGCAACAACAACGCCTACTGCCAGGACAACGAACTCTCCTGGGTGCACTGGCCCGACGGCGGGACGGGTGAGCAGGACGAGGCTCCGGACGCCACGCTGCTGGAGTTCACCCAGGGGATGATCTGGCTCCGCCGCGACCATCCGGTCTTCCGCCGCCGCCGCTTCTTCCACGGCCGCCCGGTCTCCGGCACCCACGACGACCTCACCGACATCGCGTGGTTCACGCCCTCGGGCGAGGAGATGACCAAGCGGGACTGGGGCGCCAGCTACGCCAAGTCGCTCACGGTCTTCCTGAACGGCGACGCGATCTCCGAACCGGACCGACGCGGCGGGAAGATCGCCGACGACTCGTTCCTGCTGATGTTCAACGCCCACTTCGAGCAGTTGGAGTTCACCGTCCCGGCCGGCCACGGCAAGGAGTGGCACGTGGTGGTCGACACCACGCAGCCCGTGCTGCCCGCCCCCGGCACCGGCGCGCGGGTCAAGGCGGGGGACGCGCTCTGGCTGGCCGACCGCTCGCTCCTGGTCCTGCAACGGGCCTCGTGAGCCCGGGAGCCACCGGGCGTTCACCCGTTCGCCCGACATCGGGCCATAGCGAGGGGCCGCGGCGGGTAGGTGTAGGAGCATGACCTCACCCGCCGAGCCCGCGCAGCCACGCCCGGCCGGTGACGGCCGGGCCCGCACCCCGGCCGACGCGGCGCCGCCCCCCACCGCCTCCTACCGCCTCCAGCTGCAGCCCGCCTTCACCCTGCGCGACGCCACCGCCGCCGTACCGTACCTGGCCGCGCTCGGCGTCTCCCACCTGCACCTGTCCCCGCTGCTGGAGGCCACCGCCGGCTCCACCCACGGGTACGACACCGTCGACCACGGCCGGATCAGCGAACAGCTCGGCGGTGAGGACGCCCTGCGGGAGCTGGCCGCCGAGGCCCGCCGCCACGGCCTGCGGCTGATCGCCGACGTGGTGCCCAACCACATGGCCGTCCCCGTCCCCGAGCAGCTCAACCGGCCGCTCTGGCACGTCCTGCGCGACGGTCCGGACTCTCCCTACGCGCGCTGGTTCGACATCGACTGGGCCGCCCATCCGGGCCCGGTCGACGCCCCGGAGCGCGGTCGGCTGCTGCTGCCGCTGCTCGGCGACCGGCTCGGCGCCGTCATCGGCGACCTGACCGTCGACGGGGACGTGCTGCGCTACCACGACCACGCCTTCCCGCTGCGCCCCGGCACCGAGGGCCTCCCGCTGCCCGACCTGCTGGAACGCCAGTGGTACCGGCTGGCCTGGTGGCAGCTGGCCAGGACGGAGCTGAACTACCGCCGCTTCTTCACCGTGAACGACCTGATCGCCCTGCGGGTCGAACTGCCCGAGGTGTTCGAGGCCACCCACGGCACGCTGCTGCGGCTGCACGCCGAGGGCGTGCTGGACGGGTTCCGGATCGACCACCCCGACGGCCTGGCCGACCCGCGCGGCTACCTGCGGCGCCTCGCCGAGGCCACCGGCGGCGCGTACACCGTGGTCGAGAAGATCCTCACCGGTGACGAGGAGCTGCCCGACGACTGGCCCTGCGCGGGAACCACCGGCTACGACGCGCTGCACCGGATCGACGGCGTGCTGACCGACCACGCGGGCGCCTGCCGGCTCACCGCCGCGTACGAGCGGTTCCTCGACGGATCCGACACCCCCGGCTCGGGCGGTGGGCAGCCGTGCGCCGATCCGCACCCCGCCGACGAGGCCGGGCGGCTGGGCCGGGCCCAGCTCACCGCGCCGCTCGGCGAGCTGGCCGCCGAGGTCGACCGGCTGGTCCGCCTCGCCGGTCGGATCTGCGCCGCCGAGCCGCGGCTCGCCGACCACGCGCCGTGGGAGCTTCGGACGGCCCTGCACCGGATACTGACCGACTACCCCGTCTACCGCCCCTACGTGCGCCCCGGCGAACCGGCCCCAGCGATCGCCGCCGAGCACCTGCGGGCCGCCCTGGAGCCGGACGGCGAGGAGGCCGCCGGGCCGGGCCCGGCAGCGGGCGGGGAGCGGGCCGGGGACCCGGCCGGCGGCCCGGGCGCCGACACGCTCGCCCTGGTCGGCGCGCTGACCCTGGGCCGGCTCGGCAGCAGCCCGGAGAAGGACGAGTTCTGCGTGCGGTTCGCCCAGACCGCCTCGGCCGTGGCCGCCAAGGGCGTCGAGGACACCGCGTTCTACCGCTTCAACGCGCTGACCGCGCTCAACGAGGTCGGCGGCGAGCCCGCCCACCCCGGGGTCCCGCCCGCCGACTTCCACGCCTGGTGCGAGTACATCGAGCGGCGCTGGCCGCACACCATGACGGCGCTCTCCACCCACGACACCAAGCGCAGCGCCGACGCCAGGGCCCGGCTCGCCGTGCTGGCCGAGCAGCCGGGGGCCTGGGCCGACGAGGCCGCCGCCTGGACGACGGCGGCCGGCCCCTGCCCCGACCGCAACAGCGCCTGGCTGCTCTGGCAGACCCTGGTGGCCGCCTGGCCGATCACCCCGGACCGGCTGGTCACCGCCCTGCTCAAGGCCGCCCGCGAGGCCAAGCTGCAGACCTCCTGGACGGCCCCGGACGCCGCCTACGAACAGGCCCTCGCCGACCACGCCCGCGGGGTCTACGCCAACCCGGGGCTGCTGCCGCGGATCGAGGGCTTCGTGCACGCCCTCGCGCCGTACGCGCGGGCGAACACGCTCGGTGCGGCGCTGCTGCACCTGACCGTCCCCGGGGTCCCGGATCTCTACCAGGGCAGCGAGGAGCCGCTGTACACGCTGGTCGACCCGGACAACCGCGGACCGGTCGACCTGGGCGCGCTGGCCGTGCGGCTGACCGACTCCGCCGCCGCCCGGGCCGACGACCTGGCCCGGGAGAAGCTCCACCTGACCACCACGGCGCTGCACCTGCGGCGAAGCCGTCCGCTCGGCCCGTACCGGCCGATCGGCGCCCATGGAGCGGCCGCGGAGCACCTGCTCGCGTTCCGCCGCGGCGACGACGTGGTCACCGCCGTCACCCGCCTCCCCCACGGGCTGGCGCGGGCAGGCGGCTGGCGCGACAGCACGCTGGAGCTGCCGGCCGGCGGGACGCGGTGGACGGACGAACTGACCGGGCGCGACTTCCCGCCCGGTCCCGTCCCGCTGGCCCTGCTCCTGGAGCAGCAGCCGGTGGCCCTGCTGACCCGCCCGCCGGCCCGTCCGCCGGCCCGTCCGGAGGAGCACGTGTGAGCCAGTACGAGGTCTGGGCCCCGGAGGCCGGCCGGGTCGAGGTCGAGGTGGCGGGCAGTCGCTTCCACCTCGATCCGCTCGCCGGCCGGCCCGGCTGGTGGCACGGCACCGCGCCCGCCGGGGACTACGCCTTCCGGCTGGACGGCGGCCCCCCGCTGCCGGACCCGCGTTCCCCGCGCCAGCCGTTCGGTCCGGACGGACCGAGCCGGGCCGTCGACCACGGCGCCTTCCGCTGGTCCGACGCCGGTCGGCGCGGGCGCCCGCTGCCCGGCTCCGTCTTCTACGAGCTGCACATCGGCACCTTCACCCCGGCGGGCACCTTCGCGGCGGCCGTCGAGCGCCTGGACCACCTGGTGGAGCTCGGCGTCGACTTCGTCGAGCTGATGCCGGTCTGCCCCTTCCCCGGCCGGCACGGCTGGGGCTACGACGGGGTGTCGCTCTGGGCGGTGCACGAGCCCTACGGCGGTCCGGAGGGGTTGAAGCGCTTCGTCGACGCCGCACACCGCAGGGGCCTCGGCGTGGTGCTCGACGTCGTGCACAACCACCTCGGCCCGTCCGGCAACCACCTGCCCGCCTTCGGCCCGTACTTCACCGACCGTCACCAGACGCCCTGGGGCTCGGCGGTCAACCTGGACGCCCCCGGCTCCGACGAGGTACGGGACTACCTGATCGGCAGCGCCCTGACCTGGTTGCGCGACTACCGGATCGACGGGCTGCGGCTGGACGCCGTGCACGCCCTCGTGGACGACCGGGCCGTGCACTTCCTGGAGCAACTGTCCACCGAGGTCGACCGGTTGGCCGTCACCAGCAACCGCCCGCTGTTCCTGGTCGCCGAATCCGACCGCAACGACCCGCGGACCACCGCACCGCGTGAGAGCGGCGGCCAGGGCCTGGCCGCCCAGTGGAGCGACGACTTCCACCACGCCCTGCACGCCACCCTGACCGGCGAATCCCAGGGCTACTACGCCGACTTCGCGGCCGGGCCGATGGCGGCCCTCGCCAAGGTGCTGACCCGGGGCTGGTTCCACGACGGCAGCCCGTCCTCCTTCCGGGGCCGCGCCCACGGGCGGCCGTTCCCCGCGCCGTACGGGCACCGGCTGCTCGGGTACCTGCAGACCCACGACCAGATCGGCAACCGGGCACTGGGCGACCGGCTCTCCGCCGGCCTGACCCCCGGCCTGCTCGCCGCCGGTGCGGCCCTGGTGCTGACCTCGCCGTTCACCCCGATGCTCTTCATGGGTGAGGAGTGGGGCGCGGCCACGCCCTGGCAGTACTTCACCGACCACACCGATCCCGCGCTCGCCGAGGCCGTGCGCCAGGGCCGGCGCCGTGAGTTCGCCGAGCACGGCTGGCTCGCCGAGGAGGTCCCCGACCCGCAGTCCCCCGAGACCGTCCGGGCCTCCACCCTGGACTGGAGCGAGCCCGGGCAGCAGCCGCACGCCGAGATCCTCGACTGGTACCGCCTCCTGCTGCGGCTGCGCCGCACGCACCCCGAGCTCTGCGATCCGGATCTGGCCGGCGTCCGGGTCGCGTACGACGAGGAGGCGCGCTGGCTGGTGGTGCACCGGGGCCCGTACCGGATCGCGGCCAACCTCGGGTCCGAGGGCCCCCGAACTGTCCCGCTCGGGGCTCCGGGCGCCGGGGCGCTCGCGGTGTTCGGGCGGTGCGAGACGGACGGCGAATCGCTCGTGCTGGCGCACAACTCCACGGCCGTGGTCCGGGTCTGAGCGCGGCGCACCGCTCGCCGGGCGGGGCACCGGACGGGCGGGCGGGACGCCGGACGGGCGGGGCACCGGATCGGCGGGCGGGACGCCGGCTCACCGGAGGAAGGAGGCGATCCGCTCGTGCAGTGAGCGGGAGTCCAGCCCGTAGGCGGCCAGGTGCTCCTCGATCGAGCCGTAGTGGCGGTGCTCCGCGCGCGGGACGCCCAGCCCGAGCACCCGGTGCGGGACGGCGGCCAGTGCCTCGTGCGCCTCGGTGGCGGAGGTGCCCGCGAGGTAGGGCTCGACGATCACCACATCCGCCCGGCCGCCGAGCGCCGCCCGCAGGCCCGCCGCGTCGAACGGCCGGACGGTGGCGGCGTACAACACCGTCACGTCCAGCGTCTCGGTGGCCGCGAGCACCGCGTCGAGCATCGGCCCGACCGCGAGGACCACACCCCCGCGACCCTCGCGGAGCGTGCGGAACCGGCCCGGGACGACCGCGTGGGCGGCCGCGTTGCGGTGCTCGGAGAGCCGGAGGTAGACGTTGCGGTCGCCGTCCGCGACGGCGTGCCGCAGCAGCGTCTCGGCCTCGTCGGGGTGGCCGGGCACGTGCACCGTCCAGTCGGGGAGGGTGTCCAGCAGAGCGACGTCCCCCGGTGACATGTGGGTACGCCCGCCGGCCGGCCAGTCGTACGAACCGGCGGCGCTGACCAGGACCGCGCCGACGCCCTGGTGCACCAGATCCAGCTTGACCTGCTCGAACGGCCGCTCGATCAGGAAGCTGGCGAAGGTGTGCGCGATGGGGCGCATCCCGGTCAGTGCCAGACCGCCGGCGGTGCCGATCAGCAGCTGTTCACGGATGCCGACGTTGATCACCCGGTCCGGGTGCCGCCCGGCGGCGGGCTCGAAGCCGGCCGCGCTGATGTCGGCGAGCACCAGGGCCAGGCGCGGGTCCTCGTCGAGCAGGCGGGTGGTGACGTCCAGGAAGCGGTCGCGCATGGTGTCCATCGGGATTCCTTCATCGTGGAGGGGGGGTCGGGGGGACGGAGCCGGTCGGGCGCTCTCGGGCATGCGGTTCCTGACGGTCCGACGTTCTCGGCCGACGGGCGGTCGTGGCCGACAGGCGGTCATGGCGGTCGGGCCGTCATGGCCGACAGGCGGTCGGGGGCTTCCGGCGGTCAGCCGTTCTTGGGCTCGACCCGGGCGACCACCACGTGCGGGCGGCCCGGGTGCGGGACGGTGAACGCCTCGTACAGTGCCTCGTGGTCGCGACCGTCGACCGTCACCGCCGACCAGCCCTCGGTCTCGAAGCGGGCCGCGATGCCACCGCGCCAGCCGTGCGTGGCCGAGGAGTTGTCGATGACGACGGTGTGCAGGCGCTCCAGCCCGGCCGCCCCGGCGAAGGCCACCGCCTCGTGGTTGGAGCCCTCGTCGAACTCGGCGTCGCCGAGCAGCACCCAGACCGCAGGATCGGTCAGCCCCTGGGCCCGCAGGCCCAGTGCGGTGCCGACGCCCAGCGGGAGCCCGTGGCCCAGCGAGCCGGAGCTGATCTCGACGCCGGGGACGAGCAGCCGATCCGGGTGGTGGCCGAGCGGCGAGTCGTACGCCCCGAAGCTCGTCAGCACGTCCGGAGCGAGGAAACCCTTCGCGGCGAGCACCGCGTAGTAGGCCATCGGGCCGTGGCCCTTGGAGAGCAGGAAGCGGTCGCGGTCCTGGCGCCCGAACCCGGCCGGGTCCACGTCCAGCACCCTGTCGTAGAGCACCCAGAGGACGTCCAGGGTGGAGGTGGCGGCCGGGCCGTGCTTCTCGGCGCCGGTCATCAGGGCCATCAGGCCCGGCAGGTCGCCGAAGGCGTACTCTCCGGGGAGCCGGCGTCCGGGCTGCTGCACACGTACATCTGTCGCGGTCATGGAAAGAGCGTGCAACTTGAAGTCGACTTCAAGTCAAGCCGCTAGAGTGAGCGACATGGGACCGAACCGCCACGACCTCCTGACCATCGGCCGGCTCGCCGAACGCAGCGGTCTGGCCACCTCCGCCCTGCGCTACTACGAGAAGCTCGGGCTGATCCACTCCGAGCGCACCGCCGGCGGCCAGCGGCGCTTCCAGCGCGCGACCCTGCGCCGGGTCGCCTTCGTCCGCGCCGCCCAGCGCGTCGGCCTCTCGCTGGACGAGGCCAGGACCGCGCTCGACCGCCTCCCGGACAACCGCGCCCCCAGCACCGCCGACTGGAGCGGCGTGGCCGCCTCCTGGCAGACCCGGATCGACGAGCAGATCGCCGAGCTGGAGCGGCTGAAGGCCAAGCTCACCGGGTGCATCGGCTGCGGCTGCCTCTCCATCTCGCGCTGCGCCCTCTACAACGCCGGTGACCGCGCGGCCGCCGCCGGCCCGGGTGCGCGCTACCTGCTCACCCGGGATCCGGGGACGGGACCGGAGACCACGGCGGACTGACGCCCGCCCGCCCGCCCGGCAGACAGTCAGGCAGACAGTCAGTCAGGCTCCTCGCCGGGCGGCAGGTGGCGGACGGACCGGAGGCGGTGCGGGGCCGAGGGCGCCACGGGGCGCCACGGCCGGGCGCGGCCGGGCGCGGGTCGCCGGGGCCGCCGGCGGCTGTGACAGGATCGGCCGATGGCTCACATCGGACTGACCACCCTGCTCGTACGCGACTACGACGAGGCAATCGCCTTCTACGTCGACGCGGTCGGCTTCGAACTGCGGGAGGACTCCCCACGCGGCGACGGCGCCCGCTGGGTGGTGGTCGCCCCGCGCGGCTCACGGGAGACCGGGCTGCTGCTGGCCCGCCCGTCCGGGCCGGAGCAGGTGGCACGGATCGGCGACCAGACCGGCGGACGCGTCGGCCTCTTCCTCACCTCGGACGACTTCGCGGCCGACCATCGGCGGATGACCGCCGCCGGGGTCGCCTTCCTGGAGGAGCCCCGGCACGAGGCGTACGGCTCGGTGGCGGTCTTCGAGGACCTGTACGGCAACCGCTGGGACCTCATCCAGCCGCGCTGAACCAGGGGCCGCCATCGACCGGCCAGGGCCGTACCACCGACCCGGACGGGTACGGCCGATCCGGCCGCCGACGCGGCCCGGGACGCCGCGGACCGCCTCCACCCGGTGGGATCACGTCGCGGGCGGTCGGCCCGCCGGGCGCGGGGTTCCGGGATGGTGCGGCCGATTCCGCGTCCACGCAGGTAGCGGCGGATTCGGTGCGCACCGTGGGCCTCGTCCGCGATCCGCTCATGCGACGGCCCCCGGATCCGCCGTAGAGAACCTAGCGGTCGGCCAGGCCGTCCCAGACCCGGCGGACCTGCGGGGCCAGAGCGTCGAGGGGCCCGCTGTTGTCGATCACGATGTCGGCGACGGCGAGCCTGGCCTCCCGGGTGGCCTGTGCGGCCATCCGGGCCCGGGCCTCGGCCTCGGCCATGCCGCGCAGCCGGACCAGCCGGTCGAGGCGCGTCTCGTCGGACGCGTCCACCACCACGACCAGGTCGTACAGCGGAGCGAGACCGTTCTCGGCGAGCAGCGGGACGTCGTGCACGACGACCGTTCCGGGCTCGGCCGCCGACTCCAGTTCGGCGGAGCGGGCCCGGACCAGCGGATGGACGATCGCGTTGAGCGCCCGCAGGCGCCCGGGATCGCCGAACACCAGCGCGCCGAGCGCCGGGCGGTCCAGCGAGCCGTCGGCCACCAGCACCTCCGGGCCGAACTCGGCCACCACGGCGGCCAGCCCCTCGGTGCCCGGCGCGACCACCTCACGAGCGATCAGGTCGGAGTCCACCACCACCGCCCCGTACGAGGCGAACAGCCCCGACACCGCGCTCTTGCCCGCGCCGATCCCGCCCGTCAGTCCGATCTTCACCATGCCGTCAGGCTATCGGTGCGGCTCACGGCCGGTCGAGGGAACGCCGCCGGAGGACGGAGGGAGCCGTCAGCCCAGGTCGAGCTGCTCGCCGGCGGCCAGCTGACGGAAGGGCGCTCCCGTCCCCGGACCACCCTCGCCCAGCATGCGCCCGTAGAACTGCTGCCCGATCTCGCTGAGCAGCGCCTCGTGAACGCCGAGGGCCTGGCCGGGCCCGGCCGAGCGGACGTAGTCCAGCAGCTCGGAGAGCTTGGCCCAGGGGGCACCGGCCGGCACCAGCAGGGTCTCGACCGGGTGCGGCGGCACGGTCAGCGCGTCGCCGGGGTGGAAGAGCCGGCCGTCGACGGCGAATCCGATGTTCCCGACCCGGGGGACGTCCGGGTGGATCACCGCGTGCAGCTCCCCGTGCACGGTGACGGAGACGCCGCCCACCTCGAAGGCGTCGCCGTCACCGACCACCGTGACCCGTTGCGCCACACCGTCCAGTTGCGCGGCCACCGAGCGGTTGGCCCAGACCCGCAGTGCCGGGTCCGCCGCCAGGGCGGCGCGCAGTTGCGCCTCCACGAAGTGGTCGAAGTGCTCGTGCGTGATCAGCACCGCGTCGGCCCCGGCGAGCGCGTCGCTCTCGGTGAAGACACCCGGGTCGATCACGAGGGTGGTGTCGCCCTGCTCCAGGCGTACGCAGGCATGTCCCAACTTGGTCAGCTTCATGTCTCCAGACTCTACAGCAAGGCTGCGCAGTTTTGCTGCAGACCTGGCGGTACCCTGAACCCATGACGTCACCACCGGAAACACCGGTCCCGCAGGACGCGACGGACCCGCAGGACGTGCCGGACGTGCCGGACGCGCAGGACGTGCCGGACCCGCAGGACGCGCCGGACCCGCTGGAGCTCGCCGCCGACCTGCGCACCGCCGTCGGCCACCTGGTCCGCACCCTGCGGACGGACGACGCCCTGCCGCAGAACCAGGCGAGTGTCCTGGGGCTGCTCGTCCGCGAGGGCCCGAGCACCACCAGCGAACTCGCCGCGCGGCAGCGGGTACGGCACCAGTCGATGGCCCGGACGGTGGCACTGCTCACCGACGCCGGGCTGGTGCACCAGGAGCGGCACGCCACCGACGGCCGGAAGCTGCTGGTCGCCGCGACCGCGGCCGGTACCGCCGCCCTGCTCGCCCAGCGCGCCCGCCGGGAGGGCCGGATCGCGGCGGCCATCACCGAACGCCTCTCCGCCGAGGAGCAGCGCCAACTTCGCTGCGGCATCGAACTGCTGCGCCGCCTCGCCTGACTCCCGAGCCGCTCCGGCCCGCCGTCGCGGCGGGCACACCGAGGGGCGGGCACACCGACGGGCAGACCCACGCGCGGACCCTCGGGCGGAGGCGGCCCGGCGTTCGAAACCCGGCGCCGACGAACCGCCGCCCAGGAACCCGGCGCCCAGGAACCCGGCGCCGAGAAACCCGGTGCTCAGAAACGGGCGCCCAGGAACCCGGTGCTCAGGAACCGGCCGGCTCCCAGGGCCCGAACGCCTGCCCGGCCCCCGCCGCGCGCTGCCGGGCCACCAGCAGGCCGGCGTCCGGTGCGAGCGCGAGCGCCACCACCCGGCCGGCCGAGTCCACGGCTGCCGTCGGCGTGCCGATCACGGTGCTCCCGAGATCCGGCCACTCGGCGCCGAAGCCGCCGCCGGGCGCCGACTGCGAGGTGGTGCTGACGCCGCCGCCCGCGTTGCGGGCGACCACGGTCAGTCGGCCGTCTCCCCCGTCGACCACCGCCAGGCCCTCCTGGAGGGCCGGACCGCCCAGCGGAACCGGGACCAGGCTCCAGCTGCCGTCGGCCTGCCGCCCCTGGGTGACGGCCTGCCCGGTGCCGCCCTGAACGTAGAACACCTGTGCCCGCCCGTCCGCGCTGCGAGTCGCCGTCAGCGGCCCCGCGGGCACGGCGCCGGCGAGGCCCTGGTCCTGGACGAACGGGGCGTCGGGCCCGGCCTGGCTCCAGTGCAGGACTCCCCCGGCGGCGGGCGCGAAGAGGTCCACCCGGCCGTCGGCGACCGGCGCGGCGGCCAGACCGTCCTGGACGGCGGTGCCGCCGAGGTCCGTCCAGGACGGCGCCCAGGCGCCGTCCGGCCCCTGGCCGCGCGCGCTCACCCCGCCCGCCGGGTTGCGGACGAACACCAGCAGGCCGCCCGGCCGGGGAACCGCGACCGGGGTGCCGATCAGCGCCGGGTCACCGGGCCCCGGGGCGCCGATCGGGCTCCAAGGGCCCCAGATGCCGGGGGCGCTCTCGTCCGCCGTGACGACCTGATCGTCACTCAGGCGGACCGCGACCAGGTGCAGCAGGCCGTCGGCGCCCTTGACCACGCTCAGTGTGGGTGCGAGCAGCCCGCTGCCGAGATCCCGCGGGCCGCTCCAGCGGCCGCCCGGGGCCTGCTCGCGCCACGTCTTGGCCCGGCCGTCGACCACCGCGAAGGCGTTCAGACGTCCACTGCGGTCCAGGGCCGACCAGGCGGTGCCGTTGGACCAGCGCGGGTACTGCCGGCTCTGGAACATCCCGTAGAACGAGACCTCGTCCGGCCGGGGCGAGGGGTCGAAGGACTGGCCGGGCCCGAGGTACGCCAGGAAGACCTGCCGCTTGGCCGCCGTCTGTGCGGCGTCCAGGCTGGGCGGGGCCGAGCGTATGTTGTAGTCGCGGTAGCTGCGGGACAGCACCCGGCCGTCGCCGTCGGGTCCGTGGTACGCGGACAGGGCCTCGCCGGCCAGCCGCGCGGCGCCTATGTGGTCGGCGTGGTCGCCCCGTTCGGCGGTGTTCGCGTGGTAGTCGGCGCCGATCAGGCCGACCTTCGGGTCCTGGGTGAGCACCACCGTCGGCCGGAAGCGCCGCATCAGGTCGAGCAGCGTGCCGACCAGCTCCCCCCGGCCGTAGCTCTGCCCGGCGTACGCCGGATCGCACCGGCCGTCGGTGGCCAGGCTGCCGAGCGAGACGTTGGGGGGCGCGTTCTGGTCCATCGCCAGGTTCTTCAGATCGCCGGACCGGCCCTTCGGGTTGAAGGCGGAATCCCCGCTCTCGTGCAGCCCGAGGAAGACCAGGGCCACGTGCGGCGCCCCGACCAGGGTGTCGACCTCGACCGTGCGGCCGGTGTCCAGGGTGAGGGGCGCCCGGTTCCACTCGTCGGCGGTGCCCGCCAGTCGGGCGTGGGCGGCCCGGGCCCCGGCCTTGCGGCCCTCGGCGTACGCGCAGCGGTCCCGGAACCCGGCGCCGTCGGCCTCGCCGGCCGTCAGATAGACGGTGACCGAGGCGGCCTTGCCCTGGTGGGTGATGTCCGGGTTCATGAACAGCAGGTCGTCGTCCTGGTGCGCGACGATCTGCAGGTACGAGGCGGCCGGGGCGGCCGGCCGGACGTCGCCGCCGGGGGCCGCGCTCGTGCTGACCACGGCCTGCTCCGGCGCGTCGCCCTCGGACTCCAGCGCCACTCCCGCGCTCAGCGCGGCTCCCGTGGCTCCCGCCACCAGGGCGGCCACCGTCACGACCCGGCCAATGGGTTTGAAGCGCATGCTGGGTCGGCCCCCCGGTCCTCGGCGGGCGACCTTCAGGGCGCCCGCGGCAGTGGCTCACTCTAGCCAGACCCGCACCGACCCCCCGAAGTCGCCCTCCCCGACGACGGTTCGGTGTTCGTGGGACGGCGCCGGTCGGCGCTGCCGGAGCGCGTGCCCCGGTCGGTCCTGGTCGCCCGGCACCGGCCGAACGGCACCGGCCGAACGACACCGGCCGAACGACACCGGCCGGACGACACCGGCCGGTCAAGGCTTCAGTGCTCGGCCGCGACTCCCACCAGGTCGCCACCGACGGCGGTGCTCCGGCCGCGCTGCGCGGGGAGGAGAGCGCCGGAAGTCGCGACGGGAGCGTCGGGAGCCGGGACGGAAGCGCCGGAAGTCGGGATGGAAGCGCCGGGAGCCGCGACGGGAGCGCCGGGAGCCGTGATCGGCGGCAGTTCGACGTGCTCGCTGAGTCCGAAGCGCCGGTGCAGCCTGCGCAGCGGCGCGGGCGCCCACCAGTTGAACTCGCCGAACAGGGTCATCGCGGCGGGCACCAGCAGGCACCGCACCAGCGTCGCGTCCACCGCGACGGCGACCGCCAGCGCGATGCCCATCTGTTTCACCATCAGCATGTCCCCGGCCGCGAAGCCGGCGAAGACGATGACCATCAGCAGGGCAGCCGAGGTGATGATCTTCCCGCTGCGCTGCAGGCCGAGCTCGACGGACCGGGTGCAGCTGTGGCCCCGGTCGCGCAGCTCCTTGATCCGGGCGAGCAGGAACACCTCGTAGTCCATCGAGAGTCCGAAGGCGAAGGCGAAGACCAGGACCGGGATGAAGGTCTCCAGACCGCCGACCGGGCTGAAGCCGAGCAGGCCGCTGAACCAGCCGTCCTGGAAGACCAGGGTCAGCGCACCGAGCGAGGCCCCCAGCGACAGCAGGTTCATCAGCAGCGCCTTGGCCGGCATCACCACCGAGCCGGTCATCAGGAAGAGCAGGATCAGCGTGCCGAGGGCCACCAGGCCCAGTGCCCAGGGGCCCCGGGTCAGCAGTTCGTGCTGGAAGTCCACCACCGAGGCGGCCCCGCCGGTGACGTACGTGGTCAGCCCGGCCCGGTCGGCCCGCAGCTCCTTCACCACCTGCTTGGCCGCGCCGCCCTGCGGGTCGCCCGCCACCAGCACGTCGATGGTGGAGACCTGGTCGCCGACCGGCGTCACCGCCCGGACCCCGCTGACCCCCGGCAGCTTCGCCACCACCTCGTCGGCGTACGCCTGGGCCACCGTCGGCCCGGCCTTGACCACGACCGTGACGGGCGCCGCCGAGACCTGCGGGAAGCGCTGGTCGACGGTCTCCGAGACCTGTCGCCCGGCGGAGGACGCGGGCAGGACGGCCGCGCCGGAGTTGCGCATCTGGGCGCCGGCGAACGGCGCGCCGGCCGCGACCAGCAGCGCGGTGCAGATCAGCGCCACCGGCACCGCGCGGCGGCGCACCCGTCGGACCGTACGGCTGAAGAAACCCTCGTCGGGTACGGGCGTCGCGGGCGCCTTGATCCGGTGGCCCGAGAAGCCGAGCAGCGCGGGGATCAGCGTCAGCGCGGCCGCGACCGCGATCACCACCACGCTCACGCCGGCCGCGGCCACCGCGCCGAGGACGGGGCTGGTGAAGACGAACAGGCCGGAC
This sequence comes from Kitasatospora sp. NBC_00315, assembly GCF_041435095.1. Lineage (NCBI taxonomy): Bacteria > Bacillati > Actinomycetota > Actinomycetes > Kitasatosporales > Streptomycetaceae > Kitasatospora > Kitasatospora sp. NBC_00315. Next base: position 6,279,373 of record NZ_CP108025.1, on the reverse strand, counting down.
AGCGCGACGGCCACGGTCAGCCCGGAGAAGGCGACGGTACGTCCGGCGGTGGCGGCGGTGCGCTCCACGGCGGCGGCGACACTCGCGCCGTGCCCGCGTTCCTCACGGAAGCGGTTGACCATCAGCAGGGCGTAGTCGATGGAGAGGCCGAGGCCGAGCACGGTGGCGATCGGCAGCACGCTGGTGTCGATGTCCATGATCTTGCTGAACCCGAACATCGCCAGCAGCGCGCCGCCCACCGAGGCGACCGCGCCGATCAGCGGCAGGCTGGCGGCCGCCAGGCCGCCGAAGACCAGCACCATCACGATCAGGGTCAGCGGCAGGGTGACGATCTCGCCGAAGCGGGTGTCGCTCGCCGTCTGCTTCTTGACCTCCTGTTGGAGCACGAGGTCCCCGCCGACGGTGACGTGGGCGCCGTCCGCCTCGATCGTGGAGAGGTGGTGGACGACGGTGTCCAGCTGGGCGTTGTCGCCGGCGTCGGCCATCCGGACGCTGACCAGGCTCGCGTTGCCGTCCGCGGAGCGCAGGGCCGCGCCGCCCGGGCCGTAGGCGTCGGTGACGGAGACCACTCCCGGCAGGGCGGCGATCTCGGCGGCGGCCTTGGTGACGGCCGCGCGGACCGGCTGGTCGTCCACCGGGACGCCGTCGACCACGGCGGTGACCGATCCCTTCGCGGGATCGGCCGCCGTGACCACGGACGTGCCGCGATCCGCCTCGGAGCTTCCGGAGGCGCCGGCGACGCTCCCCTCGAACACCCGGCCGCCGATCAGCACCCCGACCACCAGGACCACGGCCCACAGGCCCAGCACCCAGCGACGCCGCCGGAAGCAGAACCGTCCCAGGGCGGCCAGCCGGCCGCGGACCTCGGGGGCGTCGGATGCAGGAGCGTCGGTGGTCACTGCGGTGATTCGGCGCATATGCGGGGGGTGCCTTGCGTCAGGGGGCTCCGGAGGGGCCCGTCGGGCAACTCACCCCAAGGTAGGCGCTGAGACATGAAAGACCCATAGGGGTGCAATGAGCCCCTCGTCACACAATTCGTTCACGTAGTGAACGCGTAAGCGGGCGCGTACCCGGGCCAACATCGGGACCGTCGGGCCGCCGGAAAGCACGGCTGCGGCGCGGCGCCCACCCGGCCCCCGACGAAGCCACTGCCACCGTCGCCACGGCACCCGCACCCGCACCCGCACCCGCACCCGCACCCGCACCCGCACCCGCACAAACGCGTGGACCCCCACCCGGTTCCCCGGGCGGGGGTCCACGTTTCAGCCGTTGCTCAGCGGCTCAGCGAGTGATCGCCTGACGCTCAGCGGCAGGGGCGAGAGCTCAGCTCTGGCCGCCGGCCAGCTTCTCGCGCAGTGCGGCGAGCGCCTCGTCCGAAGCGAGAGCGCCGGAGCCCTCGTCGCTGCTGGAGGAGTACGAGCCACCGGCGGCGGCGGCGACGGCGTCGCCACCCTCCGCAGCGGCCTCGGCGTCGGCCTCACGGCTCTTGATGACCTGGGCCTGGTGCTGCTCGAAGCGGGTCTGCGCCTCGGCGTACTGGGCCTCCCACGCCTCGCGCTGCTTCTCGAAGCCGTCGAGCCAGTCGTTCGCCTCGGGGTCGAAGCCCTCCGGGTAGATGTAGTTGCCCTGGTCGTCGTACGAGGCAGCCATGCCGTACAGGGTCGGGTCGAACTCGACCGAGGCCGGGTCGGCACCGAGCGACTCGTTGGCCTGCTTCAGCGAGAGGCTGATGCGACGACGCTCGAGGTCGATGTCGATGACCTTGACGAAGATCTCGTCGCCGACCTGGACGACCTGCTCCGGGATCTCCACGTGGCGCTCGGCCAGCTCGGAGATGTGGACCAGACCCTCGATGCCCTCGTCCACGCGGACGAACGCACCGAACGGAACCAGCTTGGTGACCTTGCCGGGGACGACCTGGCCGATCTGGTGCGTCCGGGCGAACTGCTGCCACGGGTCTTCCTGGGTCGCCTTCAGCGACAGGGAGACGCGCTCGCGGTCCATGTCGACGTCGAGAACCTCGACGGTGACCTCCTGGCCGACCTCGACAACCTCGGACGGGTGGTCGATGTGCTTCCAGGACAGCTCGGAGACGTGCACGAGGCCGTCGACGCCACCCAGGTCCACGAAGGCACCGAAGTTGACGATGGAGGAGACGACGCCGGAGCGCACCTGACCCTTCTGCAGGGTGGTGAGGAAGGTCTGGCGGACCTCGCTCTGGGTCTGCTCCAGCCAGGCACGGCGGGACAGGACCACGTTGTTGCGGTTCTTGTCCAGCTCGATGATCTTGGCCTCGAGCTCCTTGCCCACGTAGGGCTGGAGGTCGCGGACGCGGCGCATCTCGACGAGCGAGGCCGGCAGGAAGCCACGGAGGCCGATGTCGAGGATGAGACCACCCTTGACGACCTCGATGACGGTACCGGTGACGATCCCGTCCTCTTCCTTGATCTTCTCGATCGTGCCCCAGGCGCGCTCGTACTGTGCGCGCTTCTTGGACAGGATCAGACGACCCTCCTTGTCCTCCTTCTGGAGAACCAGGGCCTCGATCTCGTCGCCGACCTTGACGACCTCGTGCGGGTCAACGTCGTGCTTGATCGAGAGCTCGCGGGAAGGGATCACACCCTCGGTCTTGTAACCGATGTCGAGGAGAACCTCGTCACGGTCGACCTTCACGATGATGCCCTCGACGATGTCGCCATCGTTGAAGTACTTGATGGTCTCGTCGATCGCCGCGAGGAATGCCTCAGCGTCGCCGATGTCGTTGACCGCAACCTGCGGGGTGGTGCTGAGGGAGGAGTCGGTGGGGCTCGTCATTAGGAAAAGGGCTCCGGTACGGACATGAAGTCGTAGGTAATGCCACGCGGAGGGCCCGTATCGCTCCCACCGAAAGCCGGACAGCCAGATGCACGGCGCACCGGTGATTCCCAGAAAGAATCCGAGATCCGGTGTCCGTCTTGCGACCGTGGGGTCTTCGACAGATGCGAGCGCGACCTGCTCCGTCCGAGGCGCGCAGGCCCGCAGCGCAACTTGTAGCATACGGGGACAGCCGGGCACGGTCAACGCCAACTGTGGCGAGACGGTGGAGGCCGGTGTGGATCAGGCCATATCCTCGCAACCGCGCCCCTTCACGCCGGCTCGGCCGGTGTGTCGGGTGGCAGCCGCAGGGGCCCGCTCCCCGGATGCCACCGTCCCGGAGCTGACCCGTACGGGACAGACTCGGAACAGCGGCGCTTTCCGCAGACGACACCCTACGCGACGGGCACTACCACCTTGGCCACCACCCCTGATCCTCTGCTCGAACCGCAGGCCACGGCCCTGCCCGGGGAGGACGAGAACGACGCCGTCCGGCGCGCCGCCGAGGCCGGCGAGAGCAGCCGGGCCAGCCGCCACTGGTGGGACCGCAACGCGGACGAGTACCAGGACGAGCACGGCGAGTTCCTCGGCGACGACCGCTTCACCTGGTGCCCCGAGGGCCTGGACGAGGCCGACGCCCGGCTGCTCGGCGAGCCCTCGTCCTGGAAGGGCCGCGACATCCTGGAGATCGGTGCGGGCGCGGCGCAGTGCTCGCGCTGGCTGGCCGCGCGCGGCGCCCGCCCGGTCGCCCTGGACATCTCCCACCGCCAGCTCCAGCACTCCCGGCGGATCGACCTCGGTCGCGGCGCCGCCGTCGTCCCCGTGGTGCAGGCGGACGCCGCGGTGCTGCCGTTCGCCGACGGCTCCTTCGACCTGGCCTGCTCCGCGTACGGCGCGGTGCCCTTCAGCGCCGACACCGAGCAGCTGATGCGCGAGGTGCACCGGGTGCTGCGGCCGGGCGGGCGCTGGGTCTTCTCGGTCACCCACCCGATCCGCTGGGCCTTCCCCGACGAGCCCGGGGTGGAGGGCCTGACCGCCGTCGCCTCCTACTTCGACCGGACCCCGTACGTCGAGGAGGACGAGCAGGGGCGGGCCACCTACGTCGAGCACCACCGCACCCTCGGCGACCGGGTCCGTGAGCTGACCGCGGCCGGCTTCCGGCTGCTCGACCTGGTCGAGCCCGAGTGGCCGGCCGGTCTGGAGCAGGAGTGGGGCGGCTGGAGCCCGCTGCGCGGACGGCACATCCCCGGCACCGCGATCTTCGTCACGCAGCGGGGCTGAACCGGCCTTGACCGACACCTCCGCCGCGCTGAACCCCGCCTGGCTCGACCTTCCGGTCCGCGAGGCCGTCCCCGCCCTGCGGCACGCACTGGCCGCCGACGGCGTGGCCGTGCTGGCGGCGCCGCCCGGCACCGGCAAGACCACCCTGGTGCCGTTGGCGCTGGCCGGTCTGGCCGGCGGGCCGCCCGGGCCGCCCGGCCGGGTGCTGGTGGCCGAGCCACGCCGGCTCGCCGTCCGGGCGGCGGCGCGGCGGATGGCCTGGCTGCTCGGCGAGCAGCCGGGTGGGCGCGTCGGGTACGCGATCCGGGGCGAGCGGCGGGTCGGCCCCGCCACCGTGGTCGAGGTGGTCACCACCGGTGTGCTGCTCCAGCGGCTCCAGCGGGACCCGGAGCTGGCCGGCGTCGGCACCGTCGTCCTGGACGAGTGCCACGAGCGGCATCTGGACGCCGACACCGCGCTGGCCTTCCTGCTGGACGTCCGCGCCGCGCTCCGCCCCGAGCTGCGACTGGTCTGTGCCTCGGCGACCTCCGACACCGAGGCCTGGGCGCGACTGCTCGGCGGGCCCGACGGGCCGGCCCGGGTGATCGAGGCACACGGGGTGTCGCACGCCGTCGACGTCGTCTGGGCGCCCCCGCCGCGCGCCGTGCGCGCCCCGCAGGGCACCCGTACCGACCCGCTGCTGCTGGAGCACGTCGCCGCCACCGTCCGGCGGGCGCTGGCCGAGCGGACCGGCGACCTGCTCTGCTTCCTGCCCGGCGTCGGCGAGATCTCCCGGGTCGCGGGCCTGCTGGCCGGCGCGCCGGCGGAGGTGCTGCAGCTGCACGGCCGGGCCCCGCAGGCCGTCCAGGACGCGGCACTCACCGCCGGCGGCGCCCGGCGGGTCATCCTGGCCACCTCGGTCGCCGAGTCCTCGCTCACCGTCCCCGGGGTGCGGACCGTGGTGGACGCCGGGCTGGCCCGCGAGCCGCGCACCGACCACGCCCGGGGCCTCGCCGCCCTGGTGACGGTGAGGGCCTCGCTGGCCGCCGCCCGCCAGCGCGCCGGACGGGCCGGACGCGAGGCACCCGGCACGGTCTACCGCTGCTGGAACGAGGCCGAGGACGCCCTCGCCGCCCGCTTCCCCACCCCGGAGATCGCACTCGCCGACCTCACCTCCTTCGCCCTCCAGGCCGCCTGCTGGGGCGACCCGGACGCGCGCGGCCTGGCCCTGCCCGACGCCCCGCCGGCCGGCGCGATGGCCGCCGCCCGGCAGACCCTGCGGGCCCTGGGCGCGGTCGACGAGGACGGCCGGGCCACCGCGCGCGGCACCGGCCTCGCCCGCACCGGGCTGCACCCCCGGCTCGCCCGCGCGCTGCTCGACGGCGCGGCCGAGGTCGGCTCCCGACGGGCCGCGGAGGTGGTCGCGCTGCTCTCCGAGGAGCCGCCGCGCGCGCTCGGGGACGACCTCGGCGCCGTCTGGCGTGCCGTCAGGCAGGGCAACGACCCCTATGCGGGCCGCTGGCGCGAGGAGGTCCGGCGGCTGCGCCGGAGCCTGGACGAGACCCCGGGGAGGGGGCTGCCGGACACCGCCGCCGCCGGCCTGGTGGTCGCGCTGGCCTTCCCCGAGCGGATCGCCCGGGCCCGCGTGGACAAGCCCGAACCCGGCGCCCGGAGCCCCTATCTGATGGCGTCCGGTACGGCTGCCGAGACCGCCCCCGGCACCGCGCTGACCGGCCTGCCCTGGCTCGCGGTCGCGGTCGCCGACCGCCCGGCCGGCTCGCCCTCGGCCCGGATCCTGCACGCCGCGGCACTGGACGAGAGCACCGCGCGACTGGCCGGGGCGCCGCTGCTGACCGGCCGGGCCGAGGTCCGCTGGGCGACGCCGCCGGGCGGGCGCCGCGGTGACCTGGCGGCCCGCCGGGTCGAGTCGCTGGGCGCCATCGAACTCGCCGCCGTCCCGCTCACCTCGCCGGACCCGGCCCTGGTCCGGGCCGCCCTGCTGGAGGGCCTGGCCCGGGAGGGCGTCACCGACCTGCTCAGCTGGTCACCGGCCGCCGCCGCGCTGCGCGAGCGCCTGGCCTTCCTGCATCGCGCCCTCGGCGAGCCCTGGCCCGACGTCGGCGACGACGCGCTGCTGGCGGCCGTCGACAGATGGCTGGAGCCGGAACTCTCCCGTGCCCGCCGCCGCTCCGCGCTCGAACGCCTCGACACCGCCGCCGCCCTGCATCGGCTGCTGCCCTGGGCCACCGGGCAGGCCGGGCGGCTGGAGGAACTCGCCCCCGAGCGGATCACGGTGCCGTCGGGCTCCCGGATCCGGGTCGACTACAGCGGCGAGCGGCCCGTGCTCGCCGTCAAGCTCCAGGAGCTGTTCGGCTGGGCCGCGGCCCCCGCGCTGGCCGGCGGCCGCGTGCCGCTGACGGTCCACCTGCTCTCCCCCGCCGGGCGGCCGGCCGCCGTCACCGGCGACCTCGCCTCGTTCTGGCGGGAGGGCTACCGGGCGGTCCGCGCCGAACTGCGCGGCCGCTACCCCCGCCACCCCTGGCCGGAGGACCCGGGCACCGCCGAGCCCACCCGGCGGCTCAACCAGCGGAGGTAGGCGCGGCGCCGGATCCGTCGGGCCGGGGCCGTCGCCCGGCACCGCGCGGGGGTGGCCGCCCCGTCGGTGCGCAGGCGCCCGCCAGGCCGCCTGCGCACCTCATGTCCGGTCCGACCGGGCCGAGCTGACGGACCGTCCGGTCAGGTAGTGGGGCCGGCGGGCTCCCAGGGCCGGAACCACGGGTCGGGCCACCGCTCGGCGGCGGCCATCAGCGGGTAGTGGGTGGCGCCGTCGACGGTCTCCCGGATGACGTCGGCGTGGCCGCCGTGCCGCGCGGTCTCCTCGATCAGGTGGAGCAGCACCCAGCGCACCGACCACTGCTCGACGTCGGCCGGAAACCACGGCACTCCCCGGGGCACCGGTACGCCCTGGCCGAGATCGGCGATGCCGGCGACGATCTCGTCCGTCTCGGCGGCCGCCTGCCGGTAGTCGTCCAGGACACCGGCCAGCGTCTCGTCCGGGGTGAGTCGGAAGTCGGAGTCGTCCGACTCGTCGGCCTCCCGGCGCGGGCCGCTCTCGCGCCGCAGGACGAGATCCATCCAGCCGCGCTCGCAGCGGGCCGCGTGCTTGATCAGGCCGGCGATGTTCAGCTCGCTGGCGGAGGGCGCCGACCGCGCCTGCTCCTCCGTCAGGCCGTGTGCGGTGATCCGCAGTCCCTGGCGCTGCTGGGCGAGGAAGGCGAGCAGTGCGTCGCGCTCGTCGGCGACCGGCGGGGCGTGTCCGGGCATGGCGTGGCGCCTTTCGGTGGGAGGGGTGACGACCACGACCCTCCCGCGCCGGCTCGGCGGCGGTCAATGGATCTCGCAAAGAATTTCAGAAACTTGCTGCAAGCCCTTTCCGAGTCTTCGCCGCCCCTGACCGGTCGGCGGGAGGCGGCCGCGCACCGCCCCCGCCGACCGGCGCGGTCAGTGCGCGGCGCTCTCCCAGTTCGGGCCGACGCCGACCGACACGTCCAGCGGAGCCCGCAGGGGGTAGGCGCCGGCCATCTGCTCGCGCACGATCGCCTCGACCTGCCCGCGCTCGCCCGGGGCCAGCTCCAGGACGATTTCGTCGTGCACCTGCAGCAGCATCCGGGAGGTCAGCCCGGCGGCCCGCAGGGCGTCGTCCACCTTCAGCATGGCGATCTTGACGATGTCGGCGGCCGAGCCCTGGATCGGGGCGTTCAGGGCCATCCGCTCCGCCATCTCCCGGCGCTGGCGGTTGTCGCTGTTGAGGTCGGGAAGGTGGCGGCGGCGCCCGAGCAGCGTCTCGGTGTACCCCGTGGCGCGGGCCTCCTCCACCACCCGCTGGAGGTAGTCCCGCACGCCGCCGAAGCGCTCGAAGTAGGTGTCCATCAGGCCCTGCGCCTCGCCCGGCTTGATGCCGAGCTGCTGGGAGAGCCCGTAGGCGGAGAGCCCGTACGCCAGGCCGTAGGACATCGCCTTGATCTTGCGGCGCATCTCGGCGTCGACCGCGCCCGACTCGACGCCGAAGACCTGGGAGGCGACGGTGGTGTGCAGGTCCTCGCCGCCCGCGAAGGCCTCCAGCAGGGCCTCGTCCTCGGAGAGGTGGGCCATGATGCGCAGCTCGATCTGCGAGTAGTCGGCGGTCAGCAGCGCGTCGAAGCCCTCGCCGACGACGAAGGCACGACGGATCGCCCGGCCCTCCTCGGTGCGGACCGGGATGTTCTGCAGGTTCGGGTCCTGCGAGGAGAGCCGGCCGGTGGCGGCGACCATCTGGTTGAACGTGGTGTGGATCCGGCCCTGCGGGGAGACCGTCTTGAGCAGGCCCTCCACGGTGGTGCGCAGCTTGGCCTGGTCCCGGTGGCGCAGCAGGACGACCGGCAGCTCGTTGTCGGTCTGGCCGGCCAGCCAGGCCAGCGCGTCGGCGTCGGTGGTGTAGCCGGTCTTGATCTTCTTGGTCTTGGGCAGCGCCAGTTCGCCGAAGAGGATCTCCTGCAGCTGCTTGGGCGAGCCGAGGTTGAACTCGTGCCCGGCGGCGGCGTGCGCCTCCTCCACCACCCGCTGGATCTCGGTGGCGAACTGCGCCTCCAGGCCGGTCAGCCAGGCCCGGTCGGCGGCGATGCCGGTGCGCTCCATCCGGGCCAGCAGCGAGGCGATCGGCAGTTCCATGTCCCGCAGCAGCTCGGTGGCGCCTGCGGCGGCGAGCCGCGGTTCGAACTGCGCCGCGAGGTCGAGCACCGTACGGGCCTGGACCATCAGCGCGCGGGCACCGGCGGTCGCGTCCTCCTCCGGCGCGTCGAAGCTGAGCTGGCCCGTCTCGGCGGCCGCGGCCGGGGTGAGCGAGCGGGAGAGGTACTCCTCGGCCAGCACCTCCAGGGTGAAGGTGCGCCGGCCGGGCTTCTCCAGGTAGGCGGCGAGCGCGGTGTCGGCGACCACGCCCCGGATCTGCCAGCCCTGCTCGGCGAAGGCCCGCATCACCTGCTTGGCGATGTGCAGCGCCTTGGGGCGGACCGGGTCGTCCAGCCAGGCGGTGAAGGCGCGGTCGTCCGCCTCGTCCAGGTGCGCGGGGTCGAACCAGGCGGCGCTCTCGCCGGCCGCGAGCGCGACCTCCTGGACGCTGCCCGCGCCGAGACCCCACTGGTAGACGGCGGCCAGCGCGACCGGGGCGGCGGCGCCGGCGGCGTGCTCGGCGAGCCAGCCGGCCAGCGCACCGGGCTCGGTGAGCAGATCGCCGTCCACCTCGATACCGGGGGCGACCTCGGCCTGCTCGGCGCTCTGCCCGGCGGTGGGGTCGATGCCGAAGATCCGCTCGCGGAAGTTGCTGTTGCGGAACTCCAGCGACTCCATCAGCTGCCCGACCGCCTCACGGTCGAACGCGGCGCGCTGCAGGTCGGCGACGCCGAGCGGGAGTTCGACGTCGCGGACCAGCTCGGTGAGCACCCGGTTGCGCTTGACCGAGTCGAGGTGCTCGCGGAGCTTCTCGCCGATCTTGCCCTTGACCTGGTCCGCGTTGGCGACGAGTTCGTCGAAGGAGCCGAACTGGTTGACCCACTTCGCGGCCGTCTTCTCGCCGACCCCGGGGATGCCGGGGAGGTTGTCCGACGGATCGCCGCGCAGGGCGGCCAGATCCGGGTACTGGGCGGGGGTGACGCCGTACTTCTCGGCGACCTTCTCGGGCGTGTAGCGGGTGAGCTCGGAGACGCCCTTGGTGGGGTAGAGCACGGTGACCCGCTCGGTGACCAGCTGGAGCGAATCCCGGTCACCGGTGACGATGTCGACGTCGAAACCCTCGGCCGCGGCGGCGGTGGCGAGGGTGGCGATGATGTCGTCGGCCTCGAAGTTCTCCACCGTCATCCGGGGGACGTTCATCGCGTCGAGCAGTTCGCCGATCAGCCCGATCTGGCTCTTGAACTCGTCCGGCGTCTTGGCCCGGTTGGCCTTGTAGTCGGGGAACTCGGCCGAACGGAACGTCTTGCGGGAGAGGTCGAAGGCGACCGCGAGGTGGGTCGGCTGCTCGTCGCGCACCGTGTTGGCGAGCATCGAGGCGAAGCCGTACACCGCGTTGGTGGGCTGACCGGTGGAGGTGTTGAAGTTCTCCACGGGCAGCGCGTAGAAGGCCCGGTAGGCCATCGAATGCCCGTCGAGCAGCATCAGCCGGGGCCGGGGGCCGGTCCCGTCGCCACCCGTCGCGCCCTTGCCCGTACTCTGCGTAGCCACGTCAACGTCCCGTTCCTGCCGATTCCACTGCCGGTGACCGATCCTATGGCCCGCCGCCGACAACGGACGCGAGGACGGCGGCGGGCCCGGACGGCGGTGCGCCGCGCCACCGCCGGGCGCGGCCGCTACTCCCGGGTAGCGCGGTCGTACGATCACAGCAGCACGCTCATGAAGACGTGACCCCTGACCGGCAGGAGCTCCCATGACCGACGCGGCCCCCACCGACGCGGCCCCCGTCCTGGACGTCCCGCAGGACGTCCTGGACCACTTCGCCAAGCTCGGCGTCGACCCCTCCACCTTCTCCGGCGGCCATCTCGGCGACCGGCTCGGCATCAAGGTCGTCGAGGCCTCCGGGGACCGCGTGGTCGGCACCATGCCGGTGGAGGGCAACCAGCAGCCGTACGGCCTGCTGCACGGCGGCGCCTCGGCGGCGCTGGCCGAGACGCTCGGTTCGATCGGCGCGATGCTGCACGCCGGGCCCGGCCGCTACGCGGTCGGGGTGGACCTCAACGCCACCCACCACCGCTCGGCGACCTCGGGAACGGTCACCGGCGTGGCCACCGCGGTCTTCAAGGGCCGCACGGCCGCGACCTACGAGATCGCGATCACCGACGACACCGGACGGCGGATCACCAGCTGCCGGCTCACCTGCATGCTGCGCGACCTGTAGGACGGCTCCCGGCCCACCGGCCGCCGGACCAACGATCGTGCTCCGCCCCCTTGTTCGATCAAGGCGTTTGACAACTGTCCCCGCCGGGCAGGCCCTTGGTCCAGACGAGGGGGCGGCGGCATGTCCGGCACGGAGTGCGAGCACGGAGGGGCGCGACGTGCTGCCCGCCCGGCCGGCCCCGGGCCGACGGGGCGTCAACCCGCCCTGTTCGCGGCCTTTCCGGCGGCCGGTACGGGACACCGGGCGACCGGCTCCGGCCCACCGGCCGACGCACCGCCAACCCTGCTTCCGCACCCCGCGCGGGACGTCCGGTTCACGTACGTCGGCGCGGTCCGCGAGGCGACCGGGCCCGGCAGCGGCTCCACCCCGCGCACCCCGGCGGGAACCGGCACAGGCACCGGCACCGGCACCGGCACCGGCGGCCACCCGTACCGGATCACCGGCATCGGGCGGCCGCACGCCGCCCTCCCCGACGGGACGGCCGACCCTCCCGCGACCGCGGTGACACCGCGGCGGCCGGTGGAGCCGAAGACCCGGTACACGGCCGCCGACCGCGCGGCGGCGCCCGCGGATGCGGAACGTCCTTTCCTGGATGTAACGCTGCGTAACACGGACGCAATTCAGACCCCGCATCGAATCCCGGGCGAGGCGTATGCGCTCGATCCGTCGGCCGACCTGCGCCTTCCCCACCCTTCGTCCGGTATCCGGACACCTGTGTCCGGGTCCATCACGGCGGACGGTGATGACCGATAGTCGAACACACCAGTAGTCACCTGCGGTTCTGGGCCTTACATCGGAACCGGGGCGGGCCGCCCCCTGCGCAGCAACGGATCGATCGCGCCAGAACGGACCGGATTCTGAGACAGATGATCACTGTGCTCATAACAAGAGAATCACAGCCTGCCCGGACCCCTCCACGAGCCGCCCAACGGCATCTAGAGTCACGGCCAGTCACCGCGCCACCCAACTGGGCCCGGCTCAGCGCGCGACCCGGCACCCGCCACCTCTGGCGGGGCGCCTCCTGACCGAAGGAGTCCCTCGTGCGTCATCGTTCAGCGCTTGTCGTGAGCATCGCCGTCATCGGAGCGCTCAGCCTCTCCGCCTGCGGCGCCCGCGACGCGAAGAAGGGCGGCGACGCCGCAGGCGGGGGATCCACCACCGTCACCATCGGCGTGGACGCCCCCCTCACCGGAGACCTCTCCGCGCTCGGCCTCGGCATCAAGAACTCCGTCGACCTCGCCATCAAGCAGGCCAACGAGAAGAACGAGGTGCCCGGCGTCAAGTTCCAGATCAAGGCCCTGGACGACACCGCCAAGCCCGCTCCCGGCCAGCAGAACGCCACCCAGCTGGTTGCCGACAACAACGTGATCGGCGTCGTCGGCCCGCTGAACTCCAGCGTCGCCCAGTCGATGCAGCAGATCTTCAACGACGCCAACCTCGTCGAGATCTCCCCCGCCAACACCGGCGTCGCCCTCAGCCAGGGCGAGAAGTGGGCCACCGGCACCAAGGCCCGCCCCTTCAAGTCCTACTTCCGCACCGCCACCACCGACGCCGTGCAGGGCCCCTTCGCCGCCCAGTACCTGTTCACCGACGCCAAGAAGTCCAAGGTCTTCCTCATCGACGACCAGAAGACCTACGGCGCCGGCCTCGCCGCCACCTTCAAGGGCGAGTTCACCAAGCTCGGCGGCACCATCGTCGGCGAGGAGCACGTCAACCCCGACGACCGCGACTTCAACGCCATCGTCACCAAGGTCAAGGCAGCCGGCGCCGAAGCCGTCTACTACGGCGGCGAGTACCCCGCGGCCGGCCCGCTCTCCCTCCAGCTCAAGGACGCCGGCGTCAACATCCCGCTGATGGGCGGCGACGGCATCCAGAGCGGCGACTTCATCAAGCTCAACCCCAAGGGCCAGGGCGACCTGGCCACCGCCGTCGGCCTGCCCGTCGAGCAGCTGCCCACCGCCGCCAAGTTCATCGCCGACTACAACGCGGCCGGCTACAAGGACAAGTACGAGACCTACGGCGGCTACTCCTACGACAGCGCCTGGGCCATCGTCCAGGCCGTCAAGACCGTCGTCGCCGCCAACAACGGCAAGGTCCCCACGGACGTCCGCAAGAAGGTCGTCGACGCCGTCCAGCAGATCTCCTTCGACGGTGTGACCGGCAAGGTCTCCTTCGACGAGTACGGCGACACCACCAACAAGCAGCTCACCGTCTACGCCGTCAAGGACAACGCGTGGGCCGTGGAGAAGTCCGGCACCTTCGCCGGCTGACCTCCCACCGTCCCGACAGCCGAACCACCCGCGCGGGGGCGCCACGAGCGCCCCCGCGCACCCACTTCCCCCACCCACGCGGACACACGCACAACGGAGGCCCAGCGGTGCACGATCTACCGCAACAGCTGGCCAACGGCCTGATCCTCGGAGCCCTCTACGGCCTCGTCGCGATCGGCTACACGATGGTCTACGGCATCGTCCAGCTCATCAACTTCGCCCACGGCGAGATCTTCATGGTCGGCGGCTTCGGCGCCCTCACCGCCTACCTCGTGCTGCCCGGCGGCACCACCCTCTGGCTGGCCGTGCCCCTCATGCTGATCGCGGGCATCCTGGTTTCCACCCTGGTCGCCGTCGGCGCCGAGCGCTTCGCCTACCGGCCGCTGCGCACCGCCCCCCGGCTCGCACCGCTGATCACCGCCATCGGCCTGTCGATCGTGCTCCAGCAGCTGGTCTTCTCGTTCTACCCCGACGCCAAGAAGGCCCGGGTCTTCCCCAAGATCCCCGGTGACCCCTTCCACCTGGCCTCCGTCACCATCCAGCGCAGCGACGTCTTCCTGATCATCGCCGCACCCGTCTGCATGGTCATCCTCGGCTGGTTCGTCGCCCGCACCCGCTCCGGGCGCGCCATGCAGGCCACCAGCCAGGACCCCGACACCGCCAAGCTGATGGGCATCGACACCGACCGGGTCATCGTGATGGCCTTCGCGATCGGCGCCGCGTTCGCCGCCGTCGCCGCCGTCGCTTACGGCCTGCGCACCGGCCAGGTCGACTTCCGGATGGGCTTCATCCTCGGCCTCAAGGCCTTCACCGCCGCCGTCCTCGGCGGCATCGGCAACATCTACGGCGCCATGCTCGGCGGCCTCGCCCTCGGCCTCGCCGAAGGTCTCGCCACCGCCTACATCCAGCACGTCCCCGGCATGCACCTCTTCGGTGGCGGCGCCTGGAAGGACGTCTGGGCGTTCGTACTCCTCATCGTCGTCCTGCTCGTCAGGCCCCAGGGGCTGCTCGGCGAGCGCGTCGCGGACAGGGCGTGACCACCATGAGCACCGAACTCACCCCCGTCATCCCCGTCCCCGCCCGCGCCGCCCGGCCCTTCACCGCCGCGGCGGCCGCCGCCACCGCCCTCACCGCCCTCACCGCCTGGACCTGGACCTCCGAGTTCCCCGGCGACCTCACCTACTACGGCTCCCCCGCCGGCCTGCAGTGGCTCACCCTCACCGGCGGCCTGATCACCCTGCTGCTCACCCTCGCCGGGCACCGCGTCCCCGGACTGCGCTGGCTCAGCCCCACCGGCAGTGACAACGCCGTCCTGTACGCCGCCTTCGGCACCGCCGCCGTCAGCTGGTTCTCCCTCATCGCCATCTCGGTCGAGCTCGGCGGCCTCGCCAACCTCGAACCCGGCGGCTGGCTCGCCGGCCTCACCTCGCTGCTCACCGTCGTGGGCGCGCTCGGCCTCCCGCTGGAGCGCAACACCACCGGACGCGGACTGCGCCTGGCCAAGGTCGAGCGCCGCCTCGCGCCGCCCCGCGAACTGCCCTCCTGGGTCGAGGTGCTGCTGATCATCGCGGCGTTCGCGGTCGGCCTGTTCGCCATCACCTTCGGCATCGACACCGAGTACGGCGAGCTGTTCACCGCCTACCTGCTGCTGACCGGCTTCAGCGTCGCCGCACTCGCCAAGTCCGGCCTGCTGGACCGCCTGCGCGCCCTGACCGTCAAGCACCGCCCGGTCGCCACCGGCGCCGCCTTCGCCGCCGCCGCCGGCTTCCCGTTCACCCAGACCAGCGACCAGTACACCTCGGTCGCCGCGAACATCCTGATCTTCGCGACCGTCGCCCTGGGCCTGAACATCGTCGTCGGCCTGGCCGGCCTGCTCGACCTCGGCTACGTGGCCTTCCTCGGCGTCGGCGCCTACGCCGCGGCCCTGGTCTCCGGCTCCCCCGCCTCCCCGATCCACGTCCAGTTCCCCTTCTGGGCCGCGGCCCTCACCGGAGCGGCCGCCTCCATGGTGTTCGGCGTCCTGATCGGCGCCCCGACCCTGCGACTGCGCGGCGACTACCTCGCCATCGTCACGCTCGGCTTCGGCGAGATCTTCCGCATCACCATGAACAACCTCAACGGGACCACCGGCCCCAACCTCACCAACGGGTCCAACGGCATCCCGCGCATCCCCGACCTCCAGATCCTCGGCTTCGACCTGGGCAGGAAGCACCTCGTCGGCGGCGTCGAACTCGGCCGGTTCTCCAACTACTACCTGCTGATGCTCATCGTCACCGCCTTCGTCGTGCTGGTCTTCGCCCGCGTCGGCAACTCCCGGATCGGCCGCGCCTGGGTCGCCATCCGCGAGGACGAGACCGCCGCCGAGGCCATGGGCATCAACGGCTTCCGCCTCAAGCTGCTCGCCTTCGCCCTCGGCGCCTGCCTGGCCGGCCTGGCCGGTACCGTCCAGGCGCACGTCAGCTACACCGTCACCCCCGACCAGTACACCTTCGCCGAGGCCCTCCCGCCGAACTCCGCCTTCCTGCTCGCCGCGGTCATCCTCGGCGGCATGGGCACCATCAGCGGGCCCCTGGTCGGCGCCACCCTGCTCTTCCTCGTCCCGAAGAAGCTCGAGTTCCTCTCCAACTACCAGTTGCTCGCGTTCGGCGTCACGCTCATCATCCTGATGCGGATCCGCCCCGAGGGGCTCATCCCCAACCGCCGCAACAAGCTGGAGTTCCACGAGCCGCTCATCCCGGCCCAGGCTTCACCGGACGACTCGGCACTCACCAAGGCAGGGGCGTGAAAACCCAGATGACCACCACCACCGCCCCCGCGCCCGCGCCCGTCGGCACCGCGCTGCTCGACGTCCGGGGCGTCACCATGCGCTTCGGCGGCCTCACCGCCGTCAACAACGTCGACCTCACCGTCAACGAGGGTGAGATCATCGGCCTGATCGGGCCCAACGGCGCCGGCAAGACCACCTTCTTCAACTGCCTCACCGGCCTGTACGTCCCCACCGAGGGCACCGTCAGCTACCGGGGCAAGGTCCTGCCGCCCAAGCCCCACCGGGTCACCCAGGCCGGCATCGCCCGCACCTTCCAGAACATCCGGCTCTTCGCCAACATGACCGTCCTGGAGAACGTCCTCGTCGGCCGGCACTGCCGCACCAAGGAGGGCATCTTCTCCGCCATCCTGCGCGGCCCCGGCTACCGTCGCGCCGAGTCCGAGGGCCACGACCGGGCCATGGAGCTCCTGGAGTTCACCGGCCTCGCCGCCAAGGCCGACCACCTGGCGCGCAATCTGCCCTACGGCGAGCAGCGCAAGCTGGAGATCGCCCGCGCCCTCGCCAGTGACCCCGGCCTGCTGCTGCTGGACGAGCCCACCGCCGGCATGAACCCCCAGGAGACCCGCGCCGCCGAGGAGCTCGTCTTCGCGATCCGGGACAAGGGCGTCGCGATCCTCGTCATCGAGCACGACATGCGCTTCATCTTCAACCTCTGCGACCGCACCGCCGTGCTGGTCCAGGGCCAGAAGATCGTCGAGGGCGACCGCGAGACCGTCCAGAGCGACGAGCGCGTCATCACCGCCTACCTCGGCGCACCGCTCGAAGGAACCACCGGGCCCGGCCCGGACGCAAGCACGGAGGCCAGCCAGTGACCGCTCTCCTGGAGGTCGAGGACCTCCGCGTCTCCTACGGCAAGATCGAAGCCGTCAAGGGCATCAGCTTCACCGTCAACCAGGGCGAGGTCACCACGCTCATCGGCACCAACGGCGCCGGTAAGACCACCACCCTGCGCACCCTGTCCGGGCTGCTCCGGCCGACCTCCGGGACGATCACCTTCGACGGGCAGCCGCTGAGCACCGTCCCCGCGCACCGGATCGTAGCGCTCGGGCTGGCGCACTCCCCCGAGGGCCGGCACATCTTCCCCCGGATGACCATCGAGGAGAACCTGCTCCTCGGCGCCTTCCTGCGCAAGGACGCCGACGGCATCACCTCCGACGTCGAGCGCGCCTACACGCTCTTCCCGATCCTCGGCGAGCGCCGCAAGCAGGCGGCCGGCACCCTCTCCGGCGGCGAGCAGCAGATGCTCGCGATGGGGCGGGCGCTGATGTCCCGGCCGAAGCTGCTGATGCTGGACGAGCCCTCGATGGGGCTCTCCCCGCTGATGATGCAGAAGATCATGGCGACCATCATCGAGCTCAAGACCTCCGGCACCACCATCCTGCTGGTCGAGCAGAACGCCCAGGCGGCGCTCTCGCTCTCCGACCAGGGGTACGTGATGGAGACCGGCCGGATCGTCCTCACCGGGACCGGCGGCGACCTGCTGCACGACGAGTCCGTCCGCAAGGCCTACCTCGGCGAGGACTGACCGGGCGACCGGAACGGCGAAGGGCCCGACCTCGCGGTCGGGCCCTTCGCCGTGCGGTCCTAGCCCTCGGCGGGAGCCTCGTCCGCCTTCTTCTTGTCCTGCGCGACGCCCTCCTCGATCACGGCCTCCGCGACGGCGGCCATGGTCATCCGGCGGTCCATCGAGGTCTTCTGGATCCAGCGGAACGCGGCCGGCTCGGTCAGCCCGAACTTGGTCTGCAGCACGCTCTTCGCGCGGTCCACCAGCTTGCGGGTCTCCAGGCGCTGGGTGAGGTCGGCGATCTCCTCCTCCAGCGTCCGCATCTCGGTGTAGCGGGAGACCGCCATCTCGATCGCGGGCACCAGGTCGCTCTTGCTGAACGGCTTCACGATGTACGCCATCGCGCCGGCGTCCCGCGCCCGGTCCACCAGCTCGCGCTGCGAGAACGCGGTCAGCATCAGGACGGGCGCCAGGTGCGCCGCGTGGATCTGCTCGGCGGCCGACAGGCCGTCCAGGACGGGCATCTTCACGTCGAGGATGGCCAGGTCGGGCCGGAGCTCCTCGACCAGCTTCAGCGCGGTCGCACCGTCCCCGGCCTCGCCGACGACGACGTAACCCTCTTCTTCGAGCATCTCCTTCAGGTCGAGGCGGATCAACGCCTCGTCCTCGGCGATGACAATCCGGGTGATCTGGGACGAATAGGTCTCAAGCGGCTCAGGCTGCTCGTCGGCGGTGCTCACGGGGCTCCTCGTTCCGGCGGGGTACTGCATGCATGAGCCTACCTAGACACGGTATGTTTGAGACCCAGAGGGGTCAGAGGAAACCTTTGATTCAGTGATGCCCCGGTAGCCCAGCGGTTAGAGGCAATGGTCTCAAACACCATCCAGCGTGGGTTCGAATCCCACTCGGGGTACTTTTCCTTCAATTCGAAGGTCGCCATCTGAAGCAACAGTTGGCGATCTTCAGCTTTTCGAGTGGCCGTGGGCGTTCCGGCCGCCGTTCGACGGTCCGTCGCACGGGCTCGCCCCGTGGACGACATGGCCACCCGGCGCCGCGCGGTCGCCCTCGACACCGCGGGCCCGGACCGCAGGGCCTCGGCCCGTCCCGCCGGCGCCGCGCACGTCTCCGCCGCCCGCAGGGCGTCGGCCGCCCCGATGGACGAGCACCTCGGCCACGCGTACCGACCGCGGCGCGGGGCCGCGGCGCGGTCGGTACGCGTGGCCGTGCTCAGTTGTCGAGCTGCCCGACGTGGTGCACCCGGACGAGGTTGGTGGACCCCGCCAGACCGGGCGGGGAGCCGGCGGTGATGACGACGATGTCGCCCTTCCGGCAGCGGCCGAGGCCGATCAGGGCGGCGTCGACCTGTTCGACCATCTCGTCCGTGGTCGGGGCGAAGGGGCCGAGGAAGGTCTCGATGCCCCAGGTGAGGGCGAGTTGGCTGCGGACGTCGGGCTCGTAGGTGAAGGCGAGCACCGGGATGGGCGAGCGGTAGCGGGAGAGGCGGCGCGCGGTGTCGCCGCTCTGGGTGAAGGCGACGAGGTACTTGGCGTTCAGGAAGTCGCCGATCTCGGCGGCCGCGCGGGCGACGGCGCCGCCCTGCGTCCGGGGCTTGTTGGTGGCGGTGAGGGGCGGCAGGCCGGCGGCGAGGACCTCCTCCTCGGCGGCCTCGATGATGCGGCTCATGGTGCGGACGGTGGCGACGGGGTACTTCCCGACGGAGGTCTCACCGGAGAGCATCACGGCGTCGGTGCCGTCGAGGACGGCGTTGGCGACGTCGGAGGCCTCGGCCCGGGTGGGCCGGGAGGCGTTGATCATCGAGTCGAGCATCTGGGTGGCGACGATGACCGGCTTGGCGTTGCGCTTGGCCAGCTTGACGGCGCGCTTCTGGACGAGCGGGACCTGTTCGAGGGGCATCTCCACGCCCAGGTCTCCGCGCGCCACCATGATGCCGTCGAAGGCGTCGACGATGGATTCGAGGTTCTCGACGGCCTGCGGCTTCTCGATCTTGGCGATCACGGGGAGGAAGCGGCCCTCCTCCGCCATCACCTTGTGGACCTCCTCGATGTCCTGGCCGCTGCGGACGAAGGACAGGGCAATGAGGTCGGCTCCGGTCCGCAGGGCCCAGCGCAGGTCGGCGACGTCCTTGTCGCTGAGCGCGGGCACCGAGACGGCGACGCCGGGCAGGTTGAGGCCCTTGTGGTCGGAGACCAGGCCGCCTTCGAGGACGGTGCAGTGGACGCGGGGGCCGTCGACGCGGGTGACCTCCAGGCAGACCCTGCCGTCGTCGACGAGGATGCGCTCGCCGCGCGAGACGTCGGCGGCGAGCCCCTTGTAGGTGGTGCCGCAGATGTCGCGGTCGCCGGTGACGTCCTCGGTGGTGATCGTGAACTCGTCGCCGCGTTCGAGAAGTACAGGGCCTTCGGCGAAGGTCTCGAGTCGGATCTTCGGGCCTTGAAGGTCGGCGAGGATGCCGACGCTGCGGCCGGTCTCGTCGGCGGCCTTGCGGACCCGGCGGTAGCGTTCCTCGTGCTCGTTCTGGGAGCCGTGGCTCAGGTTGAGACGGGCGATGTCCATGCCGGCGACGACCAGGGCCTTGATCTGGTCGTACGAATCGGTGGCGGGCCCGAGAGTACAGACGATTTTTGCTCGGCGCATAGTGCTGAGCGTAGGCATTACCGGTGCGTAACAACGACGTTCCGCCGGGCGGCGGGATGACCGTTGCCGAAAGGTTCGTTGAACAATCTGACACATCGTGACTTCAGGGCCGGTGAGGGCGAGTTGCCCGCCCTGTGGGCACTGGTGCCGTTCCGTGAAGGGCTGTTCACCCCTGGTTCACCCCCGCGTCGGCCACCGCTCCCCGCCCGGCGGGACGCTTCGGTTCCGAGGGCTGGACTGAAGGTCGAGGGGGATTCGGTCGCCATGAGACGTGTGATCAGCGTGCTCGCCGCGCTGGTGCTGCTGGGCGGGGTGGTGTTCGCGGTCCTGCACCGGTCCCAGCCGGACAACGGAGTGACCGTGGTCAAGGGGGTGATCGGCTCCGAGAAGCGCGAGTTCTTCGCGGATCCGGAGGTGGTCGCCGCGTTCCGGGCGCACGGTCTGCGGATCGACGCGGTCACCACCGGGTCCTGGCAGATGGCCGGGTCGGAACTGAACGGCGACGACTTCGCCTTCCCCGCCGCGCTCTCGCCGGCCGAGGAGATCCGGGCCAGGCGGAACATCGCCGGTGAGCCGGTCCGGCCGTTCTACTCGCCGCTGGTGGTGATCGCGCACGCTCCGGTGGCGGAGGTGCTGCGCGGCAACGGCCTGGCCGCGAAGGCGGAGTCGGGGGTCTGGACGCTGCGGATGGACCAGTACCTGACGGCCGTCCGGGCGGACCGGACCTGGCAGCAGCTGAAGGACACCGCCGGTCACGCCGAGTTGGCGGGGGCGCTGTACGTGACCACCACGGATCCGGGGACCTCCTCCTCGGGGGCCCTGCACCTGGCGGCGGTCTCGTACCTGGCCAACGGCGGCCGGGTGGTGGCCGACTCCGCGGGGGTGGACCGGACCCGGGACGTGCTGCGCAAGGTGACGGCCATGCAGGGGGACCAGAAGACCAGCAGTGACGGCCCGTTCAAGGACTTCCTGTCGGGGGTGGGCAGTCCGCTGGTGCTGGTGTACGAGTCCCAGGTGGCGGCGCTGGTGTCCCAGGGGCGTTCGACGGGGGATCTGGTGGTGCTGTACCCGGACACCACCGTTTCGAGTGACCACACCCTGGTCGGGTTGACGGACAACGGCTGGAAGGTCGCCGCGCTGCTGCGCGACGACACCACGCTCCGCGCCCTGGAGGCCCGTTACGGCTTCCGCCCGCAGGGCGATCCGGCGGCCTTCGGCGCGGCGGTGGCCGGCAGGGCCGGGCCGGTGTTCGCACCGGACCTCACGGCGGCGGGTGTGCAGCAGGTGCCGGTGCCCGCGCTCACGATTCTGAACCAGCTGGTCGACGCGGCCAAGGGCCGGTGACGGGGGATGACTGCGGTGAACGCGGGACTGAAGCGGAGCATGGCGGCCGGCCGGATCCTGATCGCGGGGCTGGCGCTGCTGGTGGCGGGGTGCACCTCGGGAGGTGGCGGCGCCGCGCCCGCGCCCGCGCCCACCGACGCGGTCGCGCCCACGCCGCAGGCCGGGGTGCTGCGGGTGCTGGCCGGCAGCGAGCTGCAGGACATGGCGCCGATCCTGGAGGAGGCCAGGAAGGCCACCGGGGTGAGCGTGCAGTTCGCCTGGACGGGTTCGCTGGACGGCGCGGAGGCGGTCGCCTCGGGCCGGGCGGACGGCAGGTACGACGCGGTCTGGTTCCCCTCCGACCACTATCTGCGGCTGGACGACGGCGGCCGGGCGAAACTGCTCTCCGAGACGCCCGTGATGGTCTCCCCGGTCGCCGTGGGCGTGCGGTCCTCCGTGCTGGCGGAGCTCGGGTGGGGCGACGGCTCACAGGTGACCTGGGCGCAGATCGGGGACGCGGCGTCGACGGGGCGGCTCGCGTACGGGATGGCGGACCCTTCGCGCTCCAACTCGGGTTTCTCGGCGCTGGTCGCGGTGGCCTCGGCGTTCTCGGGGGCCGGCTCGGCGCTGACCGACGCGGACGTGCAGAAGGCCGCTCCCTCGCTGAAGCAGTTCTTCACCGGGCAGAAGCTGACCTCCGGGTCCTCCGGCTGGCTGGCCCAGGCGTACGGCAAGGCGGAGCCGGGCCGGATCGGGGCGCTGGTCAACTACGAGTCCGTACTGCTGTCGCTGAACCGCACACTGCCGGCCGACGGGCAGCTGACCGTGGTGCGGCCGACCGACGGGGTGGTGTCGGCGGACTACCCGCTGGCCCTGCTGGCCTCCTCCGGGGAGCGGGAGCGGGAGTCCTTCCAGCGACTGACGGCCTACCTGCTCAAGGACGACGTGCAGCGCCGGATCTCGGAGCTGACGCTGCGCCGGCCGGTCGCGCCGGGGGTGGCGCCGGCCGCGGGGCTGCCCGCCGACCGCCGGCGGGAGCTGCCGTTCCCGGGCAGCAAGGCGGTGGCCGACGGGCTGCTCGCCTCGTACCAGAACGAGCTGCGGCGCCCCTCCCGGACGGTGTACGTGCTGGACACCTCGGGGTCGATGTCGGGCGAGCGGCTGGCCTCGCTGAAGGCGGCGATGGCGCGGTTGACCGGGGCGGACGACACCCGGGCGGTGCGGCGGTTCCGCGATCGTGAGGAGGTCACGCTGATCTCCTTCGCCTCGAAGGTGAAGTGGACGCGCACCCACTCGGTGCCGGAGCGGGACCCGCAGGCGGAGCTGGCGTCGATCGACAAGGACGTGCAGGGGCTGGCGGCGGACGGCGGCACGGCGGTGTACAGCTCGCTGGAGGAGGCGTACCGGACGATCGAGCGCCAGCAGTCGGCGGCGAAGGACGACCGGTTCACCTCGATCGTGCTGATGACGGACGGGGAGAGCAACGAGGGGGCCTCGGACGGCGACTTCAAGGCGTTCTTCCTGGCGCTGCCGTCGTCCGAGCGGGCGGTGCCGGTGTTCCCGATCCTGTTCGGCGACGCGGCGAAGGGGCAGGTGCAGGGGATCGCGGATCTCACCGGCGGCAAGCTGTTCGACGGGACGGGCTCGCTGGAGGGGGCGTTCGAGGAGATCCGTGGCTATCAGTAGAGGGCTGTGGCGGTACCTGGAGTCGGGGCGGAACCTGGCGGGCTGCGCAGGTGGCACGGCTGGGCTGGTGCTCCACTTCACGGGGGTCGCGGGCCCCTGGTGGCCGGCCGTGGTGGCGGGGCTGTACGGCGTCGGGGCGCTGCTGGCGCCCGGCCCCCGCCGGGGGCCCGGCACGGCGGTGTCGGCGGTGTCGGCGCCGGCCGTCGCCGGACCGGTGCGGACGGCCGAGGAGCTGCTGTCGGAGGAGCTGCGGGCCGAGCTGGCCGAGCTGGCGGACCACCTGGCGGACGTGCAGCTGCCCTGGTCGGCCGGGGTGGAGGAGTTGCTGACCGCGTTGGGGCGGACGGCCGCGGCGGGACGGCCCGGACCGGACGCCGCCGCCCTGCGGACGGCCCGCCTGGTGGCGACCGAACGACTGCCGATCGCGCTGGACGGGTACCTTCGGGCGCGTAGCTGGGAGCGGTGGGCGACGCTCGCGCAGGACCCGGTGACGGCCCTGCGGCGCGAGGTCGACCTGATGGCCGCGAGCCTCGGGTAGACCGGGCACCGCCCGGTGCTCGGGGTGACTGCCCGAAGGGGCAGCTCGGGGCGCCCCCGATGGCGGCCGAACGTCCCTGTCGGGCCGGCGCGGGCGCGGGGATGCTGTGGCCCGGCAGCGGCACCAGCCGCGCCGGAGAGGATCCACCCCGGTGAGCGCGAGCGAGACCCCAGCACGTCCGGCCCGAGGCACCTGTGCGGATTGCGGTGCGGAGGCGTCGCCCGAGCGCACGTTCTGCGAGGAGTGCGGGGCGTTCCTGAGCTGGGCGCCCGGACCGGCGCCGGCGGCGGTGGCGGCGAGCGCAGTGGCCGAGGCGCCCGCCGGGACGGCCCGGGAGGCGGCCCCGGCCGCCGGCCCCGCCACGACTACGCCCGCGCCCGCGCCCTCGGGCGACCCGACCGTGACCGCCCCCGTCCCGGCCCCGGAGGCCGAGACCACCGAACTCCCGCCGGTCGCGGCCCCCGCCGCACCCCGAGCGCCGGCGCGGGCGGCGGCCGAGCGGGCCCACGCGCTGCTCGTCCCGGTGCCCGGCCCGGTGGCCGCGCCGGCCGGGGACCCGGCGGTGGCCCCGGTGCTGCCGGGACGCCCGGAGGAGGCCAGGCCGAGGGTCCGCACCGCGGGCGACGAGCCGCGGTTCGACGGGACGGACTGTCCGTGGTGCGCCACGTCCAACCCGCCCGAGCGGCACTTCTGCCGGCGCTGCGGCGCGCAGTTCTCCACCATCGGCGACCGTGCGCCGGTGCCACGCTCCTGGTGGCGCCGGCTGTGGGCCCGCGACGGCGGTGAGGCCCCCTGGGCGGGTCAGCGGCCGCGGCTGCGGCGGGGCCTGGGGCGGACGGTGCGCCTGGTACTGGCCGCCCTGCTCGCGGTGGCGGTCCTGGTGGCGGCGCTGGTGTGGACCGGCCCCGCGGTGGACGCGGTGACCGACCATTTCGCCGCCCGGGTGCCCCTCGACCCGGTCACGATGACCGCGTCGCGGTCGTACGAGGGACACGGGCCCGAACTCACCGTCGACAAGGTGTCCAACTCCTGGTGGGGCACCGGGATCGAGGGTGACGGCGCCGGTGAGTGGCTGGAGGCCTCCTTCGGCCGGCCGGTGCGGCTGCTCGACCTGCTGGTCACACCGGGGGCGTCCGCGGACGCCGCGCAGCAGCTGGCCCAGGCCCGCCCGCACCTGGTGGAGCTGGTGATCACCGACGCGGACGGGCGCAGCGAGACCCGGCAGGTCGAGCTGACCGGTGACGGCGCGCAGCGGGTGAAGCTGCGGGCGGCCCGGGTGACCAAGGTGCGGGTGGTGCTGCGGTCCGCGTTCGGGGTGGCGGCGGGCAAGCAGGTGGCGGTCGCGGAGCTGGAGTTCTTCGGCCGCACGTCCTCGGGTTCCTCGTGATCCACGAGGTGGACGAGGCGCTGTCCGCCCTGTTGCGCGACGAGATCCTGGGGACGTCCGGCATCGAGGTGCTGTTCGACGCGCCGACCAGGGACTGGGCGGCCCGGCGCAACGGTCCGACGGTGAACGTGTTCCTGTACGACATCGGGGAGGACGTCGGGCGGCGGGAGTCCGGGCGGCGCCGGGAGTTGGGTGCCGAGCGCGGTGAGCTGGTGGCCGAGCACGCGCCGCCGCGCTGGTTCACGCTGTCGTACCTGGTGACGGCGTGGACGGCCCGGCCGCAGGACGAGCACCGGCTGCTGTCGGTGCTGCTGGCCGGGCTGATCGGGCGCCCGGGGCTGGAGCCGTCCCGGCTGTCCGGGACGCTGGCCGCGCTCGGCCTGCCGCTGCCGTACACGGTGGCGGCGCCGGGCGAGGGCCGGGCCGGGGCGGACATCTGGTCGGCGTTGGGCGGGGAGTTGAAGCCCTCGCTGAATCTGCTGGTGTCGGCGCCGATCGCCGGCGCCCGGTCCGTGCCGGCGGCGTTGGTGACGGACGCGCTGTTGCTGAGCGTCGTGGACGCGGGCGGTGGCGAGGGTGCGGCGGCGGAGGTGCGCCGGCCCCGGTTCGAGGACGCGCCGTCGGCTTCGGCCCGGCCGGCGGCGCAGGTGGGCGCGCGCCGGACGCGCGGGGCGGCGGCCGGCCGGTCGCGGCCGGGAGGGATCGGCCGGTGAACGAGCAGGGCAGGGACCATCTGGAGCGCCGGTTGGCGCTGACCGAAGGGCGGGTGCGACGCGCGGTGGAGCGCCGGCGTGCCGGTGATCCGCAGCCGGACGACCCGTTCCGGGGGATGTTCCTGTCGCAGGAGGCGGCGCAGCGGCTGCTGGATCGCGGGCCGGGGGTGGTCGGGGAGCCGGGGGTGTTCGGCGGGCCGGGGGTGCTCGGGGAGCCGGATGCGTCGGTGGAGGCGCGGGCGGCCGAGCTGGAGGTCTGGGCCGACGCGGCGCAGGCCGCGGGCGCGGTGCTGCCGTTGCGGGCGCTGGAGCGGAACTTCGGGCTCTCGGCGCTGGACGTGGAGCTGCTGCTGATCGCGCTGCTCCCGGACGCCGACGCCCGGTTCGAGCAGGTGTACGGCTATCTGAACGACGACGTGACGCGGCGGCGGGCCACCGTCGCGCGGGCCTTCGAACTGCTCGGCCTGGCACCGCTGGACGCCACGGCCAGGGCGCTGCTCGCCGACGGATCCGCGCTGGTGGGCGGCGGCCTGCTGCTGGTGGAGGACGGCGAACGGCCCTTCCTGGGACGCTCCCTGCGGGTCCCGGACCGGGTCACCTCGGCGCTGCTGGGGGACGACCGGGCGGACCGGGCGCTGCGGGGGCTGCTGACTCCCGCCGTGTCCGCGCCGGTCGCGGGTGCGGAGCAGTTGGCCGGGGCGCTGGCGGCCGGGGTCCGGCTGGTGCACCTGCGGGAGCGGCCCGGCGGGTCGGCCGCGGCGCTGGCCGCCGCCGCGCTGGCGGCGGTGGGCCGGCCGGCGATCGGGCTGGATCTGACCGCACTGGCAGCCGAGCCGCACCCGCGGGAGCTGTTGCCGCTGGTGGCGCGGGAGGTCCGGCTGCTGGGCGGCGCTCTGGTGGCCGGTCCGGTGGAGGCGCTGGAGCCGGCCGGGCGTCCGGAGCGGGCCCGGTTGCTGGGTGAGTTGGCGCGGTTGCCGGTGCCGGTGCTGCTGACCGGGCACGGGGCGTGGGACCCGCTCTGGGCGGACGACAGCCCGCTGTCGGTGACGGCCGGACAGCTGGCCCCCGCCGGGCGGGCGGAGGTGTTCCGGAGCGCCCTGGAGGGTTCTCCGGTGGACCCGGAGCTGGATCTCGCGCACGCGCTGGCGCCGTACCTGCTCACCCCCGA
Organism: Kitasatospora sp. NBC_00315; assembly: GCF_041435095.1. Taxonomy (NCBI): domain Bacteria; kingdom Bacillati; phylum Actinomycetota; class Actinomycetes; order Kitasatosporales; family Streptomycetaceae; genus Kitasatospora; species Kitasatospora sp. NBC_00315. The sequence continues at coordinate 6,252,264 of NZ_CP108025.1, read as the reverse complement.
CCAGATCCGCCGGGCGGCCGGCAGCGCGCGGCGCCAGGCCCTGCTGGACGGCGGCGCGCCGGTCGGGGCCGCGCACCTGCGCGCGGGTGTCCGGGGGCAGAACGCGGCCGGACTGGAGCGGCTGGCCCGCCGGGTGGAGCCGGCCGTGGGCTGGCAGGACCTGGTGCTGCCGGAGGCGACCGGCCGTGAGCTCGGCGAACTGGCCCTGCGCGCCCGGCATCGGGAGCAGGTGCTGGGCCGCTGGCGGATGCGGCCCGGCGGTGGGCGGGGACGCGGGGTGATGGCGCTGTTCGCGGGTGACTCGGGGACGGGCAAGACGATGTCGGCGGAGGTGGTGGCGGCCGATCTGGGGCTGGACCTCTACGTGGTCGATCTCTCCACCGTGGTGGACAAGTTCGTCGGCGAGACGGAGAAGAACCTGGAGCGGATCTTCACCGAGGCGGCCGGCGTCAACGGCATCCTGCTGTTCGACGAGGCGGACGCGATCTTCGGCAAGCGCTCGGAGGTGAAGGACGCGAACGACCGCTACGCCAACATGGAGAGCGCGTACCTGCTCCAGCGGATGGAGTCCTTCGACGGCATCGCCGTCCTCACCACCAACCTGCGCGCCAACCTGGACGAGGCGTTCACCCGGCGGCTCGACGTCATCGTGGACTTCCCGGTACCGGACGCGGTGCAGCGCGAGGCGCTGTGGGACCGCTGCCTGGGCCCGGACCTGCCCCGCGCCGAGGACCTGGATCTCGCCTTCTGCGCCCGCTTCGAACTGGCGGGCGGCTCGATCCGGGCGTGTGCGGTGACGGCGGCGTACCTGGCGGCGGAGGCGGGGCGGCCGGTGGGGATGGCCGATCTGGTGGCGGCGGTGCGGCGGGAGTACCGCAAGCTGGGACGGCTGGTGCTGAGCGAGGAGTTCGGGCCGTGGGTGTGAGCGCGTCGGCGGGCCCGGCGCGCGGGGTGGCGGGGCCCGCGCCGCTGCCCGATCGGGCAGCGGGGCCTGCCCCCGGCGGGTGACGGGCGGCCGTTCTCAGGCGGGGCGCGGACGGACAGGCTGTGTGGTGGAAGAGCAGTCGTCGAAGGAGCGCCGAGCATGCCGCAGTACCTGTCGCCCGGGGTGTACGTGGAGGAGGTCCACAGCGGACCCCGTCCGATCGAGGGGGTCGGGACGTCCGTGGCCGCCTTCGTCGGGTTCGCCGAGAAGGGGCCGTTCCACTCGCCGAGTCTGGTGACCACCTGGAGCCAGTACGTCCAGCTGTTCGGCGGGTTCGTCGAGGGCTCGTACCTCGCGCACTCGGTGTACGGGTACTTCGCGAACGGCGGCGGCATCGCGTACGTGGTCCGGGTCGGCGCGGAGGTCGGCGGTGAGGGCGGCGCGGCGAAGGCGGCCCTGGCGAAGGGCCCGCGGGGCGGCGCGAAGGAGCCGGCCACCGGGGAGCCGGTGGCGCTCGGGTCCTTCCGGATCGCGGCCCGGGCCGGGATCGAGGGCGAGGTCACGGTCGAGGTGGCGGACGCGGACGGCGACGCGCCGGCCGAGGACCGTTTCAAGCTGGTGGTCCAGCAGGCAGGCCGCCCGGCCGAGTCCTTCGACGTCTCGGCGAAGAAGAGCGCCCGCAACTACGTGGTGACGCAGGTGCGGGAGCGCTCCGCGCTGGTCCTGGTCGAGGAGGCGGCGGCCGGTACGGGCGCGCTGGCCCGGCCGCAGAAGCAGACGCTGACCCTGACGGTGCCCGCCGCGCCGGCCGAGGTGGTCCCGACCGGTATCTCGGCCGCCGAGTACGTGGGTGACGCGGAGGCCCGGACGGGCTTCGCCGGCCTGGAGGCGATCGACGAGATCACCATGCTGGCGGTGCCCGACCTGATGGCGGCGCACCAGCAGGGCCTGATCGACGCCGAGGGCGTCAAGGCCGTCCAGCTGGCGATGATCACGCACTGCGAGCTGATGGGCGACCGGGTCGCCGTGCTGGACCCGCTGCCCGAGCTCACGCCCCGCCAGGTGCGCGAGTGGCGCCAGGAGGGCGCCGGCTACGACTCCAAGTACGCGGCGCTGTACTACCCGTGGATCAAGGTGTTCGACCCGGCCAGCGGCCAGAACCGGTTCGTTCCGCCGAGCGGCCACCTGCTGGGCATCTGGGCCCGCAACGACACCGAGCGCGGGGTGCACAAGGCCCCGGCGAACGAGGTGGTGCGCGGGGCGATCGACCTGCAGACCAACGTCACCAAGGGCGAGCAGGACCTGCTGAACCCGATCGGCGTGAACTGCATCCGGGCGTTCCCCGGGCGCGGCATCCGGGTGTGGGGCGCCCGGACCCTGGCCTCCGACCCGGCCTGGCGCTACATCAACGTCCGTCGGCTGTTCAACTACCTGGAGGAGTCGATCCTCCTGGGCACCCAGTGGACGGTCTTCGAGCCGAACGACGAGCTGCTGTGGATCAGCATCCGGCGCGACATCTCGGCCTTCCTGATGGAGGAGTGGCGCCGTGGCGCGCTCTTCGGCGCCACGGCGGAGCAGGCGTTCTACGTGAAGTGCGACGCGGAGACCAACCCGCCGGAGTCGGTGGACCTGGGGCAGGTCGTCTGCGAGATCGGCATCTGCCCGGTGAAGCCCGCCGAGTTCGTGGTCTTCAGGCTGGCGCAGTTCTCCGACAGCACCAGCCTGGTGAACGAATAGCGCCCCGGCTCCCCCACCCGACTCCCCGCACACCGACCACAGAAAGGCGGTAGCCCCGCATGCCCCAGGCAGCCGGCAACCCGATCGCGACCCACATCTTCAGCATCCAGCTGGGTGCCTACGAGGTCGAGACCGTCCAGGAGATCTCCGGTCTCTCCTTCGAGATGGACTCGATCGACCACTACGAGGTGACCAGGACGGGCCAGTTGCTGGTCCGCAAGCTGGCCGGTGCCCGCAAGGGCGGCGAGGTCGTCATCTCGCGCGGCCTGGGCCAGAGCCCCACCCTCACCAACTGGCTGGAGGAGTCCTTCATCCGGGGCAACGTCGCCACCGCCCGGCAGTCCCTGTCGATCGTGATCAGGGACGCGGCCAACCAGGCGGTGCGCACGATCAACCTGAAGAACGCCTGGGTGAAGAAGTGGGAGGGTCCGACCCTCAAGGCCGGTGAGTCCCAGCCCGCGCTGGAGAAGGTCACCGTCGTGTTCGAGGACGTCGACCTCAAGTGAGGCGCCGCACCCTGACCGGCCCCGCCGCCCGCCCGGACGAGGCCGACGACGCGCAACAGGCGGAGCAGCAGGATCAGTTCGCCCTCCCGCCGGTTTCCGGTCGGCCCGCTCCGGCGGCGGCCCCGCCGGAGCGGTTCCGGACCGAGTTCGAGTTCGAACTGCCGCGCGGCTACCTGGACGCCAACGGCACCCTGCACCGGCACGGCGCCATGCGCCTGGCCACCGCACGGGACGAACTGATGCCGCTGGTCGACATGCGGGTGAAGAACAACCCGGCGTACCTGACGGTCGTCCTGCTCGGCTCGGTGATCACCCGGATCGGTGCCGTCACGGACCCCGGCGGGACGGTGGTGGAGGAGCTGTTCGCCTCCGACCTGGCCTTCCTCCAGGACTTCTACCGGCGGATCAACGCGGAGGGGCACACCCGCGCGGCGGTCACCTGTCCGTCCTGCGAATCCCCCTTCGAGGTCGACCTCGCCGGGGGGCGCCTGGGGGAATCGTGACGTACGCGACCGACCGTCTGTACGAGGAGATCGCGTACATCGCCTACCACTTCCACTGGGAGCAGGACCGGCTGCTCGACCTGACCCATCCGGACCGGATCCGCTGGGTGCAGGAGATCGCCCGGATCAACACGCGCGTCAACGAAGGGTAGGAGTGAGGAACGTGGCACTGCGGGACCGGCTGGGGCGGCGACAGCGCCCGACGGACGACCCTGCGGCTGCCACGGCCGCAGCGGGCCCGGACCCGGCGGACGTACCGGGGACGGCTCCGGCGGGCCCCGCTCCCGAGCCCGGGGGTCGGACGACGCAGGACGACTGGCGCCGCCTGCCGACCGTGCAGCGGACGGCCTCGGACGCCGCGCTGCTCAGCGACCCGGCGCGCTTCGAGCACGGTCTGGCGACCCGTCGGAATCCGATGTTCCACGGCGGCCTGGGACACCTGGTGAGCGCGCAGGCGCCGTCGGGCGTCCTGCACGGCCTGCTGCGTCCGGTACCCGGCACGGCGGTGCAGCGGGCGGGCGGCGGAGCACTGCCGCTCGTCCGGCCCGACGAGACGGGCGGGTCCGAGGCCGGTGCGGCGGGCCCGTCGGCGGGAGCGCAGTCCCCGACCCTCGCGGGCGGCCCGGACGTACGGAGCGGTCCGCCCGCCGCGGCGGGCACCGCCGCCGGACGTGCACCCGGCAGCCGGACCGGCGCGGCGGGGCGACCGGCACCGCGGCGCGCCGTGCTCCGGCCGACCGGCGCCGCCCGGGCGGACACCGCCTGGACGGACACCACGCCGGCGAACGCGCCCTCGCCGCACCCGGCATCGGCGCGCCCGACACCGCCGCGCCCGCCAGCGGTGAACGCCTCGCCCCCGAGCGCCCCGCCGGTGCGGACCGCGCGGGTGCAGACGCCGCAGCTGCCGACCACCGCGCCGGTACAGGCCGCGCAGGCGGTCGGGGCACGCGTGGGCGGGCCGCAGGCTCCCGGCGGCGGTGCGGTCGCAACCGCGCCGCCGGCCCGTCCGTCCGCGCCCGGGGTGGCACAGCCGCAGGCCCGAGCCTCGGCGGCAGCGCCCCTGGTGACACCTCTCGTGACGCCTCCTGTGACGCCCCGCGTGACGCCTGCGATGGCGCAACGGTCGAAGGCGGTGGCCGCTCCGGCCCCGGCGGACGTGCTGCCCAGGCTCGCGGTGCAGCGTGCCGCCGTCCCCGGGGCGGTCGGTCGGCCGGCGTCCCCTGCGCGCCCGCTCGTGTCCGCGCAGGGGGCGCCGACCCAGCTGCGTCGGCTCCAGCCGCTGCCCGGGCCCTCGACCGCGCCACCGCGCCGAAACCCCACCGCTCCCGCGCAGCCGGGGCCCGCGGAGCCGGTACGCAGCACGCTCGGGGGGCCCGGGGCACCCACCGGGCCGGCCGCCACTCCTTCGTCGGCTCCTTCGTCGTCCGGCTCGTCGTCTGGCTCGTCGTCCGGCTCGTCGCCGGTGACAGGGTCGGCGACACCGGCGGTGCCCACCCGGTCCGGCGCTGCGGGGCCGCCGACCGGGCCGGCCGGTGCGGTCGGTCCGGTCCAGCGCAGTGCCCACCGGCGGACCGGTCTGGGCGAACCGCTGCCCGCACTGCCGCCCACGGCGGCTCCCTTGGCGACGGCGGCCCCGGCGCAGCCGCTGCTGTCCGGACGGACGAACGGAGGGGCCCCCGTACCCGCCCCCACCTCGACCCGCGCCCCCGCTACCGCCGCCGCACCCGCACCCGCACCCGCACCCGCACCCGCGGTCCAACGTGCCGTGACGCCGACGGCGCCCGCCCGTGGACCGGCGTCCGTACCGGGCCCGACCCGGAGCGCGCGGTCGGACTTCGTCGAGCCGGCCCCTGCCGTGCACCCCCCGGCCACCGACGGGACGGCCACCGTGAAGGCCGGTACGGGCCCGGCCGGGTCGCTGCCGCCCGTCCGGGTGGTCCAGCTGCTGGCGGACCGTCCGCTGTCCCCTCGGGTGTCAGCGGGGGGCGCTGCGGGGGCGGCCTTCGCCCCACCGACGGTCACCGGTCCCGCCGTGGTCCCGCTGCGATGGGTCCGGCCGCCGGCGGTGCCCGTGGACGCGGCGTCGGGCACCGAACGAACCCGGCCTCCTACGACTCCCGCAGCTTCCGCGGTCCAGCGGGCCGGGCGGCGCACACCGCCCGGCCCGGCCGCGTCCGCCGCGCCGCAGGGCGAGGCAGGCGGCGGCCGGGAGCGGGGCGGCCGGACACCCCGGTTCGCCCCGCGCCGTTCCGGTACCGACGCGTCCGCACCCCGCCGCCCGCGCGGTGCTCGCGCCACCGAACACGGCGAACCGAGCGCCCCGGCAACGACGTCCGGGGCCCCGGCCGCGCCACGCTCGGCCAGCTCCGTCGGGCCGACTGCCCCGGGCCCCGGGCCCGGAAGCGGCACGGGAGCAGGCACCGGAGCAGGAACAGGAACGGGGGCAGGACGGCGCTTCGTCCAGCGCTTGCGGCGAGCGGCCCCGGCGTCGGTCGGCGGCGACCGTCGGGCCGTCCGGGAGGAAGCTCACCCGACCCTCCGGCCCGGCCCGGTCGCCGTGTCCTCCTCGGGTGATGTGTCCCCCTCGGTCGCCGTGCCCTCACCCGGCGGCGTGCCCTCACCGGGCGGCGTGTCCTCGTACCCGGCGCCCGTCCCGGGCGCGGCCGGACACTCCCCCGCTCCCCGGCCGGTGTCCGCCCCCGCGCCCCGAACGGCCCGGGAAGCCGCGCCCGTCCAACGCTCGGCGAGGCCCGCCGCGCCCGCGTCGCCCCCCGCGGTACTGCCCTCGGTCGCTCCGACCCGCCGGGGTGCGACCACCGGTCCACCGGTGCCCCGCTCGGTCGCGGGCGCCACCACGCCCTCGGTACCCTCCGTGCCCTCCGCGCCTTCTCCTCCGTCTCCGTCTCCTGTCCTCCCTCCGCCCGCCGCGACCTCGCTGCCGTCCCTGCAGCGCGCAGCCTCCACCTCCAGCGCCTCGTCCGCGGCCGGCTCGACCTCAGCCACCGCCTCCCCGGTCGCGGCTGCGGCCGGCACCCCGGCCACCCCGAACGCTCTGCCCGTCCCGTCCACGCCGCTGGTCCGGCCGGCGGCCGTACCGCCGTCCGCGCTGCCCACCATCGCCCCACGGCTGCCCGTGGCGGTCGAGGCCGGCCCGATGGTCGTGCAGCGACGCCCGGCGTCGCCGTCCCCGGCCACTCAGGGTGGTCAGGGCGGTCAGGGCGGTCAGGGCGGTCAGGGTGGTCAGGGCGGTCAGCCGGCGCCCACCCGGTCGACCGGTGCCACGACCGTCGACCTCTTCGGCCGCCCGGCCCCGAGCGGTGGCGGGACACCCCGGGGTGCGACCGCGGCCGCCCCGGGCGCCGCGTGGCAGCCGGATCCGCCGGCCGCCCCGGTGGATCCGGCGAAGTTGCTCGACGCGCTGGAGCGCGGACACCTGGACGACCTGGCCCGCAAGCTGGCCGAGCCGCTGGGGAGGTTGTTCCGCTCGGAGCTGCGGCTCGGCCGGGAGCGCGGCGGCCGACTGCTGGACGGCGGACGCTGACGGCGCACCCGGGCCCGGGCGTCCGGGCCGCCCCGCCCGAGCGACCGGCGCGGCCCGCTCCATCCGACCCGACGCACGCGTCCCACCCACCGCACCCACCGCACCCACCGCACGCGACCCGCCAGCCGTACCCGCACGACCCGCCCCACCGATGACAGGAAGATCCCGACCGTGACCCTCCCCTACCCCGGCACCAGCGTCCACTTCCAGCTGCAGATCAGCGGGATCGACCTGGGCGACTTCACCACGTGCAGCGGGCTCGGCGCCCAGGTGGAGGTCGAGCAGCGGGCCGAGGGCGGCAACAACGGCTTCGTCTGGCAGCTGCCGACCAGGATCACGTACCCGAACGTGACGCTCTCCCGGGGCCTGACGCCCGACACCGCGAAGGTCTCCCGGTTTCTGGCCACGCTGCCCACCCAGGTCACCCGGGGCAGTGCGCAGATCACCGCGCTGACACCGATGCTGGGGGCCGGTCCGGTGCTGGCCACGTGGGCGCTGCGCGAGGTGATCGTGGTGCGCTGGACCGGGCCCTCCTTCGACCCGGCCCGCTCCGAGGCCGCCACCGAGAGCATCGAACTGGCCCACCACGGGTTCCTCTGATCCCTCCCGCCAGTTCGCCGGCGCGGTCCCGCACACCGGACCGAGCCTCCCCCCATCCGCCCCGCACACCGGATCAGCCGGACACCCCCGGAGCAACTGCCGCAGCGGACCAAGGAGACGCACCCCATGCAGAGCACACCGACGAAGGCCACCCTGACCGCCTACGAGCCGCCACCCAAACCGGGTGCCCAGCCCGGCGGGCGGTTCGGGCCGGAGATCAGGTTCCAGTTCAACCCGAACACGCTGTCGCTGAGCAAGGGAGCGCAGTGGCGGCAGAACCTCATCCGGGGCGGCGAGGAGACCGGCGTCCCGGAGTTCGTCGGCGCGGCGCCGCGCCGGCTCGGCGTGGAGCTGTTCCTGGACGCCACCGCCACCCGGGACGACAGCGTCGCCAAGTCGGTGGAGACGCTGCTCGGTTGGTGCGCCCCCACGCCGGCCAGCATCGCGGCGAAGGCGCCGTGCGCGCCCCGGGTGATGTTCGCCTGGGGATCGTTCGAGAGCGTGAAGTTCTTCGGCTATCTCGGCAGTGTCAGCGCGACGTACTCGCTCTTCGACCCGAGCGGCCGTCCGCTGCGCGCGACCTGCCAGGTGGAGGTGACGGAGTCCGGGGAGCCCACGCCGGGCCAGAACCCGACCTCGGGTGCGATCGACGCGCGCCGGGTGCACCGCCTGGTGGCGGGGGACAGCCTGGAGCTGCTGGCCCACCAGGAGTACGGGGACTCGACGGCCTGGCGGGTGATCGCGGAGGCCAACGGCGTCGAGGATCCGATGCGGCTGCGACCGGGTGCGGAGCTGCTGGTGCCGGCCGCCTCCGAGCTGAGGGCGGGGTAGCGGGTCATGTCGCTGGGTGCGAACACCAACGCCTTCGTGATCGGTTGTCCGGGGCCGCTGCCGGCGCCCTGGCCGAGGATGCCGACGGAGGTCCGGGTCGAGGAGAGCGGCGGGCTGCCCGCGGTCGCCGTGGTGCGCTTTCTCGACCCCGGTCGTGATCTGCTGGCGCAGACCGGCATCCGGGTGGGCGGCAGGTTCACCGTGCAGGTGAAGCCCGGTGATGAGACCGCCCAACTTCCGCTGTTCGCCGGTGAGGTGGTCGCCCTGGAGGCCGAGTTCGACGGCACGGGCAGCTTCACCACGATCCGGGCCCTGGACGTCTCGCACCGCCTGCAGCGGGGACGGCGGATCGCGGGCCACCGCAACAGCACGGCGTCCGAGGTGGTGACGCAGCTCGCGACGGCGGCGGGTGTGCCGCTGGGCACGGTGGACGCGACGGGCACGGTGTACGAGTACCTGACCCAGCCGAACGTGTCCGACTGGGAGTTCCTGCGCACCCTGGCGGTGGAGAACGGCCGGGAACTGGTGGTGGCCGACGGCCTGTTGCACTTCCGCGATCCCGTCCCGGCGACGTCGGCGCCGGGTCTGTCCACCCGCCCGGAGCAGAGCCCGTACGTGCTGGAGCTGGGCAAGAACGTGCTGGCGGTGCGTGCGGCGGTCTCCTCGGTGGGGCAGGTCTCGACGGTGGAGGTGCGCGGCTGGGACGTCACGCGCAAGGAGGCGGTGGTGGCGGACACCGCGGTGACCCCGAGTACCGAGCTCCAGCTGGGCGTCACCCCGCAGCAGGCGGTCGCGGCCTTCGGGCCGGCCCGGATGCTGGTGGCGGACGTGCCGTACCGCACGGCGGCGGAGGCCACCGCGGTGTCCGCCGCGCTGGCGGCCGACACCGCCGGCGCGTTGGGCGAGCTGGAGATCACGGTCCGCGGCAATCCGCACCTGCGGGTGGGGGTGCCGGTGGCGCTGAGCAGTGCGGGGGCGCCGTTCGACGGGAAGTACACGATCACGTCGGCGGTGCACACCGACCTGCTCGGGATCGGGTACGAGACCCGGCTCACGGTCAGCGGGCGCCAGGACCGCAGCCTGTACGGGCTGGCCTCCGGAGCCTCGGCGCAGGCGCGCTCCCCCCGGATCCCCTCGGTCGCGACGGGCGTGGTGGTGGACGTGATGAAGGCCGGCGAGACACCGCTCTCGGGCTACCGGGAGCAGGAGAAGCAGGGCTGGGTGAAGCTGAAGTTCCCCTGGCTGTCCGATAGTTCGGGTGGCGGCGAGGCGTACGTCAGCGACTGGGCACGGACCGTCCAGCTGGGCGGGGTGCGCGGCGGTGGACTGATCTGCCCGGAGATCGGGGACGAGGTGCTGGTGGCCTTCGAGCAGGGCCTGCTGGACCGCCCGTACGTGATCGGCGGACTCTACAACGGGCTGGACCGGCCCTCCCCCGACACGCTGCCGCTGACCGACGGGTACGGCCGGGTCAACCGCCGCTCGCTGGCCTCCCGCAGCGGGGACCGGCTGGAGCTGCTGGATTCGCTCTACGCCGAGCAGGGCATCCGGCTGCGCACGGGCGACGACCGGCTGACCGTCCACCTGGACCGCCGGCGCACCGAGATCACCGTGCACAGCGACGGGGCGGTGACGGTGACGGCGGCCGAGGGGATCACCGTCAAAGGCGACGGGATCACGCTGGACGCCGGCAACGGGGAGCTGAGCCTGAAGGGGCGCAGCGTCTCGGTCCACGGCGGCACCGACGTCACGGTCAAGGCCGCCACCATCCACCTGAACTGACGTTCCGTCCGATCGAGGAGTGACCGATGCCGCAGGCGGCGAGGCTGGGCGACACCACCAGCCACACCTACACCCCCGTGGTGCCCGGGGTTCCCACCGGCACCGTCGGTCCGCCCGGCGGCGCGGCACTGCCCGCGCTGCCGGTGAATCCGGGGCCGCTGCTCGGGGTGCCCTCGGTGCGGATCGGCGGCCGGCCGGCGGCCGTCGTCGGCACGGTGCACACCTGTTCGCTGCACATGCCGATGACGCTGACACTGACCAACAACCTGGCGCTGCCCGCGCTCGCGGCGCCGGTCACCGGCCGGGTGCTGATCGGCGGCTTCCCGGCGGCCCGCAAGGGGGACCGGCTGACCTGCCAGGCCTCGGTGAGCAGCGGGGCGCCGACCGTGTTCGTCGGGGGGCGTTGAGATGCCGGAGCAGTTCGTCGGCGCGGGTTGGGCGTTCCCGCTGCGGGTCGACGCGACCGGGTCGATCGCGCTGGTCGACCGGGACAAGGAGATCACCGAGTCGATCCGGCTGGTGCTCGGCACCGCGCCCGGCGAGCGGCCGATGCGCCCGGAGTTCGGCTGCGGCATCCACGCCTACGTCTTCGCGACGGCGGACGCGGACACCGCCGGGCGGATCTCGTACGAGGTGCGGCGGGCGCTGGACCGGTGGGAGCCGCGGATCCTGGTCGACGCCGTGGAGGTGGCGCTGGACAGCGCGGACGGCGGCACCCTCTACATCGACGTCCACTACACCGTGCGGGGCACCAACAACCCTCGCAGCCTGGTGTTCCCGTTCTACGTGATCCCCGCGCACGAGCCGTCGCCGACCGGCGCCGGCGCGCAGTCCGTTCAGGAGAGTTACCGCTGATGGCCCTTCCCTCCCCCCATCTCGACGACCGCCGTTTCCAGCACCTGGTGGACGAGGCCAAACGGTTCATCCAGCAGCGCTGCCCGGAGTGGTCGGACCACAACGTCTCGGATCCGGGGGTGACGCTGGTCGAGGCGTTCGCGCACATGACCGACCAGCTGCTCTACCGGCTGAACCGGGTGCCGGAGAAGAGCTACCTGGCCTTCCTGGACCTGGTGGGCGTCACGCTGTTCCCGGCGACCGCGGCCCGCGCCGAGGTGACGTTCTGGCTGTCGGCGCCGCAGCCCGTCCAGCTCCGGCTGCGGGCGGGCACCGAGGTGTCGACGCTGAGCACCGGCCACGACGACCGGATCGTCTTCGCCACCACGGACGAACTCGCGATCAATCCCTGCGAGTTCGGCCATCTGCTGACCAGGGTGGCGGACGGCCGGCCGGTCGACCGCACGGAGGGGCTGCAGGCCGGACAGGACGTCCAGTGCTTCGCGGACGTCCCGCAGGTCGGCGACCAGCTGCTGGTCGGGCTCTCGGCGGCGGTGCCGCACTGCGCGGTGCTGCTGCGGCTGGACAGCCGGGTCGAGGGCGTCGGTGTGGACCCGCGCCAGCCCCCGCTGCTCTGGGAGGCGTACGACGGTGACAGCTGGCTGCCGTGCGAGGTGGACAGCGACGGTACGGGCGGCCTGAACCGGCCGGGCGAGGTGGTGCTGCACGTCCCCGGCGGACACGCGCTGGCGACGGTGGCGGGGCAGCGGGCCGGCTGGCTGCGCTGCCGGACGGTGCCCGCCCGGCCGGGTCAGCCGTTCTACGCGGCCTCGCCGACGGTACGGGCCGTGTCGGCGGCGACCGTCGGCGCCACCGTGGGGGCGGTCAACGCGCAGAGCGTGGAGGGGGAGTCGATCGGCGAGTCGGAGGGCACCCCGGGCCAGCGCTTCACCGTGGCGCACGCACCGATGCTGGGCGGTGACGGCCCGCTGACCGTGGAGGTCTCCTCGGACGACGGCTGGCAGAGCTGGGGCGAGGTGGAGTCCTTCGGGGACTGCGGGGCGGACCAGCGGTGCTTCACCGTCGACCGGACGGCCGGTGAGCTGGCGTTCGGGCCCGCCGTCCGGGAGCCGGACGGTTCGCTGCGCCGCTACGGCGCGGTGCCGCCCAAGGGCGCGCGGCTGCGGGTGGTGCGCTACCGCACCGGCGGCGGGCGGCGCGGAAACGTGGCCAGGGGCGCGCTGTCGGTGGTGCGCAGCTCCGTGCCGTACGTGGCCCGGGTGGAGAACCGGGAGGCGGCGGCGGGCGGGGTGGACGGCGAGAGCGTGCAGGGTGCGATGGAGCGCGGGCCGATGTACCTGCGGACCCAGGACCGGGCGGTGACGGCGGCGGACTACGAGTTGCTGGCCCGGCGGGCGGCGCCCTCGGCGGCGCGGATCCTCGCCCTGCCGGCGGGCAGCGGGGCCGAGGACGGCGGGGTGCGGGTGCTGGTGGTGCCGTCGGCGGTGGCGGACACCGGCGACCGGCTGCGCTTCGAGCAGATGGTCCCGCCGGACGACATGCTGGCCGACATCGCCCGGTACCTGGACGAGCGCCGCCCGATCGGCGCCCGGCTGGTGGTGGAGCCGCCCTTCTACCAGGGGGTGACGGTGGTGGCCCGGTTGATGGCCAGGCGCGGCACCGCGACCGGCCAGGTGCGCGAACGGGCCCTGGACGCGCTGTACCGCTACCTGAACCCGCTGACGGGCGGGGCCGACGGCAGGGGCTGGCCGTTCGGCCGCCCGGTGCAGGCCGGCGAGGCGTACGCGGTGCTGCAGCGTCTGCCGGGGGTCGAACTGGTCGACGACGTGAAGCTGTTCCCGGCCAACCCGTTGACCGGGGAGCGGGGTGTGCCGGGCGACCGGGTCGACCTGGACCGCAACGCGCTGGTGTTCTCCTTCCAGCACCAGGTCCGGGTGGAGGAGCTGTGAGCGGGGGGACGGGCAGCGGCCCGCAGCGGCCGGGCGGGGGGCGCCACGCCGTCGACGGCCTGGCCTCTCCCCGGCCGCTGGCCGGCCGGCTGCCCGAGGTGTACGCCGAGGGTGAGTTCACCGGGCGGTTCGTCGGGGCCTTCGACGACGTGCTGGCCCCGGTGTTCGCCGTGCTGGACTGTCTGGAAGCCTACTGGGACCCGCGGTTGGCGCCGACCGACTTCGTGGACTGGCTGGCCGGCTGGGTCGCCGCGGACGGCGCCCGGGAGCAGCCGCCGGAGCGGCGCCGGGTGGCGGTGGCCGAGGCGGTCCGGGTGCACCGGCTGCGCGGCACGACGGCCGGCCTGGCCGCGCAGCTGCGCCTGCTGGGCGTCGAGGCGGAGGTCACCGACAGCGGCGGGGCGCACTGGTCCGCCACTCCGAACGGTCCGCTGCCCGGCTCGCCCCGGCAGGCCCTGCTGGTCCGGGTCCGGGTACCGGCGGCGGGGGACGGCCGAACGACCGGCTCCGAGGCTCCGGACGGGACGACGGCGACGGACGGGACGACCGCGACGGCGACGGCGACCGCGACCGCGACCGACGGGACGACCGCGACGGCGACGGGCCCGGTCCGGACCGGCCGGGTCACGGCCGCCGGGCTCCCGGCCGACCGGATCTCGGTCACCAAGGTCCCGACCGGCCCGGTCACGGCCCACTCTGCCGCCGCCGCAACGGTCCGGGGCATGCTGCTGCGACGGGTGGAGGCCCTGGTGGAGGAGCACCGGCCGGCCCACGTGGCCCACCGGGTCGAGCTGTCGTACGACTGAGCGGCCCCGGCACCGGCACCGGCAACGAGCACAGTCCCGGGCACGAGAACGGGAGCGAGAACGGCTGCGGCCGGGGAGCGTGGACGCCTCCCCGGCCGCAGCCGTTCCCCACCGCTGTTCGGCCCGGGCCCTAGGGTGCGGGCCAGGCGGTGGGCTGCACCTCGCCGGGCACCGTCTGGTCCTTCACCCAGCCGGAGATCAGCGCGGTCAGGGCGGTGCCGGTCGAGCCCGCCGCCTTCGGCTGGTCGCCCTGGTAGCGGGTGAGCGCGTCCGCCAGCTTCACGGCGTCGTACGAAGCGGTCGGCAGCGCGGCCTTGGTGTTCCAACTCGCGATCAGCTTACGGACGTTGTCCGCGTCGGCGTCCAGGTCGGCGGCGCTCAGCTGGCTCTGGTCGGCCCAGCGCAGGGCGGCCCTGGTGGCGAACACCTCCCAGGTGGTTTTCCCGGGGCCGATCTTCGCGGTGTCGCCGATGACGTCCCACATCCAGAGCCCGGCCAGCGTCGAACGGCCGAGGTTGCCCAGCTTGTCGGTCGCCACCAGGGTGCCGGCCGGGGTGCGCCCGCCGTGCCGGTCGGTGGCCTGCTGGAAGCAGCCGACCTGCTCGACCGTGTTGGCGTCCATCACACCCGCCGTGACGGGCTTGGCAAGCCGGCACGGATTGGTCGCGTCCAGCCGCTTCAGCCGCTCCTGCGCGAAGAGCACGAAGAGGTTGGGGGTCTTGTCCCCCGCCTTGATCGGCAGCGCGGCCCGGGCCGGGGCCGCCGGTACGACGGGCGCGGGGGGCGCGGCACCGCCCCCGCCTGCGCCACCACCGGTGGACGAGGAGCCGCCGCCACCGCCGGAGGAGGACCCGCCGGCCTGGGCGCCGCCGCCACCGCCGCCGGCGCCCGGCCCGGTGCCGGGATCGGCGGGGGCCGGTGCCGCCGGGGCCGGTTCGCCGGGCGCCGGTGCGAGCGGGGGCGTCTCGGCCGCGATCGGGGCGCCCGCGGGCTGCAGCGCCACCGGGGTGGCGGGCTTCGCCCTGCCGGCCACCGAGGGCGCGGCGGTGAGCCACAGGGCGACGCAGGCCAGCGTCAGCGCGGCCACCGCGCCCAGTACGCCGGCCGCCCAGCCGGGCAGCACCGCCCGGCTGAGGTAGGTGCCCTCCAGAATCAGCGGTTCGACACCCGGGCGCTGCACGGCGAGCGTGACGGGCACGGTCTCGCTGCCGCCGCTCCAGCGGATCCGCCGCGGCTTGACGACGACCGTGCCGAACACCGCCCGGCCGGGTTCGATCTGCACCGAGGAGGGGCGTACGTCGAAGTCGAGCTGGTCCCCGCTGTCGCGGCCGGCCAGCACCGCGGTCACCGGCGAGTTGCCCAGGTTGTCGACGGCCAGCCGCAGCCGGCCCCGGAACCGGCCCCGGCAGGTCGGCGGCACCAGCTCGGCGTGCAGCTCGGTGAACGGCGCGACCGAGACGACGCCCTCGACCACCGTGGTGGCCTCCCGCTGCTCGGCCGGGATGACCTGGAGGGCGTACGGGTGCGGCCCCGCGACGGCCTCCGGCGAACGCGGCGGGGTGAGGACCAGCTCCACCGTGCCGGTGGTACCGGGGTAGAGCGTCAGCGTGGCCGGCTCGACCCGCAGCCAGCGCGCGGGGTCGCCCAGCGGGGCGACGCGATACTCCTCGACGACGTCACCGGTGTTGCGCACCCGCAGGGTGACGCCGGTGCTGCCGCCTGCGTCCACCGTGGCCGACGCGGGTTCTAGGGAAGTCCAGATGCTCACCGCCGGACTCTAGGCGCCGACCGGACGGGGTGTCAGCGGCCACCGGGGCGCCCCCGGGGGCAGTGCCGGTTGCCCTTGCGGGCAACCGGTCCGCCGCCGGGCGCGTCCTCAGAGGTCCTGCGGGCCCTCCGGCGGCTCGAACCGGCCCGCCAGCTCGGCCCGCCGCCGGACGCCCAGCTTCCGGAAGCTGTTGGTCAGATGGGTCTCCACCGTCCGCACCGCCAGGTGCAGCATGGCCGCGATCTCGCCGTTGGAGTGCCCGGCGACCGCCAGCCGGCAGATCCGCTGCTCGCTGCCGGTCAGCGCGGGGGCCCCGGTGTGCCGCTCCTTCGTCAGCCGGGCACCGGTCTCCTGCAACAGGTCCTCCGCGGCCGTCCGCAGCCGCGTCGCGCCCAGCCGCTCGGCCCGGGTGGCGGCCTCGCGCAGGGTCTGCCGCGCGGCGGCCCGGCGCCCGGCTGCGCCGAGCATCCGGCCGAGGGTGAGCAGCGCCGGGATCAGCTCCGTCTCCACCTGCGCGGTGCGCAGCAGGTCCACCGCTCCCCCGGCGCTCTCCAGACCCTGTCGGCCGCCGGTGGCCGCGCCCAGCGCGCGCATCGCCCGGCCGATCGTCCGGGGCGTACCCCAGATCTCGGCCAGCCGCAGCTCCTCGGTGGCCAGCGCGACGGCCGGTCCGGGCAGGCCGAGAAGCACCTGGCAGTCGGCCGCCGCCGAGCGCCAGGGGGTCACGATCGGGCTCTCCACCTGGCGTTCGCGCTGGCGCCGGCCGCACTCCAGCAGGTCCTCCAGCGCCGTGGCGGGGCGGCCGACGGCGAGGTGCAGCAGGCCCCGCGCGTACAGGTACTCGTTCCACTCCCACGAGCCGTGCGCGCCAACCGCCTCGGCGTGGCGGGCCAGCTCCCGGGCCTGCGCCGGGCGGCCCAGCTCGGTCAGCGCGATGACGGCCTGCGCCACCAGGTGGGCGTTGCCCAGCGAGAGCACCGCGAGGCAGCCGCCGTCCTCCCCCGCGTCCGCGCTCCCGGCCCCGCCGGAGCCCCGCGTCCCGGCCTCCCGGCCCAGCGCCCGGAGCTCGTCGAGCAGCGGCTCGTACTCCCCGCGCATCACCCGGCTCTCGGCCCGCACGCTCAGCAGGCACTGGTAGCCGGAGTGCAGCAGTGGTCCGCGGTGCGCGGCCAGGCCCTGTTCCACCAGCCGGTCGGCCTCCGGGAGGCAGTCCGCCCACTGGGCCAGCGTGGCGGCCGAGGCCAGCACGTAGTGCTGGGAGAACGGCTCGGACGGCGCCTGTGTCAGCTCCCGGACCCGCCGCTCCACCTCGGCGGCCGACAGCAGCCCGCTGGTCGAGTCGAACTCGGTCAGCAGCGCCCGGGCGGCCGGTGCGATCGGCCGGGGTGTGCGGGCGGCGAGCCGGCGCAGCCCCTGGACGACCTGCAGCCAGCTGTTCCCGTCGTGCGAGGAGATCAGGGCGGCGGCGGCCTGGACGGCCCGGGTGAGGTCCTCCCGGCCGGCGAAGCGCTCGGCGAGCTGTTCCAGCACCTCCAGGGCCGCGGCCGTCTCGCCCTGGGCCGCGAGGGCGGCGCCGAGCGCGTTCGCCGCCGCGAAGACGCCCTCGTCGGACTGTTCCAGGTGCACCGCCTCGGCCAGGTGCCGGATGCCCGCGGCGTGCCGGGCGGCGCCCAGCGAGATCTCCAGGCAGCCGAGTTCGGTGAGCGTGGCGCCCCGGCGGCGGGCCGGGAGCGGCTCGTCCAGGGCGCGGCGCAGCAGGGCCGCGGCCCGGTCGGGGCGGCCCGCGCGCCGGACCGCGCGGGCCGCGCCGAACAGCACGTCGGCGGCCCACCGGACACCCGGTCCGGGGGCGTGCACCAGGTGGGCGGCGACCAGCTCGTCCGGTTCGCCGCGCCGGTGCAGCAGGAGGGCGGCGGCCCGGTGCGCCTCGGCCCGGCGGGGCGCCCGCCAGCCCGCCAGGACGGCTTCGCGCAGCAGCGGGTGGCCGAACCGGGGGCGCTCGCCGCCCGGCCGGGTGTGCAGCAGTCCCTGGGCCGCCAGCCCGGCCAGCCAGCCGGCCAGCCGTTCGGGGTCGGCGCCGGTGAGTTCGGCCAGGTCGGCCGCCGTGGGGGTGTCCGACTCCGACTCCGACTCCGACTCCGACTCCGACTCCGGGCCGGGGTGGTGGCCCGGTCCCATCCGGTGGTCCTGCAGCTGGGCCAGCGTGCGGGCGGCGGTGGCCGCCTCCGGTCCGGCGCTGTGCAGCCAGAGGTCGACGGCGTCGAGGAAGGCCCCGGTCGGCAGCCCGGCGCAGCTCGGCGGCAGTGCGGCGGCTCCGGCGGGCAGGGCGTCCAGGTCGGTGAGCAGGGCCTCCAGCAGCAGCGGGTTGCCGCCGGTGGCCGCCACGCAGTCGTCGAGCAGTCGCCGGGGCGCGGGCGCGCCCAGGCGGCCGGTGAGCAGCTCGGCGACGGCGGGCCGGCCGAGCGGGCCGATCCGGCAGGACTGGGCGAGCGGCGCGGTCAGGGTGCGGCCGAAGCGGGCCAGCGGGGCGCGCAGCTCGTGCTGGCGGCGTTCGGTGACGACCAGGAGCACCGGCAGCCGGTCGATCCGGCGGCCGACCTGGTGCAGCCAGCGCCAGGAGGGGGCGTCGGCCAGCTGGACGTCGTCGACGGCGAGGAGCACCGGGCCGTGCGAGGCGTGCAGCAGCAGCAGCTCCCACAGGTCGCTCTCCGGTGCGGGGGCCCGGTGCGGGGGCCCGGCCCGGCCGGGGTCGGCGGGCGCGCGGGCGGCCGGGACGCGGTCCCGGGCGCCGGGGTTGAACAGCTGTCGGGCGACGCCGTACGCGCGGTCCGACTCGTCCGCGGAGCAGCGCGCCCACAACACGGTCATGCCGTCGCGCGCGTGCCGGTCGGCGACGGCGGTGAGCAGGGCGCTGCGGCCGGTCCCGGCGGCGCCGGTGAGCAGCAGGATGCCGCCCTGCCCCTGCCGGGCCCGCTCGGCCATGGCGTCCGCGCGGGCCAGTGGCTCCCGGCGGTCGGCCGGCCCCGGCCGTCCGGCCGGGGCGGGGAGGGGGGCCTGAGCCCGGTGGTTTCTCGTGGTCGCGCCGCCGGTGCTCGTGGTGCCCGTGGTCGTGGTGCCGATCATCGTGGTCCCCCCGGTCGAGACGGCGGCGGTCAGCGGGCCGGACGGCCTGCTCCTCACCTCCACGTGCTCGGTGACCTTGACGTTGCACCAGCGCCCCAACGGGGGCTGTGAGCTTCGTCGCACCCGGTGGCGGAGGGCCGCCCGATCTCGTGGTGCACCACGATGGCCCGGCGGCCCGGGCTGCGGTGAGCATGGGTACGGGGCGGGGTGCTGTCGGCGCCGGCCCTTTGTCACAGGTGGGCCCACCCGGGTGTCAGGCACATGCGGACCGTCGTTCGGGCGGCCGCGGCCGGGCGCCGTCGGGCCGGGCATCCAGAAGGGGGAGCCATGAGTGTCCTGCAGGCCGAGAGCGTGGTCCGCGGCGGTGTACGGCCGGGGGTCCGGATTCCGGTGGTCGTCCACGCGGCGGACCCGATCTCGCGGGCCGGTGCGGTCAGCCAGCTCAAGCAGTGCGCCGCGGTCCGGCTCGCCGAGGAGCCGTCGCCCGGTCCCGGGGCGGTGGCGGTGATGCTGGCCGAGACGGTGGACGCGACGGTGACGGCGACGCTGCGCCGGCTGGTGCGCGGCGGCGAGGTCCGGGTCGTCCTGGTGGTCGAGCGGATGCGCGAGGCGGAGCTGCTGGAGGCCGTGGAGTGCGGGGTCGCGGCGATCCTGTGGCGGCGCGAGGCGACCGCGCCCCGGCTCGGCCAGGCGGTGCTCGCCGCGGCCCGGGGCGACGGCGACCTGCCGGCCGACCTGCTGGGCCGGCTGATCGTGCAGATGGGGCGACTGCAGCGCAGTGTCCAGGGCCTGCCCGGGTTCACCCCGCCGGGGATCTCGGAGCGGGAGTCGGACATCCTGCGACTGGTCGCGGAGGGCTGGGACACGGCCGAGATCGCCTCGAAGCTCTCGTACTCGGAGCGGACGGTGAAGAACGTCCTGCACGGCCTGACGACCCGGCTGCACCTGCGCAACCGGGCGCACGCGGTCGCGCACGCGCTGCGCGAGGGCTACATCTAGCCGCGCCCGGCCCGGGCGGCGGGGGCGGCCACCCTCCGGTGCCCGCGGCCATCGCGGGGTCGCCAAGATCTCACCTGTTGGAAACGTCCGGGGTCTATCGGCGCGGGGCCGTCACGGGGCACACTTCTACGCGCGTTCCTCTACGCGCGTCACATATGTTTGACGATCCGTCTGCCCGCACGTCCCCCTGGAGCCGTTGATGCCTCTGAACCGCCGTGACTTCGTCACCCGCTCCGCCGCGACCGCCGCGGGCGCCGCCCTGGCCGGCGGCGCCTCGGTGGCCGCGGCCTCCCCGGCCGCGGCCGCGGGCGCCGACCAGCAGGGCAAGAAGAAGGACCAGAAGAAGCAGGCCTTCACCGTCATGGGCACCACCGACCTGCACGGCCGGGTGCTGAACTGGGACTACTTCACCGACGCGGTCTACGCGGACAAGGCGCACAACGACGTCGGCCTGGCCAAGATCTCCACCCTCGCCAACCAGGTCCGCGAGGACAAGGGCTGGGACCGCACCCTGCTGATCGACGCCGGCGACATGATCCAGGGCACCCAGCTGACGTACTACTACGCCCGGGTCGACCCGATCGCCACCGACGCGGACACCGCCCCCGAGCACCCGATGGCCCTGGCCATGAACCTGATGGGCTACGACGCGGCGGCGCTCGGCAACCACGAGTTCAACTACGGCATCCCGACCCTGCGCGCCTTCGAGGAGCAGCTGGAGTTCCCGCTGCTGGGCGCCAACGCGCTGCACGCCAAGAACGAGAAGCCCGCGTTCACTCCGTACGTCATCAAGGAGCTGCACCTGGGCCACGGCCGCCCGCTCAAGGTCGGCATCCTGGGCCTGACCAACCCGGGCATCGCGATCTGGGACAAGGCCAACGTCTCGGGCAAGATGGTCTTCCCCGGCATCGTCGAGATGGCGGCGAAGTACGTGCCCCGGATGAAGGCGGCCGGCGCGGACATCATCGTGGTGTCGGCACACTCAGGCATCGACGAGCCGACCACCTACGGCGACCAGCTGCCCTGGCCCGAGGACGCGTCCGGCGAGATGGCCGAGACGGTGGCCGGCATCGACGCGGTGCTGGTGGGCCACACCCACAAGGAGGTGGCCCAGCGCCTGATCGTCAACAAGCAGACCGGTAGGACGGTGGTGCTCTCCGAGCCGCTCTGCTGGGGCCAGCGCCTGACCTGCTTCGACTTCGAGGTGGAGTTCGACAACGGCTCCTGGACGCTCGTCTCGCTCTCCTCCCGGGTGCTGAACTCCAACACGGTGGCGGAGGACCCGGAGATCGTCGACGCGCTCTCCGCCCAGCACAAGAAGGTGGTCGAGTACGTCAACCAGGTGATCGGCACCTGCAAGACCGAACTCTCCATCGCCGAGGCGCCGTTCAAGGACACCCCGATCATCGACCTGATCGGCCGGGTGCAGGCCGACACGGTGAAGGCCGCCCTCGCCTCCACGTCGTACGCGAACCTGCCGGTGCTGGCCCAGGCCGCGCCCTTCAACCGGACGGCGCTGATCCCGGCCGGGCAGGTCAAGCTGCGCGACGCGGCCGGCCTGTACATCTACGAGAACACCCTGGAGGCGCGCATCCTGACCGGCGCCCAGATCAAGGACTACCTGGAGTTCTCGGCCAAGTACTTCGCGCAGCTGGCCCCGGGGGCGCCCGTGGTGCTGGAGACGCTGACCAACCAGCAGAGCACACCCGACTACAACTACGACTCGCTGTACGGGGTCTCCTACGACATCGACATCTCGCAGCCGGTCGGCTCGCGGATCGTCGGCCTCTCCTACGACGGCAAGGCGGTCGACCCGGCCGCGCAGTTCGTCCTCGCGGTGAACAACTACCGGGCGAACGGCGGCGGCAACTTCCCGCACGTCGCGGCGGCCACGTCGGTCTGGGCTGACTCCAACGAGATCCGCAACACGATGATCGCCTGGGTGAAGGCCAAGGGCGTCATCGACCCGGCGGACTTCGCCTCGGTGTCCTGGCGCCTGGTCCGCGCCGGCGTGCCGGTCTTCTAGGCACCCTGGGGGGTGGGCCGGGCCCCGGCCCACCCCCGGCCCATCACTGGCGGTCCGCCGGCCGGGTCGCCGCCCCCACAGGGGGTGGCGACCCGGCCGGAGTGTCAGAACGGGAAGCGGCTGCGCCCGTGCTGGATGGAGATCCACTTCACCGTGGTGAACGCCTCCACGGTGGCCTCACCGTTCAGCCGGCCCACCCCGGAGTTCTTCTCGCCGCCGAACGGCACCACCGGCTCGTCGTGGATGGTGCCGTCGTTGATGTGGATCATGCCGGTCTCGATCCGCTGCGCCAGCCGGACCCCTCGCTCCACATCCGCCGTGTGCACCGCGCCGCTGAGCCCGAACGGGGTGTCGTTGGCGATCCGCACCGCCTCGTCCTCGCCGTCGAAGGGCACCACCAGGACCACCGGGCCGAAGAGTTCGCGCCGCAGGATCGGGTCACCGTCCGGCAGGCCGCCCAGCACCACCGGGTCCATCAGGGTGCCGACGGTCTGCCCGCGCAGAAGCGCGGTGGCGCCGGCCGCGACCGCCCGGTCCACCTCGGCGGTGAGCGCCTCGGCCTGGTTGGCGTTGATCAGCGGGCCGATGTGGGTGGCCGGATCCCTGGGATCGCCGACCTTCAGGGAGGCGACCTTGGCCACGAAGCGCTCGGTGAACTCCTGCTCGACGCTGCGGTCGACCAGCACCCGGTTGGCCGCCATGCAGACCTGCCCCTGGTGCGCGAACCGACTGAACACCGCCGCGTCCACCGCGTAGTCGAGGTCCGCGTCGTCCAGCACGATCAGGGCGCTGTTGCCGCCGAGCTCCAGGACGGTCCGCTTGAAGTG
This sequence comes from Kitasatospora sp. NBC_00315, assembly GCF_041435095.1. Lineage (NCBI taxonomy): Bacteria > Bacillati > Actinomycetota > Actinomycetes > Kitasatosporales > Streptomycetaceae > Kitasatospora > Kitasatospora sp. NBC_00315. The sequence continues at coordinate 6,229,486 of NZ_CP108025.1, read as the reverse complement.
CCCCGCGGCGACCGTGGCGACGTGCCGGCCGACGGTGTCGGAGCCGGTGAAGGAGATCACCTTGGGCACCGGGTGCTCGATGAAGGCGTCGCCGATCTCGGCGATGTCGGTGACCACCACGTTCAGCAGACCGGCGGGCAGCCCGGCCTCCTCGAAGATCCTGGCGATCAGGGTGCCGCCGACCACCGGCGTGTTCTGGTGCGGCTTGAGCACCACGGCGTTGCCCAGCGCCAGCGCCGGCGCGACCGCCTTCAGCGACAGGAACAGCGGGAAGTTGAAGGGGCTGATCACCCCGACCACGCCGACCGGCAGCCGGTAGAGACGGTTCTCCTTGCCGTCCACCGGCGAGGGCAGGATCCGGCCCTCCGCGCGCAGCGAGAGCTGGGTGGCCTCGCGCAACATGTCCTTGGACAGGGCGAGTTCGAAGCCGGCCTTCAGCGCCGTACCGCCGAGCTCGGCGATGATCGCCTCGGTTATCTCGGCCTCGCGCTCCTCGATCACCCGCAGCGCGCGCTCGAACACCAGCCGCCGGGTGTACGGGTTGACCCGGGCCCAGGACCGCTGCGCGCGCTCCGCCGCGCGGTACGCGTCGTCGATCTCGTCCACGGTGGCGACGGTGATGGTGGCGAGCTTGTCGCCGCTGTACGGATCGATGTCGACGATGTCCCAGGTGCCGGAACCGGTCCGCCATTCGCCGTCGATGAACTGCCGCGACAGTTCCGTAAAGTAGGACATCTGATCCCTCTCGCCCACGACACCACCGGCCGACCTCTCGTCTGACCGACCATCATCGTAGTGACCACGAACGGATCCTGGGTGTCCGGGCGCCGAACGGAGGGCAGCCGTCCGGTCGGGGCCGTCCCGCTAGAGCTCCTTGCGGATCAGCCCCAGCAGTTCGAGCCCCTGCTCCGGCGCCAGGCAGTCGGCGACCAGCCGCTCCATGGCCCGGCCGTACGCCTCGACCTGGTCCGCCTTGTCCAGGTAGAGCGCGCTGGTGAACTGCTCCAGGTAGACCACGTCGGGCAGTTCGGGCTCGGGGAAGCTCAGCATCGAGAAGGCGCCGCCCTCCGCACGGATGCCGCCGACCCCCAGCGGCATCACCCGCAGGTCGACGTTCGGCAGCTCGGCGAGCTCCGCCAGCCGGTCGATCTGGGCGGCCATCACCTCGGCCCCGCCCCAGGGCCTGCGCAGCGCCGCCTCGTCGACGACCGCGAGGAGCAGCGGCGCCCGGTCGCCGGTCAGCAGCTCCTGGCGACGCGTCCGGACCGCCACCCGCCGCTCGATCTCCTCCGGCTCGGCGCCCCCGTTGCCCAGGCGGATGACGGCGCGCGCGTAGTCGGCGGTCTGCAGCAGGCCGTGGATGAACTGGACCTCGTAACTGCGGATCCGGCAGGCCGCCTCCTCCAGCCCCAGGTACCCCTGGAACCAGCTCGGCACCACGTCACCGTAACCGTGCCACCAGGTGGCCGCGTTGGCCTCGCCCACCATGGCGAGCAGAGCGCCGCGCTCGCCGTCGCCGACCACGCCGTAGAGGGTGAGCAGATCCGCGACGTCCCGCTCCTTGAAGCCGACCCGGCCCAGCTCCATCCGGCTGATCTTGGACTCGGACGCCCGGATCGAGTACCCGGCCTCCTCCCGCGAGACACCGCCGGCCTCCCGCAACCGGCGCAGCTGGGAGCCCAGCATCAGGCGCCGCACCGTCGTACCGCCACCGGTCTGCGTTGTGCTCATCCTGGTGAACCTCCGCCACTCGCGTCCGCCCCCGGTTCTCGCCGCAGTCTGCCACTTGGGGCCGACATCCGGTACCGGAACCGCCGGACGACCCACAACTGTGGTACGCCGAAGGGCTCCTGGGGCACACCGGCACCCCGGGGGCCGAACCGCCCGCCGACTCGCCCGCCCGCGCAGCCCCGCCCGCGCGGGCTCACACGCCGCGCCCCGCAGGGCGGGCGCACACGACAAAGCAGCACCTGCTCCCAACTTGGTCGGGGAGGGAGCAGGCGCTGCAAGACCGCGGTGGCCCGGCGGCTCTGACGGGTCAGCGGCTGAAGCAGCCCGGCGATGCGGCGCCGGGCCGTCCGGTCAGACCACCAGGGGGCGGTCCGTCGGGCGGATCGGGGCGGGCAGGGCGGTCTTGCCACCGAGGAACGTGTCCACCGCGGCGGCCGCGGAGCGGCCCTCGGCGATGGCCCAGACGATCAGTGACTGGCCGCGGCCGGCGTCGCCGCAGACGTACACGCCGTCCACGTTGGTGGCGAAGGCGCCGTCCCGGTTGATGTTGCCGCGGGCGTCGAGGTCGACGCCCAGCTGCTCCACCAGGCCGTTGGCGGTGTCGGTGCCGGTGAAGCCCATGGCGAGGGTGACGAGCTGGGCCGGGATGGACCGCTCGGTGCCCTCGACGGGCTGGAAGCGGCCGTCCTTGAACTCGACCTCGACCAGGTGCAGCTCCTGGACGTTGCCGTCCTCGTCGCCGCTGAAGTGGGTGGTGTTCACGCTGTACACGCGCTCACCGCCCTCCTCGTGCGCGGAGGTGACCTTGTAGACCATCGGCATCGTCGGCCACGGCTGGCCGGTCGGCCGGTCGTCGCTCGGGCGCGGCATGATCTCCAGCTGGGTGACCGAGGCCGCCCCCTGGCGCAGTGCGGTGCCGAGGCAGTCGGCGCCGGTGTCGCCGCCGCCGATGACGATGACGTGCTTGCCCTTGGCGCTGATGGGCGTCTCGACGAAGTCGCCCTCCTGCACCTTGTTGGCGAGCGGCAGGTACTCCATCGCCTGGTGGATGCCCTTGAGCTCCCGGCCGGGGACGGGCAGGTCACGGGCGGTGGTGGCACCGGCGGCGACCACGACGGCGTCGAAGCGCTCGCGCAGCTGCTGGCCGGTGATGTCCTCGCCGACACTGACACCGGTACGGAAGCGGGTACCCTCCGCGCGCATCTGCTCGACGCGGCGGTTGATGTGGCGCTTCTCCATCTTGAACTCGGGGATTCCGTAGCGCAGCAGGCCGCCGATGCGGTCGGCGCGCTCGTACACCACCACGGTGTGCCCGGCCCGGGTCAGCTGCTGGGCCACGGCCAGGCCGGCCGGGCCGGAGCCGACGACGGCCACGGTCTTGCCGGACAGCCGCTCCGGGATCTGCGGCGTGACGCCGCCGTTGTCCCAGGCCTTGTCGATGATGGTGACCTCGACGTTCTTGATGGTCACCGCGTCCTGGTTGATCCCGAGCACGCACGCCGACTCGCAGGGAGCGGGGCAGAGGCGGCCGGTGAACTCCGGGAAGTTGTTGGTCGCGTGCAGGCGCTCGATCGCGCCGGACCAGTCGTCCCGGTAGGTCAGGTCGTTCCACTCGGGAATGAGGTTCCCGAGCGGGCAGCCGTTGTGGCAGAACGGGATGCCGCAGTCCATGCAGCGGCCGGCCTGCTTCGTGATGATCGGAAGGAGGCTGCGCTCGACGTAGACCTCGTTCCAGTCACGGATCCGGACGTCGACGGGGCGACGCTCGGCGAGCTGCTTGGGCGTGGTCAGGAAGCCCTTGGGGTCAGCCATTTGCCGCCTCCATCATCTTGCGAGTGGTCTCGGACTCGGAGAGCCCGTCGCGCTCAGCGGCATCCTTGGCGGCGAGCACAGCCTTGTAGTCGGTCGGCATGATCTTGGAGAAGCGGGAGACCCCGCTCGCCCAGTCGGCCAGGAGCTCGGCGGCCACGGTGGAGCCGGTCTCCTCGTAGTGCTGCTGCACGGTGTCGCGCAGCCATTCGCGGTCGGCGGCGGTCGGGGCCTCGATGCCCACCATGCCGTCGTTCACGTTCGCGGGGCGCAGGTCCAGGACGTAGGCGATACCGCCGGACATGCCCGCCGCCAGGTTGCGCCCGGTCTCGCCGAGGATGACGACCCGGCCGCCGGTCATGTACTCCAGGCCGTGGTCGCCCACGCCCTCCACGACCAGGGTGGCACCGGAGTTGCGGACGGCGAAGCGCTCGCCGGCCTTGCCGCGCAGGTGGATCCGGCCGCTGGTGGCACCGTACCCGATGGTGTTGCCCGCGATCACGTGGTTCTGGGCGTCGGCGCCGATGGCGGCCGCGCCGCGCGCCGGGCGGACGATGAGCACGCCGCCCGACAGGCCCTTGCCGACGTAGTCGTTGGCGTCGCCCTCCAGGCGCAGCGTGATGCCGCGCGGCACGAAGGCGCCGAAGGACTGGCCGGCGCTCCCGGTGAAGGTGACGTCGATGGTGCCCTCGGGCAGGCCCTCGCCGCGGTACCGCTTGGTCACCTCGTGGCCGAGCATGGTGCCGACGGTCCGGTTGACGTTGCGGATCGGCAGCTGGATGCGGACGGCGTCGCCGCGCTCCAGGGCGTCCTCGGCCAGCGAGATCAGCTGGTTGTCCAGGGCCTTGTCCAGCGAGTGGTCCTGGCCGGTGGTGTTGTGCAGGGCCGCGCCCTCGGGCAGCTCGGGCACGTGGAACAGCGGGGCCAGGTCGAGGCCCGCCGCCTTCCAGTGGCTGACGGCCTCGGTCGCGTCGATGTGCTCGGCGTGGCCGACGGCCTCCTCGATGGTGCGGAAGCCCAGCTCCGCGAGGATCTCGCGGACCTCCTCCGCGATGAACTCGAAGAAGTTCACCACGAACTCGGGCTTGCCCGAGAAGCGCTCGCGCAGCACCGGGTTCTGGGTGGCGACGCCGACCGGGCAGGTGTCCAGGTGGCAGACGCGCATCATGATGCAGCCGGAGACGACGAGCGGCGCGGTCGCGAAACCGAACTCCTCGGCGCCGAGCAGCGCGGCGATGACCACGTCGCGGCCGGTCTTCAGCTGGCCGTCGGTCTGCACGACGATGCGGTCGCGCAGGCCGTTGAGCAGCAGGGTCTGCTGGGTCTCGGCGAGGCCGAGCTCCCAGGGGCCGCCCGCGTGCTTGAGCGAGGTGAGCGGCGAGGCGCCGGTGCCCCCGTCGTGGCCGGAGACCAGCACGACGTCGGCGTGCGCCTTGGAGACGCCGGCCGCGACCGTACCCACGCCGACCTCGGAGACCAGCTTCACGTGGATGCGGGCCGCCGGGTTGGCGTTCTTGAGGTCGTGGATCAGCTGAGCCAGGTCCTCGATGGAGTAGATGTCGTGGTGCGGCGGCGGCGAGATCAGGCCGACACCCGGGGTGGAGTGCCGGGTCCGCGCGACCCACGGGTAGACCTTGTGGCCGGGCAGCTGACCGCCCTCGCCGGGCTTGGCGCCCTGGGCCATCTTGATCTGGATGTCGTCCGCGTTGACCAGGTACTCGCTGGTGACGCCGAAGCGGCCGGAGGCGACCTGCTTGATGGCCGAACGGCGCTCCGGGTCGTACAGGCGCTCCGGGTCCTCGCCGCCCTCACCGGTGTTCGACTTGCCGCCGAGCCGGTTCATGGCGATGGCGAGCGTCTCGTGCGCCTCCATCGAGATGGAGCCGTAGGACATGGCGCCGGTGGAGAAGCGCTTGACGATCTCGGAGACCGGCTCGACCTCGTCGATGGAGATCGGGGTGCGGCCGTTGCCGTCGAACCTGAACAGGCCGCGCAGCGTCATCAGCCGCTCGGACTGCTCGTTCACCCGCTCGGTGTACTGCTTGAAGATGTCGTACCGGCGGCTGCGGGTGGAGTGCTGCAGACGGAAGACGGTGTCCGGGTCGAACAGGTGCGGCTCGCCCTCGCGGCGCCACTGGTACTCGCCGCCGATCTCCAGCGCGCGGTGCGCGGCGGTGATGCCGGAGGCGGGGTACGCCTTGGCGTGGCGGGCGGCCACCTCCCTGGCGATCTCGTCCAGGCCGATGCCGCCGAGCTTGGTGGTGGTGCCGGAGAAGTAGCTGTCCACGGTCTGCTGGTCGAGGCCGATGACCTCGAAGACCTGGGCGCCGCGGTAGGAGGCGACGGTGGAGATGCCCATCTTCGACATGACCTTCAGGACGCCCTTGCCGAGCGCCTTGATCAGGTTCTTGATGGCCTTCTCGGCCTCGATGCCCGTGATGAACACGCCCTGGGCGACGAGGTCCTCGACGGACTCCATCGCCAGGTACGGGTTGACCGCGCCGGCCCCGTAGCCGATCAGCAGGGCCACGTGGTGGACCTCGCGGACGTCACCGGCCTCCACGATCAGCGACACCTGGGTGCGCTGCTTGGTGCGGATCAGGTGGTGGTGCACCGCGGAGGTGAGCAGCAGCGAGGGGATCGGCGCGTGCTCGGCGTCCGAGTGGCGGTCCGAGAGGACGACGATGCGGGCGCCGTCGGCGATCGCCGCGTCGGCCTCGGCCGCGACGGCCTTCAGGCGGGCGGCCAGGGCCTCGCCGCCGCCGGAGACCTTGTAGAGGCCGGAGAGCGTGACGGCCTTGAGGCCGGACTGGTCGCCGTCGGCGTTGATGTGGACCAGCTTGGCCAGCTCGTCGTTGTCGATCACCGGGAAGGTGATGCCGACGGAGCGGCAGGCGGCCGACTCGGCGGCGAGCAGGTTCCCCTCGGGGCCGAGGTTGCTCAGCAGCGAGGTGACGAGCTCCTCGCGGATGGCGTCCAGCGGGGGGTTGGTGACCTGCGCGAACAGCTGGATGAAGTAGTCGAACAGCAGGCGCGGCTTCTCGGAGAGGGCCGCGATCGGGCTGTCGGTCCCCATCGAGCCGAGCGCCTCGCCGCCGGTCTTCGCCATCGGGGCGAGGATGACGCGCAGCTCCTCCTCGGTGTAACCGAAGGTCTGCTGGCGACGGGTGACCGAGGCGTGGGTGTGCGCGATGTGCTCGCGCTCGGGGAGCTGGGCGAGCTGGATCTGGCCGGCGGCGATCCACTCCTCGTACGGGTGCTCCGCGGCGAGGGCGGACTTGATCTCCTCGTCCTCGACGATGCGGTGCTCCGCGGTGTCGATGAGGAACATCTTGCCGGGCTGCAGGCGGCCCTTCTTGACCACCGTCTCCTGCTCCAGGTCGAGCACGCCGACCTCGGAGGAGAGGACGACCAGGCCGTCCTCGGTGATCCAGTAGCGGGCCGGGCGCAGGCCGTTGCGGTCGAGGACCGCGCCGATCTGGGTGCCGTCGGTGAAGGTGACGCAGGCCGGGCCGTCCCAGGGCTCCATCAGGTTGGAGTGGTACTGGTAGAAGGCGCGCCGGGCCGGGTCCATGGTGGCGTGGTTCTCCCAGGCCTCCGGGATCATCATCAGCACCGAGTGCGGCAGCGAGCGGCCGCCGAGGTGGAGCAGCTCCAGGACCTCGTCGAAGGACGCCGAGTCGGAGTGGTCCGGGGTGCAGATCGGGAAGATCCGCTCCAGGCCCTGGCCGTTCCGGTTCGCCGGGATCAGGTCGGTGGCCAGCTGGGACTCGCGCGCGGTCATCCAGTTCCGGTTGCCCTTGACCGTGTTGATCTCGCCGTTGTGCGCGACGAAGCGGTACGGGTGGGCGAGCGGCCAGCTCGGGAACGTGTTGGTGGAGAAGCGCGAGTGGATCAGGCCGATGGCGGAGGCGAAGAGCCGGTCCGACAGGTCGGGGAAGAAGGGCTCCAGCTGGCCGGTGGTCAGCATGCCCTTGTAGACGATGGTGCGGGCGGAGAGCGACGGGAAGTACACGCCGGCCTCGCGCTCGGAGCGCTTGCGCACCACGAACGCGGCGCGGTCCAGCTCCAGGCTGGTAAGGTCACCCTTACCAGCGGCGGCGGCCAGGAAGATCTGCCGGAAGCGCGGCATGACCGAGCGGGCGGTGGCGCCGAGCAGGTCGGGGGTGACCGGGACGTCGCGCCAGCCGAGGACGGTCAGGTCCTCGTCGGCGGCGATGGCCTCGATCTGGGCGACCGCGCCGGCATCGGCGGCGTCCTCGTCGGGGAGGAAGGCGATGCCGACCGCGTAGGCGCCGGCGGTGGGGAGCTCGAAGGCGACCTTGGAGCGCAGGAACGCGTCGGGGACCTGGGTCAGGATGCCCGCGCCGTCACCGGAGTCCGGCTCGGCACCGGTCGCACCGCGGTGCTCCAGGTTGCGCAGGACGGTGAGCGCCTGCTCGACGATCTTGTGGTCGGCGACGCCGGTCAGCGTCGCGACGAAACCGACACCACAGGCGTCGTGCTCGTTCCGCGGGTCGTACAGGCCCTGAGCAGCAGGTCGCGCATCCGGAACGAGCGCGTACGGCGAGCGCGATGCGCCGGCCTTGGGCTCGTTGTCGGAGTGCATGGATGCAGACAGCATCGGCTCTCCCGTCGTCGTCTTGATAGTGGGGCCCACCCGGCGCCAAGGCCTGGGGAGCTCTCTGTGCAACAGGGACGACGTTGGCCCTCTGCGATTTCGTGCAGGTTACATGATGCCCGACATCCCGGGAAGTGGACGGCGCCGTCCACATGGCGGACGCAAACCCCAGGTCAGAGCCGGTTACCGACGGGTAGTAGCTACCGAGGGGGGCGAACACGCGTCCGCATGCTCCCACCAGTGTGCCCGCCGGCCGCGCGCCTGAAACAGTGACGAAATGCCGGCGAACCAAGATCGCCTCGGGCCCGCCTGCGATTCGTCACCACGAGGGGGAGCCGAAGATTGGAATCGTCGGGTCCGCAGGCCCCACGGGGATACTAGGACAACCGAGCACCCTGCTCCCATGTGCGGAACGTCACGCACTCCGGGGCATAATCATGCATCAGTTGTGCCATCGCACGATGCCGCGGGGCCGACCGCCCGGAGGCGGGCGGCCCACGCTCCGGTCAGCCGACCGCCCCGCCGATCAGCCACCCCAGCAGGTAGGTCACACCGGCCGCGACCCCGCCCAGCACCAGCTGACGCAGACCGCTGAACCACCAGCTGCGGGCCGTCACCCGGGCCACCACGGCGCCGCAGGCGAACAGGCCGGCCAGCGAGAGCAGCAGCGCGGGCAGCAGCGAGGTCGCACCCAGCAGGTAGGGCAGCAGCGGGAGCAGCGCGCCCAGGGCGAAGCAGACGAACGAGGAGCCCGCCGCCACCAGCGGCGAGGGCAGGTCGTTCGGGTCGATGCCCAGCTCCTCCCGGGCGTGGATCTCCAGCGTGCGGTCCGGGTCCGCCGACAGCTGCCGGGCCACCTCGCGCGCGAGCTCGGGCTCCACCCCCCGGGAGACGTACAGCTCGGCCAGCTCGGCCAGCTCGCCGTGCGGGTTGCGGCTCAGCTCCAGGCGCTCCGCCTCGATCTCGGCCTGCACCAGCTCACGCTGGGAGGCGACCGAGGTGTACTCCCCCGCCGCCATCGAGCAGGCGCCGGCGGCGAGCCCCGCCAGGCCGGTCAGCACCACCGCACCGCTGGAGGCGGCGCCGCCGACCACGCCGGTCATCAGCGCGAAGTTGGAGACCAGCCCGTCCATCGCGCCGAACACCGCCGGACGCAGCCAGCCGCCGTTCACGTCGCGGTGGTGTCCCTCCGCGGGAATGCGGGGCTTCGGCTGGTCGTCCTCGGTGCGGGGTTCGCTGATGGTCGCGCTCACGTCTGTCGTCCTCCGTCGCCGCCTGTCCCCGGCCGCGTCCGGGCACGGCTGACTGCCGTGAGCGACGGACTGCCCGGGGGCTCTCACATGGCTGAACGTAGTCCGATGATCAGGTGTTTTCCAGCAAAGTAAGGCTGTCCGAACAGCGCTTCGGCCGCCCGCCACCTGGTCGGTGGGAGCGGCCGAAGCAGTAGATCGACGCAGGTCAGATGAGCTTCTCGGCATCCGTCGGGGCAGCCTGTGCGGGGGTGGGGCCGACCGCGTCGGCCAGGCCGCCGCCGGCACCGGGGCTCTCGGCGGAGTCGTCACCGTCCGAGGCGTGGGACGCCGCGGCGGCACGCTCCTCACGGGCGGCCGGGTCGATCGAGTCCGGGTCCTCCCGGCCGGGGCGCTTCTTCCCGACGATCACCAGGTAGGTGACGGCGCCGACGAAGACGACGATCGACGTCCAGTCGTTGAGGCGCAGGCCGAGGAACCGGTGGGCCTCGTCGATCCGCAGCGCCTCGATCCAGAACCGGCCCACCGTGTACGCGGCGACGTACAGCGCGAAGGCGCGGCCGTGGCCGAGGGTGAAGCGGCGGTCGGCCCAGATGACCAGCAGCGCGACACCGACGCACCAGAGCGACTCGTACAGGAAGGTCGGGTGGTAGATCCCGTGGACCACCTCGCCGTCCGGCAGCGTCTTGTCGATCTTCAGGCCCCAGGGCAGGGTCGTCGCCCGGCCGTAGAGCTCCTGGTTGAACCAGTTGCCCCAGCGGCCGCAGGCCTGGGCGAGCGCGATGCCCGGCGCGAGGGCGTCCGCCCAGGCCGGCAGCGGTACGCCCCGGCGGCGACAGCCGATCCAGGCACCGACCGCGCCGAGCGCGATCGCCCCCCAGATGCCGAGGCCGCCCTCCCAGATCTTGAAGGCGTTCCAGGGATTCCTGCCGTCCCCGAAGTACAGCTGGTTGTCGGTGATCACGTGGTACAGCCGACCGCCGACCAGGCCGAACGGGACGGCCCAGACGGCGATGTCACCCACCGTGTGCTTGGCACCGCCCCGGGCGACCCAGCGCTTGCTGCCGAGCCAGACGGCCACGACGACACCGATGATGATGCAGAAGGCGTACGCGCGCAGCGGGAGCGGTCCCAGGTGGAGGACGCCCCGCGACGGGCTCGGAATGTAAGCGATATTCATGGCAGGGTCGACGCTACCGTGTCGCGGGCCCCGATCGGCCACCCCGGCGGGTCACAGATCGCACTCGGCCCGCGCCCGCCGCCGCCCGCGCGATCAGCCGGTGACACCGGGCGACGGGTTGTTCGACTCGGAGGCGGTACTGGTCGGGGCCGGCGTCTGGCCGTTCGAGCCCGGGGTGCCGAGGGTCTTGCCCTGGTTGGCCGCGTCGACCCACTTGACCAGGTTCTCCGGGGTGATCTCGTCGGCGCCGTTCTTCGGGTAGACCGGCTGGCCGTTGAGCAGCACCGTCGGGGTCGACTTGAAGCTGGACTTGTCGAAGTCCTGCTGCACGGCCGACACCCAGCCGCTGAACCTGTTGTCGTTGACGCACGCCTCGAAGGTCGGCGTGTCCAGGCCGGTGACCTGCTTGGAGAGCGAGATCAGGGTGGCCTTGTCGCCGAAGGCGTCGTTGGTCTCGTCCGGCTGGTTGCGGTAGAGCACGTCGTGGTAGTCGCGGAAGTGCCCGGCGTCCTGCGCGCAGGCCAGGGCGTTGGCGGCGTACTTCGAGCCCTTGCCGCCGAGCGAGCGGTCGATGAACGACACGATGTGGTAGTTGATGACCAGCTTGCCCTGGTCCTCCAGCTGGTCGATGGTCGGGCTGAACTCGCGCTCGAAGGCACCGCAGGCGGGGCAGCGCGGGTCCTCGTACACGGTGAGCGTGGAGGGGGCGTCGGGCGAACCGACCGGGATGACCAGGTTCTTGTCGCCGATGGTGCCGGCCGGGGCGGCCACCGGCGTCTCGGGCTTGGAGCGGTTGTTCTGCACCACCACGCCGACCACCGCCGCCACCACGATCACCGCGAGGACGGAGCCGCCGACGGCCAGCTTCTTGTTCCGCCTGGACTTGGCCTCCTCGGCCGCCCGCTCCTCCAGCATCCGCTCACGGGCGGTGCGCTTGCCATCTCGGTTCTTCTCGCTCATCTGCTGGACATCCAGGGTCGGGGCCGGGCGGGGGCCGGCGCGGGTGGGGGTCGGGCGGGGGCGGCCGGGACCGCTCAGGCGGCCAGCCAGGCGTCGGCGGAGAACTTGGTACGGGGCCGGAACACCAGCCAGCCGGCCAGCAGCAGGAAGCCGGTGTCGCGCAGGATCTCCTGCAGGTACTCGGTCTGCGAGGCGTCCACCGCCCCGCCACCGCCGAAGCAGCCGCAGTCGATCGAGATGCCGCGCGCCCACGCCGAGCCGATGCCCGCGATGAAGGCGAGCAGCAGCACCGCGGAGACCACGGCGACGATCCGCACGCCCAGGCCGATCAGCAGCAGCAGGGCGAGCGCCAGCTCCAGGAACGGCAGCGCGTAGCCGACCGGCTTCACCAGCGACTCCGGGAGGATCTCGTACGCGCGCACGGCCTGGGCGGCGGCGGCGGGATCCGACACCTTGGCGAAGCCGGCCCAGGCCCAGACCACGGCCAGGCCGAGCCTGGCAGCCGTGCTGATCCACTCGGCCGCCGGACCGTCCGTCACCCGCCGCAGCGCCGAACCGGCGTCGGACCGGCCGGCGATGTGCGGGCGTGACTCGGCGCCCTGCTGACCGGACATCGGGAACCCCCCTCGGGTGTGAATGCCTGCGCGGCCGCCCGTACCGCCCTCACGGGCCGGGGACGCTCACGCGGTCCTGCCGTGGCGCGAACCACGCTTCCTGATGAACCGTAGGGGATGAGGTGTGGTTCCTCCATATTCGCGAATTAAGCCGAATGAGTGATGCTTTGCGGCATTCCGTCCCCTGTCGGTCAACGCAGGCCGCCCGTGCACCCCACCGTCCCGGCGTCCTCCCCGAGGCTCGGACGACCAGCGCCGGCCGAGCGCGCGGCCCGCGCCGAGGCGTTCGCCGCCGCCTCCTCGGCGCACACCGAGGCCTCCCGCTCGGCGCGCTCCGCACCCCTCCTGGCCAGCGCGTGTCCGACCGCGGCGTCCGCCCCGATCGCGATCCCGAGCGCCAGCGCCGCCACCGCCGCCCGGATCACGACGGCTCGCTGCTGACACGGCACCGACCGGCCCGTCCTCTCGCTCCCGGGGGCTGAACCGTGCACGAACGACGAACGCCGGAGCCCACCGCCGACCCGTCCCCTCACTCAACGCCGGTCAACCGCGGGTGATGCGTCCCCCGTCCACTGTTCACCCGTACGGGTTCACGGGGGGACGGCCCGCCCCGCCGTGGCCGCGGGGACCGGGCGGGAGCGGTGGCTCCGGCGCCGCCCGGAACGGCGGACGGCCCGTCGACTCCCTCCGGGGAGGAGGGAGTCGACGGGCCGTCGGACGCGCGATCGGTCGTTCAGGTGCGCGGCACGGTGGTCAGCGGCGCCGGACGCCGGCGGCCAGCTCGCCGGCCAGGGCGCGGACCGCCGTCAGCGCGGCCTCCTCGTCCCCGTCGGCGTCCAGGATGCGCTGGACGAACGCCGAGCCGACGATCACGCCGTCCGCGAAGCCCGCCACCTCGGCGGCCTGCGCGGCGGTGGAGACGCCGAGACCCACGCAGACCGGCAGGTCGGTGGTGGCCCGGGTCCGGGCGACCAGGTCCTCGGCGAGGTTGCCGACCTGGGCCCGGCTGCCGGTCACACCCATCACGGCGGCGGCGTAGACGAAGCCGGTGCCGGCCGCGGTGACCTCGGCCAGACGCGGGTCCTTGCTGCTCGGAGCGACCACGAAGACGGTGTCCAGACCGTGCTCCCCGGCGGCCTTGCGCCATTCCTCGGACTCCTCGACCGGCAGGTCGGGCAGGATGCAGCCCGCTCCCCCGGCGGCCGCCAGATCGGCGGCGAAGCGGGCGGCGCCGTAGCGGTCGACCGGGTTCCAGTACGTCATCACCAGCACCGGGGCGTCGGTGGCCGAGGCCACCTCCCGCACGGTGCGCATGACGTCCTTGATCCTGACGCCGCCGCGCAGCGCGATGTCGTCGGCGGTCTGGATGGTCGGGCCGTCCAGGACCGGGTCGGAGTGCGGCAGGCCGACCTCGACGATGTCGCAGCCGCCCTCGATCAGCGCGCGGACGGCCCTGATGCCGCCCTCGACGCTGGGGAAACCCGCCGGGAGGTAGCCGATCAGGGCCGCCCGGCCCTCGGCCCTGGCCGCCGCCAGGGTCTCGCTGAGCTTGGAAGCCACGGTCACTTACCGCCCTTGTCGTCGTAGAGGCCGAAGTACTGGGCGGCCGTGTGCATGTCCTTGTCGCCGCGCCCGGAGAGGCTGACCAGGATGGTGGCCTCCGGGCCGAGTTCGCGGCCCAGCTCCAGGGCGCCGGCCAGCGCGTGGGCGCTCTCGATGGCCGGGATGATGCCCTCGGTGCGCGACAGCAGGCGCAGCGCCTGCATGGCCTGGTCGTCGGTGACCGGGCGGTACTCGGCGCGGCCGGTGTCCTTGAGCCAGGCGTGCTCGGGGCCGATGCCGGGGTAGTCGAGGCCGGCCGAGATGGAGTGGCTCTCGATGGTCTGGCCGTCCTCGTCCTGCAGGACGTAGGAGCGGGCGCCGTGCAGCACGCCGGGCTCGCCCTTGGTGAGGGTGGCCGCGTGGCGCGGGGTGTCGACGCCCTCGCCGGCCGCCTCGCAGCCGACCAGTCGCACGCCGGCGTCCGGGATGAACTCGTGGAAGATCCCCATCGCGTTGGAGCCGCCGCCGACGCAGGCGACGACGGCGTCCGGCAGCTTGCCGGTGCGCTCGACGACCTGCTCGCGGGCCTCGACGCCGATCACCCGGTGGAAGTCGCGGACCATCATCGGGAACGGGTGCGGGCCGGCCACCGTGCCGAACAGGTAGTGCGTGCTGTCGACGTTGGCCACCCAGTCCCGGAAGGCCTCGTTGATGGCGTCCTTGAGGGTGCGGCTGCCGGAGGTCACGGCGACCACCTCGGCGCCGAGCATCCGCATCCGGGCGACGTTGAGCGCCTGGCGCTCGGTGTCGACCTCGCCCATGTAGACGGTGCAGTCGAAGCCGAACAGCGCGCAGGCGGTGGCGGTGGCGACGCCGTGCTGGCCGGCGCCGGTCTCGGCGATGATCCGGGTCTTGCCCATCCGGCGGGTCAGCAGGGCCTGGCCCAGCACGTTGTTGATCTTGTGCGAGCCGGTGTGGTTGAGGTCCTCGCGCTTGAGCAGGATGCGCGCGCCGCCCGCCTCCGCGGAGAAGCGGTGGACGTCGGTGAGCGGGCTGGGGCGGCCGGTGTAGTCCTTCAGCAGGCCGTCCAGCTCGGCGGTGAACGCCGGATCGGCCTTGGCCTTCTCGTACTCGTCGGCGACCTGCTCCACGGCGGCGACCAGCGCCTCCGGGATGAAGCGGCCGCCGTACGCGCCGAAGTAGCCCCGGGCGTCGGGGACCTGGGCGCCTGGCAGGTAGTCCTTCTCGGACATGGTGAAGTCCTTCTCAGAGATGACTGCAGTGACGTCGGACGGCTGTGGTCAGCCGGACGTCCTGCGCCATCGGCTGCCCTGCACCTGCCCCGGCTCGCAGCCGATCACGTAGCGCACCCGCCGCCCGAGCACCCGGCGTGCGGGCGCGCGGCAGCCGCGCGGGCGGCAGCCGGGGGCGAGGCGGGTGGCGAGTGACATGGCGGCGGGTCAGCCCCGGCCGTTGTTGCGCAGCGCGGGGTGGGCACCGGCGGCGACCAGGTCGGCCACGGCCGCCTTCGGGTCCCGGCCGGTCACCAGGGACTCGCCGACCAGCACCGCGTCGGCGCCGAGATTGGCGTACGCGATCAGGTCGTGCGGCCCGCGCACACCGGACTCGGCGACCTTGACGATGTGCGCCGGGATGCTGTCCACGACGTTGCCGAAGGTGTTGCGGTCCACCTCGAGGGTCTTGAGGTTGCGGGCGTTGACGCCGATGATCCTCGCGCCGGCGTCGACCGCGCGGGCGATCTCCTCCTCGTCGTGCACCTCGACCAGCGGGGTCAGGCCGATCGACTCGGCGCGCTCGATCAGCGACACCAGGGCCGGCTGGTCGAGGGCGGCGACGATCAGCAGCGCGAGGTCGGCGCCGTGGGCGCGGGCCTCCCAGAGCTGGTAGGCGGTGACGATGAAGTCCTTGCGCAGGACCGGGGTGTCGACCGCGGCGCGCACGCTGTCCAGGTCGGCGAGCGACCCGCCGAAGCGGCGCTGCTCGGTCAGCACGCTGATCGCGGCGGCGCCGCCGGCCGCGTAGTCGAGTGCCAGGGCCGCCGGGTCCGCGATCGCGGCCAGCGCGCCCTTGGAGGGGCTGGAGCGCTTGACCTCGCAGATCACCCGCACGCCGTCGCCGCGCAGGGCTGCCACGCCGTCCTTGGCGTTCGGGGCCTTCGCGGCGAGCGCCTTGAGCTCGTCCAGGGTGACCCCGGCCTGCCGCTCCGCGAGGTCCTCGCGGACCCCGTCGATGATCTCGTCGAGCACACTCACGCGGGCGCCCCCATCATTCTGCTAGTTCTGCGGACCGGCAGCCGGGGTGACCTCGGTCCTCCCGGCCCTGTCGGGCCGACGGCCGCGATTCACACAGATCGGTGAGGATTCTGTGGTCATCAGCCTTCGTCGGCACTTCGATGGTATCGGCACCGGGGAGCGCGGGGCGCATCCGACCGGCGCACGTCTCGCGGAGCGGACCCCGCCGGGCGCCGTCAGGGGCCCCGCGGCGCCGCTCGGACGGAGCGGGGGGCCTGCACGGCGGCGCTTCGAACCTGCGGCGCCGCGGTGCCGCTCAGAGGGCCGCCGGTGCCAGGCCGATGCCGATCGGCAGGTTGCGCAGCACGGTGAAGAGCACCAGCAGGACGGCCAGCAGGACGGTGCGCCGCCCGCCGATGACCAGGCCCGGGGGCCGGACGCCGCGCACCGCGGACCGGACCCGGCTCAGCCACAGCACCGCGACCACCGCGGCCAGCCCGACCACCAGGGCGTTGTCGTGCAGGGCGGTGAAGAGGTCGCCGCGGCTGAGTGCGTGTACACAGCGCAGGCCGCCGCAGCCCGGGCACCACCAGCCGGTGGCCCGCAGGAACGGGCAGGTCGGGTAGTGGCCGGGCGCGTTCGGGTCCACCGAGGCGACGTAGCCGGTGGGCACGGCCAGGGCCGCCAGAGCGGCCAGCGGGCGCCCGAGCCGGCGCAGGGCGGAGGTCGGCGGCGCGGGGGCGGCGGGAGCGTTCACCCGGACGATTGTGCCCCGCCGGGCCGGGGGCCGAGCGCAACGGCGGGCGCGACGCGCCCGACGCCTCGCGGGCTCCCGGCCCGTGCCGATGCCTTACGAGGCGGCGACGGCGGCCCGCTTGTCGGTGACGAGCACGGCGGGGGCGCTCTCGTAGTGCGGGCTGGGCTGGCGCCCCATGCCGGCGATCGCCATCGCCTTGCCGACCACGCCGCCGAGCAGGACGACGACGAGACCCGCCCAGACCAGGAGCACGTTCGGGATGATCATCGCGACGCCGCTGACCGTGAAGCCGATGAAGGCGATGGTCACGCCGGTCCAGGCGGCGGGAGTGTGGCCGTGTGCTGCTGCCGACATCTGATGCTGCTCCTTGGTTCTCCGGGGTCCGGCCGGGCTGCCGTCCGAGGGCGGCGCCGGGGGCTCCTGGTGGGTTGTCGCTGTCCATTGTGCCGGGCCGCCACGGCCCGGCCCAAAGGGGGGCCGCTGTCTGTCGGGTCACAGTCCGGGCCGCCCGTCGGGGCCGGAGCCGGGGCCGGAGCCGAGGCCGGGGCCGGAGCCGGGGCGGCCGCGTTCAGCCCGAGGTCGGGTCCTCGCCGCGGTCCAGCGCCTTCCACAGGTCGGCGGGGGTGTCACCGGCCTGCGCGGGCTTCCTGCGGGTCGGAGCGTCGTAGCGGCTGCCCATGCCCGGCCAGTCCCGCCCGAACCGTACGGTCAGCAGCCCGGCCGACGCGATCATCAGCCCGCCGGCCAGCGCGACCCACGGCCAGAGGCTGTGGCCGACCTGCTCGGCCTGCGCGCCGGTCAGCGCCAGCTTGCGGGCCGCCTCGGTGTGCAGGGCCGCGGTGTCACCCGCACCGGCCGCGGCGGCGCCGGCCGCGCCCAGCCCGGCCAGCGCCGTCAGCGCGCCCACCGCGACCCGCCCGGCGCCGCGCACCGCGAAGACCGCCACGGCGGCCGCCAGCGCGGCCAGCGCCAGGCCGGTCGGCAGGCCGGAGACGGTGCTGCCGGTGACGGAGACGTCCAGGGTGCCGCCGGTGACGCCGGCCACCGTGCCGGTCGCCCAGACCCGGCCGACGGCGGTCAGCACCAGGACGGCGCCGAGCACGGTCAGCAGCAGCATCGGTGCGAGGGTGCGGCGGCCCGCCCTCGGCGGCGCGGCGGGGACGGCCTCGGCCGGCTCGTCGCGGGTTTCGGTCCGGGGTGCGGGGAGTGCGCTCACCCGTCCAGTGTCCCCCGGGCCCGGCCGGGCCCGGCCTCCGGGGTCGCCGCGCGCGGCGGCTCGGCCGGGAAGTCTCCCGTCCCGATCACCAGCGTGCGGTCCGCCAGCGGCAGGTACAGATCGCTCCCGAACGGCACCCGCTCGGCCTCCCGGTAGGCGCCGGCGCGCTGCGGGTCGCTGTGCACCGTGCAGAGCGCCTCGACCGGGTCGACGACGACGTACAGCGGGACCCCGCACTCGGAGAGGAAGCGCAGCTTGCGGACGTAGTCGTGGTCCTGCTCGGGCCTGGGGACCACGTCGAACGCGGCCTCGATCACCCGCCAGGAGTAGCGGCCCCGGCGGCCCGGTGCGGCGCCGGGCGCGAGGACCGCGAGGTCGGGCGCGTAGCCGTGGTCGGCGGACGGGAAGTCGATCCTGGCGTCGGCGACGAGGACGCCCCGGCCGGCCAGCTGGGCCTCGATCTGCGGCGAGGCGGCCAGGACGGCCTGCCGTCCGGCCTCCCGGCGGGGCGTCATCACGATCCGCCCGGCCGCGATCTCCACCCGGTGGCCGCGCGGCAGGGTGGTGCCCTCCAGTACGTCCCAGGCGCTCGGCGTGGTCATCCCGGTCACCTCCCGGCCGCGGCCGCGGCGGTTGCGGCGGTGCTCCTCAGCTCACGATAGCGGCGCGCGCAGCGTGTTGGCGGTGGCGACGGCGCGCAGCACGGCGGCGGCCTTGTTGCGGCACTCGGTGTCCTCGCTGTGCGGGTCCGAGTCGGCGACCACGCCCGCGCCCGCCTGGACGTAGGCGGTGCCGTCACGCAGCAGCGCGGTGCGGATCGCGATCGCGGTGTCGGAGTCGCCCGCGAAGTCCAGGTAGCCGACGCAGCCGCCGTACAGGCCGCGCCGGGTGGGCTCCAGCTCCTCGATGATCCGCATCGCGCGCGGCTTGGGCGCGCCGGAGAGCGTGCCGGCCGGGAAGCACGCGGTGAGCACGTCGAAGGCGGTCCGGCCGGCGGCGACGGTGCCGGTGACGGTCGAGACGATGTGCATCACGTGGCTGTAGCGCTCGACCGACATGAAGTCGACCACCTCGACGCTGCCCGGCTCGCAGACCCGGCCGAGGTCGTTGCGCCCGAGGTCGACCAGCATCAGGTGCTCGGCCCGCTCCTTGGGGTCGGCGAGCAGCTCGGCGGCGAGGTCGGCGTCCTCCTGCGGGGTGGCGCCGCGGTGGCGGGTGCCGGCGATCGGGTGCACCATCGCCCGGCCCTCGGTGACCTTGACGAGCGCCTCCGGGCTGGAGCCGACCACGTCGAAGCCGCCCTCGGCGGTGCCGTCCGGGCCGGGGAAGCGGAACAGGTACATGTACGGGCTGGGATTGGTGGTGCGCAGCACCCGGTAGACGTCCAGCGCGGAGGCCGGACAGGGTGCCTCGAACCGCTGCGAGGGGACGACCTGGAAGGCCTCGCCGGCCCGGATCCGCTCCTTGATCTCCTCGACGGCCGCGCGGTAGGGCGCTCCGCCGAACGGCGAGACGGCCTCGGCGGCGGTCGGGACGAAGGTGGCCAGGCCCGGGTCGACCGGCTTGAGCAGATCGGCCTCCATCGCGTCGAGGCGGACGACCGCGTCGGCGTACGCCTCGTCGACGCCGCTGGCCAGGTCGTTGTGGTTGACCGCGTTGGCGATCAGCAGCACCGTGCCGTCGGAGTGGTCGAGCACCGCCAGGTCGGTGGCGAGCAGCATGGTCAGCTCGGGCAGCCGCAGGTCGTCCGGGGTCAGTCGGGGCAGCTTCTCCAGGCGGCGCACGACGTCGTAGCCGAGGTAGCCGACCAGGCCGCCGGTGAGCGGCGGCAGGCCGTCCGCGGGCCGGGGCGTGTGCAGGGCCTCCACGGTGGCGCGCAGCACCTGGAGCGGGTCGCCGGTGGTGGGGATGCCGACCGGCGGTTCACCGTGCCAGCGGGCGTTGCCGTCGAGGTCGGCGGTCAGGGTGGCGGCGCAGCGCACGCCGACGAAGGAGTAGCGCGACCAGCTGCCCTGTTCGGCCGACTCCAGCAGGAAGGTGCCGGGACGCTCGCCCGCCAGGCTGCGGTACAGCCCGATCGGTGTGAGGCCGTCCGCCAGGAGCCGGCGGGTGACCGGGATGACCCGCGTGTCGACGGCGAGTTCGCGGAAGGCGTCGAGGTCCATGGCGGCACCGTTTCCTGTCCTGTGTGACGGACTGTGGGGCGGATGAAGATCGATGGTGAGGGTGGGAGAAGGTTAGCGACTGACCGGCAGCACGTCGGCGTCGAAGCAGGTCCGCTCGCCGGTGTGGCAGGCCGCGCCGACCTGGTCGACCCTGACCAGCAGGGTGTCGCCGTCGCAGTCCAGTGCCACCGCGTGGACGTGCTGGAAGTGCCCCGAGGTGTCGCCCTTCACCCAGTACTCGCTGCGGCTGCGGCTCCAGTACGTGCAGCGCCCGGTGGTCAGGGTGCGGTGCAGCGCCTCGTCGTCCATCCAGCCGAGCATCAGCACCTCGCCGGTGTCGTACTGCTGCGCGATGGCGGGCAGCAGGCCGTCGGGGGTGCGCTTGAGTCGCGCGGCGATGTCGGCGGCCAGGGCGGTGCTGCCGGGAGCGGCGGGTGTGGTGGACATGCGCCCCATTCTGTCAGCACCGCCCTGCGCGGGGCGCGGGGCTCCGTCAGGCGGGCGGCTCGCAGCCGTCCGGCCAGAGCCGGTGGACGTACAGCCCGGCCCGCCGGGCGAGTTCGGCGACCCGGGCGGGGGCGGTGCCGGAGGCTCCGTCCCAGACCGCGATCACCTCGTCGACCATGCCGACCAGCGCGGCGGCGGTGTCGTCGCCGAGCCCGCCGTGGGCGACCGGGGCCAGCCGGTGGACGGCGTTCGCCTCGTTCATCAGCCGTAGCCGGGTACTGCGGTGGGCGTCGCCGACCGCGGCGAACACCGAGCCGCCGCCGGGGACGATCACCTCCAGCTTGCCGCCGTGCTCCAGGACGGAGCGGGCGAACCAGCTCTCCGGCCCCTCCCCGACGCAGCTGACACCGACCAGCTCGTAGGAGCCGAAGGTGCTGACCAACTTCCAGAGTTCGCCGCGTACGAGCATTTCGGTGATGCCCGAAAGCCGCTGGTACCCGGTGATTCCGACGCGCATCCGCTGACTCCTGGGAACGTGTCGTGCCGCGCCCAGCTTAGGGCACCACAGGGGGCGGCCGGCCGGGAGGAGTTTGTGCGAAGTGCCTGCCGCGGCGGGCTCCGGTGGGCCATTCTTCGGGCATGACCACCGAGCAGCCGCCCGCCGCCCCCCGTCCGTCGCGGGGGCTGGTCCTCGCCGTCCTCGCCGTGCTGGCGCTGCTGCTGGCCGTGGTCGCCACGGTGGCGCTGTGGCCGCGGACCAAGCCGGTGGCCCAGCCCCCGCCGCCCTCCGCCTCGCCCTCCCCGACGCCCAGTCCGACCCCGACGCCCACGCCCACCAAGGTGCTGCCGTACCCGTTCTTCACGGTCGGGACGTGCCTGGACCACCCGCAGCTGAGCAAGGTGATCACCAAGGCCGAGGCCCGGCCGTGCGAGGGCCCGCACGACGCGGAGGCGATCGCCGACGTCCTGCTGCCGGAGGGGCTGACCAGCGACAGCCAGATCGGGCGGGCCCTGCTGGTGGCCTGCAAGGCGGCCGTCGACGCGGCGGAGCAACGCCAGGGCGACACCGGGCCGTACTACAGCCGTCCGCTCGGGCCGTACCTGGCGTACTACCAGCAGGGGATGCGGGACGCCACCTGCACCCTGGCGGCCAGTAACAAGCAGGACGGCAGGAAGCTGACCGGCCATCTGCACTGACGCCGTGCGGAGCCGCGCCCGTAGGCTGGCCGCATGCCGAAACTCGCCCGTACCGAACGCCACCGGCTCGCCGACCTGCTGACCGCCGCCGGGCCGGACGCCCCCACCCTGTGCACCGGGTGGACCACCCGGGATCTGGCCGCGCACCTGGTACTGCGCGAACGACGGCCGGACGCGGCGGCGGGCATCCAGCTGCGCGCCCTGGCCGGCTGGACGGCCCGGGTGCAGGGGCGCTACGCGGCCCGGCCCTACCAGGAGTTGGTGCGGACGTTCCGCGGCGGGCCGCCCACGCTGTCGCCGTTCGCGCTGCCCGGGGCGGACGAGGCGGCCAACACGGTGGAGTACTTCGTGCACGCGGAGGACGTCCGGCGGGCCGGGGCCGGGGCCGGGGAGCCGCAGGAGATCTCCGCCGAGTTGTCGGCGGCGCTCTGGCGGCGGCTGCCGATGGTGGCCCGGCTGGAGGCGGGCCGCAGGTCGCCGGTCCGCCTGGTGCTGGCGCGCTCGGGCGCCGCGGGCGGCCGGATCGAGGTCGGCCCGGCCGGCGGGGAGCGCGTGGAGGTGACCGGCGAGCCGGGCGAACTGGTGCTGTTCGCGGGCGGCCGCGGCGCCCGCAGCCGGGTGGCGGTGGACGGCTCCCCGGCGGCGGTGGAAGCGCTGGCCGGGGCGCTTCCACTGCCCGGGGAGCGGGCCTAGGCTCAGCGGACGGGGTGCCCGGCCTCCCGCAGCGCGTCCTTGACCTGGCCGATCCGCAGGTCGCCGAAGTGGAAGACGCTGGCGGCGAGCACCGCGTCCGCCCCGGCCTCGACCGCCGGGGCGAAGTCGGCGAGCCGTCCGGCGCCGCCGGAGGCGATCACCGGGATGGAGACGGTCCTGCGGACGGCCCGGATCATGTCCAGGTCGTAGCCGTCCTTGGTGCCGTCCGCGTCCATCGAGTTGAGCAGGATCTCCCCGGCGCCCAGCTCGGCGGCCCGGCCGGCCCACTCGATCGCGTCCAGGCCGGTGCCCTTGCGGCCGCCGTGGGTGGTGACCTCGAAACCGGAGGCGGTCTCGGTGCCCTCGGGGCAGCGGCGGGCGTCCACCGACAGGACGAGCACCTGGCGGCCGAACCGCCGGGCGATCTCGTTGATCAGCTCGGGACGGGCGATCGCGGCGGTGTTGACGCCGACCTTGTCGGCGCCGGCCCGCAGCAGCTTGTCGACGTCGTCGACGGCGCGGATGCCGCCGCCGACGGTGAGCGGGATGAAGACCTGTTCGGCGGTGCGGCGCACCACGTCGTAGGTGGTCTCCCGGGAGCCGGACGAGGCGGTGATGTCGAGGAAGGTCAACTCATCGGCGCCCTCGGCGTCGTAGAGCTTGGCCATCTCGACCGGATCCCCGGCGTCGCGCAGGTTCTGGAAGTTGACGCCCTTGACCACGCGGCCCGCGTCCACGTCCAGGCAGGGGATGACACGTACTGCGAGGGTCACGGCTGTTTGCCTTCCGAAGTGCTTTCGCGCGAAGTGCCTGCACGCAACGCGCCGGCGAGCCCGGCGCGATAGGCGTCGATCTCGATCTCGACCATCATCCGGGAGTCGATCAGGCCCTCGACCACCACCATGGTGGCGGCCGGGCGGGCGGCGTCGAAGAGCTTGCGGTGGGCGCGGCCCACCTCGTCGGCGTCGCGGACGTGGGTGATGTACATCCGGGTGCGGATCACGTCGTCCGCCGTCAGACCGTACGCGGCGAGTGCGGTGAGCCCGACGCCGAAGGCGGCGAGCGTCTGGTGGTACGGGTCGCCCTCGTGCTCGATCCTCCCGTCGACCCACGCGGTGGAGCCGGCCACGTGCACGTAGTCCCCGGCTGCCACCGCCCGCGAGTAGCCGAACTCGTCCTCCCAGGGGGAGAATCCGGCGATCCGGCCGCGTACGATCTGACGATCTGTCATGACACGGCCTCCAGGGCCTCTTCGAGGGTGAACTTCTGCTCGTAGAGTGCCTTGCCCACGATGGCGCCCTCGACACCTCCGGGTACCAGGGTGGCGATGGCGCGCAGGTCGTCCAGCGAGGAGACGCCGCCGGAGGCCACCACGGGCCGGTCGGTGGCGGCGCAGACGTCGCGCAGCAGCTGGAGGTTGGGGCCGGTCAGGGTGCCGTCGCGGTTGACGTCGGTGACGACGTAGCGGGCGCAGCCCTCGGCGTCGAGGCGGGCGAGCACCTCGTACAGGTCGCCGCCGTCCTTGGTCCAGCCGCGGCCCTTGAGGGTGGTGCCGACCACGTCCAGGCCGACGGCGATCTTGTCGCCGTGCTCGGCGATGACCTTGGCGACCCACTCCGGGGTCTCCAGCGCGGCGGTGCCGAGGTTGACCCGGCGGCAGCCGGTGGCCAGTGCCGCGGCGAGCGTGGCGTCGTCGCGGATACCGCCGGAGAGCTCGACGAAGATGTCGAGGCGCTCGGTGACCTCGCGGACCAGGGCCCGGTTGTCGCCGGTGCCGAAGGCGGCGTCCAGGTCGACCAGGTGCAGCCACTCGGCGCCGGCGCTCTGCCAGGCCAGGGCGGCGGCGAGCGGCTCGCCGAAGGAGGTCTCGCTGCCGGAGGCGCCCTTCACCAGGCGCACGGCCTGGCCGTCACGGACGTCGACGGCGGGGAGGAGTTCGAGGCGGTTGCTCATGGAGTTGCAACTCTCCGGATGTCAGAGGGTGTTGACCCAGTTGGTCAGCAGGGCGGCGCCGGCGTCGCCGGACTTCTCGGGGTGGAACTGGGTGGCCCAGAGCGGGCCGTTCTCGACGGCCGCGACGAACGGCTGACCGTGCGTGGCCCAGGTGACCAGTGGCGCGGTGATGTTCTCGTTGGTGACCCGCAGCTCCCAGGAGCGCACGCCGTAGGAGTGCACGAAGTAGAAGCGGGTGTCCGCGTCGAGACCGGCGAACAGCCGGCTGCCCTCGGGGGCGTCCACCGTGTTCCAGCCCATGTGCGGGACGATCGGCGCGTCCAGCGGCTCGACCGTGCCGGGCCACTCGTCGCAGCCGGCGCTCTCCACGCCGTGCTCGACGCCGCGCTGGAAGAGGATCTGCATGCCGACGCAGATGCCGAGCACCGGGCGGCCGCCGGCCAGCCGGCGGCCGATGATCACGTCGCCGCGTACCTCCTTGAGGCCGCGCATGCAGGCCTCGAAGGCGCCGACGCCGGGGACGAGCAGGCCGTCCGCGTCCAGCGCGGTCCGGAAGTCCGAGGTGACGGTGACGTTGGCGCCGGTGCGCTCGACGGCCCGCTGGGCGGAGCGCAGGTTCCCCGACCCGTAGTCGAGGACCACAACGTTCTTTGCCATGGGAGTTCGTCGTCCAGTCTCTAGAGGCGCATGACGCCGGAAACGAGGCACAGCACCGCGCCGATCGCGAGCACCGCGATCAGGCTCTTGGACTGCTTCTGCTTCCAGAACGAGTACACGCCGCCGGACAGGAACAGCCCGGCGATGATCAGGATTGTTGCGGCCTTGCTCACAGTGCGCCCTTGGTCGAGGGGAGGATGCCGGCCGCGCGCGGGTCGCGCTCGGAGGCGTAGCGCAGGGCACGCGCGAGGGCCTTGAACTGGCACTCGACGATGTGGTGCGCGTTGCGACCGTACGGGACGTGGATGTGCAGGGCCACCTGCGCCTGGGCCACGAAGGACTCGAAGATGTGCCGGGTCATCGTGGTGTCGTAGGCGCCGATCATGGGCGCCATCGTCTCCGGCTCGGTGTGCACCAGGTACGGGCGGCCGGAGAGGTCGACGGTCACCTGGGCCAGCGACTCGTCCAGCGGGACGGTGCAGTTGCCGAACCGGTAGATGCCGACCTTGTCGCCGAGCGCCTGCTTGAAGGCGGCGCCGAGCGCGAGGGCGGAGTCCTCGATCGTGTGGTGGGTGTCGATGTGCAGGTCGCCCTCGGTCTTGACGGTGAGGTCGAAGAGACCGTGGCGGCCCAGCTGGTCGAGCATGTGGTCGTAGAACCCGACGCCCGTGGAGATGTCGGTCTTGCCGGTGCCGTCGAGGTCGATCTCGACGAGGACCGAGGTCTCCTTGGTGGTGCGCTCAACGCGGCCGATGCGGGACATGCGGGTCACAGCTCCTTGATGACTGTACGGACGGCGTCCAGGAAGGCGTCGTTCTCGGCGGGCGTGCCGGCGGTGACCCGCAGCTGCCCGGGGACGCCGTTGTCGCGGATCAGGACGCCGAGGTCGAGGATCGCCCGCCAGACGGCGCGCTGGTCCTCGAAGGTGCCGAACTGGATGAAGTTGGAGTCGGAGTCGGTGACCTCCAGGCCGAGCGCGCGCAGCGCGTCGACCAGCCGGTCCCGCTCGGCCTTGAGCCGCTCGACGTACCCGAGCAGGGTGTCGGTGTGCTCCAGGCAGGCCAGCGCGGTGGCCTGGGTGACGGCGGAGAGGTGGTACGGCAGCCGGACCAGCTGCACCGCGTCCACCACGGCCCGGTCGGCGGCCAGGTAGCCGAGCCGCAGGCCGGCCGCGCCGAAGGCCTTGGACATCGTGCGGGAGACCACCAGCAGCGGGCGGCCTTCGAGCAGCGACAGCAGCGAGGGCCGGTGCGAGAACTCGACGTACGCCTCGTCCACGATCACCACGGTCGGCTTGACGGCCTGAGCGGCGTCGTGGAGCGCGAGCACGGTGTCGGCGTCGACGGCGGTGCCGGTCGGATTGTTCGGCGAGCAGATGAACAGCACGTCCGGGCGGTGCTCGGCGAGCGCGGCGACGGCCGCGTCCAGGTCGATGGTGAAGTCGGCCCGGCGCGGACCGGAGATCCACCGGGTGCCGGTGCCGCGCGAGATCAGCTCGTGCATCTGGTACGAGGGCTCGAAGCCGAGCGCGCTGCGGCCGGGGCCGCCGAAGGTCTGCAGCAGCTGCTGGATGATCTCGTTGGAGCCGTTCGCGGCCCAGACCTGCTCGGGGGTGCGCTCGAACCCGGTGGTGCGGGTCAGGTAGCGCGCCAGCTCGGTGCGCAGCTCGACGGCGTCGCGGTCCGGGTAGCGGTTGAGGTTCCGGGCCGCCTCGGCGACCCGCTCGGCGATCCGGGCCACCAGCGGCTCGGGCAGCGGGTACGGGTTCTCGTTGGTGTTCAGCTGGACGGGGACGTCCAGCTGGGGGGCGCCGTAGGGCGACTGGCCGCGCAGTTCGTCGCGGACCGGGAGATCGTCGATCTTCACGAGGCGTTCGGTACCGTCCAGTCGAAGCGGGCGCGGATGGCGTCGCCGTGACCGGGCAGGTCCTCGGCGTCGGCGAGGTTGACCACGTGCGCGGCGACGTCCGCCAGCGCCTCCCGGCTGTAGTCCACGACGTGGATGCCGCGCAGGAACGACTGCACGGACAGGCCCGAGGAGTGGCAGGCGCAGCCGCCGGTGGGCAGCACGTGGTTGGAGCCGGCCGCGTAGTCGCCCAGCGAGACCGGCGCGTAGGGGCCGATGAAGATCGCGCCGGCGTTGCGGACCCGGGCGGCGACCGCGCGGGCGTCGCGGGTCTGGATCTCCAGGTGCTCGGCGGCGTAGGCGTTGACGACCGCGAGGCCCTGCTCGACGTCGTCGACCAGCACGATGCCGGACTGCCGACCGCTCAGCGCCTCGGTGACCCGCTCACGGTGCTTGGTGTTCGCGACCTGGGCCGCCAGCTCGGCCTCCACCGCCTCGGCCAGCTCGGTGGAGTCGGTGACCAGCACGGAGGCGGCCATCGGGTCGTGCTCGGCCTGCGAGATCAGGTCGGCGGCGACGTCGCGCGGCGAGGCGCTGTCGTCGGCGAGCACCGCGATCTCGGTCGGGCCGGCCTCGGCGTCGATGCCGATCCGGCCCTTGAGCAGGCGCTTGGCGGCCGCGACGTAGATGTTGCCGGGGCCGGTCACCAGGTTCACCGGGCGGCACTCCTCGGTGCCGTACGCGAACATCGCGACCGCCTGGGCGCCGCCGACGGCGTACACCTCGGTGACCCCGAGCAGTGCGCAGGCCGCCAGGATGGTCGGGTGCACGGAGCCCCCGAAGTCCTTCTGCGGCGGCGAGGTGACGGCGATGCCCGGCACGCCGGCCTCCTGCGCGGGGACGACGTTCATCACCACGGAGGACGGGTAGACGGCCAGGCCGCCCGGCACGTACAGGCCGACCCGGTCGACCGGCACCCAGCGCTCGGAGACCGTGCCGCCCGGCACCACCTCGACGGTCTGGTCGGTGCGGCGCTGCTCGCGGTGCACCAGGCGGGCGCGGCGGATCGACTCCTCCAGCGCGGCACGCACCTTGGGATCGAGCGTCTCCAGCGCGGCGGTGATGTCCGCCTCGGCGACCCGGGTGGACGCGAGCGTCACCCCGTCGAACCGTTCGGTGATCTCGACCAGTGCCGCGACTCCGCGATGGCGGACGTCCTCGCAGATCGGCCGCACCTTCTCCAGGGCGGCCTCCACGTCGAACTCGGCACGGGGCAGCAGGTCACGCGGGTCCTCAAGGGAGCCGCGGAGGTCGATTCGAGAGATCACGCCACCCAGTGTAAGGAGTGGCCGGAACGGGCGGCCCCGCATTTCAGTCCGTGATACGAAAGCCGGGACGGTCGGGGATCTTGGGGGGGAAGCATCGTGGAACAGGCGCCGGAGGACTGGACGCCGGTGGAGCGGGGCCTGTGGGAGGCCTTCCGCAAGGGCGAGATCTACAGCCTGGTGACCGGCGTCGAGGAGCAGGACGCGGTCTTCGGGGAGGCGCCCTGGGGCCCGGAGCGCACGATCCGCGCGGAGGTGATCGCCCGGCTGCTGCTGGACGGTCCGACCGCCGTACCCGGGCGGGTGGCGGCGCTGAAGCTCACCGGCGCGACGGTCACCGGGCCGCTGGTGCTGGCCGGCGGAACCATCGCGCACTACGTCGAGCTGCACGACTGCCGGTTCCGCAACACCGTGCTGATGTCCGAGGCGCGCGCGGGCACCCTGCGCTTCGTCAGCTGCCTGCTGCCGCGGATCGAGGCGTCCCGGCTGGCCACCGAGGGTGACCTTCATCTCGCCCGCTGCCGGATACCCGACGGCCTGCGGCTGACCGACGCCAGGATCGGCACCGACCTGCTGCTGAACCAGGCGGTGATCGGCGCAGACCGCCACGGCCGCTCGCTCTCCGCCGACGGGATGAACATCCACCAGGACTTCGAGGCCGACCGGCTGGAGTCCACCGGCGAGCTGAGCCTGCGCACCGCCCGGATCGGCGGCCGGCTCTCGCTGCGCGGCGCCCAGCTGCGCGGCACACCGCAGAACAGCGCCTGCCTCAACGCGGTGCGGCTCAGCGTCGGCCACACCCTCTACCTGACCAGCTCGGCGGACGGCGGGTGGTCCGGCTCCCGCTCCTACTACGGCTCCGGGTACGGCGAGCACGCGCCGCTCAACTCGCCCAGCACGCCGTTCCGCGCCTACGGCAGGGTCCGGCTCTCCGACGCCAGGTTCGAGAGCGCCTGCCTGATATCCGGCGAGTTCCACCTCGGGCCGGAGGAGGAGCTGTCGCTGCGCCGGATCCAGACCCCCGAGCTGCGCTTCGCCTGCCGGATGCGGCCCACCGGCACCGTCGCGCTCTCCCGTGCCAAGGTCGGCAACCTGGTGGACGCCCCGGCCAGTTGGCCGCAGGGCAAGCACCTCGGACTGACCGGCTTCACCTACGAGGTGCTGCGCCCGCTGGCGCCGTTCAGCGTCCAGCAGCGGATCGCCTGGCTGGAGAGCGCCTCCGTCGACTTCCAGCCGGAGTCGTACGAACAGCTGGCGGCCGCGCTGCGCCGGGACGGCGCCGACGACGACGCGCGCGAGGTGCTGTACGCCAAGCAGCGCCGCCGGCACGCCACCCTGCCGCTGCCCAGCCGGGTCTGGGGGCGGCTGCAGGAGGCCACCGTCGGCTACGGCTACCGGCCGGGCCGGGCCGCGCTCTGGCTGCTGCTGGCCTGGGTGCTGGGCACGATCTTCTTCCGGCAGCATCCGCCCGAGCCGCTCAAGGCGGACGAGCGGCCGCACTGGAACGCCGCCCTGTACACCCTGAGCCAGCTGCTGCCGGTGGTCGACTTCGGGCAGGGCGGCTGGAACCCCGCCGGGGCCGGGCAGTGGGTCAGTGCCGGGCTGGTGGTGATCGGCTGGGTGCTGGCGACCACGGTGGTGGCGGGCGCGACCCGGCTGCTCCAGCGGGGCTGAGCCGGCGGCGGCAGCCGCCGGCGGGCGCCGGGGCCCGGGCGCGCGCGGAACCCTGGCGCGCCGCACCGCTCCGGGCAACTACGCTGAGCGCCGTGACAGAACGGCTGCCGCTCTTCCCGCTCAACTCGGTCCTCTACCCGGGCCTGGTGCTGCCCCTCAACGTCTTCGAGGAGCGCTACCGCCGTCTCGTCGCCGACCTGCTGGCGCAGCCGGAGGACGAACCGCGCCGGTTCGGGGTACTGGCGATCAAGGACGGCCGGGAGGTCTCCCCGGTCCGCGAGAGCGAGGGTCCGGCCGGGCCGCTGGACGGCCTCGGCACCGTGACCGGGGACCCGCTGGAGGCGCTGCACCACATCGGCTGCGTCGCCGACGTGGCCTCCGTGCAACCCCAGCCGGACGGCCGCTACGAGCTGCTGGTCACCGGTACCACCCGGTTCTGGCTGCGCAGCGTCGACACCGGCGGCCCCTACCTGACCGGCGAGATCGAGACGATCGAGGAGGAGCCCGGCGAGGGCGCGGGAGCGTTGGCGGCCGGCGTCGAGCGGGCCTTCCGGACGTACCAGAAGCGGCTGGCGGGCGCGCGCGAGGCCAGCATCGCCGGTGAGCAGGAGCTGCCGGCCGACCCGCAGGTGCTGTCCTACCTGGTGGCGGCGGCGTCCGTGTTCGACACCCCGGTCAAGCAGCAGCTGCTGGCCTGCCCGGACACCGCGCAGCGGCTGACCATGGAGCTGGAGCTGCTGCGGCGCGAGACGGCGGTGCTCGCCTGGCTGCCGTCGCTGCCGGCGGTGGACCTGACCCGGCAGTCGTTCAGCCCGAACTGACCGTCGGACGTTCGAGGGGAGGCCGCCCGATGGCCAAGAAGGCGAAGAAGGGCGGGCAGGGCACGCCCGCGACGGTGGCCCTGGAGAGCGCCGGTGTGCCGTTCACCGTGCACGCGTACGAGCACGACCCGGCCGCGGACTCCTACGGCGGGGAGGCGGTGACGCTGCTCGGCATCCCGGCCGCCCGGGTCTTCAAGACCCTGGTAGCCGACGTCGACGGCGAGCTGACCGTCGGTGTGGTGCCGGTCTCCGGCAGGCTGGACCTCAAGGCGCTGGCCTCGGCGGTCGGCGGCAAGCGGGCCGCGATGGCGGACCCGGCCGCGGCCGAGCGCAGCAGCGGCTACGTGCTCGGCGGCATCTCCCCGCTCGGGCAGCGCCGGGCGCTGCGGACGGTCCTGGACGAGAGCGCGCTGGAGCACCCCACGGTGTACGTCTCGGCGGGCCGGCGCGGCCTGGAGGTCGAGCTGGCCCCGGCCGACCTGGTGGCGCTGACCGACGCGCTGACGGCCCCCATCGGGCGATAGGGGCCGTCGGCGGCGCTCCGCCGGCTCGGGAGAGCGGGCGGGTCATCAGGGGCGGGACGGGTCAGGAGGGCGGGACCGGCCGGTCGTCGGCGGGCCGCACGGGCTCTGCGCCGGGCGGCGGCTCGGGCGCGGACCCGGGCTCGGAGAGCGGCACGGGCGCCGGGCCCGGCGCGGGGGCGGGCGCGTACCCGCCGGGCGGCAGGGCGCCACCGGCCGGGGGTGCGCCGAGCGTGCCCGGCGCCGGCCAGCCCGTACCCGCCCAGTACGGCGGCGGATCCTCCTCGCGCTTGCCGAACGCCGCCGACAGTACGAGCAGCAGCACCATCGCCGTCATCGGCCAGACCAGCAGGGCGCCGTGCGCGCCCAGCCGCAGGGCGTCGTCGAAGCCGTGCCCGTCCCCGACCTGCCGGGCGTGCGCGACGACGTCGGAGGTCGGGCCGAGCCGGACCCCGAGCTTCCAGCCGACCAGCGAACCGAGCAGCCCGCCGACGGTCAGGCCGACCGCCACCGCGATCCCGCCGCCCCGGCGGCGGGTCAGCAGGAAGGCGCCCAGCGCGGTGACCACGCCGGCGCCCAGTCCGATCAGCGCGAACACGGCGTCCGCCCCGGCGCGCTGCTCGCCCTCCGGGTCGGCGTACAGGATGCGGTTCCCGCTGACCAGCAGTGGCACCCGGGGGGCCAGCCAGACCCAGAGCCCGGCCACACCGAGCCCCAGCAGCACGCAGACGAGAGCCGTCAGCGCGCCCGCCCGCAGCTCGGGCAGCAGCGGACGGGCGGGCGCCGGGGCGGGCCCGTGGCCGAAGGCCGGCGGCGCGCCGTACGGATCGGGAGCGGCGGGCGGGGCGAAGGGGTCCACGGCGGCGGGCGGACCGTAGGGGTCCGGGGCGGGGCTCGCCGGGGCGCTCGCGGCGGCGTCCGCGGCCGGTCCCGCGACGTCCGCGGCGGGGATCCGGCCGGGATCCGGAGGTGTGTTCGGTACGGTCACCCCGTCATCGTTTCACGATCGGCCCCGCCGGGGTGGTGCGGGCCGTCCCCACGGTGTCGCGCCGGGTGAGCTGCGGGCGTCGCCGGAGCTCGTGCCCGGGGGACGGTCGAACCGGGCGGATCGGGTCGGGGCTGTCGACAAATACCTCGACATCGGTCGCGCTGATCGGCGACGCTTCGCGCGATGACCAAAATCGACGACACCCCGCCCGCGTGGGACGAGCGCACCCAGCTCACCACGTTTCTCGACTACGCCCGTGCCACCGCCCGCGCCAAGTGCGACGGCGTCTCCGCGGAGAACGCACGCGAGGCGCTCCTGCCGGGTTCACCGCTGATGACCATGAGCGGAGTGATCAACCATCTCCGCTGGGTCGAGTACTACTGGTTCCAGGTGGTCTTCCTCGGCGAGGAGGAGCAGGGCCCCTGGACCGAGGAGGACCCCGACCGCGAGATGCGCATCGCCGTCGACTTCCCCCTCACGCAGCTTCTCGACGAATACGCCGAACAGAGCGCCCGCTACCGCGAACTGGTCGCCGGCAACGGCCTGGACACGAAAACCCGGCGAACCATCCGCGACGGCCTCCACGTCGACCTGCGCTGGATCCTCCTCCACCTCACCGAGGAGACGGCCCGCCACAACGGCCACCTGGACATCCTGCGCGAGATGCTCGACGGGACGACCGGCAGTTAGATCCGGCGGAGATCACGGGCACACCGGACGGGCTTCGCGCCCATCCGCGGCGGCACGTCCACCGGACCCGCGCACGCCTCCTGGCCCAACCGGGTAGAGCTGTTCTTCTCCGCGTCGAGCCGCCGCGTGGTCCGCCACGGGGCGGCTCGACGCGCGCGACGACCTGACCGACGCGACGGACACCTACGTCATCGAACCCCACCAGAGCGCCGGGCCCCATCGCCGGACCTACGACGGCACCCCACTCAAGGCAGGCTGACCCTCGCAGGACCTACCCGGAGCGGCACTATCGGGTGGTGGCCCGCCGGTAGGCCCAGGTCGCCACTGCCAGCGAGACCAGTCCCACCGCGGCGCAGACCCCGAGGTCACCGGCGACCGCCGCCCAGTCGGGGTTCGGCGTGAACGTCCTGGCGAAGGCCTCCACCCCGTACGTCGAGGGCAGCAGGTCCCGCAGCCAGAGCACCGGCTGCGGCAGGCGCTCCACCGGCAGCACGCCCAGCAGCAGCGCGGCCGACATGCCGAGCTGGCCGAGCAGGGTGGCGATCTCCTGGCGCGGGGCGATCAGGCCGCAGGCGGCGCCGAGGCCCGACAGCGCCGCACCGGCCAACGGGACGACGGCGAGCAGCACCCACAGGTGCCCGACCGGCAGGCCGAACATCACCGCACCGGCGACGGCCGTCACCAGCGTCCCCGGCAGGGTGAACGAGGCGTAGGCGGCCGCCGCGCCGAGCACCACCGACGCTGCCGGTACCGGCAGCGTCGCGTAGTGGTCCAGGCCGCCGGTGGCGCGCAGCCGTCCGAAGTACTGGGCGAGCAGGTTGAGCGCGACGAACGCGACCACCAGCACGCTGGATCCGGCCACCACGGTGTGCGCGGCCGGGTTGTCCCCCGGGTCGACCACTCCGCGCATCATCACCAGGATGCCGATCGACTGGAAGGTCGCCACGAACAGCAGCGGGATCCGGGCGACCTTGGCCCGGGCCAGCTGCGCCCGGTAGACGGCGGCGAGCGCGGGCAGCAGCCGGGCGGCGGGCGCCAGCGGCGCGGGCACGGCCGACGGCCCGGCGCTCTGCTGGGGCGGGGCGGACAACAGGGTCACTTGGCCAGACCTCCGTGGCGGCCGCCCAGTTTGAGGTAGGCGTCCTCAAGGCTCGGGGTGGCCAGGGTGAAGTCGTCCAGGGCGGCGAAGGCCGGTCCGGTGGTGACGGCGGCGACCAGCTCACGGGCCTGCTCGGGGCTGGTCCGCACGGTCCAGCGGCGGCCGGTGCGCTCGGCCCGCTCGGCGAGCCGGGCGACGGCGGGTACCTCCATCGGGGCCTCGGTGCGCCAGACCAGGTCGAGCCGGACGTCGCCGTCGACCAGTGCCTTCAGGCCACCGGGGGTGTCGCAGGCGATCACCCGGCCCTCGTCCACCACCGCGACCCGGTCGAGCACCGTCTCCGCCTCGATGACGTTGTGGGTGACGAGCAGGACGGTCACGCCGTGTTCGGCACGGCGGCGGTCCACGGCGGACCAGACGGCCCGGCGGGCGACCGGGTCCATACCGGTGGTCGGCTCGTCCAGGACGAGCAGCGGGCGCTCACCGACCAGCGTCGCGGCGAGGCAGGCCAGCCGGCGCTGACCGCCGGAGAGCTTGGCCAGCGGACGGGCCGCGAGAGCTTCGAGGCCGAGTTCGGCGAGCACGTCGGCGGCCTCGGCGCGGGCCCCGGCCCGGCTCAGGCCGCGCAGCCGTCCGGTGGTCTCGGCGGCCAGCGCGACCGTCAGCTCGTCCAGCGCGGTGGACTCCTGGCCGAGATAGGCCAGCAGCCTGGCCGCCCGCTCGGGGTGGCGCACCACGTCGTGGCCGAGGATCTCCACACTGCCGCTGTCCGGGCGCAGCAGCCCGGTGAGCTGGCGGACCAGGGTGGACTTGCCGGCCCCGTTGGGGCCGAGCAGGCCGAACACCTCGCCCCGGCGGATGTCCAGGCTGATGCCGTCGTTGGCGCGGATCACGGCCGCGTCCCCGCCACGGGCGGGGCGGTAGGTCTTGACCAGGTCGCGCACGGCGCAGCACAGCTCGGCCGGCCGGCCCGGCGGGTCGGCGGCCTCGCCCTGCGGCACGGCCCGTGGTGCCCGCCGGTCGGTCTCGCTCACGAGCGAAGACTCTACGCGCTGGGGGGCCAGATCCGGACAAGGGGGCCTGATGCGACGAATC
The DNA here is from genome assembly GCF_041435095.1 of Kitasatospora sp. NBC_00315. Taxonomy (NCBI): domain Bacteria; kingdom Bacillati; phylum Actinomycetota; class Actinomycetes; order Kitasatosporales; family Streptomycetaceae; genus Kitasatospora; species Kitasatospora sp. NBC_00315. The sequence goes on along the minus strand of NZ_CP108025.1, from coordinate 6,194,384 downwards.
AGGCCGCGCGGCGGGCGGGCGCCGGGCGCTCAGTCCTCGACGACGATCAGGTCCCCGCCGGGCACCCGGACGGCCAGTTCCTTCCAGAAGCCGGCCCGGATGGCGTACCGGTCGTGCTCGTCGATCTGGTCGTCCTTGTGCGCGAGGAGGCCGAACCGGGCCGCGTAGCGGAGCAGTTCGCCGTCGACGCGGTGCGGGATGCGCGGGTAGTCGGGCCACAGCACGGTGAGCCGCTCGACGTCGCCGAGCCGCTCCGTCCAGCGCCGGGCGAAGACCTGGCCGACCTCGTGGGCGTCGCCGCCGATGGTGGTGATGTCCTCCTCGCGGTCGACCCAGCGCTGCTCGGCGGTGGTGAGCTGGGCGAGCGTGGGCAGGCCGTCGCCCGCGGTCGCGGTCTCGGCGGCGGGGCGGTCCACCCAGCCCCGGTCGGAGGACCAGCGCAGCACGGGGCCGCTGCCGTTCACCACGTGCCCGTTGGCACCCGTGCCGTTCACCCCGGCGTGGGCACCCCCGCCGTTCCCGCCCCCGCCGCCGTTGGCGCTCGGGACGGCGGCGGCCACGACCGGCACCGGGGCGCGGCCCGCGAGGTCCTTGGGGGTCGGCACGACCTTCAGCGCCGAGGCGGGCTCCGCCGCCCCGGCCAGCGCGGCGGCCGGCTCCGGGCGCGCGGCCGGCCGCGTCGCGGCGCCGGAGCGCGCGGGGGCCGGCGGCGCGGAGAGGATCTTGGCGATCTCGGCCCGCGGTCCCGGCGCCTGGAAGGGCAGGCTCTCCCGTACGGCGACCCAGCGCTCGATCCACTCGCGGTCCAGCACCCGGCGCTCGTCCGCCTCGCCGACCAGGTCCTCGGACTGGTTGAAGTCCCCGTCGGCGGCCTGCAGCGCCCACAGGTGCACCACCACGCCGTGCTCCTTGGCGGACATCATGCCGGGCAGCAGATCGCCGTCCCCGGTGACCAGGACCACGTCCGCGCAGGCCCGGTTACGGGCCAGCTCGGAGAGTTCGGCGTGCATCGCGGCGTCCACGCCCTTCTGCACCCAGCGGCCCTCCGCGCGGGTCAGCGCACCGAGCCGGACCGTCACCCGGGGCAGGACCCGCAGCCGGCGGTGCTCGGGCATCGGGCGGCGGTCCGGGGCCGCGTCGAACCAGTAGATGCGCAGCAGCGGCAGACCGGTCTCGGCCTCGGCGCGTTCGCGCAGCGCGGCGATCAGCGCGGTGTGGTCCACCGTCACCCGCGACCGGGACGGGTCCCCGGCGAGCAGGCTGGCGGCCGCGCCCAGCAGGTATCCGGCGTCCACCAGGACGACACAGCGGTCCACGTCCGCACCTCTTTCCGGTCGTTCCGGTCGGCCCCGGGCACCGCGCCACCGGGCCGGCAGCGCCGCGCGGGCGCGGTCCGCCACCACCCGGGCAGGCGGCCCGGGGCGCGGCGTACGGAGCAGTCTGCCCGACCGGCTGCCCTCCAATCCCCCAAACCACGCCGATCGGGCCGACGGCCCCTGCCGGGCTCCGGGCGCCGCCGGCGCCGACCGGCCGCCGCCCCGGGCGCCCGGTGGACCACGGCCGCGCCCGGTCCGGGCGGTGCGTCGACGCACGGGCCCCGGGCGCCCGCGACCCCCGTGCGACGAACCGCGCCCGTCCCCCGGCGTCGGGGAACGGGCGCGGCGGTGCCGGGCGGAGCGGGTCAGCCCAGTTCGGCGGCGACCAGTTCGGCGATCTGGACGGCGTTGAGCGCCGCGCCCTTGCGGAGGTTGTCGTTGGAGAGGAAGAGCGCGAGGCCGTTGTCGACCGTCTCGTCCACCCGGATCCGGCCGACGTAGCTGGCGTCCTTGCCGGCGGCCTGGAGCGGGGTCGGGATCTCGGAGAGCTCCACGCCCGGCGCGTCCTTGAGCAGCTCGTAGGCGCGCTCGACGCTGATCGGGCCGGCGAAGCGGGCGTTGATCTGCAGCGAGTGGCCGGAGAAGACCGGCACCCGCACGCAGGTGCCGGAGACCTTGAGCTCGGGGATGCCGAGGATCTTGCGCGACTCGTTGCGGAGCTTCTGCTCCTCGTCGGTCTCGAAGGAGCCGTCGTCGACCAGGTTGCCGGCCAGCGGGATCACGTTGAACGCGATCGGGCGCCGGTAGACGGTGGGGGCCGGGAACTCGACGGCCTCGCCGTCGTGGGTGAGCCGGTCGGCCTCGCCGACGACCTTGCCGGCCTGGGTGTGCAGCTCGGCGACGCCGGCCAGCCCGGAGCCGGAGACGGCCTGGTAGGTGGTGGCGACCAGCGCGGTCAGGCCGGCCTCCTCGTGCAGCGGGCGCAGCACGGGCATGGCGGCCATGGTGGTGCAGTTCGGGTTGGCGATGATGCCCTTGGGGCGGTCGGCGATCGCCTCGGGGTTGACCTCCGAGACCACCAGCGGGACCTCGGGGTCGCGGCGCCAGGCCGAGGAGTTGTCGATGACGACCGCGCCGGCAGCCGCCACCTTGGGTGCCAGCTCCTTGGAGGTCGAGCCGCCGGCCGAGAAGATCACGATGTCCAGGCCGCTGTAGTCGGCCGTGGCCGCGTCCTCGACGGTGATCTCGGTGCCCTGCCAGGGCAGCGTGCGTCCGGCCGAGCGGGCCGAGGCGAACAGCCGGAGCTGCTCGACCGGGAACTCGCGCTCCGCCAGGATGCCGCGCACGACCGCGCCGACCTGGCCGGTGGCCCCAACAATGCCGATCCTCATCCGACTATCTCCTCTGGGGTGGTTCTCGCAGGTCACAGCCTGCCGATGTCAGCCGCACTCCGCCCATCATGCCCTGACAGCCGACTCGGGCCGCGGGGCGTTCCACGCTGTGAACGGGGGAGGGGCTCCGCTCGGCCCGTGGGGGCCCGGGCCCCGGCTCGTCGGGGGCCCTGCCTCAGTCGGCCAGGGCCGCCGCCCGGGCCAGCGCCGCCGCCACCCGGGCGGGCTCCGCGGGCAGCAGCGGCAGCCGGACGTCCGGGGTGGGGATGCGGCCCTGGGCGTGCAGCACGCCCTTGATCACGGTGGGATTGGGCGCCGCGAACGCGGCTCCGGCCAGGCCCGCCAGGGCGTGGCCGAGCGGCCGGGCCCGCTCCACGTCGCCGGCCAGCCAGGCCCCGGCCAGCTCGGCGAAGCGGGCGGTGGCCAGGTGGGCGGAGGCCAGGATGCCGCCGGCGGCGCCGAGCGCCAGCATCGGGGAGAGGAAGGCGTCGTCCCCGGCCAGCACGGCGAAGCCCCCCGGGGCCGCGCCCAGCAGCTCGACGGTGTCCTGGTCGATGCCGCCGGTCGCGTACTTGACCCCGGCGATGCCCGGCACGGCCGCCAGCTCCAGCAGCGCGGCGGCGCCGAGCGGCTGCCCGGTGCGGTAGGGGATGTGGTAGATCACCAGCGGGACGGGGCTCAGCCCGGCGAGGTACCGGAAGTGCGCGACGACCCCGGCCTCGCCCGGGCGGGAGAACGCCGGGACGGTCACCATCGCGGCGGCCGCCTCCGGGGCCTGCTCGCCGAGCGCGAGCAGGGCCTCGCCGGCGCGCCGGGTGTCGGAGCCACCGGCGCCGACCAGCAGCGTCGCGCCGCGCTCACGGCAGACGGCGGCGGTCACCCGCAGCACGGTCCGCCGCTCGGCCGCGTCCAGGGCGGCCTCCTCGGCGGTGGTGCCGAGCGCGGCGAGGCCGGCGGCGCCCTGGTCCAGGGCGCCGTGCGCCAGCTCCTCCAGCGCCCCGGCGGCGATCGTGCCGTCGGCGGCGAACGGGGTGACGAGCGGTACGTAGATCCCGCGCAGCGGGGTGCGGTGGTCCATGGTGACCAGCCTGGCCCGCACCGTACCGCCGGGTCCAGTTCACATTTCCACCGAGAACCGTAAGCTGGACCGATGCTCGACGTCCGGCGCCTGCGCCTGCTCAGGGAACTCGCCCACCGGGGTACCATCGCCGCCGTGGCCGAGGCCCTCGCCTTCAGTCCGTCCGCCGTCTCCCAGCAGCTGTCCGTGCTGGAGCGGGAGGCCGGGGTGCCGCTGCTGGAGCGCACCGGCCGCCGGGTGAGCCTGACGCCCGCCGGGCGCAACCTGGTCCGCCATGCCGAGGCCGTGCTGGAGCGGCTGGAGCTGGCCGCCGCCGAACTGGTCGACGCCCGGCAGGGGCCGGCCGGACCGCTGCGGATCGGCACCTTCCCGAGTGCGGCCCGGGCGATCGTCCCGGGCGCGCTGGCCGTCCTCGCCCGCGAGCACCCCGCGCTGGAACCGATGGTCGCCGAGATGGATCCGGCGGACGTCGCGGACGCGCTGCGGGCGGGCGAGCTGGACGTCGCGCTCGTCCACGACTACGACTTCGTGCCCTCCCCGGCCGAACCGGGCCTGGCCACCGAACCGCTGTTCAGCGAGGCCATGTATCTGGCGTCAGCCAGGACCGACGGCGCCGCTCTGGCGTCAGCCAGGACCGACGGCGCCGCTCTGGCGTCAGCCAGGACCGACGGCGCCGCTCCGGCCGCGACCCCGGCGTCGGCCGGCGCCGCCGCCGCGTCGGCCCCCGTCGATCCGGTCGCCGCGCACCGGGACACCCCCTGGATCATGGGTACGCCCGGCACGCTCTGCCGCACGATGGCCGTCCGGGCCTGCGAGGCGGCCGGCTTCACCCCCCGGGTGCGCCACCAGGTCGACGAGTTCGCCACCGTGCTGGCCCTGGTCGCGGCGGGCCAGGGGGTCGCCCTGGTCCCCCGCCTCGGTGCGGTGGACCCGCCGCCGGGCGTCCTCCTCACCGAACTCGCGATGTGCCGCCGCACCAGGACGGCGTTCCGCAGCGGGGCGGCCACCCACCCGGCCGTGGCCGCCTTCACCGCCGCGCTGCGCACGACGCTGCCCTCCGCTCTCGGGAGCGCGACCGCGCCGGGATCTTGATCGTCCGGGCCGCGATCACTAGCCTTCGCGCATGGCTGAGTTGACGCACCAGGACGAGCGCTCCCCCGGCTCCCACGGACCCGCCGCGACCCGGGAGGTCGACCCGCTGCGGATCGGCCGGGTCCGCACCGAGTACGCGCCCGACCACGACGGTGATCCCGACCCGGGCGAGATCGTCTGGACCTGGGTGCCGTACGAGGAGAACGACGGCCGCGGCAAGGACCGCCCGGTGCTGGTGGTCGCCCGGGAGGCGGACGGCACGCTGCTCACCGTGATGCTCTCCAGCAAGGCGCACGCCGACAGCGACTGGGTGCCGATCGGCTCGGGGCCCTGGGACCGCACCGGCCGGGATTCCTGGGTCGCCCTGGACCGGGTGCTGCGGGTGCACGACGCGGGGATGCGCCGCGAGGCCTGCGCGCTGGACCGGGCCCGCTTCAACCTCGTCGTGGACCGGCTGAAGCTGCGCTACCGCTGGAGCTGACCGGCCGCCGGGCGGGTACGTGACGTCGGTCTCACCGGGGGCCGGGCGCCGACCCGTCCGGCCCCTGCGACGGCCCTGCCCGAGCAGCCCCGATCGCTTGTGAAGGCATCGCGGACACCATCGGTCACGGCGAGGTTCAAGGGCCTCAGTGGCGCTAGGGTGGAACATCCCCCGGAACGCGTCCCGCCCCCTCTGCTAGGAGCCTTTCCACCGTGGCCGACAGCTTCGTGCACCTCCATGTCCACACCGAGTACTCGATGCTGGACGGGGCGGCGAAGAACGGCAAGCTCTTCGCCGAGGCCGAGAAGCAGGGCATGCCGGCCATCGCGATGAGCGACCACGGCAACATGTTCGGCGCGTACGAGTTCTTCCAGACCGCGACCAAGAGCTCGGTGAAGCCGATCATCGGGATCGAGGCGTACGTCGCGCCCGGTTCGCGCTTCGCGAAGAAGCCGGTCTTCTGGGCTCCGGGCGGGCAGCGGATGGCCAACGCCGACGGTGAGGGCGGCAAGGACGTCTCCGGCGGCGGCCGGTACACCCACATGACCATGTGGGCGGAGAACGCCCAGGGCCTGCGCAACCTCTTCAAGCTCTCCTCGCTCGCGTCGATGGAGGGCTACTACATGAAGCCCCGCATGGACCGCGAGCTGATCGCCGAGAACGCGGCCGGCATCATCGCCACCACCGGCTGCCCCTCGGGCGAGGTGCAGACCCGGCTGCGGCTGGGCCAGTACGACGAGGCGGTCAAGGCCGCCGCTGCCTACCAGGACATCTTCGGCCGGGAGAACTACTTCCTGGAGCTGATGGACCACGGCCTGTCCATCGAGCGCGACGTCCGCGAGGACCTGCTGCGCCTGGCGAAGCAACTGAACATCCCGCTGCTGGCCACCAACGACTCGCACTACGTCACCGAGGACCAGTCCGACGCGCACGACAGCCTGCTCTGCGTCGGCGTGGGCAAGAACAAGGACGACCCGAACCGGTTCAAGTTCAACGGCTCGGGCTACTACATCAAGACCGCCGAGCAGATGCGGGAGATGTTCCGCGAGCTGCCCGAGGCCTGTGACAACACGCTGGCGATCGGCGAGCGGATCCAGCCCTACGACGAGGTCTTCACCTACGTCGACCGGATGCCGCAGTTCGACGTGCCCGAGGGCGAGACCCAGGCGTCCTTCCTGCGCCAGAAGATCAAGGCCGGGCTGTCGCTGCGCTACGGCGACAACCCGAGCCAGGAGGTGCTGGACCGGGTCGAGCTGGAGATGGGCGTCATCTCCCCGATGGGCTTCGACGCGTACTTCCTCGTGGTCGCGGACATCTGCCAGTACGCCCGCGACAACGGCATCCCGGTCGGCCCGGGCCGTGGCTCCGCGGCCGGGTCGATGGTCTCCTACCTGACCCGGATCACCGAGCTGGACCCGCTGGAGCACGATCTGCTGTTCGAGCGGTTCCTGAACCCCGAGCGCATCAACCCCCCGGACGTCGACATCGACTTCGACGACCGCCAGCGCGACCAGATGGTGCGCTACGTCACCGACAAGTACGGCGAGGCGTACACCGCCCAGGTGAACACCTTCGGCACCATCAAGGCCAAGGCCGCCGTCAAGGACGCCAACCGCATCCTCGGCTACCCCTTCGCGATGGGCGACCGGATCACCAAGGCGATGCCGCCGGACGTGATGGGCAAGGGCGTCCCGCTGGCGGACCTGTTCAACGAGAAGCACCCGCGCTACAACGAGGGCACCGAGATCCGCTCGCTCTACGCGAACGAGCCCGACGTCAAGAAGATCATCGACACCGGCCTCGGCATCGAGGGCCTGATCCGCGGCACCGGCGTGCACGCGGCCGCCGTGATCCTCTCGTCCACACCCCTGCTGGAACTCGTCCCGCTGCACAAGCGGGACAAGGACGGCACGATCATCACCGGCTTCGACTACCCGTCCTGCGAAGCCCTGGGCCTGATCAAGATGGACTTCCTGGGTCTGCGGAACCTGGGCATCATCGACCACTGCATCAAGATCATCAAGTCCAACCGCGGTGGCGAGGTCAACATCGAGAAGATCCCCCTCGACGACCCCACCACGTACGAACTCCTCGCCCGGGGTGACACCCTGGGCGTCTTCCAGCTCGACGGCGGCCCGATGCGCGCCCTGCTCAAGCTGATGAAGCCCACCGAGTTCGCCGACATCTCCGCCGTCTCGGCGCTGTACCGGCCCGGCCCGATGGGCATGAACTCGCACACCAACTACGCGCTGCGCAAGAACGCCCAGCAGGAGATCATCCCGATCCACCCGGAGCTGGAGGAGCCTCTCAAGGAGGTCCTCGGCCCGACGTACGGCCTGATCGTCTACCAGGAGCAGGTGCAGCGAGCCGCGCAGGTGCTGGCCGGCTACAGCCTCGGACAGGCAGACCTGCTCCGCCGCGCGATGGGCAAGAAGAAGAAGGAGGTCCTGGAGAAGGAGTTCGTGCCCTTCCACGCGGGCTGCAAGGAGCGCGGCTACTCCGACGAGGCCATCCAGGCGGTCTGGGACGTCCTGGTCCCGTTCGCCGGCTACGCGTTCAACAAATCGCACTCCGCCGCGTACGGGCTGGTCTCCTACCAGACCGCCTACCTCAAGGCGAACTATCCGGCCGAGTACATGGCCGCCCTGCTCACGTCGGTGGCCGACGACAAGGACAAGATGGCGATCTACCTCGCCGAGTGCCGCCAGATGGGCATCAAGATCCTCTCGCCGGACGTGAACGAGTCCGTGGTCGACTTCACCGCCGTCGGCACCGACGTCCGCTTCGGCCTCAAGGCCGTCCGCAACGTCGGCGTGCCCGTCATCGAGTCCCTGGTGCGGACCCGTGGCGAGAAGGGCAAGTACACCTCCTTCGCCGACTTCCTCGACAAGGTCGAGCTGGTGGTGTGCAACAAGCGCACCATCGACTCCCTGATCAAGGCCGGCGCCTTCGACTCGCTCGGGCACACCCGGCTCTCGCTCACCAGCGTGCACGAGAGTGCGGTCGACGCCGTCACCGGCGTCAAGAAGCAGCAGGCCATCGGCCAGGACGACCTGTTCGGCGCGATGGACAACGGCGAGGACATCCCGGCCATCGGCCTGGACTTCGAACTCACCGAACGCGAGTGGCCGCGCAAGCAACTGCTCAGCCTCGAAAGGGAGATGCTCGGCCTGTACGTTTCCAGCCACCCGCTGGACGGCGCCGAGCACATCCTCTCCCGCAACCGTGACATCTCCATCGCGGAGCTGCTCGGCTCCGGGCGCACCGAGGGCGAGGTCAAGCTCGCCGGGCTGATCACCGGCGTGGACCGCCGGATCAACAAGGCCGGCAACGCCTGGGCCATCATCACGCTGGCGGACCGCGACGGCTCCGTCGAGGTGCTGTTCTTCCCCGCCACCTACAACCTGATGGCCGACCAGATGGTCGAGGACAACGTCATCTCGGCCCGCGGCCGGCTCAACGAGCGCGACGGCTCCCTGAGCATCTTCGGCCAGGAGATCAGCACCCTCGACATCTCCTCGGCCGAGCACGGCGGCAAGCCCCCCGTGCAGATCACCGTCCCGTTCACCAAGGTGAGCCCGCGCGTGGTGCACGAGCTCAAGCGCTCGCTGCGGGCCCACCCCGGGGACGTGCCCGTCCGGATGCTGACCACCAGTCCGCAGAAGAACGTCCTCTACGAGCTCGGGTTCCTGGTCAACCCCGACAACGGCTTCGCGAGCGAGGTCAAGACACTGCTGGGGCCGTCCGCCTGGAGCGCCTGACCGGCGGGCGGCCGGGCCCGGACCCGGACCCGGGGCGGGGGAACGCGCTGCGGTGGTGACCGGCGGGGTGACGCTGCGCTGGTGACGGCGGTGGTGGCGCTGCGGTGGCGACCGGCGGGTTCAGGGCGTGATCCGGCCGCCGGCCGGCTGGGCGACCGGCGGCCGGTCGGCGGGGGACGGCGGGAGCACGGCCTCCAACCGCCGCAGGCAAGCCCGTCGCTGCACGACGGAAAGCGCCGCCACCGCCGCGCCGAGCACGAGCCAGCCCGCCGGGCCGGCGGTCAGCACCGCGCCGGTCAGCAGCAGCGGTCCGGCGGACTTCTGCACCGACTGGGACATTCCGGCCACCCCCAGGTAGGAAGCCCGCGCCCGCCGGGGCGCCAGCGAGACCGCCAGCTCCCAGGAGCTCACCGAACGCATCAGCTCCGCCGCGGTCACCAGCACCGCCGCGGCGAGCATGGCGGCCGCGGCGGCCCAGGGCCCGCCGCCGGTGGCGGTGGCCAGCACGATGCAGGACGCGAACATCGTCAGCCCGTACAGCAGCACCGCTCCGGCGGCCTGGCGCGGCTCGGTGACCCTGGCCGACACCCGGACCTGGAGCACGACCACCAGCACGGTGTTGATCACCAGGAACACCGGGACGACGGCGTGCGGCGCCGCCGTGCGACTCACCAGCCACAGGGGCAGCCCGACGCCCAGAATCGAGTCGTCCAGGTTCATCGGGACGTCCAGCAGGACGAACAGCAGGTAGCCGCGATCCCGCCACGGGCTCCGGGTCGGCGATTCGGCCGGCCGGCCCGCCGAATCGCCGACCCCGCCACCCACCGGGTCACTCGCCGCGTCGGGGCCGCCGTAGCGCGCCACCACCGAACCGCCGCCGCGTGGCTCGCCGGTGCGCCACACCAGCGCGGCGGCCACCAGGAACGACAGTGCGTCGGCCAGGATCAGGGATCGGTAGGCGGCGGCCGTCCCCACCGCGAGTCCGATCGCGGCGATCCCGGCGCCGAGCGCGTAGCCGGCGTTCGCCGCACTGCGCGACAGCGCCTGGTAGGTGGAGCGGCGCTCACCCGCGACCCGCGTGGCGAACAGCATCTCCAGGGTCTTGGCCGCCCGGTCGCCGAGGTGGGTGACCGCGACCACGGGGAGCAGCAGGTGGAGGCCGGTGCAGACCAGCAGCAGGCAGAGGGTCCCGAGGCGCAGCAGGTGACAGCCGATCAGCAGCGGGCGCACCGGGAAGCGGTCGGCCAGCCGACCGGCCAGCGGCGAGCCGGCGATGCCCGCGACGCCGGCCGCGCCGAGCAACAGGCCCAACTGCCGGGCGTCCAGTCCGGCCACGAAGGTGAAGTACAGGACCGCCGAGGCGCCCCAGACGCCCGAGCCGGTCCTGTCCATCAGTTGGGCGAGCAGCATGATCCGCGCGTCACGGCCGCCCGGTGGCCGCCGCAACTGTGCCAACAGGCCGGGTTCGCCCCGGCGGGCCCGGGGGTTCACTGCGCCGCGTGGCATCGCCGGCCTCCGATCCGTACGGAAAGTGTCTCGACATCAAGAGACTCGGGAGCAGCTTGCCCGACAATCAATCTCGACGTCAAGATACTTGACATCGAGAGTTTTTCGGCGACCGTCGGGATGGCCGATCATGCCGACGGAGCTCCCCGACCGAGGGCTCGCTCCCGGGTGGACCGGTCATCGCTTCGAAGAACGGCGGCAGCGGCGGGACGGCGGCACCTGCGAGGACGGCGGCAGCGGCACGATCGGCACCGGCCGGACGGCGGCACCGGCGGAACGGGCGCGGGGCGGGATCGGGTGGACCGGGCGCCCGGGAAGTCGAAGGCATCCGACGTCGGAGAGATCGCCTCGCCCGGGCGCGCGGGTCGATCCAGCCGCAGCCGTCCCGCCCCGGCGGACCCGGAGCGGCCCCGTGAGCGGCGAATCGCCGCCCTCCGGTCACCCGCAGTAGGGTGCGGACTCGCCACCGGATCCGCCGAGCGCCACAGAAGGAACACCGATGCCCGACCAGCTCACCGCCGCCCACCGCGAACCCGAACGCGCCGAGGCGATTCTGCGCGTCTTCGACACCGCCTTCGGCGAGCTGCTCGCCCAGGATCCGGCGGCGTTCCGGGTCAAGTTCCGCAAGATGGCCGCCTCCGCCTTCGCGTTCTACCGCGGGACCGCCGGCCTCTACTACGCCGACCTCACCACCGCCCCCTACGACGCCTACGGCGCCGGGTTCCTGGACGAGCACACCAGCAGGGTCTGGATCCACGGCGACCTGCACGCGGAGAACTTCGGCACCTACCTCAACGCCGAAGGCCGGCTGGTCTTCAACGTGAACGACTTCGACGAGGCGTACGTCGGCGCCTTCACCTGGGACGTCCAGCGGCTCGCCGCCAGCCTCGCCCTGATCGGATACGCCAAGGCGCTCTCGGACGAGACGATCACCGAACTGGTGCGGGCCTTCGCCGCCGCCTACCGGGAGGAGATCTCCGTCCTCGTCCGTGACGGCGAGAGCACCGCGTTCACCCTGGACACGGCCACCGGCCCGATCCTGGAGACCCTGCGCCGGGCCCGCCTGCAGACCCGCGTCTCCCTGCTCGACAGCGAGACCGTCGTCGACGGCTACGACCGCCGCTTCCGCAAGGGCGGCGGGGCGATCGACCTGGACGAGGCCACCCGGGCCGAGGTGCTGGAGGCGTTCGAGGCGTACCTCGCCACCCTGCCGCCCGCCAGCCGCACCCGGCCCGACGCCCTGCGCGTCAAAAACGTGGTCGGGCGGCGGGGCATCGGCATCGGCAGCGCCGGTCTGCCCTCGTACAACCTGCTGCTGGAGGGCCGGACCGACGCCCTGGAGAACGACGTCGTCATCTACATGAAGCAGGGCCAGACCCCTGCCGTCTCCCGGCACGTCACCGATCCGGCGATCCGCGGCTACTTCGAGCACGAGGGCCACCGCACCGTCATCTCCCAGCGCGCCCTCCAGGCCCACAGCGACCCCTGGCTCGGCCACGCCACCCTGCGTGGCCAGGGACAGCTGGTCGCCGAGGTCTCCCCCTACACCACCGACCTGGACTGGACGGACCTCAACGAGCCCGCCGACCTCCGCTCGGTGATCGACCACCTCGGCCGGGCCACCGCGGGCATGCACGCGGCCGCCGACGAATCCTCCAGCGGCCACACCCTGGTGCCGTTCTCCACCGAGCACGCCATCGACGCGGCGATCGGCGAGGACGCGGCCGGCTTCGCCGACATGCTGGTCGCCTTCGCCCACGCCTACGGAGCCCGGGCCCGCCAGGACCACCAGATCTTCGTCGACCTGTTCCGCAACGGCCGGATCCCGGGGCTCTAGCCCCCGGTTGCGCGGGGGCGGCCGCGGCGCGGACGGCGCCCCCGCAGGTGGACGCGCTCACCCGACCGTGTTCCGCCCGGGCATCCCGCGCGCTAGCCTCGTGCGGACCTGTGAATCACCGCACCACCTGGGGGACTTCATGACCTACGACCCGTACCGCCCCGCCGTCGGCGGCTACCCGCCGGTGGCACCCGTCAACCGAGGCCCCGGCGGCGGCGGGCTGGTCGGCATCGGAATCCTGGCGCTCCTGCTGCTGTTCGGCGAACTGGGCACCCTCGCCTACGACATCAGCCAGGAGGGCCTGGGCTACGTCCCGGTCGCGCTGGGCTTCAGCTACGCCCACGTCATCCCCGGCCCGAGCGGCTTCTTCGGGTACGACACAGCACTGTCGCTCGCCCTGCTGGCCATCGCCGTCGGCGCCTTCAGCGGCGGCCGGTGGGTCCGGCCCGCGGCGGTGGTCCTGCTCGCGGTGGACGCCTACTCCACCGCGGCGTCACTGATCAACCAGCTCAGCGGCTCGGACGCCGGCGGGGGCTTCGCGTACAACGGCACCTATCTGACCTTCAACCTGCTGCACGTCTTCGCGGTTCTCGCCGCCGTCCTGGTGGCCGTCATCGTCGCCGCCACCCGCACCACGACGCCCCCCGCTCCGGTGTTCAACCCGTACACCTCCTACGGGCCGGTGCCGACCGGGGTGCCGCCGCAGTCCGGGCCGACGCCGTTCCAGCCCGGACCGTTCCAGCCGGCAGCCCACTCCGGGCCGACAGCGTTCCAGCCCGCGCCGCAGGCACCCCAAGCGCCGCACCAGCCCGCGCCGCAGGCACCCCAAGCGCCGCACCAGCCCGCGCCGCAGGCCGCCACTCCCCCGCCCGCGCAGCCGGGCCCGCCGCCGTTCCCCCCGGTGTTCCCGGCCACCCCGCCCGGGGATCAGCGTCCGTCCTGAACCACCGCGCCGGGCCGCCCACCAGGGCGGACCGGTCCGCCGGGCGGATGCGTCAGGATGACGCCAGTGTCGATGTTGATCCTTAAGCTGCTCCTCGCGCCCGGGCTCGTGGTGGCCTCCTCCCTCGCCGGACGTCGCTGGGGACCGGCCCTGACGGGCACCCTGGTGGCGCTCCCGATCGTGGCCGGGCCGATCCTGTTCATCACCTGTCTGGAACACGGCCCGGGGTTCGCCGCACGAGCCGCCGGGGCCTCGCTGCTGGGCCTGGTCTCGCTGGCACTGTTCGTCGTCGTCTTCGCCCTGCTGTCCCGGACGGTGCGGACCGGGCACTGGTCGGTCACCCTGGTACTGGCCTGGTCGCTCTGTCTGGTCGCGGACCCCGCGTTGTCGCTGCTCTCCGTGCCGCCCCTCCTCGCCCTGTGCCTGTCGCTGGCCGCGACCGCCTGCGGCGCCCGGGCACTGGGCCGAACCACTCCGGGGGGTGAGGTGACGGCGACACCGCGGCCACCGCGGTGGGACCTCCCGGCGCGGGCCGCCGCGACGGCCCTGCTGGTCACCGTCCTGACCACGGCCGCCTCGCACCTCGGTCCCGACCTGACGGGCGTACTCGCGCCGTTCCCCATCGGCACCAGCGTGGTCGCGACCTTCGCGCTCGCCCAGGGCGGCGCCTCGGTCGCGGAGGCGACGTTGCGCGGCGTGCTGCGCGGCCTCCTGGGCTTCGCCGTCTTCTGCTTCCTGGTGGCCGAGCTGACCGAACCCCTGGGCGGCGGCCCCGCCTTCGGCATCGCCGTCGCCTGCGCGCTCGCCCTGCAACTGGTGGCAGGCCGGCTGCGGGCGGCCCGAACGGCACGGCGAGCCCCCGCGCCGTTCGCCCCGGCGACGGCGGCACCGGGGCAGCCAGCACCGGCGACGGCAGCACCGGCGACGGCAGCACCGGCGACGGTGGCACCGGGGACGGCGGCCCGGAACCGTCGGTGACCGGCCGCCTGGCCGGGCCAGGAGGCGACGCTCGCGTCCGGCAGGCGGGTGAGGCCGCCGCGACACCCGGTCCCGCGGCCGGCGCCGACCCCCACGGGCCGCGCGTCGGAGGCGCATGAGACGGTGGCCCTCTTTCGCGTGACGGAGGGAGACGCCCATGACCACGGGCCGGGTGCTCGTCGTGGACGACGATGCCGCCATCCGCCGGTCACTTGAGCGCGGGCTGCGGCTGAGCGGCTTCGGCGTGCTGCTCGCCGAGGACGGCCCGTCGGCACTGGCCGCGCTCGCCCGGCAGGCGGCGGACGTCCTGGTCCTGGACGTGTCGATGCCGGGGATGTCCGGTACCGAGGTCTGCCGGGCCGTCCGCGCCGGGGGCGACGAGACGCCCGTCCTGATGCTCTCGGCGCTGGACGAGCTCGCCGACCGCGTGGCCGGGCTGCAGGCCGGAGCGGACGACTACCTGGTGAAGCCGTTCGCCCTGGAGGAGCTGGTGCTGCGGCTGCACGCGCTGCTGCGCCGACGGCCCGCGCCGCCCACCGAACGGCTCCGGGTCGGCCCGCTGGTGATCGACCCGGCCACCCGTCAGGTGCACCGGGACGACGTCGAGATCCGTTTGACCCGGCGGGAGTTCGAGTTGCTGGAGCAGTTCGCCCGCAACGCCGGGATCGTCCTCACCAGGGACCAGCTGCTCGACCGGGTCTGGGGCTACGACTTCGACGTGCGCACCGACGCCGTCGACACCTTCGTCAGCTACCTGCGCCGCAAGCTGGAGGAGGGCGGACGGCCGCGGCTGATCCACACCGTCCGGGGCGTCGGCTTCGTGCTGCGGCTGCCCGCCGGGGAGGTCGGGGCGTGAAACTCTCCACCCGGATAGCCCTGTCCGTCACCGTCGTCGTGCCGCTGCTGGTGCTGGGCGCGGGCGCGCTGCTGCTCGGCCTGGTCGGCCGGGATCTGCACGCCCAGCAGGACACCCAACTGGCCGACCGGGCGGCGGCGATCGCCCCGGACATCCGGGCGCTGCTGACCGCGGACCACGGCGGACGGCCCAAGGCCGAGCAGAACCAGAGCCGCAAGGTGCTCGGCGACACCCTCGACTCGGGTGTCCGGGTGACGGCCACCGACGGCACGGTCGTACTGACGGGCGGCCCCCAGCCCACCGACCCGGCCCGGACGGCCCGCACGACCGGTGGCCCGGCGACCGTCCGCGAGCGGGGCCGGGCCTGGCGGGTGCTGACCGTGGCGGTGGACGGCAACGCGCCCGGCACCCTCCAGCTGTTCGCCCCGGCGGTGGCCGACGGCCCCCAACTCACCGCCGTACGGCGCCGGGTGCTGCTGGTGGCCCTGCTCGCCGCACCCGTCTCGGGACTCTTGGCCCTCGGGCTGGCACACCGGGCCACCGGATCACTGCGCCGACTCAGCAGGCGGGCCGCCGAGTTGGACCCGCGTGCCGGGGCCGCCGCCTTCGCCCCCGAACCCAGCAGGATCGCCGAGGTGGACGAACTCACCACGGCGATAGCCCTGTTGCTCTCGCGCTACGACGAACAGGCCGGACGGACGGCGCAGGCGCTGGACAGCGCCCGCTCCTTCTCCTCGGCCGCCTCGCACGAACTGCGCACCCCGCTGATGAGCATGCGGACCGATCTGGACGTCCTGGCCGCCCACCCCGACCTGCCCGCCGAGGAGCGGGCGGAGGTCGTCCGCGACCTCCGGGAGGATCACGCCCGGCTGCAGGAACTGCTCACCGCCCTGCGGACACTGGCCCAGGGCGATCTGGTGGAGGTGTCGGCGTTCGGCCCGCTCGACCTCGCCGAACTGGTGGACGCCGCCGCCGGGGAGGCCCGCCGCCGTCACCCCGAGGCGACGGTCACGAGTGGAGGGCTGACCGAGCTGCGGGTCTTCGGCTGGGAGGGCGGGCTGCGGATCCTGCTCGCCAACCTGCTCACCAACGCGGTGGTGCACGGGCACCGCCCCGGCGAGCCGGCCACGATCGCGGTCGGCCTGCGGGCGGAGAGCGGGGTGGCCGTCCTGACCGTGGACGACGCGGGGCCCGGCATCCCCGCACCGGAGCGCCAGGCGATCTTCCATCGCTTCCACCGCCGCCCGGACAGCCCGGGGTCGGGGCTCGGTCTGACCCTGGTCGCCCAGCAGGCCGCGCTGCACCGGGGCAGCGTCACGGCCGGAGCGGCGCCCGGCGGCGCGGGCACCCGCTTCGAGGTGCGGCTGCCGCTGCTGCGGACGGACGCACCGACCGTCGAGCTGCCCGTCCGCCGGGACTGGATCTCGGGACACTCCTGACCGCCCGAGCCGCCCGAGCCGCCCGAGCCGCCCGAGCCGCCCGAGCCGCCCGAGCCGCCCGAGCAAGGAATCCACTCACAAGGAATCCACAAGAAGCCCCGCTACCTTCCAGCACAGCCGGACCCGCCCACGGGCCCGGCGCACCTGCCACGAAGGAGACCCAGCGATGCTCCCGAACCGTAGGAAGGCCGCCGCCGTCGGCGCCCTCGCCGTAGCCGCCGCCCTCCTCGCGGGCGCCCCCGCTCAGGCGGCCGGCACCAAGGCCCCGGTCGCCCCGAAGGGCGACGGCGCCAAATCCGTCTGCAACCGCCTGCCGAAGATCGATCAGCGCGTCACCACCGCCCTGGCCCGGCTGAACGGCGACGCCACCGTCACCGGCTCGGTGGCCCGCCTGCAGAAGCGGGTGGACGAGGCCCAGGCCGCCGGCCACACCGAGATCCACACCTACCTGAACGACCGCCTGACCTTCCGCAAGAGCCTGCTGCCCACGCTCCAGACCCGGCAGACCGACCTCGCGGCGGTCACCACCTGGTGCGCCGCGCAGGGCCTCGGCACGGCGGCGGCCAAGTGAGCCGCCGCACCGCCGCCGGCCTCGCGACCCTGGCCGCCGTCACCGCCCTGCTGCTGACCGGCTGCGGCCCCCACGGCGCGGGCGGAAGCGGCGCGGGCGGGAGCGACGCGGGCGGGCAGGCGGCCGTCACCCAGCCGGCCGCCCCGGACGACGCCCAGGTGAAGGACATGCAGCAGAAGGTCGACGCGGCCGAGAGCGCCGCCGCGCAGGCCGACTCGAACGCCACCCAGGACAACTGACCCGGGGGTGTTCCGCTGTGGGGGCGGGACACCCCTTTCGTCCGGGGGCGAAAAGCGCTGGTGCTCCCTCGGCCGCCCGGACATCCTGTCCACATGCTGATCAGGGAAGCCGACACCGAGGACTGGCACGCCGTCTGGCCCTTCTTCCGGACGATCGTC